>NZ_JAWVYM010000009.1:0-69101 GCF_033722695.1 Pseudidiomarina sp. | reverse complement strand
CGGCGGGATCAGAAGATTAATCGCCGCTAAGGTAGTGGTCTTACCTTGCCCCGTAGGTCCGGCGATCAGCAACATACCTGCCGGTTGCTCAATTAGCAGTCTCAAGCCCGCCGCAATACAAGTCGGCAGGCCCAGGTCCTGAAGTCGCAGCACCTGCTGCTGTTCCCGCTGAATACGCATGGTGACCGCAAAGCCGCTGCGGGTCGGAGATTTTTGGACCCGCAGCCGAACGCGCTGTGGCTTGCCATCGCGAACCAGGGTTACATTGATACTGGCACTGGACAGCCGCTGCTCATCGAATAGTTCGTGAAAGTCGTCAGAACGGGTATTGAGCGCAGCGGCAATGGCCGCGACCAGCGTTTCACGGCTGCGCTCTACCCGACCGGCCATGCGACCGTGGACCCGGAATGACAGCGATGCCTGTTGCTGGTCAAACAACAGGTGAATATCTGAAGCGTTGAGCGTCAATGCCTGATGAACCAGGTCTTCGAGTGCCTGCTGGGCCCGGGTATGATCCAACTGCAACTGACTACCATGATTAAGCTGCTGCCGACGGCTGGCATCAGCATCATGTAATACCGTTCTTATTTCGCGGGCGTCACCGAGCAGGAAATAACAGCTGGCAACTCCGTGCTTGCTCATCAGCATAGTCAGGTTTCCGATAGCTAACTGAGCTTCTTGCCAGGCCGCAGCGGAGGCCACTATCAGGCCCTCTTTCGTGACGATCACCGCAATCTCCTCATCAAGCGCGTTTTCGGTTAGCGCCAGACAGGCATCCAGCAGCGGGTCCAGCACCTCACACTGGCGTAATTCAGCCGAGTTCATTTGTTTCATCTCACCACCCTCTCGGCAGCGGTAGCAACCGATGCTTACCCGCTTTACTCAACCGTACAGCGGTACCGGTAACTTCTGCATAAAGGCCGCTGGCATCGGTTACACCGATAGTCAGTCTGACCAGTTGCTGGTGTAAACGCAGCAACACCTGTGAGGAGCCTTCGCCCTGCACCACGCCCACCAGTTGATAATCCTCAAGGCTGGGTCCGGCAGACTCAGTGGCACGAGCTGTCGGCTGGCCCAGTGAACGGATAGAATGCTCCGCCTCAGCCACCTGCAGCTCGTGCTGCATCTGCCGAGCTCGTGAGGCAGCCTGAAGCTCGGCCAGTTCCTGGGTGCGTAAGCTCTTAATTAATTCGTACTGCTGTTGCAGCGCTGAGGCGGGCGGCTGAGAATCAGTATCAGCGGCAGTCAACAGCAAGCTAAACAAGGCGATTATCATGGTTGATTTCCTCCGGCATAAGGTTGTCGGGCAATGAATTGCAGTTCAATGGTGGCGTTGGCAGGTGAGCCCGGATTGATCCGCACCAGGCTGACCCGAACCGGAGCATCCGCCAGTAACAGGGTTAGTAATTCCAGGTCCAATAAGGTAAAGGCCGGCAAATTCAGACTCAGGCTCTGCCAGCGTAAGTGGGTATTCGTTGCTGCTTGTCCCAACGCTAAACGCACCGCAGGCAGGTAGTCCGGTAGCGCTTCAGTAAATCGCTGCAGTTGCTTTTCATAGTCAAAAGCTGGCAACGCCAGGCTATTTTCATCTGCTGCTGTTGGTCCGGCGATCTGGAGGCGCGCTTCATCATTGCTAAAATAAACTGTCCAGCGATCGTCAAGCTGACTACGGAGCTCCTGGTTTAAGCCGTAAGTGCGCCGCAGCAGCCCGTGCAGCCCCTCTTCATTGAGCATAAGTTGCTCAAGCTGCCAGCCCCCCAGCGCATTAAGTTCATGTATAGCATGTTGCAATGCCTGCAGCTGCGCCAGTGGCAAGCCGGGCAGTTTTACCGTAACTACCTGGCGCGCAACCGGCGCAGGCTCCGGTGCAGGCCACCACATCCAGGTCAGGTACATGCCAATGCCCAGAGCCACCATAAGCGCCGCGAGCCATAAGTGTCGGCGATGCCATGACGGGGACTTACTGATAGCGGTGAACCGGGCTGCAGGAGGTACTTTTTCGGATAAACAGACATCCGGTGAAATCTGTTCAGCGGACGCCGCAAACTGGCTTATCTCACTACGTAGCGATGATGGTAGCTTACCTGCGATGATTATCCTGGGCTGCATCGCTCCCGTTTTTGCCAGCGTGATCTGTAGTCCCTGACACAATAACCGGAATCGCTCCAGCCCTGCTTCATCAGCACTCAGGGCGATACAACTGCGTAGCCTGAATTCCTGCCAGTGGACGCAAATCAGCTGGGCAGCATCAAATTGCAGATAAAGCAGGTGTGATTCAGCTTTGAACTGGTGTTGCAGCAGCACCGCTATATCTGCCACCGCATTAGGCCGCAACCCGGCCGCCATGCAACATAACCAGTAGTGCTGACGAACCCGGTGCAGACTGTAGCAGGCAAAACCGAGCTGCCTGGCTTCAGCCAGCCAACGCAGGATCTGACGCCGGTCTGAACTCTGCTGGCGCCAGCCGTTGACAATGATTCCGGCACTCATAGCCTGGTCCCTTGGTTAACGATGCGCGGTGTCAGCAGCAACAATGTTTCACTGCGACGCTGCTGATGTCCCTGACCACCACCAAGCACCATACTCAACCACGATTTTTGCTCAAGATGCTGGTTCCGTTCGTTACGCAGGCCGGTAAGCAGAAGGGTCTGGCCGTCTTCAATCAGCGCTTTCATAAAGAACTTTTTACGATTGGTATGAGGGGTCTGAATCAGTTGATCGCCCGAGCGAATTTCATCAATTCGCTCAAGGTCCGATAACTCAGTGGACAACTGCAGAATAACTTCGCCGGCGCGGATGCTTGGCAGTACATAGAGTTCAAACCCGGTGGTGACAACCCCTGGCTGCAAGGTTTCGGTAGTACCGACATTGGGCGTGCTGGTGGTGCCCGCTGCGGCCAGATAAGTGGCATTATCCTCAAGCACTATCTTAGCAATCTGGTTGTTCAGGCTGATTAACCGCGGGTGACTACTCATTTGTACCAGGCCCTGCTGTTCCAGCGCTTCCAGAAACAGCCGTGAGCCCTTCGCCGAACCCGCTTGCTGCTCCCACACCAGGCGTGTGCCAGCAGTGCCGCCAATAGCACTGACGGAAGCAGAATCCAGCCCCAGCACCCCTTCGCCTCCGGCGGTGCGTAACAGCGCCTGCCAGTCAATCGCAAATTGCTGCTCATCGTTAAAGGTGACATCAATAATCTGCACTTCGATAGACACCTGACGCATCAGCCGTTCATTCTGCTGCTCCAGATAGGCTTCAACCTGGGCCACATGATGAGGAAAGTCACGAACCAGCACAGAGGTTGAACTCTGGTTGACGCTCAACTGCCCGGTCGGTGACAACAACATCCCCAGCGCCCGCTCCAGATCGTCCCACACCGATAACTCTTTGCTGCTGAAGTTAAGGTACTGTTCGCTGCCAGAGCCTAAGCTCATTTGCTGCATCTGCTGGCCACCACCTGACTGCGCGGCAGTTGCGTTGCCGCCGCCCTGACTGTCGCTGTTTCCCATAAAAAAGTTGGTATTGCCAGCCAGGAAGGCAACATCAAACTCGGCAATGCGGTAACGGCTCAAACTGACCTGATCGCGGCTGATATCCGCATGCCAGCCAGTTTCGGCGGTGATCAGCCGCAGCAGCCCACCAAGCGAACCACTATACGCCAGGCTCAGTTCCTGTTGCGCCAGCTCCGGCTCCAGAAACTGTGCCACCACCTGCTGCGCTCCCAGTGTCTGAGCCAACAGGGCGCGGGCAGTCATCCCGTCCACCGCCACCTCCACCGGCCTGGAATACCATTTGGGTTGTGCTTCGACTTCCGCCGCCAGCGGTGGAATATAGAAGTCATCACTATAGGTAACTAAATCGTCAGCCCTGGTGAGTGTCTGCTGCTGGGCCTGCAGCAAGCTATCGAGGGCCAGCTGCCGCTGACTTTCAAAGTCGCCGTTTGCGCTCTGACAGCCGCTGACCAGGAGCGCCAGCAACAGCCCGCTGATGATCTTCATAGGGTTCCTCCACCCGACGGCTGATAAGCAATCTTTGCCATGCGGTTCGGGTAAAGGGTAATAGCCAGCCGGTAAGGCCGTAGCAGCCGCTCCAGCAGTTCTGGCCAGGTTGGTGCCTGCAAGCGGAAATCAGCTGGCCAGCGGTGGTGTGGAGATGCCTGCCAGTCCACCACATCGACCTGGAAGTGGCGGTTCAGCAGCGCTTCGAGCTGCGGTTGCAATAAGCCTTCGGTTAGCTGCAGCGACACATCTTCGCGCGCCATGGGCAATGCCATGGCGCTGAGATTAAAGGGTGGGCAAATTGTCTGTGCGGTTACCGCCGCCGACCACAAGCAGCCTAGTATCAGACTACCTGCGGTGGCGAACAGATGGACTTGCGCCCGGACTGGTTGATTAACCATGTGACCTCCTTGTCGGATTCCCATCACCATCCTTGGTGATGTTTTATCACTCTAGCGAATGCCTGAGTGACCGGCAAGGCGCGAACATCTTCTAATGCTGTAGGTTTAATCCTCTATTATTCTTTCTTTTTCTTAGCTGGTTTTTTTGCTGCTTTTTTTGCTGCGGAAACCTGCCATTCATCGTCCCGGTAAAACGCCTGCCAGCCAGTTGGCTTGCCGTTTTCCTCAGTGATGACATATTGCTCTTTTTGCTTACGGCTATAGCGAACAATCGCTTCGTTACCGGCATCATCGGTAGCTGGTGCTTCCGTCAGATAATGGAACTTGGATGGCAAGCGTTCTTTGAAGCGCTGCAGTTCAGCAACTTTAACCGCCCGGGTTTCCCGCGACCGGGGAAAGGTATTGGCGGACAGAAAAATACCAGAAGCGCCGTCACGTAACACAAAGTGGGCATTTGACTGCTCACATTCAAGCTCCGGGAATGGCACGGGATCCTCTTTCGGTGGCGCTGGCTGGCCATTCTTCAGCAATTTGCGCGTATTACTGCACTCGCTGTTGGTGCAGTCAAAGTATTTACCGAAACGCCCGGTTTTCAGCTGCATTTCGCTGCTGCAACGGTCACACTCAAGTACCGGGCCGTCGTAACCTTTAATCCGGAATTCGCCCTGCTCCACTAATTGTCCCGAGCAAGCTGGGTTATTACCACACACGTGTAGCTTGCGTTCTTTATCAATCAGATAGCTATCCATCGCGGTACCGCATTCCGGACAACGTTTCTTAGAACGCAAGACTTCGGTTTCCAACTCGTCTTCGTCAGTTACCTTGATCGCTTCATCGCCAGGCAGCAAATTAATTGTCTGGGTGCAGCGCTCTTTGGCTGGCAACTCGTATCCGGAGCAGCCCAGGAAAACGCCGGTGCTGGCCGTACGAATACCCATTTTGCGACCACAGGTCGGGCAGTCAATATCGGTAAGGACCATCTCGTTGCCGCGCATGCCACCGTCTTCCGGCGGCAGTTCAGCCTGTTCCAGCTTTTGTTTAAACTCTTCATAAAACGCATCGAGGGTCTCTTTCCAGTTCCGCTTACCCTCAGCGATATCATCCAGCGCCTGCTCCATCTCGGCGGTGAAGTTGTAGTTCAGCAGCCGCGAAAAGTTTTCGATCAGCCGGTCATTAACGATTTCGCCCATTTTCTCGGCATAGAAGCGGCGGCTGTCGACGCGCACATAACCGCGTTCCTGAATCGTCGAAATGATCGAAGCATAAGTAGACGGACGGCCGATACCGCGTTTTTCGAGCTCTTTCACCAGCGACGCTTCACCGAAGCGAGCCGGCGGTTTGGTAAAGTGCTGCTGCGGATCCAGCTTCAGCAGTTCCAGCGGTTCGCCCTTGCGTACATCCGGCAAGGTGGCGTCTTCGGCACTTTTCGAACCGGCTGGCGGTTGTACTTTCGTCCAACCGGCAAAGCGTAGCACCCGTCCCCGGGCTTTGAGTTCATAGTCACCGGCCTGTACCGTAATGGTGGTCGCGTCATACTGGGCCGGCGTCATCTGACAGGCCACGAACTGGCGCCAGATGAGCTCATAAAGTCGCTGCGCGTCGCGTTCCATATCCCGCAACTGCTCTGACTTCACCTTCACCTCAGATGGCCGGATGGCTTCATGGGCTTCCTGAGCGCCCTGCTTCGAACCGTACATCATTGGCTTCGGCGGCAGGTAGTCTTTGCCATACTGCTTGCCGATATAGTCACGACAGGCCGCTACGGCGTCCTGACTGAGATTGGTTGAGTCGGTACGCATGTAGGTAATGTGGCCTGCTTCATAAAGCCGCTGGGCCATCATCATCGTTTTTTTCACGCCAAAGCCAAGCCGGGTGCTGGCAGCCTGTTGCAAGGTTGAGGTAATGAAAGGTGCTGAAGGCCGGCTACTGGTAGGCTTATCTTCACGCTCGATCACAGTGTAATCGGCATTCTTTAAAGCGCCGACGGCTTTATCGGCCGCTTGTTTATTGGTGGCTTTAAAGGTTTTTCCCCGATGCTTCTGCACCTGCATGCGTAAGGCTGCTTTTGTGGCAGTATTTAAATCCGCATAAATATCCCAGAACTCTTCCGGAACAAAAGCCTTAATTTCGCGTTCGCGTTCAACGACCAGTCGTACTGCTACAGATTGCACCCGTCCGGCCGAGAGCCCCCGGGCAATTTTCTTCCATAACAACGGAGAGACCATAAAGCCGACCACCCGATCGAGGAAGCGGCGGGTCTGCTGAGCATTCACCCGGTCAATATTCAGCACTGACGGATGAGAAAATGCTTCCTGGATGGCATTCTTGGTGATTTCATTAAATACCACGCGATGAAAGCGGGTATCGTCGCCACCGATAAGTTCCCGCAGGTGCCAGGCAATCGCCTCTCCCTCGCGATCCAAATCCGTTGCCAGATAAATGGCGTCAGCCTTGGCGGCGAGCTTCTTCAGTTCATTAACGACTTTTTCTTTGCCGGGCAGTACTTCATATTCGGCTTGCCAGTTATGTTCCGGGTCTACCCCCATCCGCGCGACCAGCTTCTTTAGCTCGCGCTCCTGCCGGTAGGCTTCTTTTTTCTCCGGCGACATTTTGCGCACCTCGGCGGGCGGCTTGGTTTTCACAGTAGAGGTGGAGCGGGTCGGCAGATCGCGGACGTGGCCGATACTGGATTTGACGATATAATCATTTCCGAGATATTTATTAATTGTTTTCGCTTTTGCGGGCGACTCAACAATAACCAGAGCTTTTGCCATGCGACTCTCTATATCGTAGTTAGATTCAGGGGTTCTTTTTTTAGATATATCTGTTCTGTAGTCAGTTCACAACCGTCAAGATCAAAAATCATAAAAATTCGTACTGCCGGGATATCCATGCAAGATACCCGCTCATGTCGCTACAGGCCGCTGTTTATCTAAACTGATAGCCTTACACCTGAACCAACTTTGTGCGTATAATAGCCGCGAAATAAATACTTGCAACCGCAGTGGAGGAATCAGTGAGCATTAAGCACCTGGAAGCTAACTTCGATGGTTTGGTAGGGCCGACCCACAATTACGCCGGCTTATCTTTTGGTAACGTGGCATCACTGAGTAATGCCAAAGCGGTTTCGAGCCCGCGCTCTGCAGCACGCCAAGGCCTGGAAAAAATGAAAGCCCTGCATGACATGGGTATGGTACAGGGTGTATTAGCCCCGCAGGAGCGCCCTGACGTGCTGGCGCTGCGTCGGTTAGGCTTTACCGGTACCGACGGCGAAATACTGGCTGCAGCGGCGCACAAAGCGCCGGCCATTTTTCAGGCAGTCTGCTCGGCTTCCAGTATGTGGACGGCCAATGCCGCAACAGTTTCCCCCGGTGCCGATACCCGCGATGGCAAAGTGCATTTTACGCCAGCCAACCTGACCAATAAATTCCACCGCTCGCTTGAGCCGATCACCAGTGGTCGTATCCTGCAGGCGATGTTCGCAGATCGGCATTACTTTGCGCATCATCTGCACTTACCTGACAACGAACACTTCGGTGATGAAGGTGCAGCCAATCATACCCGCCTGTGCAGTGAATACGGTCATGCCGGGGTCGAACTCTTTACCTTTGGCCGCTACGCTTTCGACAGCAGTAAGCCGGCGCCAACCCGCTATCCGGCGCGGCAGACCTTTGAGGCTTCTGCGGCTATTGCCCGCCTGCACGGGCTATCTGAAGATAACACTATTTTCATCCAGCAGAATCCGGCAGTTATTGATCAGGGTGTATTCCACAACGATGTCATTGCCGTGGGTAATAAGAACGTCCTCTTCTATCATGAACAGGCATTCCTTGACACCGCCGCTAAAAAGCGCGAAATCCAGCAAAAATTCGGTGACCAGAAAGTTTATTTCATCGAGGTAAAAGATAGTGAAGTGTCGGTCGCCGACGCTGTGCAGACCTATTTGTTTAATACCCAGCTGATTAGTTTGCCAGACGGCACCATGGTGATTATCGCCCCTACCGAATGTCAGGAAAATGAGCGCGTCAGTGCCTACCTTGCCGACCTGGTGACCCGCGACACGCCGATCCGACAGGTTCACTATTTTGATGTAAAACAAAGTATGCGCAACGGCGGCGGCCCGGCATGCTTGCGCCTGCGGGTAGCTCTGACTGATCAGGAACTAGCCGCAGTGAATCCGGCAGTTATTCTGGATGAGGTGCTGTTTAACCGATTAAATCAGTGGGTTGACCAGCACTACCGGGATGAACTTAGCGTGGACGATTTGCGTGACCCGCAATTGCTGAACGAATCACGCACTGCCCTTGATGAACTGACCCAGATCCTGAAACTCGGGTCTGTTTACGCCTTCCAGTTGTAATCAGCTGTGCCGCGTTATGCGGCACGAACTATCCGACACAAGCGACGCATACGAGCGCGATGACTAATCGTCATCGCTCTCGTTATGCATTTCAAGGTTAGCGTCTTCACTGCTGGCATCACCTGAACGAACCACGTCATTGCGCGCCGCATCCAGTCGATCCAGATAGTCCTGATCAATATCACCGGTAATATATTCACCACTGAATACGGATGTCTCAAACCGCTGAATTGAAGGATTCTCTTCCTTTACCGCGGCAATCAGGTCATCCAGTTCCTGATAAATCAGACCATCAGCTTTGATCAGGGCATTGATTTCATCTGCTTCGCGACCATGGCCAATCAGCTCGTTGGCGCTTGGCATATCAATACCATAGACGTTGGGGAAACGAATTTCCGGCGCTGCTGAGGCAAAGTAAACCTTCTTAGCCCCTGCTTCCCGCGCCATCTCGATAATCTGCTCTGAGGTGGTGCCCCGCACGATGGAATCGTCTACCAGCAGTACGTTCTTACCGCGGAACTCCGCGCCAATTGCGTTCAGCTTACGTCGCACCGATTTTCGGCGCTGAGTCTGGCCCGGCATGATAAAGGTACGGCCAATGTAGCGGTTTTTTACAAAGCCCTGACGATACGGAAGATCCAACACATTGGCCATCTCCAGCGCGATATCACAGCTGGTTTCAGGGATCGGAATCACCACATCAATATCGAGATGCGCATAATCGCGCTTAATTTTTTCGCCCAGCTTGCGACCCATATTCACGCGGGAAGCATAAACGGAGATTTTGTCGATAAAAGAATCGGGGCGCGCAAAATAAACGTATTCAAAAATACAGGGACAATGCTGCGGGTTATCCGCGCACTGGCGTGAAAAGAGTTCGCCGTCTTCAGATATATAAATGGCTTCGCCAGGCTCGATATCACGAATATATTTAAAGCCGGTACCGTCGATCGCAACGCTTTCTGAAGCCACAATATACTCGTTGCCTTTAGCCGTCTCGCGCTGGCCAAGCACCAGCGGACGAATACCCCAGGGATCACGGAATGCCAACATGCCATGGCCGATAATCATCGCCACTACAGCGTAGGCACCGCGAATCTTCCGGTGTACCCGGCTGACCGTCGCAAACACGTCATCAGCACTGAGACTCAGACTGTTCTGTTGATAGAGTTCATGGGCCAGGATATTCAGCAAGATCTCTGAATCTGACGTGGTATTGATATGCCGGCGCGCTGAATCAAACAAGCGTTCATGCAGTTCGCGCGCGTTGGTCAGGTTGCCGTTGTGCGACAGCGCAATACCAAACGGCGAATTCACGTAAAACGGCTGTGCTTCGGCGGAACTGGAACTGCCGGCGGTAGGATAACGGACATGTCCGATACCGACATTGCCGGCCAGTCGGTGCATATGCCGGGTGTGAAACACATCACGCACTAAACCGTTGGCTTTACGCAACCGCAGCGTGTTGTTGTGAACTGTCATGATGCCAGCGGCATCTTGTCCCCGATGTTGTAACATCGTCAGGCTATCGTACAACGCCTGATTAACTGGATCCTTACCGACTATACCTACAATGCCACACATGCCTGAACAACCTCGTTACACTTGTTTAGGAAGAAAACTTGACGTTTGCTCCAGATACTCAAAAAACCACTGAATAAAAATACCGAAATGCGGGATCAGGGTGGAGTTCACCCACCAGTCGCTGCTTGCCAGCGCGGTAAACGAATCCATAAAAAATAATAAGGCGCTGACGATCAAAACCCCGCGCAAAGCGCCAAATACACCGCCCAGCACCCTGTCCGTGCCGGTCAGGCCGGTCTTATCGACCAACTGCCCAAGCACAAAGTTCACGACCGCGCCAACGATTAAGGTCGCGATAAAGAGCGCAAGAATAGCGGCCGCGTTACGGACCATGGGATCTTCCAGACGGGTAAACCAGGCAGCCAGATCTTCGTAGTAAAAACTGGCAATCAGAAACGCCGCAATCCACACCGCCAGCGACATGGCTTCACGGACAAAACCGCGGGTAAGACTGACCAACGTGGAAAACGCGATCAAAATCAAAATAGCATAATCAACCCAGACCATAATGGGATTCCTAAGGCAGATTCAGAACGCGCGAAGTGTACCAGAAATGACGACCAATTACGCTACTTTTTGATCGTCATCAGGGGGTGAAGCGGAGAATCCGGCCTTCCGCTCCCACCAGCTCGTTCAGCTTCTCTAATTGCTGCTCCAGCTCTTCCTGAGTCAGGGCCGGCCCCACCATAAGCTTAGTCAGGTTCTCACCATTAATACTGACCTGTTCACGGTAGGCGCGGTAGCCCCGCTGCCGCAATGTCTCAATCAGTTGATCGACGGATTCCTGGTTACGGAATACGCCCATCTGGATAACCCAGCCAGCTTGTTTGAGTGAGCCAGTGACAGGTGCCGCTGGCGGTCGGGGTTCATCGCTGACATCGGCAGCCACTTCCGGGGCCCGGTCGGCGGTTACCTGTATATCGTCAGTGGCGACGCTGTCAGAGTGCTGCAATTCTTTATCCTCAGCGATAGTTTTCACCGGGATCTCAGCGACTTCAACCTGAGGCTGCAAAGGGATCGTTTCGAAAGCTTCCTGATCCTGAACCTGCTTCCCGTCTAGCAGTTCAGGTAAAATAATCACTGCCAACGCGATGAGAATAACACTACCAACCAGTCGGTTCTGTAATTGCGATGCCATCTTATTGCTCCCTAACGGCCGGTATTTTACCGACAGTGTAAAACGAGCCGCAGACCAATACCAGTGGCCTGTGCCCCGCTCCTGTGTCCTGCTCTGCCAGAGCTTGCTGACAGGCGGCCTGATAGGCGTCTGTAACCGTATTGAATTGCTTCGCGCTGAGGTCGCCGGCCACCGCCTGTTGTAGTTCAGCTGCGCGGGCACCGCGTGGCTCATGCAGGTCAGCAAAATACCAGCGTTTCACCGTGCCAGTAAGCTCTGTCAGCGTACCGGCAATATCTTTATCATTAAGCATGCCGACCACCGCATAGACGGGGCGCTGGGGATAACGGGTCCGGATATAACTGGCCAGGTAGCGCGCGGCATGGGGATTATGTGCCACATCAAGCAGCGTATCAGGCTCGCCCTGCAAGAGCTGCAATCGCCCCGGTTCACGGGCCTCGCGCAAGCCCTTATCAATGGCTTCGCGACTGACTGGCAAGGGTAACTGCTGCAGCGCAGCCAGTGTGGTGGCGGCGTTTGGCAGCGGCAATTGCGGCAGAGGCAAAGCGCTCAGCTCTTTATCCTGGTCGCGCCAGAACCAGTCGCCCGTTTCAGTCATTCCATAGTCAAAATCAAAACCAACGCGCAGCAATTCAATGCCGCGTTGCTGTAATTCGTTGCGCACCACCTCAGGAAAATCAGGTTCGCCGCATACAGCTGGCCGCCCGGGGCGAAAAATACCGGCTTTTTCACGGGCAATGCCCGTGCGGTCCGGGCCGAGAAAGCCGATATGATCGATACCAACACTGGTCAATACGCCAACGTCGGCATCGATAATATTAACGGCATCCAGTCGTCCGCCCAGCCCAACTTCAAGTATCCAGACATCCAGTTGGTGCTGTTGCAGCAACCAGAAAGCCGCCAGGGTGCCAAATTCGAAGTAGGTCAGCGACACCTCGCCGCGAGCCGCTTCAATAGCGGCAAATGCATCGACATGGCGCGTCTCGTCAAGCTCGGCTCCGGCCACCCTAACCCGTTCCTCATAACGCTGCAGGTGCGGCGAGATATAAACACCGGTCTGATAGCCTGCCGCGCGCAGGATAGTCTCCAGATAGCGCACGGTGGAGCCCTTGCCGTTGGTGCCAGCAACGGTGATCACTTTGGCATCGGTGGTGGTCAGTTGCAGGCGTTCAGCCACCCGCTTAATGCGGTCGAGACCGAGTTCAATAGGTTTGTGGTGGAGCCGTTCAAGATAGCTCAGCCAGGCATCGAGCCCGGCTGACGGGTCAGGAGGAGTAACCGCTGTAGTCATTAAAATTCATCAGCAAGAGGGGCATGATGTTGAAATTTTGACAGCAGCGCGGCAATCCGGTTACGCAATTGGCGACGATCAACAATCATATCGATCGCCCCGTGATCCACCAGAAACTCAGCACGCTGGAAACCTTCGGGTAAGGTTTCGCGAACTGTCTGCTCGATGACTCGCGGGCCGGCGAAACCAATCAGCGCTTCAGGCTCGGCGATATTCACATCGCCAAGCATCGCAAGACTAGCTGAAACACCCCCCATAGTCGGGTCGGTCAGTACCGAAATATAAGGAATGCCTTCTTCACTCATGCGCGCCAGTGCGGCTGAGGTTTTCGCCATTTGCATCAGGGACATTAATGCTTCCTGCATCCGCGCCCCACCTGAGGCTGAGAAGCAAACCAGCGGGCAACGCTCACGCAGGCACTCTTCTACAGCTTTGACAAAGCGAGCGCCGACTACCGAAGCCATAGAGCCGCCCATAAATTCAAATTCAAAAGCAGCAACAACTATCGGCATTCCTTTAAGCTTGCCCTTTTGCACCACTAGTGCGTCTTTCTCACCGGTGGCTTTCTGAGCCGCCGCCAGCCGATCTTTATACTTTTTCGAGTCGCGGAATTTGAGGATATCTTTTGGCTCAAGCTCAGCGCCAATTTCCGTTGCTGAACCGGTATCCAGGAAGCTATCCAGTCGACGCCGCGCCGGCAGCCGCATATGATGATCACATTTAGGGCATACACCTAAACTGCGCTCCAGATCGGCGCCATAGAGAATGGCATCGCAACTCGTGCACTTTGACCAGACCCCCTCGGGTATATTGCGACGTTTACCGCTCTTGGGTTTTGCAAGAATCCGCTCAATCCAGCTCATAAAATCCCGTTATGTTGATAGTTGATTGCAGCTATTTCAGCCTGAACATACCTTATATTAAAGCATATCAGGCCAATTGAAGGGAGTAAAAAGTGGTCTTAACTGTGCTCCGACGCACCGGTTCCCGGTAACCATAAGGGCCCGGGTGGCATTACCGGGATGCTAAACTCATCAGGATAGTACACCTGTACCAGATACAGCCCGTGGGCTTTAGCTGTTGCCGCTGCCAGATTGCGATCCCGGCCAGCCAGCAGTTCACCGGGCCAGCTAACAGATTGCTCGCCTTTACCGACTTCCAGCAAGCTACCGACAATATTGCGCACCATATGGTGCAAAAATGCGTTAGCAGTAATATCCACGACCACATAATCGCCATAACGGCTCACGTTAAGTTTGGTTACGCAACGATTCGGCGAGTGCGATTGACACTGTGCAGCGCGAAAGGCACTGAAATCATGCTCGCCCAGCAGCGCCTGAGCTGCTGCATGCATGTTTCCTACCGCCAGCGGCTGATGGTAATGGCTGACGCCCCGTGCCAGAATCGCAGGCCGTAGGCGGGTATTACAGATAATATAGCGGTAGCGTCGGGCGGTTGCACTAAAGCGGGCGCTGAAGTTCTCACTGACGTGCTGAGCCCAGCGAACCGCAACACCATCAGGCAGATTACTGTTCACCCCCATCGTCCAGGCGGGCAGATTACGCGCTTCCGTAGTATCGAAGTGTACCACCTGACCAGTAGCATGCACTCCGGCGTCCGTACGCCCGGCGCAGGTTACTTGAACAGGGTGATTCGCTACCTTACTCAGCGCCCGTTCGAGCACTTCCTGCACACAGATAACTTCCCGTTGCCGCTGCCAACCGTAAAAACTGCTGCCGTCGTACTCAATACCGAGCGCTATGCGCGTACTACTCATCGACCTGCCTGACCGTCCAACTGTTGCAACAGCTGCTGTGCATCGCGCTGCGCTTCATCATCATCGGCTTTGACAATCTTTACCAGCAGATCACGGGCATCATCCAGTTCACCCATATCAATATATGCCTGGGCCAAATCCAGCATCGCCGCCGGCGATTTGCTTTCATCGGCAGAGGTTTCATCGTCATGGTCAGCACGGTCTTGCTGATCACTATCTTGCTGATCACTATCGATATCACCTAATGCATCGCTGACCCGTTGCGGATTATAAGGATCATCCTCATCGTCATCAGCCTCGCTCGCTTCTGCCTCATCAATGAGTTCATCAATAGACACATATCGACTGCCCGCTTCAGGCGCTTCTTCGTCTTCCAGCTTCAGTCCGCCGAAAGAATCCAGGCCAGCCAGATCGTCATCCAGCGAGGTTTCTTCCTTACTTGCGGTCTTATCTGTTGCTGCTGTTTCTTCCTCTGGCTCTGGCTCAGCCTCAGTCTCTGGCTCGATTTCAGCTTCCGGCTCTGATTCTGGCTCTGTTTGCAGCTCAACTTCGGCGACTGACTCTGCATCTATTTCAGGTTCAAGCTGAGTTTCAACCTCGGCATCCAGCTCAAAATCGCTTTCCAGATCTGCCAGTAGCTGTTCGTCAATATCTGCCGCCGGAACGTCTTCATCAGCCTTCAGCTGATGCTCACCGCGCGCTTCAACTTCAGCCACCGCGTCTGCTTCATCTTCCTGTGGCTCATCCTTAGCATCAATCTGGGGTTCACGGCTCTCTTCAACTTCAGCCACCGCGTCTGCGTCATCTTCCTGCGGTTGATCCTCAGCATAAATCGGGGGTTCACGGCTCTCTTCAACTTCAGCCACCGAATCCGCTTCAACTTCCGGCTCGTCCTCAGGCTCAGTTTGTACTTCCGTGTTTGTCGCCAGCGGTGCTGCCGCCGCTGCTGCCGGGCTCTCTTCTCTCGCACCACCAGACCGCTCGCGCGCTGCTGCTTCGACCGCGCGGTTATACGTCCCAGGGGTTTCACGGTTCAGCCGGCGCACATAAAGCAGATACCAGAAGATGACTGCCAGCAGCAAGGGGATCAACACCGTCAGCAATAGCTGAAATGGCTGCAGCAGCCAGTCAATAAAATCAGTGCTTACCGGGTCCTTAGCGGGTGGGGTCAGCGCCTCTTCCTCCACTGGCGCTGCTACCGGTTCACTAATTGCCTCGGTGGTCACTTCTGCAGCAGTCTCTGTGGCTGTCTCTGTTGCAGTCTCTTTTACCGGTGAGCCTGCAGTTTGAGACTGATCGGCAATCCGCTCTTCGGTTGCTTCTTTCTCCGGATAGTCTTTCTGAATCTCACTGGCCAGCGCCGCTATCTCGCGGTCGACCTCACGATCTTCATTGACCTGAGCTTTTAGTTGAGCCAGTTCAGCGGTTACCTGCTGCAGGCGATCCTGCAGGCTGGTATTTTGCGTTTGCAGTGTTTCGATCAGAGTAATGGAATCGGCCAGTTGATCCCTTAAAGCTGTTAATTCACCTACATCAAATTGCACCACACCTGGATCCGTTGCGGGCGCCACTGGCTGCGCAGCCGGGTCCGCAGCATCAGTGGTAGCTGCCGCCTTAGTCGCGTCGTCAGAAGCCGGTCCGCCGGGGATAGTCAGGTAATAGCCATTCATCATGCGATCAGGCTGATTATTAATAAACGCACGGGGGTTAGCGGCAACGATCGCGTCCATCATCTGATAAACGGTCATATCACGTTGCCGGCCATAATACGAAGCAATGCTCCATAAAGTATCAGATGACACTATGGGGCCAAAACGATCCAGCTGCCAGCGGGTGGTCACCTGCCCCTGGAACGCGAAGAGCGTGACCGCGCCCGCGTTGCTCGCCTGGGAATAGCCTGCCATACCACTGCCTGCAGCTAAGATTACGCTGATCAATGCTGTTTTTATTATCCTTATCATGATCCTGCTTCCATGGTGCATGGCCCGTGAAGTTAAATTTATATATAGTCTTTTATCAGATGTTCAGCAATTTGCACACTGTTGGTGGCCGCTCCCTTACGCACATTGTCACTGACAACCCACAGGTTCAGCCCCTGAGGATGCGAGATATCATTGCGTACCCGGCCGACAAAAACTTCATCGCGACCAGCAGCATTACCTACCTGTGTCGGGAAGTCATCGTTATTTTCCAGCAAGACCACCCCCGGCGCCTGGCGCAGCAGCTCTTTAGCCTGCTCCGCGTCAATCGGCTGTTGGGTTTCAATGTGTACCGCCTCGGCGTGACCAAAAAATACTGGTACCCGCACAGCTGTAGCATTTACCCGAATGCTGGTGTCACCAAAAATTTTCTGGGTTTCCCAGAACATCTTCATTTCTTCTTTGGTGTAATCGTTATCTAAAAACACATCAATCTGCGGAATACAGTTAAAGGCTATCTGCCGCGAGAAGGTTTCTACCTCCACCGGCCGGCCATTCAATAACGCCGCAGTCTGACGCGCCAGTTCATCAATGGCTTCTTTACCTGCCCCGGATACCGACTGATAGGTTGCCACATTGATCCGATCAATACCAACCGCATCATATATGGGTTTCAGCGCCACCAGCATTTGTATGGTCGAGCAATTCGGATTGGCAATAATATTCCGGTTACGGAAATCTGCCAGGGCGTGCGCGTTTACTTCCGGCACCACCAACGGAATATCCTCTTCATAACGAAATTCAGAGGTATTATCGATAACCACACAGCCGGCTTCAGCGGCACGTGGCGCGTAAATGCGTGAAATCGAGCCGCCTGCAGAGAAAAAGCCCAGTTCAACCTGTGTCCAGTCAAATTTCTCCGCATCCTGGACGGTGACATCTTCGCCGCGGAATTTTACAGTACCGCCGGCGGAACGACTGCTTGCCAATGGGAAAAGCTCACCTATCGGGAACTCACGTTTTTCCAGCAGCTCAATCATATGCTGACCGACCAGCCCTGTGGCACCCAAAACGGCGACATTAAAAGCTCGTGACATCGTTACTCCTCAAATTCAGTTGTTGCAGTCGTTGTTGCCAGAACGGCTCATTAATCCAGGCACCACCACTAACCAGTCCGGAGTTTAATTCGGCCCGGGGCTGATAGTTGCGCCGCAGCGCATCAAACGCTATTGGCGTAGGCGGCGCGGCCCGCAATTGTTTATCGTCTTGCCGTATATCATAAATGGCCAGTACCCAGGATGCCAGTGTTTGCCAGTCAGGCGCGTCGACAGAATAAAACTGCCGGTCGCCGGTTACCGTCGGCCACCGGTTTAACAGGGCGCTTAGCGGCGGTAGTTTATCCGGCCAACGCAGATGCGCGGCCAGCCGCGCGCAGAGCTGACGGGTTCCGCCGAGTTTGCCGGCCAGACTATGACCGGCGATATGCGGCGTAGCCAGTTCAATATAGGGTAGCAGATCTGCCGCTATCTGTGGTTCGCTCTCCCAAACATCCAGCACCCAGCGCAAAGCCGGCTGGTGCTGAATGGCACGGGCTATAGCCTGCTGCTCAATCACCGGCCCACGGCTGGCATTGATGATTAAGGTATCCGGGAGCAGCTGTTTTACCGCCTTATCATCCAGCAAATAGCGGGTCGGCCAGGGTCCGCTGGTTGTCAGGGGTACATGGCAGCTGATGACAGCCGAGCGGAGTACCCGTTGCCAGTCAGCATGCACCGGCACCATCGCGGTGCCACTGGCAACCAATGGCGGATCATAATAATGCACCTGCAAACCAAGCCCTTCCAGGCGCTGTCCTGCTGCTCTGCCGGTATGGCCAGCACCAATAATTGCGGCTTCCCCGGCGGGCAGTTGCCCGTGTCGAAGTGATACCGCAGCCACTGCACTGGCGACATAGTCACCAACGGCGTTAGCGTTGACGCCGGGGGTATGGGTAAAGGCGATCCCGGCGGCGGTCAAGGCCCCGGCATCCAGATGCTCAGTGCCAATAGTACCGCTACCAACCCAGCGTAACCGCGGCGCCTGTTGCAACAGCGCGCTGTCCACCTTGGTTACCGAACGTACCAGCATGGCTTCCGCAGCAGCCAGCTGCGCTGCCGGGGGTTGCCGGGTGCTGTACAGCTCGACAGTTGCCGTGCTGCAACCTGCGTCGCGGCAGAGCTGCTGGCAAAGTTCAGCAGCCAGAGGTAAATTTGCGTCGGCAAGTATATACATGATGTCCGGAATAGCGGCCAGGATTGGTCAGTCGAAAAGGTGAGCATACAAAAAGGTGCGCAAATGCGCACCTTTTTTATCAATCAAATCATCGTAAAATCAATGACTATTCGTATTTGCGCATTACCAGCGTCGCATTGGTTCCGCCAAAGCCGAAGCTGTTCGACATCACCGTTGTCAGCTTGGTTTCTTTCATTGCAGTGACAATGTTCATGCCTTCAGCTGCCGGATCCAGATTTTCAACGTTGATAGAAGGAGCGACAAAGTTATTCTCCAGCATCAGCAATGAATAAATGGCTTCGTGCACGCCCGCCGCACCCAGCGCATGCCCGGTCATCGACTTGGTTGAACTCATCATCGGCGGTTTGTCGCCAAATACTATATTGACGGCTTCAAGCTCCTTGGCATCACCTACCGGGGTACTGGTGCCGTGCGTATTCAGATAATCAATCGGACCATCGACGGTTTCCATCGCCATCTGCATGCAACGCACCGCGCCTTCGCCCGATGGTGCGACCATGTCGTACCCATCTGAAGTCGCGCCATAGCCGACGATTTCACCGTAAATTTTCGCGCCCCGTGCCAATGCGGTTTCCAGTTCTTCAATAACCAGAATGCCACCGCCGCCGGCTGGTACAAAGCCATCGCGATCGACATCATAGGTACGCGAAGCGCGCTCAGGGGTGTCATTGTATTTGGTGCTCAGCGCACCCATGGCGTCAAATTCCATGCCCAGCGTCCAGTGCAGTTCTTCACCGCCACCAGCGAACACACGATCCTGCTTACCAAACTGAATCAGCTCCATGGCGTGGCCAATACAGTGAGCTGATGTTGCGCAAGCTGAACTGATGGAATAGTTAACACCCTTAATCTGGAATGGCGTTGCCAGGCATGCGGAAGTCGTCGACGCCATACAGCGTGGCACCATATAAGGACCAACCCGCTTCACGCCTTTTTCCCGCAGCAAGTCAGCAGCAGCTACCTGGTGCTCGCCTGAGGCGCCACCTGAACCCACAACCAGGCCAGTACGCGGATTAGAGACTTCTGCGTCACTCAGACCAGCGTCTTCAATCGCCTGCGCCATTGCCATATAAGCATAGGCAGCCGAATCGCCCATAAAGCGCAAGGCTTTGCGGTCGATGTGGTCCGCCGGGTTGGTGCGGACAGGTCCCCAGACCTTGCACCGCAAACCCATATCGGCAAATTCCTGAGAAAACTCGATGCCCGAACGCCCGTTTTTAAGCGATTCCAACACCTCTTGTTTGTTCACGCCGATACTCGACACAATGCCAAGTCCGGTAATCACTACTCTTCTCATTCTGATTTCCTGTCTTGCTGAGCGCCCGACTATGGTAGCCCACTTCCGTTAAAAAGTGGTCTGCTTTCCGCTTTTTTTAACAAAATATTGTTACACTAGCGTGTAATTAACCTTGTTTCGTTATCCCTATAGTCAAAGCGAGTTAAATGACGTGGCTACCCCAATTCCTGCACAAGTTACTTTTAACGAATTTGGTTTGCCGGTATCAACCGCCTTTGATGATATCTATTTTACCAATGACAATGGTTTAGACGAAAGCCAATACGTGTTTCTTCAGCATAACGATCTCCCCGAGCGCTGGCAAACCCATCCGGGGTCCCGGTTTGTTATTGCTGAAAGTGGTTTTGGCACCGGTCTGAATCTGCTGGCCACCTGGCAACTGCTGTTGCAGCACGCGCCATCATCGCTACAACTGCATTTTATTAGCTTTGAAAAATATCCCCTGCGCCCTGAGGATCTGGCGCGCGCGCTTCGTCATTTCAATGCATTAAAACCCCTCGCCGACGAATTGCTCGCGGTTTATCCGGCAGCCGGCCCAGGCTGCCACCGGTGCCTGTTGGCCGACGGCCGGATCACCCTGGATCTGTGGTTCGGTGATATTCATGAACAGTTACCGCAGTGGCTGCCCGGCGCCGTCAATCAGGTGGATGCCTGGTTTTTAGATGGCTTTGCGCCGGATAAAAATCCGCAGATGTGGCAACAGAATCTTTATGACGCTATGGCCCGCAGTGCCGCACCGGGTAGCACTTTTGCCACCTTTACGGCCGCCGGAGCCGTACGCCGTGGCTTGCAACAAGCTGGCTATAGCGTAAGCAAGGTCGCTGGTTTTGGCCGCAAGCGTGAAATGCTCAGAGGCTACTTTCCGACCGGCGCAACGTCGCCCGGCACCGCGCCGGCCGCAAGTGACGAGCCGGTACTAATTATCGGCGGAGGTATCGCTGCCGCCACCATGGCACACGCCCTAACCCGGCGTCACCGCAAGGTTAAAGTACTCACCGCCGGCCTCGCTGATGGCGCCTCAGGAAATCCACAGGGCGCTGTTTACCCTTTATTACATGCCGAATTAAGTCCGCTTAGTGAGCTTTTCCTGAGCGCATTCAGCTACGCCCAGCAGTTTTATCAGCGCTACTGCCCCACGGCCTGGCATCCCTGCGGCGTGCTGCAACTGGCTTATAACGACGAGCGTGCGAACCGCGCCGCCCGCATCGCCGGTGGCGAGCAGCCGCTATACAGCAAGGCTACGGTACGCTGGCTCAGCCCTGATCAGACCCGGGCCTACTGGCACCAGTTACCTGCATGCCCGGCCCTGCTTTACCCTGATGCGGGCTGGCTGTCACCACCCACTGTAGTCAGGCAACTGCTGGAGGGCATAGATACCGAATGCGCAGCTGAACTCGAACGGATTGAAAAGCTGTCCGGTGGCCGCTGGCAGCTACATTTTAGTGATGGCAGCAGGCGCCAGTCCGGGCAGGTGGTGCTGGCTATGGGAGCTGGCCTGAATACGCTGATAGAACCCTTTGGTGTTTCACTACAGAATGTCCGTGGCCAGGTGACCCAGGTTGCCAGCACGGCAGCCAGCGAATCTTGTCCGTCGGTGATTTGTTACAAAGGCTATTTTACCCCCGCAGCGGATGGCCAGCATTGTGTCGGCGCCACCTATGCCCGTCAGTTCAGCGCCGCTGAAGCACAGCAGAATCGTAGTCAGGATGAGCAGGAAAACCTCGCCAACTTGCAGGATAACCTGCAACAGGATTGGACCAGGGGGCTGACACCGACAGCCAATCGCACCTCGCTACGCAACACCACCCGTGACCATATGCCGCTCGCCGGATTTTTGGATACCGGGCTGCTGGTGTTTGGCGGACTGGGTTCACGGGGCTTTACCAGCGCACCACTGTTAGCCGAACTGCTGGCGGCAGAGTTGCTGGCCAGCACCGGCACCGCTGAGCCATTACCGCTGGGCGCTGACCTGCGCCGCCGACTGGCGCCGGCGCGCTTACAGCCTAAACCTGATTAACTGGCGGCATCCAGCTGGCCCATCATCGCCTTGATATGGGCTTGATCCGCCGGTGCCAGCTCATGCCGGGTTTGTTCAACCGCAGCATAAAGTGCCGGCATAATGGCTTCCGGCTGCCGTTGCTCCTGCAGCTCCAGTTGCGCCACCACTAAATCAAAATGCCCACGCAGATAACCGCTGGCAAATAACTCATCATCAGTACCATCAACGACCGCACGATCGAATACCTGTTCCAGGCGCGCTACCAACTGATCAAACTCAAGCTGTGCAGACATCACTAAAAGACCCTTTTCTGCTCCGTAATTTGGCCGCGCAGCATACCATAAGCCGACCGCTTTCTGGTACACTAAGGCTAACATTCACCCTGGTTCGTGTTATGACAAAACCAATCGGATTATTTTACGGCTCAACCACCTGCTATACCGAAATTGCCGCAGAAAAAATTCAGGCGCAGTTTCCTCCGGGGCGGGTCGAACTATTTAATATAAAAGATGTGCCGCTGGCCGACAGTGAGCAGTTTGATGTGGTAATTTTTGGTCTGTCGACCTGGGATTTTGGCGAAATCCAGGAGGACTGGGAAAGCCGCTGGGACGAGATCAGTCAGTTAAATCTACAGGACAAGATCGTCGCGCTCTTTGGTATGGGCGATCAGGTCGGCTACACCGACTGGTTCCAGGATGCGCTGGGCATGCTGCATGATGAGCTGGCCGCCGGCGCCAATACCGCCGGTTGCACCCGCATCGGTTTCTGGCCCAATCAGGGTTATGACTTTATGGCTTCAAAAGCGCTGACCCCTGACGGAGAATTCTTTGTCGGACTGGCACTGGATGAAGACAGCCAGTACGAACTGAGTGATGAACGCATTAACCAGTGGTGCGCGCAGTTGCAGCAGGAGCTTCGCGAACTCAGCTAAGCCTGAAGTGGCAGCCGGTGCAGCCAGCGGTCGGCGATTTCCGCCTGCTCATAATCAGGATAACGAACCGCCGGTGAATGTCCCCATACCGGACCTGGCCAGGCCGGGTCCTGGTCGTGGCGCAGCAGCAAATGCACATGCAGCTGCTGCACTACATTACCCAGCGCACCAACATTCAGTTTATTACCGCGACCGTGCACTTTCAGCACAGCAGCAGTCTGTTGCACTTCGCGCGCCAGCTGTTGTTGCTGCGCCGCTGATAAGTCCAGAAATTCCACAGCGCCCGCTACAGCCGGCACCAGAATCAACCAGTCATAACGCGCATCATTGAACAACAACACGTCACATAGCTCCAGCCGGCCAAGATAAATACTGTCAAGCATCAGCCGCTGATCCAGGCTGAATACTTCGCGATCGCCATCGCCTGTGTTACTTTCGGGCTTAGATTTGCTATAACCGCTGTTTGTCATTTGAACTCCTGTTACCAAAATAACAATGGATAAACCTACATGAGAGCTTTCATCACAATCCTGCTGCTGGCCGGCCTGAGCTGGGCTCAGGCCGCGCCCGCCGCCACTGGCCAGGCCACCTCACTGGCTGAGTTTACCGCCGGCATGACCGCCCACCAGGGCTTCTTTACTTTTTACCATGCGCCCGATAAAGGCAGCTATTACCTGAAGATCCCGCGTCAGTCAGAACCTTTTATCTTTCAGACTAGTCTGCCCTGGGGCTTAGGCTCTAACGACATCGGTCTGGACCGCGGTCAGCTTGGCGCCACGCGGCTGGCCAGCTTCCACATTGAAGGCAATAAGGTGCTGTTGCAACAGCACAATACCTATTACCGGGCCACCAGTGACAACCCGGCAGAACGCGCCAGCGTCAGCGAAGCCTTTGCCGGGTCAGTGATCGCCGGCTTTGCGGTGGTCGCGGCCAATGACCAGTACGTACTGGTGGATTATACGCCTTTTCTGCTCAGCGATACCCATGGCGTTATTCAGCGTCTGCAACAAACTGAGCAGGGCAGCTACCGTATCGCTGCCGATCGCTCAGTGATTTATCCGGCCCGCAGCAAAGCTTTCCCGGATAACACTGAACTGGAAGCCAAAATCACCTTCACTGGTGAAGCGAAAGGTCAGTATGTACGCAGTGTCGCCGCGGATCCAGATCATCTGACCATGCATCTGCACCATTCGTTTATCCGGCTGCCAGACGCTGGCTACGAGCCCCGCAAGTTCCATCCTAACAGTGGTTTCTGGGCTGAAAATCACATGGATTACGCAGCCCCGCTGGGCAAGCCCATGCTGGTGCAATATATTCCGCGCCACCGGTTAAAAAAACAGAATCCCGCCGCCGCCGTCAGCAAACCGGTAAAGCCTATCGTTTATTACCTTGATCCGGGCGTGCCCGAGCCTGTCCGCAGCGCGCTGCTCGATGGCGGGCGCTGGTGGGATCAAGCCTTCCGGGCGATAGGCTACGAAGACGCTTTTCAGGTTCGCGAGCTGCCGGCCGACGCCGATCCGATGGATGTACGCTACAACGTCATCCAATGGGTTCACCGCTCCACCCGGGGCTGGTCTTATGGTGCTTCCATTACCGATCCGCGCACGGGAGAAATCATAAAGGGGCATGTGACTTTAGGATCACTGCGGGTGCGCCAGGATATGCTTATCGCCCAGGGTCTGCTGACACCTTTTGCCGAACAGCTCAGTGAAAAACAACAGCAGCAGCTGATGCAGCAGGTCGAGGAAATGGCGCTGGCCCGCATTCGCCAGCTATCGGCCCATGAAATTGGCCATACCCTGGGTATCGCCCATAACTTCGCTGCCAGTGCCCGCGACCGGGCCTCGGTGATGGATTATCCGCACCCGCTGGTTAGTCTGTCCACCGATCACGACGGCCTCACCTTAGCCGAAGCCTATACCAATGAATTGGGCCTGTGGGACAAACAGGTGATTGCGTATGGCTATGGCGATGCCGCGCCGGAAACCATTATCGAGCGCAATAAGCAGCTGGGACTGGAATTTATTTCTGACCGGGATGCCCGCGCCGCTGGTGGCGCCCATCCTGACGCCCATCTGTGGGATAGTGGCAGTGATGCCGTGACTGAACTGGAGCGGGTACTGGCGGTGCGCCGCACTGCCCTCAGCCGCTTTGGCCTGGATAATCTGCCGGCCGGAGTGCCCCTCAGCCGCCTGAATCAGGTGCTGGTGCCGATGTATCTGCTGCATCGCTATCAGGTGGAAGCCGCGGTGAAAATGCTCGCCGGCGTGCACTACAGCTATTACATAACTGCTGAGGATGACCCGGATTACCGGCCGGTTAACGCCCAGCAGCAGCAACGGGCGCTGCAACAGTTAACGCAAACCCTGACCGCTGAGCAACTGGCGCTGCCGGAATCCATCAAGGTATTGCTGGTACCGACAGCGTACGGCGAGCCTGCCAGCCGCGAAACCTTTAGCGGCCTGACCGGTCTGATCCCGGATGCCGATTCGATGGCTGCCAGCGCCGCCCGCTTCACCCTTGAGCTGATGTTGCATCCGCAGCGACTGGAACGGCTGCAGCAACAACAGCAGCAGGACGCTGACATTCCTGATGTGTATCAGGTGCTGAAGCATATTGAGCAACAGGCCATCGCGCCGGCCTACCAGCCAGATGCCAGCAGCCTGGAGCAGCGCCTGGCGTTCGAATCGCTGACGGCTATCGTGCAAACTTATATGAATGAGCAACTAAGCAGTACCGCCAAGGCGCCGCTTTATAGCTTCCTGCAGGCCCAGCAACAGGCCTGGGAAAGCGCTGCCGTCAGTGACCACCGGCAATTTGCCCTGGCGGCCCTGAGGCAGCTGTTTACGGAACAGAGCTGGCCCCTTAAACCGGCACCAGCCCTGCCACCGGGCTCACCGATCTGATGAGTCGTTCAGTTGACCAAAGAATGAATCAGGCAACCAGCGCGGGCGTTCGTCCGCGTTGGCAATTTGCTGACCGATAGCGAAGTTGATATTGGTAAATACCACGCCCGCCTCATAGTTGATTGGCAAATCCGGACTATCACTTGGCCGGTGATAGTGCTTTTCAAAGAACTCTCCCCAGATTTCCCCACCGTTTTTATCCTCGTCTTTAGCGGTAAAACCGGTCATTAAAAATACTGCTGGTACGCCCTGTTTCACAAAAGCATAGTGGTCCGAGCGGGTAAATATAGCCTGTTCTGGCATCGGATCTCCACTCAGCTCAATACCAAAACTGCCGGCCGCCTCAGCCACCGTATCGCCCAGCGTCGAATGGGTTGAACCAAAGGCGATGATGTCCGCAAAATCATAGAGCAGCACGGGCATATCAAGGTTCACGTTCGCCACGATCTGATTAATCGGCACCGTCGGATAATGAGCATAGTAATCCGCGCCCAGCAAGCCGCGCTCTTCTGCGGTGACCGCAAGGAAGAGCACCGAGCGTTTTGGCCGCTGTGCTGATTCGGCGAACATCCGCGCTGTTTCCAGCATCACCGATACCCCCGAAGCGTTATCCATAGCACCATTATTGATGTGATCATCCTGACTCAGGTCTCTGGTCACGCCAACATGATCAGAATGTGCGGTATAGAGCACATATTCATCTTTGAGTTGGTCATCGGTGCCGGGCAGAACGGCTGCAACATTAGGGCTTGAGATCGCTTCATGCACAGATTCTTTCGCCAGGGTTACACTGGCGTTAAGCGCAAAGCCGCGCGGGCTCTCGTCGTTTTCTGTTTGTAACAGCAAAGTTGGCAGGTCAACCGGAGCCTTGCGGAACAGATTTTCGGCTGCTTTAGTATCCACTGACCCCAGGTTAGTGAATCCTTTGTAGATCTGGTTTGGCTCGCCATCGGCATTCAGCCAGACCAGATTAGGCGCACGCTGATACAGTGCCGACACCTTAAATGGCCGCACTTTTTCCCGCGCCGGGGTATGGATACTGAGCATGCCAACGGCACCACGTTCGGCAGCATATTTTGCTTTATTGCGGTTCAGATGCGCGCCCTCTTCGCTGGGCAGAAATTCCGGCCGGCCGGCCAGGGTCACTACCACTTTGCCGCTGACATCCAGGCCATCATAGTCGTTGATATCAAAGGCCTCAGAAACCAGGCCATAACCGACGAATACCATAGGGGCGGTGACATTAACCTGTTCATGATAAGCGCTCGGTGCGGTCAGAAATTCCTTCGGATAATTCAGCTCAACAACGTCATCGCCGTAGCTAATCGCCAACCTGGCGGTGTTCTCTTTTAAGGTGCTGCTGCGAAAATTGATGCGCTGAAAATAAGTGCCATCATCGCCGGCGGGTTCCAGCCCCAGCTGTTTAAATTCACTGGCGATATACAGGGATGCTATTTCGTGACCCCGGCTGCCGGTATCACGACCGCGCAATTCATCACTGGCCAGAAACTCGAGGTGTCCGCGCAACGCACTGGCCTCTGCACTGAGGGCTGAGTTTTCGTCGCTCCCGGCAGCACCACCGCAGCCAATTAGCGACATGACAACGAGCGAAAAGCTTATGACTGAAGGTAAACGCATACTATCTGATGTCCGTTCTTAGGGTGTTGGTAGTGCGTTAGTCTATCCAACCCCGTCGCGGCAAACCAGCTTTTCGTCGCAATCCGTGTGCGTATCAGCGAACTCAGGCTTGTCTGCTTTAATGTTATATTATAACATTACATTACTTTGATCGTACTTAACTGAAACCGGAGTTGTCAGATGTTCCGTAAAACCCCACTAGCCGTATTTGTTGCTGCGTTGATGCCAGTCACTGCTATGAGTGCCCCCGATGCGCAGGAGCAACAACATGAACATCAGGATACTGAGGTACTCACTATCACGGCGACGCCCCTGAGTCGTACCCAGCTGAACTCGGCTCAGCCGGTCAGCGTGGTGGCCGGTGACGAACTGCGTGAGCAGCAGGCTCATACCCTGGGCGAAACCCTGCAGAACGAACCTGGCATCAGTGCCACTCACTTTGCCGGCGTTGCCAGCAGTCCGATCATCCGTGGTCTGGATGGCCCCCGGGTTAAAATCACCCAGAATGGTCTGGACACCGGTGATGTGTCGCGCGGCAGCCCGGATCACGCGGTGACGACCGAAACATCCGTCGCCCAGCAAATTGAAATCCTGCGCGGTCCGGCTACCCTACTCTACGGTAGCGGCGCTATCGGCGGTGTGGTCAATGTGGTCGATCAGCGCATTCCCAGCGAGTTTGTCGGCGGTAGCCGAGGCTTCTACGGTATTAATGCGGACAGCGCCAGTAACCTGCGCGACGCCAGCGCCGGCTTCACTGCCGACCATGAACAGACGGTGTGGCATGCGGACGGTTTTATCCGCCGCAGCGAAGACTACAGTGTGCCCCGTTTCACCAACGATGAAGGTGAAACCGCAACTGAAGTCGAGAACAGCTTTATCGATGCGCAAGGCGCTAACATCGGCGTCAGCTATATTTTTGACCAGGGCTACCTGGGTGCTTCCTACGGTCGTCTGGAGCAGGAATACGGTATTCCCGGCCATGCCCATGGCGAAGAACATACAGAAGAAGCAGGTCCATTTGCCAACCTGAACCAAAACCGCATTCAGGTGCACGGCGGCTGGCTGGCACCGTACCAGGGAATTGAAAAACTGGAACTGCGCTATGGTTTTACCGACTACCAGCACCAGGAAATTGAGGACGAGATTCCGGCGACCACCTTCACCAATGAACAGCATGAACTCCGGTTAACGGCTACCCACGCACCACTGGCCGGCTGGAACGGTGCCTTCGGTTACCACCTGTTCGACCAACAACAAAACGCCGTGGGTGAAGAAGCCTATACGCCTGCTTCTGACGCTGTCCGGCATGGTCTGTTCTGGCTGTTGGAGCAACAGTTCGGCCAGTTTAACTGGCAAGCCGGTGCTCGCTACGAGCGGGTTGACGTTGAAGCTCCCACCCTTACCGACCTGCGTTATGCGGAACTGGATTTCGACCCGGTATCGGCTTCAGTCGGTTTCACTTATCAGTTCGCCCCGGAATTGCGTTTCGCAGTTAACTTCAGCCATGCCCGGCGCGCTCCTGCCGCTAATGAACTGTTCTCTAACGGCGAGCACCTGGCAACCCAAACTTATGAACTGGGACTGGTCTATGAGGCCCACGAAGAAGGTGATCATGAGTACCATATCGAACCGGCTGATCGCTCGCCGGTAGTCGAGAAATCCAATAACCTGGATGTCGGCTTCCATATTGAACAGGCCAACTCACATATGGATTTCACGATATTCTACAACCGTATCAATAACTACGTGTTCAGTGAATTCACTGGCATCAACAGCGAAGATCTGCATCAGGAAGGCGATGATGGCCACGCCGATGGCGGCCATGACCACGCTGAAGGCTTACCGGTTGTCGCCTTTACCCAGCGCGATGTCGAGCTGTTCGGCTATGAGCTGAGCGGTGCCTGGCAGTTCACGCCAAATTGGGAAGTAACGGGCTTCAGCGACTACATTCGCGGTCGCTCTACTGACGGAGCGGGCGACCTGCCGCGCATGCCGGGCCAGCGCATCGGCACCTCCCTGCGTTATAATAAGGGTAACTGGGAAGCTAAAGCCGGCTATATCTGGCACGCCAAACAAACTCAGGTAGCAGCTAACGAAGAGCCAACCGCAGGTTACGGCTTGCTGAACGCGCAGCTGAACTTCTTCCCGCAGGCCTTCGCGGCACAGAATCTCAGTATCTACCTGAAGGCCGATAACCTGACCGACGAATTGGCGTTTCCACATACCTCGTTTCTGAAAGAAGACGCGCCCCTGCGCGGCCGTAACTTCGGTATTGGCATACGCGGCGAATTTTAGCGCATTAGTTACGCGCTTGGTCGCAGCCTGAAAACCTTTGCAACCTGCTTTGTTACACTATCCCGGTGAGCTCACTGAATACAGGAACAAAGCAGGTATGCGATTTTTAGGTGCATTGACGGCAGGTTTATTAGGCTTGGGGCTTTGTTGGCCGCTGACCGCCGCTGCGCAAACTGAAATAACCTCCGAACCCGCTGCACTCACTATTGAGCGGATTTTTTCCGCTCCCGATTTAACTACCGTAGCGCCGCAGCAACTCCGCTTCGCTCCGCGCGGTAACCATATCTCCTATCTTAAAGGCTCTGTCACACAGCCGGATGTCTACGATCTCTGGCTATACAGTATTCGCGACGACAAGCACCGGCTACTGGTCGCAGCAAAGGAGCTAACCCAGGATCCTTCGCAGGTTTCGGCCGCCGAGCAGGCCCGCCGTGAACGCCAGCGCATCCGCGCTGACGGCATCGTCGAATACCACTGGTCGCCCGACGGCCAGTCCCTGCTATTTCCGTTAGCCGGCCAGCTCTATCTTTATAATATTGCAACAGCGACCACCACCACCCTGACCTCCAGCACTATGAGCGCCACCGATGCCCGGTTTTCGCCCGCTGGCAGCTACGTCAGCTTTATTCACGAGCATAATCTCTGGTTAGTCGACCTGCCGACCACCAGCTTACGTCAACTGACCACTGACGGATCGCTTGATCAGATGTACGGCACCGCTGAATTTGTCGCCCAGGAAGAGATGAAGCGCATGACCGGTTACTGGTGGAGCCCGGACGAACAGCGTATTGCCCTTACCCGGGTCGATAAAACCCCCATCGCCACAACAGTACGGGCTGATGTTAGCGGCACCGGACTGGTGCAACAGCGCTACCCCTATGCCGGCAGTGCCAATGCCCTTGTCGACCTGGGCATCCTCACAGTGCCAGATGCGGCAGAGAAAACCACGGTGACCTGGCTGAATTTAGCTGAACACCATGGCGATGGTTATCTGGCGCGGGTTGACTGGGTTACTGACAGTAAGCGGCTTGGTTATCAGTGGCAGAATCGCAGCCAGAATCAGTTAGGTCTGTACCTGCTTGATGCTGAGCAGCCGGTTGCTGGTCACAACCTCGTGCTGCAGGAATCAGCGCCAACCTGGGTTAACCTGCATGATGATCTGATTTTTCTGAACGATGCCCGCCATTTCATCTGGGCTTCTGAGCGCAGTGGTTATAAGCACCTGTATCTGTACCGGCTTGACGGTAGCCTGATCCGTCAGTTAACCAGTGGCGACTGGATGGTTGATCAGGTAAGTCGGGTAGATGAAACCACCGGCTATATCTATTTTACCGGCCGCAAAGATACGCCGCTGGAGCGACACCTGTATCGCGCCAGCATGAATACCAGTAATCCCAGCCAGCCAACCCGGCTCAGCGACCGCGATGGGATGCACGAGATCACCTTCGGTGCCGACGCCCGCAGCTACATTGACTATTTTTCGAGCAGCACGCAGCCGCCCCAGGTCAGTCTGCATGGCCCGACCGGCGAACGCATCAGCTGGCTGCATCAGAACCAGCTCGACAACAGCCACCCGTTGGCGCCGTATCTCACTAACTGGCAATTCCCTGAATTCGGTCACCTGACCGCTGCGGATGGTCAACGCCTTTATTACCGGCTCACGCGCCCGACTCAATTTGTCGATAATCAGCGCTACCCGGTTATTGTGATGGTCTATGGCGGGCCCCGCGCCCAGCGCGTGACCAATAGCTGGGGGCATTATTTCAGCCAGTACCTGGCTCAGCAGGGCTATGTTGTTTTCCAGCTGGATAATCGCGGCAGTGGTAACCGTGGTCGGCAGTTTGAGACGGGTATCTATCGCCAGCTGGCCATGCTGGAAGTTGAGGATCAACGCCGCGGCGCCGAGTTCGTTCGGCAACTGCCCTTTGTTGATCCCGACCGGGTAGGGGTATTCGGACACAGTTACGGTGGTTACCTGGCGCTGCATCTGATCCTGCGCGCCGACGATTTATTTTCTGCTGCCGTGGCCGGGGCCCCGGTAACAGACTGGAGCCTCTATGATACCCATTATACTGAGCGCTACCTGGGTACGCCGCAAAACAATGCCGAGGGGTACCAGCAGGCCTCAGTGCTTACTTACAGCGATCAGCTGAAGAAGCCATTGCTGATTTATCACGGCCTGGCTGATGATAATGTGTTGTTCGAACATAGCGGTAAGTTGTTCAAAGCCTTCCAGGATAAAGCACTGCCCTTTGAAATGATGGCTTATCCCGGCAAACAGCACGGTCTGAGTGGACGCGCCACCAGCATCCACCGCTACCAACTGATTGCAGACTTTTTTGCCCGGCACCTGTGATCAGCTATACTGAGGCCAACATTCTCATTCGCTGGAGATAATAGGTAATGCATTTTCTATCACGCCGACTGGTCATGCCTAATGACCTGAACTTTGCCGGCTCGCTGTTTGGTGGCCGCATCTTAGAATGGATCGACGAAGAAGCATATATTTTTGCTGCCTGTCAGCTCGATGCCAAGAGCCTGGTAACCAAGCATATCGGTGCTATTAGTTTTGAAACCTCGGCCTATCAGGGTGATGTCGTTGAATTCGGGCTCGGCGTTAAAGCGGCGGGTACCAGTTCACTGACGGTAACCTGCGTGGTCCGTAACAAGCAAACCAAACAGACTATCTGTGTGGCCGACGATATTGTGTTCGTCCATATCGATGCTGAAACCCGTAAGCCCTTGCCGCACGGACGAACAAAAGAAGAATTAGATGCGATAAAAATAGAAACGCCGACTTAATGTCGGCGTTTTTTTACATATCCTGATAAAGCGTCTTTATCCATCGCTCTTCAGTAATAAAGCCCCATGACCAGTCGGCCCAGCGATCACTGAGGCCGCGGGCAACCGCTTGCTCAACCGTAAGACCTTCAACCTGCATCAGCCGCACTTCTTCGCGGGTGATGGCAATCATCGATATCAGTCGCTGCCAGTCGTCTTTATCGGATAACCCGCCATGGCCGGGGATGATTTTGGTATTATCATCAAGCTGCGCGATCACTGCGCTGACATTATCTATGTAGCCCTGCACACTGCCGCCAGCGTTTAAATCAATAAACGGAAAGCGATCGACAAAGAATAAATCTCCGGCGTGAATAACATTGGTGTCAGCGAACCACACCACCACATCGCCATCGGTATGCCCCCGGGGATAATGTTGCAGTCTGAGGGCGGCGTCACCGGTGTTTAGTTGCAGCGATTCACCGAAGGTCACCGAGGGAATACCCGCCTTATCAAAGTCGGCGTTCTGCGCCAGCCGTGCGGCGACATTGTGCTGTGCAATCACGGTGACACCCTGACGCGCGAAAGCCGCATTGCCGTCAGTATGGTCACCGTGGAAATGGGTATTGATCAGAGTCGTCAGCTGCTGCTCGGTCAGGCTGCCAATTGCCGCGCTGATTTTCTCCGCGAGCGGGGCATATTGCGCATCAACCATATAAACACTGTCGTCGCCGAGGTAAACGCCAATATTGCCACCCGCGCCGGTGAGCATATAGACCCGATCACTTAACTGCACCGCCTTGATTTCAACATCGTCGAACCGGGACTGAGCCTGAGCAGCGGCACTCAGGCCTGCCGTCAGGCTAAGCACTGTCAGTGCCGCTAACCATATCTTAATATTACGCATCTTCACCATGCTCCAATAGGGGGCTGACCCCGAATCACTAGCGATGCAGATAACAGCCTGCAAAGCATGTGACCGGGGTAGCGGTTGGCTTGCCATGTTGCCAGTCACCGCCTTCTACACCGCTGCCGGCGATATCCACGTGCACGTAAGGGAGCGGTTGCTCACTGTCGGTACCATGCTTATCAAGGCCGGCTGCGATACTTAAAAATGCCATCGGGAATTGGTGTCCGCGCGGGGTTGTGGCGGACGGACCGTTATTACTCGACAACACATCATCTGACCTGGTCCGGGGCCGGACAAACGAGAAATCTTCGCGGCGCGACCAGGAAATTTCCGTCGGATCGCCGTAGACCTCGCCCGCTTCCCATAAGCGGTCAGTTATCTTATCTACGCGTGCTGGTCCGTTCGGGATCAGCGCCGTATAAGGGCCTTTTGCCAGCGCCGCGTGCCCGGTCAGGGTCGCCACCGAGAATAGCTGCGGCCGCGGGTAATCCCCTGCTTCAGCACGCAGATGGCTCAGCAGGTCAGCCAGTAACAACCGGCCTTCAGCATCGGTATTACCAATCCGCACCCGGACGCCGCTATGCCCGGTAATAATTTCGTCAGCGACAAAGGCATCGGCACCCACGGAGTTGCGCACAATACCGAGTTCAGCCACCACGTTAACTGTTTCCGGGCGCATCTCTGCTACCGTCTTCAGAAAACCAGCAACGCCAGCCGCGCCGCCTTTATCCCGGCTCATACCGGCCATGTGGCCACCGACTTTCAAATCAACACCGCCGGTATCATAAACAATACCTTTACCAGCCATCATCAGGGTCTGCTCCGCCGCCGGTGCCTTGTATTCCAGCCGCACCACACAGGGCCAGTGACGCTCAACACCGAGCGAAGCACGGGCTACGGCCATCAGCAACGGATACTCGTGCTGTAATTGCTGAATATCATCAATAACAGTTACCCGCACCGGTGATTGCGCAAAGGTTTGCTGGCAATATTCGGCAAAGCGTGGCGCCGCCATTCGCTCTGGCTCGGTACCACAAAGGTCCCGGGCGACCCGTTTGCCAGCTTCAACGGCCTCCAGCCAGCCTTCGTTTACCACGCCGACCAACCCGACTTCAGTAACGGTTTCGATTTGGTCTTCACCCAGGGCTTCGCGTGCTTCCAGCGGCTGATACAGCGCCTGACAAAAGCCCCAGTAGGCGACCGCTTCAGCCTGCCCGTAACGGCCCTCTTCTTCAGGCACGCCGAATACCACCAGCAATGGCTTGCGGCAACCGGCTTCGGCGGCGATGCGGGCACCAGCCGCTGCGGCGTCAGCGATTTGTCGTACATCATCATAATCACGGGTCAAAGGACCAGTTGGTGCTGTAATCAGGCGGCCGCCAGCCACTTCACAGGTAACCAGTAATGCCTGCTCGCCAACCCGGCGGTCAAATTGCCGGGCGCGTTCAATGTGAGATGAAAAATCTTCAGGAATATGCTGCTGGTAATCGCCAATTAAAATGACAGCATCGTAGCCACCACCTGCGGCAGCACTGTAGTTATTTACCACGGTCAGTTTCGGGTATGCCATAATCGTGTTACTCCTCAGACGCGCCGCCAGCGCGTACCTTGTGGGGTATCTTCAAGCTCGATACCTAATTCAGTCAGTTTATCCCGGGCCGCATCGGCGCGGCTCCAGTCTCTTGCTTTACGGGCTTCATTACGCTCAACAATCAATGCTTCAATCTCAGCCACATCGTCGCCGACGCCTGCCCCACTTTGTAAAAATGCTTCCGGTTGCTGTTGTAACAGCCCCAGGATCTCGCCCAGTGTCCGCAGCTGTGCAGCATATACCGCCGCCTTCGCCGGTTCAGTGGCAAGCGTCCGGTTAATATCCCGGGCCAACTCAAAAAGTACCGGTAAGGCCTCAGGCACATTGAAATCTTCCTGCATGGCTGCATGAAACCGCTGCACCTGTGTTTGTGTCAATTCTTCTTCAACACCGTCATGGCCAAAAGGCTCAGGCGCGTCCCTCAAGGCCGTGTACAGACGTTCAAGCCCGGCGCGCGCTTGATCAAGATTATCTTTAGAATAGTTCAACTGGGAACGATAGTGGCTGGATAACAGGAAATAACGTACGGTTTCGGCGTCATATTCCTTAAGTACTTCACGAATAGTGAAAAAGTTACCCAGTGATTTGGACATCTTCACTTCGTCGACCTGCACCATGCCACTGTGCATCCAGTAGTTCACATACTTAGACTGGTTGGCACAACAGCTTTGTGCGACTTCATTTTCGTGATGGGGAAAAATCAGATCCGAACCGCCGCCGTGAATGTCAAAGTGCGCGCCCAGATGTCGCTTGTTCATTGCCGAGCACTCAATGTGCCAGCCCGGACGACCCGCGCCCCAGGGCGACGGCCAGCTCGGCTCACCTGCCTTGGCTTGCTTCCACAATACGAAGTCGAGCGGGTCCTGCTTATTGTCCGCGATATCTACCCGGGCCCCAGACTGCAGTTGTTCCAGGTCCTGCCGGCTCAATTTGCCGTAGGGCTCAAAAGTGCTGACGTCGAACAGCACATCACCATCGGCGGCCTCGTAGGCATGACCTTTAGCAATCAGGCTATCAATCATGCTGATGATATCGTCCATATGATCCGTTACCGTCGGCTCGATATCGGGACGCAGCAGGTTGAGCGCGTCAAAATCTTCGTGCATGGCGTTGGTAAAGCGGTCCGTAACCGCCTCGATGCTTTCTTCGTTTTCAGCCGCGCGCCGGATAATTTTATCGTCTACATCCGTTATATTGCGGACATAAGTAACCTGATAACCGCGCGAACGCAAATAGCGCACAATCACGTCAAAAGCCACGTAAGTACGGGCATGCCCAATATGACAGTAGTCGTAAATCGTTACTCCGCACACGTAGAGTTTGACCTCGCCCGGGGTTACCGGCACAAATTCTTCCCGGGTACGGGTGAGCGTATTAAAAATGGTTAACATTGCAGGTTACAACTCCTGTCAGACGGCTCTGTGGTTCGTTCATAGAGCCTAATCATAACGCATGCTGTAGCCTGGTAACAAACGGTGGTAAACTGATTCAGTAAATTTCTTAATTAACAGAAAACGGAGTATTAGTAATGAAGGTGACTTTACATACCAATCATGGCGATATCACCATGAAGCTCTTTGCAGACGAAGCGCCCAAAACTGTTGAGAATTTTCTGCGCTACGCCCGTGAAGGGTTCTACGACAACACCTTATTTCACCGTGTAATTAAGGGTTTTATGATTCAGGGTGGCGGCTTCAACCTCGAAATGGTTCAGAAAGAAACCCATGAACCGATCAATAACGAAGCTGACAATGGCCTGAAGAATAAAAAAGGCACTGTAGCCATGGCCCGTACCCAGGATCCACATTCAGCCAGTTCGCAGTTCTTTATCAACTGTGCGGATAACGACTTTCTGGATTTCAAAAACAAGAGCGTTGGTGGCTGGGGCTACTGTGTATTTGCTGAAGTCACTGACGGTATGACCGTGGTCAATGATATTGAGCAGATGCGTACCGAAGGTGCTGGCTGGCATCAGGACGTTCCGGTTGATGACGTGATTATCGAACGAGTCAGCATAGACGACTAAGTCATTATGACCAGCTGGTTCATTTCTGATCTCCATCTGAGCCCGGCGCGGCCTGATATCACCCGTCTGTTTCTGGAATTCTTGCAGGAACAGGCGGTGCATGCCGATGCCCTTTATATCCTCGGCGATCTTTTTGACGCCTGGATTGGTGATGATGATACCAGCGACTTCGCCGCCGCGCTGCAGGGAGCGTTGCGGCAAGTGACCCAACAGGGCGTGCCGGTTTATTTTATTGCCGGTAACCGTGATTTCCTGGTCGGACCCCGGTTCGCCAGAATGACCGGGGTGCGGCTGTTAAATGAACCTGCAGTCATTGATCTGTACGGTACGCCCACCCTGCTGCTGCACGGCGACAGCCTCTGTACCGCCGATCGCAGCTACCAGCGCTTCCGCCGGATTATACGCCAACCCTGGCTGGTCAAAATACTGTTAGCATTGCCGCTTAGTATGCGAATGCGCATCGCCAATAAACTGCGGGCATCCAGCGCCACCCAGCAGCCGCTGTCGGCGGAGCAATTGGCCATTATGGATGTCACCGACACTGCCGTTATCGATTTATTTGTCCGTTACGATGTTGGCCAGATGATTCATGGTCATACCCACCGCCCGGCTATTCATGAACATCAGCTGCCCGATGGCAATACCGCCGAACGCATAGTCCTCGGTGACTGGTATGAGCAAGGCAGTTTACTTCGGGTTACCCGCACTGAACGCCAATTAATTAGTCAGCCACTATAGCGCTGGCCGGCCGCTGTGAAAGCGGAACTCGCTATCAGCTGATTCAATCAGTTCCGCTTCAACCGCCCCAAAAAAGTGCACCCGTTCGCTGATATCGCCGCCGGCAATTTGCTCAGCCAACTCCAGATAGTCCTCAAAGTGGCGTGCTTCCGAACGCAGCAGACTAATATAGAAGCGGGCCAGATCGGCATCCACATGGGGCGCCAATGCAGCAAAACGCTCACAGGAGCGCGCCTCAATATAGGCACCGCAAATGAGTTTATCAATCAGGGTTTCCGGTTCGTAAGTTCGCACATGGCGCAATAAGCCGCTGGCATAGCGCCCGGAGGTAATATTCCGGTAGGCAACCTGCCGTTTATCCATAACCTCCAGTACCTGATAAAAATGGTGCAATTCTTCTTTTATCAGCATCACCATCTTGTCGATAAGTTCCTGGCTATAAGGTGTCGGTTTGCGCGGCAGCATGGTCTTCGCAAGGCCGCCAGCGCGACCGAGTTCACGCCAGTCGCCCTGGCGGCGATAAGCAAAATCTTCATAAGGCTTGAGCCATGCCAACAACGCGGTGCCACTGGCTTCATCGACGGCATATTTACGGATCAGATACATGGCCGATTGCGCCGCTTTCAGCTCGCAAATCAGATGATCAATAAGGACCAGCTCGAGATGTTCGGGCTTAGTCGCTTCAGTAACCCAGGCAGCGGGCGTCTGGCAATGCAAAAAACGATGTATGGGCGCAAGTAAGGTCTGCAAAATCTGGGTTCCCTCAGGTTTTGTCCGGCGGCTGCCGATCATGCCATAAATGCATGCTACAGGGCAGGAAAAACCCTTGACTACCGTCAAAAACTGACCAATATAGAGAGTAAGCCGAAAAAATATCCGGCGCTAACTATAATAAAATAAGAATCACACAGAACAGAGGCCAGTCATGATCCTGAACCATATATGGGGGTTATACGCCCATCCGCTAGAAGAATGGAAAACCATAGACTCACGCCATGAGAGCATGACGTTCGCATTAAGCCACATTCTGCTTATTGCTTTAATCCCCTGCGCTGCCGCCTATTACGCGTCTGCCTACCTGGGCTGGAGTATAGGGGCCCGCGAAGCGACTTTTTTAACTAAAAGCAGTGCAATGACCATGGCCGTCGCCATGTACCTCGGCATCATCGTGGCGGTTTTCGCGCTCGCCTATCTGATCCACTGGATGGCGAAAACCTTCGGCGCCAGCCCCACCTTCACCCAGTCCATGGAACTTGCCGCTTATACCGCGACTCCGGCAATTATGTCCGGCATCGCAGCACTGTATCCGGAGCTGTGGTTTGTCACCATGGCATTCCTGGCCGGTATATCCTACTCGGTTTATCTGCTTTACTCCGGGGTGCCGATACTGATGCACATTCCTGAAGAACGTGGCTTTATTTACGCCAGTTCAGTCGTAACGGCTGGCCTCATTATGCTGGTCGTGCTGATGGTCGTTTCGGCCATACTCTGGACCAATGGTCTCGGCCCCGCGTACATTTAACGCCTCTGACTATGGCCTTGAGCTGGAATCTGATAGGCTTAGCAGGTTCCAGCTCAACTTGACTCTACAGGACTACAAATGAGTGACAAAAATAAAAAACTAAGCCTCACCACCCGCATTGTTATCGGCATGTTCGCCGGTATTGTGGTCGGCGCCCTACTGCAAATCCTTTTCAAAGACAGCACAATTGTTGAAAATTACCTGACTAACGGTCTGTTCTTTGTGATCGGCCAAATCTTCATCGCATCCTTGCAGATGCTGGTCGTTCCCCTGGTTTTCGTGTCGTTGGTACTGGGTACCTGTGCACTCAGTGACCCGGCCAAGCTGGGCCGACTCGGTGGTAAGGCTGTGGGTCTGTACCTGGTGACTACCGCAATCGCTATCAGCCTGGCCATTGCGGCCGCTGTTATTGTTCAGCCGGGCTCCGGGCTGGAACTTGAAACCGAAGCGGTATTTGAAGCAAAAGAAGCGCCCAGCCTGGCGCAGGTCATCATCGACCTGTTCCCGACTAACCCTTTTGATGCGTTCGCCAATGGCAACATGCTGCAGATCATTGTCTTTGCGCTACTGTTCGGTATTGCTACCGCACTGGTCGGCGGTAAGCCCGGCGAGCGGGTCAAAGCCCTGTTTGAAGACTTTAACGAAGTGATTATGAAGCTGGTCATTATTCTGATGAATCTGGCTCCTTATGGTGTTTTTGCCCTGATGGCCAAACTGTTCAGCGAAACCGAGTTCAGCGCTATTACCAGTCTGGGCACCTACTTCGTACTGGTCATCGCGGTGTTGCTGACTCATGCATTAATTACCTATCCGATCATTCTGAAGGCACTTAGTCGCATGAATCCGATCATGTTCCTGAGAAAAATGCGTGAAGTGCAGATTTTCGGTTTCAGTACCGCCAGCAGTAACGCGACCATGCCAGTGACCCTGGAAACTGTTACCAAGCGGTTGGGCGTGCACAACAGTGTCGGTTCATTCACCGTGCCGCTCGGAGCCACTATCAATATGGACGGCACCGCCATTATGCAGGGGGTCGCAACCGTCTTTATAGCCCAGGTTTACCTGGTTGACCTGAGCATAGCTGATTATCTGATGGTGGTGCTTACCGCGACGCTTGCGTCAATCGGTACCGCAGGTGTGCCCGGCGTGGGTATGATCATGCTGGCTATGGTATTAGGTCAGGTTGGCCTGCCAGTGGAAGGAATTGGCCTGATTATCGGGGTTGACCGCTTGCTGGATATGACCCGCACCGCGGTGAACGTGACCGGGGATGCCATGGTCAGTGTTATTGTAGCGAAAAGCGAAGGTGCGCTGGATGAAGATGTCTTCAACGATGCCGACGCCGACGTTAAAGAACGGGACGTAGCGGATCAAATCTGATCCGCTTCACCACTTTTACATCAGTGCCTCACGCCACATAAATCGCATCAGGCGTGAGGTATCCACTGCCGCATTCAGTTCGCCGTTGAGGATCTGCTGCTGAACCTGGTTGAGTAAAGGCACCAGTACTTTAGCGATATAATCGTCAGCGCTATCCGTTGACGCCATCGGCGGCAACCTCAGGGCCTCCAACTGCACACTTAAAATCGGCAGACCGCTGTCGAACAGGTTCACTACCACGTTATTCAGCTGTACCTCTCCCAGTTTCCAGATCAGTCGTTCTGACGCCTTATAAACGGGTTGCTGTGCCATATAGGCATCGTAAAGCGCATGCAGGTTTGACTTACCCTTACCATAGTAGGCAATCGTCAGCTGCGCATCGTTCGCTACCACTTCATCCAGTATCAGCTGGTTTTTGGTAGGCGTCAGCCAGTCACCGTGAATCAGCACTTGCTCTGTCCGCAGTACCTGATTGAGGCCGGCGTCGAGCTCGCTAACCCGCGTCGTCAGGCGGACATCTGTCGCCATCAGCTCCGCCGTGAGGGTGTTCAGGTCAAATAACTCATACTTCAGATCCGCGCCCAGGCGCTGTTCGACCTGTTGCTGTATCAACCCGCCGACGCGCTCCGACAGCGTTTGTTCGCTATGTGCTGCGCCGGCAAAAACCGCCAATGCTGTTAACACGGCTGCGGCCGTCAGTTGTGCAAAGTGTTTCATAAGGCTCCTGTACTAACGTTTCTGATGCCGTTCACGGTTAAAAGCTTTTTGTTCCGGATTCTTACGCAACATGACGTACATAGAGCCGACGCCACCATGTTGTCGCTGGGCACTGTGAAAGGCCATTACCGGCTCGAGCTGCCGCAGCCACTTATTAACGTAGCTCTTCAGCAAAGCCGGGTGTGGTTTAGAAAACTTGCCGATACCGTGTACCACGATGGCGGTACGTACACCCCGCCGGTGACACAACTGGATAAAGTCAAACAAGGCTTTACGGGCCTGGCGCAAACTGTGGTGATGTAAATCAAGAGCCGCTTCAATCTCATAGCGGCCCATACGCAACTGCTTGTAAACACCGTGCTGGACACCGTCACGGCGGAACTCGAGTACATCCTCAGGCGCGACCCGATCGACGAACTCCATCGACAGATAGTTCAGATCGTCTTCAGCTTGCTGTTCAGCCGCCTTACGCCGCTCGATCTGAGCCAGGGTTGGTGTAAATGCGGTGCGCACGTCCGCCACATCGTCACCTTCCAAAGGCGTCACGCCAGTCATTTCGCGGCGAAACAGCTCAAACTCATCGCTCACAACTGCTCTCCTCTCACTACGACTTACTGATAAACTCCCGCAAACTGCTGAGTACCGCATTCATATTGCGGCCAATACGCTCGCCCAATGGCTTCTTAGTACTATACCTTACCCCGAAAATAGCGTGATCACTGGTACGTTCCAGTAGCCAGGCATCACTAGTCGTCAGGTTATCCACCAGCCCAAGTTCCTGTGCCTGCTGCGCGGTCCAGTACTCACCGGTGGCAACCTTATCGATATCCAGCCCGGGCCGGTATTTCTTCACATGAGTTTTAAATTGCTCATGTATGTTTTCCATCTCTTCTTTAAATTTCTGCCGGCCTTCGTCAGTATTCGGGCCAAACAAAGTAAGCGTGCGCTTATACTCACCCGCGGTAATCTGTTCAAAGTCCACGTCATGTTTCTTAAGCCAGCGATGAAAGTTTGGCATCTGGGCCAGTACGCCAATCGAACCTATAATGGCAAAGGGGGCTGCCTGAATACTATTGGCCACACAGGCCATCATATAACCACCACTGGCCGCTACCTTATCGACACTGACAATCAGCTCAAGTTCCGCATCACGCAGCCTTTGCAGTTGCGCCGCGCCAAGTCCGTAGCCGTGCACAACGCCGCCACCGCTCTCCAGTCTGACCATCACTTTATCGCCCTTACTGGCAACCGCAACCACCGCGTTCACTTCGCGACGCAGCTGATCGACTTCTTTGGCATCCATACTGCCGTTAAAGTCCAGTACGAAAAGTTTTGGCCAATCGCTTTCTTTCGTCGCCTTCTTGCGTTGTTTCTTCAACGCCTTCTCCGCTTTCTTCCGCTCAGCCCGATCCAGCAGCTCAAGCTTCAGGTCGTTCGCGGTATCTCGCAGATCGTCAGAAAGCCGCTCAACATGCAACTCACCTTTCTGTTTGCGTTGGCGTTGTGCCGCATTGGCGATAACCCCGACCACCAGCACGATAGCGATAACAATAATCGCCGCCTTTGAGGTAAATTCCGCAAGGTTAAGTAAAAACTCCATAGCAACTCCTGTGCTTTTCGTACGTTTCAAAAGAGACGGTAAAATAAAGCGATAAAAAAAGGCTGCGAGAACGCAGCCTTTTTATTCTAACGTATTTCCGGTCGGGCGTTATTGCTTAATAACAGCCGGGTTAAACACCGGGATAGCCGTTGCGCCGGTGCTGAACCAGCCAGCGGCCTGCATCTGCATTTCTATCGTTGCCGCAACTGAAGCCGCCGGGCTCACGATAGAGCTATGGTTGCCTTCAGTAAAGCGCACCGCACCAGATACTGTTGTACCGTCAGCACTGGCAGTCGTTTGCGTTATAGCTTGCAGCTCCATCTGTGCGATTAACGGCTCAGTACCCGCCAGCGGTTTGCCTGGCACACTATTCGGTACCACCTGGTCAGGCAGCGAATCGCCGTTGCCAACAACTTCAATCAGGTGGATAGGACTTTCAGTGGCAATAATATTGCGGGCATAGTTAATCGGGTCAGCTGAATCGATAACAGTCTGCGCAGCGAAGGCAAACTGCTCGAACAAGCCATTAACCTGAGCACGCTGGCTGTCATTCAGACCGCTCAGGAACTGATTGTAAACCTGAATCAATAAACCCTGGAACCCCGGATCGCTTGGTGAAATACCAGCATTCTGCGCCGCCTGATTCACTGCCGCAGCGAAGTCTTCATTGGCAGCGTACAGCAGCTGGCTCTTAATGACCGGACCGAAAGTCGGAGAACCCAACAGCAGGTTAGCGATACTGCCGCCTGGTGCCATAAGGCTGCTGGCCTCAACATTGAACAAGCCTGAAGCGGGTTGCAGAGCGCCGCTCATTTCAGTATTACCCATCGCGGTAAATACGGTGCCGGTAATACCACCTAACGAGTGGCCGACCAGGAATACCCGTGAGCCGTCAACGTCTGCACCCTGCGCCGCGTTCAGGCTTAAACGCAGGCCCAGCATGTCAGAAATTGACTGACGGATGTTGTCCCGCGCGGTCAACAGGCTACCCAGATTCATGTAAGCAGTGGCAGAACCTGTGGTTGCGTTAATTGCACCAAAACCACGGTCGCCGTGCAGTGGATGGTCAATAGCTACAGTTGCAAAACCTGAAACTGCCAGAGTTCCTGCAATACCAAACGAATTGGTTTTAGCACCGGTAATGCCGTGCTGGAAGATCACCACCGGCCAGCCATTGGCAGGTTTGCTAATAGGTGCCAGGCCTTGCGCTGTCCGTACCTGGTTAACCGCGGCTTCATCCGGTACCGCCATGACCACAGGGATGTTTGCCTGCATGGTGGTAGCCGGGAATGGGTTGTATTTGGTCAGGTGACGCTCAGGGTCAATGCCCGGGAAGTCATAGCAGTTGTTCGGTGGCAGTAACAGTGCCGGATTTTGCAGCGCCGCAGGGTCGATACCGGCCGCCGCAGGGTCAAGCGCACCGGCCTGAATCGCACCCAGAATCGAAGCCGGGCTGTCACACATTGCCATCCAGCGACCCGTAAGCGGTGCACGTGGATTTTCAGCAGTCGGAACCGGCAGGTAGTATGGCAGGGTTACCTGACCCTGGTACAAGCTGGCGGTACTTGCGGCGGCATAAGCCGGATTAGTCGGATCGGCTGGCAGCTGACCGGCGCCCACTAAGGCGTCAGCAACGGAAATGCCAGTATCCTGAACGCCCAGAGCTGGTGATCCGGTAGACATGAACTGCTGTGTCATCAGGCCTTTGATGGCGACAAACACATCAGCGGTCGACTGCGTCGTATAATTTGAGGTGTAAATAATGGACTCTTTGTTCACCCCAAATGCCTGTAAGGCATTCTCATAGCTATTGATCAGACGTTGCAGACCAACCGCTGAAGCACTGGATGAGACCGGGTGGGTATCAGCATCACGCTTCATCAGCGCATAGGTCTGTGAAGGTTCAACGTCACGCCCCAGTGAATCCTGAATATTGTCAGTTAACACAATCAGATAGCCGGTTTTCGGCTTCAACGGCTGCAGCGGCACTACGGCAACACCAGCAGGGCCGGTGGCGCGGACCATAAAATCAACACCATGAGTTAATTCAGCAACGACCGCACAGGTCGCGGCCGGGCTTGCCGCGGCACATTCCGCACTGACTGCGCTGCCACCCATAATCGCTTCGAATACGCGTATTGAACCGGCGGCTTCCAGACTGGCACTATTAACTGTCACCTGATCGCCATCAGCATCCAGCGGCAAAGAGAAACTGAAGGTAGAGGTTGAGTGCGTACCCCATCCATCCAGACCGTTCAGGGCCACTGTCGGGTTTGCGCCATCAGTTGCATCGGCGACCGGAATGTTTAATGTTCCGTCAACAGTACCGCTCAACAAAATGTTGGATGGTACTGGTACAGCGCCATTAGCCGGGTCAAACAGCACCCGCGTCGAATTAACCTGAGTTTCTGTTTCGGTTACCGGTGCTTCATCACCGCTACCACAAGCGACTAGCAGCGCGCTGCTAATTGCGGTTACAAGCAAGAGTTTTTTCATGAGGCTTCCCCAATCCGTGTTCGTGTTGTTATCTGTTGAGCACCTGCAGATGCTTTTCTAAAGTATCGCCCTATCATCGCCTTTTCTAACTGGTAGGACAAGACAATCAATTAACAAAATTTTATACACCGCCAGCAGCCAACATTAAAGTATTTTTCGAGATTTTCTTTATGCTGGCTGAGAAATGATAAAAAAACCAGTACACTTGCAGCTACGTATTTCATCTAGTGTAAGCCTAAAATGACCTCAATGCACAACTACCCTATAACGGACTCAACTCTGGCCGGTAAAATCATCCTTGTTACCGGCGCCGGCGATGGCATCGGACGCGAAGCGGCACTGACTTATGCCGGTGCCGGTGCCACTGTCATTCTGCTCGGTCGCACCGTTAGTAAGCTCGAAGCCGTCTACGACGAGATTGTCGCCGCGGGCGGTCCGGAACCAGCCATAGTGCCAATGGATCTTAAGGGCGCGACAAAAAGCCATTATCAGGGCCTTGGCGCCACTATTATCGACCAGTTCGGCAGGCTCGACGGCTTATTGCACAATGCGGGCCTGTTAGGGGTTCTGTCGCCCTTTGAGCATATCGATCATGACAGCTGGAATGATGTTATGCAGGTGAACGTAACCGCCCAGTTCATGATGACTCAGGCGCTGATGCCCGCGCTGAAGCAATCGGCAGCGGCCAGTATTGTCTTCACCTCCTCCGGGGTTGGTCGCAAAGGTCGCGCATTCTGGGGGCCTTACGCAGTAAGCAAGTTTGCGACTGAAGGCCTGGCGCAGGTTATAGCCGACGAATACGAAGGCAGTACTATCCGCGTTAATGTGATTAATCCGGGAGCGACCCGCACCAGCATGCGCGGCCGGGCCTATCCGGCCGAAGATGCTCAGAAACTAAAAACGCCAGCGGATCACATGCCCCTTTATGTGTACCTGATGAGTGACGACAGCCGATCCGTTCACGGCGAATCGTTGGACGCACAATAATCGGACGTTTCTGTTACACTCAGTGCTAACTAATTTTCCATAGCGAGAGTTTAATGACGCTGCGTGCCTTCGCCCTGTTAGCTGCCATGGGTTTAACGTCCAGTATTGAAGCCGCCGTACCCCTTGAGGTATTGCCGGCGCGAACTGACATCAACTGGATTGGCATCAGTACTCCCAGTGCTGATGTGATCTGGCTCAGCGGTTCCTCCTCTACTATTGGCCGCAGTGTCGATGGTGGCGCCAGTTGGGATTATTTCCAGCCGGCTTCCGCCGATCTGGAGTTTCGCGACATTGAAGCGACCAGCGCCTCCGAGGCCTATGCGCTGAGCATTGGTAAAGGTGGCGCGTCCCGTATTTATCATACCGGTGATGGCGGCCGCAACTGGCAGCTACACTATCGCGCTGGTTCCAACCAGTTTCTGAATTGTATGGCGATGTCTGAAACGGGCGAGGCCTGGGTTTATGGCGATAGCGTCGATAGCCTCTGGAGCATGGTTCGTGGGGCCGATGGCCGCAATTGGCTGACCGCGCGTAACGTGGTCGATAGCAAGCCCTTACCTGGTGAAGGCGGGCTGGCCGCAAGCGGTAGTTGTATCCGCTATAAAAATAACGTCTGGGTGATTGGTACCGCCAACGCGACGACCGCCCGGCTATTAATCAAACGTGACTTTGGTATCCGCTTCAAGGCTATTGATAGCCCCTTACCTGCTGGTCCCTCCGCCGGTATTGCCAGCGTCTGGCCGTTCAGCCAGCGCCATGCACTGTTGGCGGGTGGCGATTTGAATAATAGCGAAGCAAGACCACGCCTGGTGCGTTATGAAGACGGTGAATTCACGCCCCTGAGCGAGCCGCCACTGGCAGGCGCTTTATATAGTCTGACAGTATTACCTGACGGGGCAATTCTGGTGAGCAACCCGGATGGCGCGGCGCTGTTACCCGCGGCTAATGAGGCCTGGTTGCGCCTTAGTGAAGAAAATATCTGGAATAGTGCCTGCGTGGCAGGCCACTGTTACCTGGCAGGAAAAAGCGGCTATGTAGCGAAATTCAGCTGGCCAGCCGCTGCAACGGATTAATGAATACGGTTGTCCTGCCACTGTTTTTCCTTTGCCATGCGCGCTTTCTTATCGTCGCACGGGTCATCACAGTCACAGGCTTTATCCATTCCGAGGTTAGCGATACCACCGCAACTGCCGGAGATCGCTTTATTCTGAAAAATAACCCCGACCGCCATGGCTAATACCACGATCAGAAAGGTGGCAAATACTGCTAAAAATAAACCCACGGGTTACCTCCGACTTTCACTGCTCAAAACGTTTAAATGCAGTACTAGTATACTCTTTAAAGGCATCATTTTCACGGGTTATCAATAGCACCGCCAGTTGCTTCTGCTCAGCAAAAGCCAGGGCCCGCTCCGGTCCCATTACCGTCAGCGCTGTAGCGTATGCGTCGGCATCCATTGCCGTGTCCGTCAGTACGGTAACCGACACCAGGTTATGCTGAATCGGCTCACCGGTAGTCGGATCGATAATATGGGAATAACGCCGCCCCTGCTCTTCGTAATAATTACGATAGTCGCCCGAGGTGGCTATCGCCTGATTACCCGGCTCGATGGTACGTTGCACAGCACGTTCGGTTGTCACCGGCTTTTCTACCGCGATACGCCATGGCTGATCGCCAGGCTTATCGCCTTTCGTGCGCATTTCGCCGCCAATTTCGACCAGATAGTTGTGAATATCCATCTGCTCAAGTAGTAGCGCCACCCGGTCAACGCCATAGCCCTTAGCAATAGTTGAAAGATCAACGTAGAGATCCGGTATGGCTTTAATCAGTTGGTGGTTATCCACCTGCAGGTACTGATAGCCCACTTTTGCGCGAACATCAGCCAGCTCGGCCTGGGTCGGAATCACGTTAGGCCGGGCTTGCGGACCAAAACCCCACAGGTTTACCAGGGGGCCGACGGTAATATCCAGCAGCCCGTCAGTCTCTTCAGCCACTTCCAGCGCCCGCCGCACAACTTGCTCCAGCGCTCGCGATATCACTACCGGCTCGGTGGTCCGTCGCTGATTAAACTGCGACAGCTCTGACTCTGGATCATAAGTCGACATCTGGCTATTGATCTGGGCCAGCACGCCATCCACCCGCTCTTTAATATTCTCAGTGCTGTGCCTTGGGTTACCCGAAACGTAGCGGATATTGTAGGTGGTTCCCATAGTCTGGCCGTTAATGGCCCGTAGCTCAGGAGCCTGACTACATGAAACGAAAAAGGCCAGCCCCAAAAGGGCCAGCCAGATTCGCAGGATTGATGAAAATGTCAGCTGCATGGCGTATTAACCACCAAAGTCATCCAGCATAATATTTTCTTCCTCTACACCCAGGTCACGTAGCATGTTGATAACCGCCGCGTTCATCACAGGTGGTCCACACATGTAGTATTCACAATCTTCCGGCGCTTCATGATCCTTTAGATAGTTCTTATAAAGTACGTTGTGGATAAAGCCGGTGTCACCTTCCCAGTCATCTTCCGGTTGCGGATCAGACAGGGCGATGTGCCATTCGAAATTGTCGTTTTCTTTGGCCAGCATGTCGAAGTCTTCAACGTAGAACATTTCTTTTTTAGACCGCGCGCCGTACCAGAAGCTAATCTTACGATCGGTGTTAATCCGACGCAGCTGATCAAAGATATGTGAGCGCATTGGCGCCATACCGGCACCCCCGCCGATAAAGACCATCTCAGCATCGGTATCTTTGGCATAGAACTCACCAAACGGACCAGCGATAGTCACTTTGTCGCCCGGGCGCAGACTCCAGATATACGACGACATCTTACCGGCCGGCAGACTCAGGTTGTTTGGTGGCGGTGTCGCGATGCGCACGTTCAACATGATAATGCCTTTCTCTTCCGGATAGTTCGCCATTGAGTACGCGCGGGTTACTTCTTCATCAACCCGTGACTCAATATCAAAGAAGCCGAAACGCTCCCAGTCGCCATGGAATTTCGACGGGATATCAAAGTCTTTGTAGCGCACATGGTGAGGTGGTGCCTCAATCTGAATATAGCCGCCAGCTTTAAAAGGCACTTCTTCACCTTCCGGCAGCTGCACGATAAATTCTTTGATAAAGGTCGCAACGTTTTCGTTTGATTTGACCACGCACTCCCACTTGCTGACGCCGAATACTTCTTCCGGCACCTCAATTTCCATGTCTTGCTTGACGTTAACCTGGCACGACAGACGAACCCCTTCACGGGCTTCTTTACGGTTAATATGGTCTTTCTCAGTTGGCAGAATATCACCGCCGCCTTCTTTCACCTTGACCGTACACTGACCACAAGAACCACCACCGCCACAGGCTGAGGACACATAGATGCCCGCATTCGCCAACGCGGTTAAAAGCTTGGTTCCCGGTTGGGTGGTGATTTTATTGTCTTCGTCTTCGTTAATCGTAATCTGAACATCACCCTGAGGAACCAGTTTTGATTTGGCGAACATAATGATCGCAACCAAAACCAGCACTATAAAGGTGAATGTGCCTACGCCGAGAATAATCTCTTGCATCGACTGTACCTCTTGTTAACCCGTTACTACCGTTACCGGTGCTTAAAGCGATACGCCGGAAAACGACATAAAGCCCAATCCAATGAGACCAGTGGAAATAAATGTGATGCCCAGACCACGTAATCCATCCGGAACGTCCGCATACTTCAGTTTTTCACGTACCGCTGCCAGCGCGACAATTGCCAACGCCCAGCCCACACCGCTACCAATACCGAAGACCACACTTTCAGTGAAGTTATAATCACGCTCAACCATGAAGGCAACGCCACCAAAGATTGCACAGTTTACTGTGATGAGGGGAAGGAAAATCCCCAGCGCGTTATACAGCGCAGGAACATATTTATCTAAAGTCATTTCCAGAATCTGTACCAACGCCGCGATCACCCCAATAAAGGTTACGAAGCGCAGAAAGCTCAGATCCGCATCAGGAAAACCAGCCCAGGCCAGTGCGCCCGGTGCCAGCAGATTATGATAAATGATGTTGTTGGCCGGCACCGATAAACCCAGTACCACGATAACGGCAACACCTAAACCAAAGGCTGTAGAGACTTTCTTTGAAACCGCCAGGAAGGTACACATCCCGAGGAAGAATGACAGCGCCAGGTTTTCTACGAAAACCGCTTTTACAAATAAACTAACATAGGCTTCCATGGTCTGCTCCTTAATCCTTCGGCTCGACTTGTTCCGGACGGTAGGTACGCAGTACCCAGATAAAGCCGCCGATAATAAAGAACGCGCTTGGTGGCAACACTAACAGGCCGATTGGCTGATACCAGCCGCCTTCCGAAGCCAGTTGCAGAATCTGGTAACCGAACAGGCTACCTGAGCCGAACAGCTCACGGATGAAACCAACAATCAGCAGTACCACCGAGTAGCCCAGACCGTTACCAATACCGTCCAGGAACGACATTCCTGGTGGGCTCTTCATCGCGTAGGCTTCAGCGCGGCCCATAACGATACAGTTGGTGATGATCAGACCAACGAATACCGACAGCTCTTTAGCAATGCTGTAGGCATAGGCACGCAGTACCTCGTCAACAACAATAACCAAACTGGCGATAATCGTCATTTGCACGATAATCCGGACATTCGAGGGAATGTGATTGCGGATCAACGAAATAAAAAAGTTCGAGAAGGCTGTTACCAGGGTCAGTGCAATACACATAACCACAGTGTTTTCCATTTTCGATGTCACCGCCAGCGCGGAGCAGATTCCCAGAATCTGCAGCGCGATCGGGTTATTCGCGAAAATAGGTCCAAACAGGACTTCTTTTATCTCCTTTGCACTAACCATTGGTCAGCTCCCCCTTACGAATTTTTTCTAACAGCGGGCCGTAACCCATGTCACCGAACCAGAACTGAATCAGATACTCAACCCCGTTACTGGTCAGGGTTGCACCAGACAGCGCATCAATATCATGGGCTTCGCTAGTGACGTTCTTGGTCACGTCAATCTGTACTTGTTCCAGTTCGTCGCCGTAGATTTCCTTGCCTTGCCAGGTCTGAACCCAGCGCGGGTTGGTGATTTCACCACCTAAACCAGGCGTTTCAGAGTGCTCGTAAAAGTTAATACCGCGGACAGTATTCAAATCAGGTTGCAGCGCAATCAAGCCATACATAGTACCCCACAGACCATAACCACGGATGTGCAGTACCAGCGTCTCGAGGTTGCCTTGCTCATCATTAATGAAGTAAACCTTGGTGATATCTTCACGACGACCAATACCGGCTGGATCTTCTGATTTACTCAGCTTGGTGCTGAGCTCAGGATCCCGCGCCGCGGCAATCGGGTCAAACGCAACCACATCACGATCTTCAACAACTTCCAGCGTGTTCAGGTTAACCAGTTTGGTCTCAACCCGCTCTTCAAAAACCGCGACCACATCGGTACCCGGTTCCAGCAGGCCAGCCGCATCAAGTACGTTACGCTGCATGTCCAAAGCGGCGTTCTTTTTCTGCAGTGGTTTCAGGCCGACTGCCGCCCCTGATACGATTACTGCACACACTAAACACAGTGAAACAATAACGATCAGCGTCTTTTTCAGAGAGTCATTATTACTAGCCATGACGTGCCAGCCTCCGCTTTATGTTCGCCTGTACAACAAAGTGGTCAAACAGAGGGGCGAAAACGTTAGCAAACAGAATTGCCAACATAATGCCTTCCGGATATGCCGGGTTTACCACGCGAATCAGCACTGTCAGAGCACCGATCAAAAAGCCGTAAGCAAATTTCGCTTTTGATGTGAACGAAGCCGATACCGGATCCGTCGCCATAAACATCATGGCAAAGGCAAAGCCACCAGTGACCAGGTGCCAGTACCACGGCATATGGAACAGGACATTGGTATCGCTGCCGATAAAATTAAACAGCGAAGCCAGCGCCACCATGCCCAGGAATACCCCTGTTACAATCAGCCAGGAGGCGATACGGAAATAAATCAGGGCCAGGCCACCAACCAGAATAAGTAAGGTCGATACTTCACCAACAGAACCCTGGATGTTGCCCAGGAAGGCGTCCCACCACAGCGTCATATCGCCGAAGAAGTTAACACCGTTGGCCGCCTGACCAAGCAGTGTGGCGCCCGAGAAACCATCTACCGCGGTCCAGACCTGGTCACCGGAAATCTGTGCCGGAAACGCAAAATAAAGGAACGCCCGACCGGTCAGAGCTGGGTTAAGGAAGTTCCGGCCAGTACCGCCAAATATTTCCTTACCGATAACCACACCAAACGAGATACCCAGAGCCACCTGCCACAGCGGAATAGTCGCTGGCAGAATCAGGGCAAACAGTACCGAGGTAACGAAGAAGCCTTCGTTAACTTCATGCTTACGCACACTGGCAAAAACGACTTCCCAGAAGCCGCCGACAATAAAGGTCACGGCATAAATGGGCAGGAACCAACAGGCGCCGTACCACATTTTGGTACCCCAGCCGGCGTCAGCGAAATCGCCACCGAGCAGATGGAACAAACCAACCTGCCAGGCGCCTGATAATTCGTAGCCGTTCGCCAGTGCCATGGCGGCCTGGTTTCCGACGTTGTACATACCCCAGAACATGGCCGGGAATGTCATCAGCCAGACCAGGATCATGATCCGTTTCAAATCAACGTTATCTTTTACGTGCGTAGGCCCTTTAGTTACTTTGCCAGGGGTGTACAGAATGGTCGCCACCGCTTCATACAGCGGATACCACTTCTCGTACTTGCCACCTTTCTCAAAGTCCGGCTCAATCCGCTCAATGTAATTTTTTAAGCCCATGATCAACCCTCTTTCTCAATCGTGGTCAGCATATTACGCAGTTCCGGACCGTACTCGTATTTGCCGGGGCAAACATAGGTGCAAAGCGCCAGATCTTCTTCATCCAGTTCCAGAACACCCAACTTACGGGCTTGTTCCATATCACCAGACAAAATGTCACGTAACAGAATAGTCGGCAGGATATCTAACGGCATCACCCGCTCGTAGTTGCCGATTGGTACCATGGCCCGGCGCGAGCCATTGGTGGAGGTCGTCATTTTAAATTCATTACCAGGCACGATATGCCCGGCAAAGGCACGGGTTACTGAGTGTTGTTTTACACCAGGTTTCAGCCAGCCAAGAAATTCTTTTTCATGTCCTTCCGGCAGCACACTAACCTGATTGTGGAAACGGCCCAGCCACTGGTGGGCATTATCAACGGTATGACCATTGAGCACCGAACCTGAAATAATACGTTGCTGGTTATTAAGCAGTTCATCTTTAGTCAGATCGACCAGGTTTGCGCCCATGCGGGTGCGCAGCAAACGCGGATTCTTCGCGCCAGGCCCGCCAATTGCCACCACCCGATCGGTAAAGATTTCACCGGTGGTGAATAATTTACCGTAAGCAATAACGTCCTGATAACCGATATGCCAGACTTGCTTTTCGAAGCTTACCGGCTGCAGAAAATGGATATGGGTGCCGACCAGACCTGCAGGATGCGGGCCAGAGAAGCTCTCAATCTGAACCTTAGCATCGCCGGTATCGATGCTGGCATCACCTGCCTTCGATACGAAAACTTTACCTTCCGTCAGAGTCGTCAGCACCTTCAGGCCGTCGATAAATGCCTGTTGCTGTTCTTCGATGATCGTGATCGGGTTGGCCGCCAGTGGATTGGTATCCATCACGCTGACAAAAATCGCTTCCGGCTTGTCGTCAAGCTTAGGCGAACGGCTGTAAGGCCGGGCACGTAACGCCACCCACTGCCCTGAATTGTTCAGCTGCTCAACCACTTTTTCGCGATCGAGATCGGCCAGCTTATCGCTGTCATAAGATTCAAAGGTTTCCTGCTCGTCGCCATCTGTCTCGATAACAACAGCTTGCAGGACACGCCGCTCGCCGCGCAGTATGTCTTTGACGACACCAGCAGCAGGCGCAGTGAACTTAACCCCGGGGTTTTTCTTATCTTCGAAAAGTACCTGGCCTTTTTTGACGCGATCGTCGGCCTTTACATGCATGGTAGGACGCATGCCTATATACTCTTCACCCAGGACAGCAACGGTGGTGATGGACGAGCCATCTTCGATGGTTTGCTGGGGAGCTCCCTTAATCGGAATATCCAGCCCTTTCTTGATCGTTATCATACGCGTTTGCACTACTCGTTAGGGAAGATTAATCTCTTTTCAGCAACAGTATCAATCAACTCAAATAACGTGCTGAAACCTGATAAATCAAATAGAAATTCTGTTCGTATACGTCACGGGCCGGCATTTTAGCATTTTTATACCGCGCGTTACCACCTCGCGCGGTACAAAAATTACAGACTCAATTTTGCTTACCAACGAACCTGCGGGTCAACATCGGCGTCGTAGTCGACCTCATCGAGACCAAACCCGAACAGCTTGAGAAAGTCGGCATGGTAGCCTTCGTAATCAGCCAGCTGGTGGAAGTTATCCTGCTTAATCTGATCCCAGAGTGCCGTCACCTTAGCCTGAGTCGCTTCATTCGTTTCTTTGGCATCCATCCGCAACCGGCCGGCTTCATCCAGCTCAGGATTATCCGCGTAGAGGCCTTCAGTAAACAGGCGGTAAATCTGCTCAATACAACCCTCATGGGTACCTTCTTCTTTCATCACCCCATAAATCAGGGAGATATACAGTGGCATCACCGGAATCGCTGAGCTGGCCTGAGTAACCAGTGCTTTTAATGAGGAAACATAAGCTTCCAGATTCAGATCAGAATAGCGCGCCCGTAACGCTGAAGCGGCGCGATCCAGGTCTTCTTTCGCCCGGCCGATAGTGGCGTGACCATAGATTGGCCAGGTCAGTTGCTTACCAATATAAGTATAAGCAGTGGTTTTACAGTTCTCTGCCAGCACGCCTGCATCGTTAAGCGCTGCAATCCACAGTTCCCAGTCTTCACCGCCCATAACCTTCACCGTGTTCTGGATTTCGTCTTCACTGGCAGGTTCCAGCGTGATCTCTTTCACTTCATCACGATCGGTATCATAGGTTTTGGTGGTATAAGCCTTGCCAACCGGCTTCAGGGTTGAACTATAGACTTCACCGGTAATCGGATCCTGCCGTTTTGGGGAGGCCAGACTATAAACAACCAGGTCGACCTGGCCCAGGTCTTCTTTTATGCGCGCAATTGTCGCTTCTTTAATCTCGTTAGAAAAAGCGTCACCGTTGATGGTGTGGGCATACAGGCCGGCATCTTCAGCCGCTTCATGAAAGGCTGCAGTGTTATACCAACCGGCGGTACCAGTACGTTTTTCGGTGGGCTCTTTTTCAAAACAGACGCCTAAGGTTTTAGCACCGCCGCCAAAAGCAGCAGTAATACGCGATGCCAGGCCATAACCCGTGGAGCTGCCGATAACCAGCACCCGCTTGGGCGCGTCATCCAGCGGCGGCTGCTGACGAATGTAATCAATTTGCTGCTGCACATGCACCGCACAGCCAACCGGGTGGGCATTGGTACAAATAAAACCACGGATTTTCGGGTGAATTACCATAATAAAGAATCCTGTCTGTAGTCCTGAAGGAGATAGTAACTTAGCGATAGTAACCTAAGTGTAACTGAGGCCCGGACGAAAACACATCAGAGTAGTTTAGCCGGTTTCGTGCTTACTGCCACCGCGACAGGCAGGCGATTCAGGCACCGTCGACGACCGCCATTCGGCGGGGCTATATAAATGTAATGACAGCGCATGCACCGGCCCGGCCAGTTCAGTGGCCAGAATCTTATTAACCAGCCGATGGCGCTGCAGTAGCCGTTGCGATTCAAACGCGCTGCTTACCGCCACCACTTTAAAGTGGGAATCATCACTTTGAGTACCATGTAAATGGCTCTCGTTCATGACCTCGATATGCTCTGGGTTTAACTCTTCACGAAGCTTATTGAGAATAGAAGTCGTAAGATTTGTTGTCATCAGTTCGGTTCCAGTGCGCTAAAGCATACGCGACGGTCCCGGCCAATCCGGGCGAGCGCGTTAAATACATTGCCGCCATTCTGATCAGCAGGAACGGCGACCCGATAAAATTGTGAACTGACGGTGCCGGATAATTGCCAGAGCAATACATCGTACTCTTTATAAAAGTCAGCCAGAATTTCGAGCCCTTCGATGCGCCGCGACGGCATAGCAGTAACTTCACCAACTACCCGCCAACGGCGCAGCTCCTCGCGCTCCGCAAGCAGGGCATCGTTAATGCGATCACGACAAAAGCTCAGCTGTAGCACCCCACTGGATAATTCCCACTGGTCATTCGGTAGCAGTGACAGATCAATTTGCCGCACAGTCTGCAGCGCCGGATTTGCCGTAGCATCCTCAGTAGCAGGCTGACAGCCTGCCAGGCTCAGCAAAATAATCAGCACCGGAACAAGTCGAATTTGCATTGGCATTCAGTATCCGAAAGTTCAGTTCAGGGAGTACGAAGCATACCATAAGGGTATAGGGCAGTTACATCCTTACCTCTCACTCGGCATGCCCCCACTTAACCCGCCAGGAGCACAATAAATTTACAACAAAATGACATAACAAATAATTTAAAAAAGCAGGCCCAACTCCGTTGACTAGCGATCACTTTTTGACCTATAACAATTTACGGGCCTTCCTTCAGTCTTCTTGAGCGTCGATGTAATATGCCAAAACGTGTCTGGGGCTCCCAATAACATATGTTTAACTCAACTTTAGGATATACCCCAATGAAAAATTTCAACTCCTATTGCGTGGCAGCGCTGACTGCACTCTTCATACTGGCCAGCTCTGCTGTTCAGGCTCAGAACGGTAATAATTCGTTTTACAACGGCCAGCCGTTCAAGCAATTAAAGTCGGCAATTGAGGCTAATAGCGCAGCTATTGCTGAACTCAATGCAGATTTGGCGGCTCTGCAAACTGAACTGGCTGAAGTGCAGACAGATATCGGCGGAATTGAGCAGCAAATCGCTGATAGCGAGGCCGCGATTGCCGATTTGCAGGCAGCCACCGGTGATTTAGAAACGGACCTTGCCAGTCTGTTAGCGCAACATCAAAGCGACGTGGCAGCTATCTATACAGCGATAGCGAACACAGAAGCGCAGATCGCTGCGTTACAGGCAAATGTTCAGGCTGAAATCGCTGCACTGAACGCGCTGGTCACGACACTTTCAACAACTGTCGATGCCGATATATCAGCCTTGCTGGCGCAAACCACCAGTATGCTGGCACAAATAGTTTCGCTGAATGCACAACTGTCTGTTCATACTCAGCAATTAGCTGCCTTTGACTCGGCATTAGCCTCAGTTGAGAGCGACATTTCTGCCCTTTACGACACGGTGTCAACCATTGATGGTCGGGTAACTACGCTGGAAAGTTATCACAGTGTACTGATTACCGTCGAAGGCGAAGCCTATGGTCACCATGGCGCTTGCAGTGGATTTAACGGTTGTGTAGATGCTGCGACCTGCGCGCAAGCCGCCTGCGAAGTGAACGGTTACTCAAATTTGGTTTCCTTCGGCGAAGTGAAGCCTTGTACCGAGTTTGCTAACTGTAACCTGTTCTACTCGCTCGACCCGCTGAATATTGACATGAACTGGGGCAACTGGTGCCCGGTAGCAGGTGTAACCGAGATCCGTTGCTCGAACTAACTGCTGAGGCGTTGCCGGATTAAGCATCGGCAACGCACCAATCGCCGTAGGGTTGTACTCCTGCGGCGATTTTTTTATGGTAAAAAATCAGCAGCTCTGAGACGGCGTGGGTTTGAATAGTAACGACGGAAAAGCGGAGGAAGAGGAACATCCGTGTTCAGGTGAAGTTGTTCAAATCCCTGATGCAACTTCATACTCCATGGCCATCAACTTATATCAAAAAATTTAATAATTCAATTACATTTTTGACACATACATATAAAGGTTTAATTTCCCTAGGAATTTTCTGAAACGTCGTCACCGGTATTGACGACCAGTGAAATCAGCTGCCAGCCAGCTGTCGGCTCAAATTCCTGATCGCCGGTAAATACCCGGCACAAGTCCTGATCATCGACGGCAAAAAGTGGTGTTGCGCGATCTTCGTGTCGCTCCTGGTAGTCCTGATAGGTGAAGGACTCCGTGAGCGCGGTGGTTTTAACCTGCGCGCCCTGGAACACCAGGCTGGCCAGTTTTGAAAATGAAATTCCTTTGCCGAATAGCTTCAACCGGTTGCGGTAGTTCTCCGGCAACTGGTGCCGTTTCGGCGCATCATGTTCGGTCGTTTCCAGGCCAAATACCTTATTACGACCGAACAAATCGAGAAAATGCAGCGCGACAACCGGGTTCAACTGCCGGTAAGGCGAAATAATCAGCGCCCGTCCAATACCCGTCAGATCCATATTCTCTTCCGCGTGTTTCGACGTAGGATTACCAAAATAAGCCGGCAGATTTTCCATTCGCGCCTGGGCAATATGCTCCCAGTTGGTATCCGCAATCAGCACATCAATGCCCTGGTCTTGCAGAGCTTTGGCTATTTTCCGGGCAGCTGGGTTGGCACCGAAAATCAGGAAGCCCGCCGCCGGCGGCTCACGCAATGTCAGCGCCTGGGCCACGGGTTTGGCGGTCAGGCTCTGCACCACCACGGTACTGAGGATCACTGCGAACACCAGCGGCACCAGTATGCCGGCATCTTCCCAGCCGGCCTGTTGCAATTTCAGGGCAAACAATGCCGAGATGGCTGCCGCCACGATACCGCGGGGCGCAATCCAGGACACCAGCAACTTCTCTTTGAAGGTCAGATCCGTGCCTATCGCCGATAGCCAGACGCTCACCGGCCGCACTACAAATATGACCGTCGCCAACAGAAATACCGTGGGCCAGCCCATGGCGAAGAATGCCGCGGCATCAATTCGCGCCGCCAGAATAATGAAGAGGGCCGAAATCAGCAGAACACTCAGGGTTTCTTTAAACTCGAGAATCTCATCCAGCTCCAGCCCTTTAATGTTAGCCATTACTATGCCCATTACAGTGACGGTCAGCAGCCCGGACTCGTGCTGAATTGCATTGGACAGCGCAAACACGCCGATGACAATAGTCAGGGTGGCGACACTTTGCAGATAACGGGGAAACAAGCCTTTTTTGAATGCATACGCCAGCAGTCGGGCCGCTACGTAACCTAAAATGAACCCGATAAGCACTGTCAGTCCGAATGCCTGCAGCGAAGTAAGCCAGCCTTCTGCCTGAGACGATGCCAGAATAAATTCAAACACCAGTACCGCCAGCACCGCACCGATGGGATCAATAAGAATCCCTTCCCAGCGCAGAATATTCGACAGCTTGGTGGTCGGCCGCACGGAGCGCAACATGGGTTTCACCACCGTTGGTCCGGTAACCACGATCAGAGCACCAAATAAAGCAGCCAGTTGAATACTAAAACCAATGAAATACAGTGCTGCCGCGGCCGAGCCGATCCAGGTCACCAGCACCCCAATACTGAGCAGATGGGTCACCATACGGCCATGTTCGCGAATCTCATCAAAACGCAGGGTCAGCGACCCTTCAAACAGAATGATCGCCACCGATAATGAAATAAAGGGGAACAGAATATCGCCAAATACCGCGTCGGGCTGCAACACGCCCATGCCCGGCCCCAGCAACAGGCCAACCAGGATCAACGGAAGAATCGCGGGTATTCGCAGTCGCCACGCCGCCCATTGACACAGAATGGACATGACACCTATTAACGCCATTATCGATAGGTTAGACATAGAGTTAGCACACTCCCATTATTTTTGTAGGCCCTTAAACCTAGACCACAATTACCCAAAAGGTCTAATTTTTATAAGGAAATATAGGTATTACTATTGATAACCATTCTCATTTGAGCCAAACTAATTGTATCCAAACATCCGCCAACCAGAGGTTGTTTTATCATGCGTAAACTACTTGTATTAAGTACTCTTATCCTGGCTTCGTTCACTACGGCAGTAAGCGCCGCTCAGGTTAATGTCTATTCCGCGCGTAAAGAAGCGTTGATTAAACCCCTGCTCGATCAGTTCACTGCTGACACCGGCATCCAGGTGCGTCTGCTGACTGGTAGTGGTGATGCCCTGCTGGCCCGGCTGACCAGCGAAGGTGAGAATACCCCTGCTGATTTATTCCTGACCGTTGATGCCGGTAATCTGTACCGTGCCTCGGAAGCCGGAGCCTTCCAGGCTTTGGGCTCAGAGCAAGCGCTGGCCGCAGTTCCTGAACAATGGCAAGGAGCCGACGGTGAGTGGGTTGCCTTAAGCCTGCGCGCACGGCCAATTTTTTATGCCCCGGATCGGGTCGACCCAAGCCAGCTGAGTGGCTACGGCGATTTAGCGGATGCGCGCTGGGATAACGAAGTTTGTATCCGCTCGTCAGACAACATTTATAACCAGTCTCTGGTTGCGGCCCTGATTGAGCACTGGGGCGTGGAAAAAACCGAAGCCTGGGCCAAGGGCCTGGTTGAAAACTTTGCCCGCTCGCCGGTTGGCGGTGACCGTGACCAGATCAAAGCCGTCGCTGCTGGCGTCTGTGATCTGGCGGTAGCGAATACGTACTATCTGGGTCAGATGGAAGCCAGTGATGATGTACAGGAGCGCACCGCCGCTGAGCAGGTAGCGATTTTCTGGCCGAACCAGGATAGCTTTGGTACCCATGTAAATGTTTCTGGTATAGGCCTGACCAAATATGCCAAAAATGTTGGTCCTGCCCGCCAGTTGGTGGAGTTTCTGCTGTCTGAAGAAGCCCAGCAGTGGTATGCCAGAACCAATGCCGAATATCCGGCTGTTCCGGGGGTGCCGTGGAGCGAACGCCTGCAGAACTGGGGTGAGTTTAAGATGGACAAACTGCCTATGAAGCACCTGGGCGAAAACAACGCAGAAGCCGTTAAGCTGATGAACCGGGCTGGCTGGCGTTAATGCAATCCCCTTGGCGACAAGGTTCCTTAATACTGACGGCAGCCCTGCTGGGGCTGCCCTTATTCGTTATTTGCTGGGTCGGTCTGCAACTACTCTGGACCGGTGATACCAGCACCCTCAGCCATCTGTGGCAAACCGTTGTTCCAGAATATATCCGCCACTCGCTGTGGCTGATGATCGGCGTAGCCTGCGGCGTTATTCTGATCGGTGTCAGCACCGCCTGGCTGACAACCTGTTGCCGCTTTCCCGGCCAGCGTATTCTGAGCTGGGCGTTACTGTTACCCCTGGCAATGCCGGCCTATATTACCGCCTACACCTATACCGGCATGCTGGATTTCAGCGGCCCGGTGCAGCGCACCCTGCGGGATTTGACCGGCTGGGGCTACGGCGATTACTGGTTCCCGGAAATTCGCAGTCTGGGTGGAGCCGTTCTGGTGCTTAGTCTGGTGCTGTTTCCTTATGTTTATCTGATTACCCGCGCGACTTTCCTGCAGCAATCGGCGACCACCATAGAAGCCGGTCGCAGCCTGGGCTTAAGCCCGTGGGCATGTTTTCTGCGGCTGGCACTGCCATTGGCGCGCCCCGCTATTGTCACCGGCACCACCCTGGCGCTGATGGAAACCCTGGCCGACTACGGCACCGTACAGTATTTCGGCGTGACCACCTTCACCACCGGGATCTTCCGCACCTGGTATGGCCTGGGCGACCTCGCCGGTGCCCTGCAACTGGCCGGCATGCTGCTGGTAGCCGTGGTCGCCCTGATCCTGATTGAACGCTGGTCGCGCAGTCAGGCTCGCTACGATCAAGCCCGTAGCCGTTCGGCCTTACCCTTTATGCTGAGAGGCTGGCGCGCCTGGACAGCCAGCGCCTTATGCTGGCTGCCGCTGCTGGCCGGTTTTATTCTGCCGGCACTGCAACTGGCCAGCTGGTCGCTGGACCGCTGGCAAGTCTGGATCCAGCCAGCGTTCTGGGAACTGGCCTTTAATAGCTTTGGGCTGGCACTGGCAGCCGCACTTATTGTGGTCATTCTGGCACTATGGCTGGCGTATGGCCGCCGTCAGCTGCCAACCCCACTGGTGCGATTCAGCGTCGGCTTTGCCGGCCTTGGCTATGCCATCCCGGGGCTGGTCATTGCCGTTGGCCTGATGCTGCCACTGACTCAGCTGGATAGCTGGATCATCAGTCTCAGCAAGGCCTGGTTTGACTACAATCCGGGTTTATTATTATCCGGCACCCTGTTTGCCCTGTTATTTGCTTACACGGTTCGGTTTTTGAGCGTATCCCTGCAGACGATCAACGCCGGCCTGACCGAAATCCGCCCGAGCATGGATGAAGCAGCCCGCATTCATGGCTATTCACCGTTGCAGGTGTTGGCGCGAGTCCATTTACCCTTGCTCCGCCCAAGTGTTATAACCGCCCTGCTGCTGGTCGGTGTCGATGTACTTAAAGAACTGCCCGCGACGCTGGTGCTGCGCCCCTTCGACTTTAACACCCTGGCCGTGCGGGCATATGAAATGGCGGGCGACGAGCGACTCGCTGACGCGGGGCCGCCCGCGTTGATGATGGTCATGGTTGGCTTAATTCCGGTTATTTTATTGTCCCGTGCCATGCTAAAATCCCAGCAATCCGCACTCAAGGAGCAAGATTTTGTCCCTGTTACAGCTTGAGAATATTCAGGTAAGCTTTGGCACTCAGCCAATAGTACAGAGCGTCAGCCTGCAGCTCGCTGCTGGTGAAATCGGCTGCCTGCTTGGTCCCAGCGGCTGCGGCAAAACCACCTTATTGCGGAGTATCGCAGGCTTTCAGGCCATTCAGAATGGTCGTATCAGTATTAACGGTATTGAGATGTCCGCGGGCGGCCTGCAAATCCCGGCCGAACAACGCGGCGTGGGCATGGTCTTTCAGGATATCGCCCTGTTCCCGCACCTGACCGTCGCCGAAAATATCTGCTTTGGTATGCGCAAAACCAGCGCCAGCGCGAAACGCGAGCGGGTGGCAGAATTACTTGACCGCATTGGCCTGCCAGGCTATCAGAAGCGTTATCCCCATGAACTTTCCGGCGGCCAGCAACAACGCGTAGCCCTGGCCCGGGCACTGGCGCCGAAGCCGCGCCTGCTGTTACTCGATGAACCTTTCTCCAGCCTCGACGCCGAGCTGCGCGAAAAACTCGCCATAGAAGTGCGCCAGCTGCTGAAGCAAGAGCAAATCACCGCGCTGCTGGTTACTCATGACCAGCAGGAAGCCTTTGCCATGGCCGATAAGGCCGGAGTGATGTATCAGGGTGAATTACTGCAATGGGAAACGCCCTATCAGCTTTACCATACACCGCGCCATCAGTTGGTTGCCGATTTTATCGGCCATGGGGTACTGCTGCAGGGAACGATCAATGCCAAGGGATCGCTGGCGTCGCCCTTAGGCATGCTGGAACACGCGAGCCTGGAGCACATTGCCCCGGGCACCCCAGTCAGCTTTCTGGTGCGCCCCGATGATATCGTTCCGGATCCCCGGGCTAAATTAAAAGGTCGCATTAAAGCGCGCGGATTCCGCGGCGCTTTTAATCTGTACAGTGTGGAGTTGCCAAGCGGTATTGAGGTGCTTACCCTCAGCCCCTCTCATGAGCAGCTTGAAGTTGGCGCTACCATAGGCTTGCGGGCTGAGTTTGATCACCTGGTGGTGTTCGCTTCAGATCATTGCGAACTGCCAGGGCTGGAGCAACAAGCGCCGGCAAACAGGCCGATGCGGTTACCAGAAGCGCAGTCGGCGTAATAAAAGAAACTCGAAGAAAGCAATAACCACCATCACCCCCGAGAAAATCCAGAAGGCATTGTCGTTATCGACCCCCGGCATACCGCCGATATTAATACCGAAAACACCGGACAAAAAGGTAATCGGCAGGAAAATACCAGCCACCATCGACAGCCAGTAGGTATTGCGATTCATCTTCTGCGCCACTTCCTGCTGCAAATGCTCACGTAGCATCCAAACCTGCTCCAGTAACATCTCCAGTGACTCCAGTACCCGATGCGCCGTGTCCCGCTCGTTCGTCAGCCATTGCATTAACTCCGGGTCAAGCCAGCGGTGGCTTTCCGCAGACAAGCGTTCCAGCGCTGTCAGCTGTGGTCGCACGAAACGGGTTAACCGCAACATCCGCCGGTGCAATATGGTCAGTTCCCGCTGACGGTCAGCGGTAACGCCGTGTTCATCGTCTTCGAGGGCTTCCATCTGATCTTCAACGGTTGCCATTAATTCTTCCAGGCGATTGTTCATTTCCTCTATCAACATAACCAGAAAATCGTGCAGGCTCTCGGGACCTGAGCCTTGGTTAAGTTTTTCACGGATAATCTGGATCGAACGGATAGGCCGCCGCCGGAAACTGTACAGGTTACCTTTGTAATAGAGGATCCGGACACTGACCATATCTTCAGGCCGGGCGCCCTCGCCCAGATTAACCCCGCGCAGTATCAGCAGAAAACCATCTTCCATGCGCTCAAACCGCGGCCGGGTATCTTCTGCCAGCACGGCGTCAATCAGGGGCTCAGGAATGTGCGACCGCCGCAACCAGTCATCAATACCGGGTAAATCCCGTTGGAAGTGAAACCAGCTTTGCAGCGCTTCATGCTCGCCTTCGGTAATCTTACGCGCCGGATGCTGACTGAAATCCCATTTATCGATAATAAAATCGTCATTTAACTGACTGGCTACCATGCTGATTATCCTGTTTTCCGGTTTATCCCTAGTCTAGCCCCGAAAACCCGCTGTTCACAAGTGAAAGCATTTAGCGCTAAAATAGCCGCCACTTTTTTGATAACCGTATCAAGGGATTTTATGTTACTCCCAGTACTAGCAATCCTGTTTGGTCTTGCTCTTTTGGTCTGGAGCGCCGATCGCTTCGTTGATGGCGCTGCCGCTACTGCCGGCCATCTGGGCATGCCACCTTTACTTATCGGTATGTTGATTATCGGCTTCGGCACCTCAGCTCCGGAACTGGTCGTCTCGGTGCTCGCATCAATGCAGGGAAGCCCTGCTCTGGCCCTGGGTAACGCTTACGGCTCCAATATTACCAATATCGGCCTGGTGCTCGGTTTGACCGCGGTACTGGCACCCATTGCGGTCAGCAGCCAGGTACTGAAGCGCGAAATGCCGCTACTGATTCTGGTTACCCTGGTGGCAATGTTTCCTCTACTGGACTTTCAGATCACCACCCTTGAGGCCTGGTTCCTGCTGGCGGTATTTGCCACCTACTTTGGCTGGAGCATTTACCAGGGCATGCGCGGTGAAGCCGATATCATGACCGCTGAGGTCGATGTAGAATTAAAAGCCCACGCCATGCCCCTTGGCCGCGCCATAGTCTGGCTGCTGATTGGTCTGGTGCTGTTAATTATCAGTTCACGCATGCTGGTGTGGGGCGCAGTCGATATCGCCACGGCCCTTGGCGTCAGTGATCTGGTTATCGGGCTAACGGTGGTTGCGGTGGGTACGTCACTGCCGGAACTGGCCTCAGCGATTGCCGCTGTGCGGAAAAATGAGCACGATCTGGCCATCGGCAACGTGATCGGTTCAAATATGTTCAACACCCTGGCAGTGGTCGGCCTGGCGGGGATTATTAATCCAATTCCGCTGGAACCTCTGGTGCTTTACCGCGACTGGATCGCCATTGCCATCCTCACCGTGCTACTGGCCGTATTTGGTTTCCGGCCGGGCCGGCCGGGCCGCATTAACCGGGTGCACGGCGGTATCTTCTTGTTATGCTATATTGGTTACACCATTTACCTGTTACAAACCGGATTTATGCAATGAATCTGAACTCCCAGCATAGCGCACAGCGTCTCGGTTACCTTGGCCTGCTGCCGTTTCTGATCCTGGCTGTCGCTGGCCTGCTCGATATTTATGGCGCGCGGGCCACCGAACTCTTCATCCAGTACAGCGCGGTGATTCTGGGATTTTTAGGTGGCGTGCACTGGGGTATGGCCATGCGCACCGGTGAAGCCGAATCCCGCCGCCTTGGCTGGGGGGTGGTACCGGCACTGGTCGGCTTCATCGCGTTATTGCTGAGCTACTGGCTATCAGTACTGGCCGTTTTAACCATCCTGACGCTGATGCACCTGTTCTGGCTCAATTATGAGAAACGCCATCTGTCTCAGCTGATCTGGTACCTGGAATTGCGTAGCCGGCTGACTTTCACCGTCGTGGCGCTGCATATCATCCTGATTATCATATCGATTTAAATCCTTACCTGTGATTGCAAATCGTTCGCATTTGCGTTAGTATTTTTATAACTACTAACGGAGCGAACTTATGTACGTTTGTTTATGCAAAAGCGTAACTGATCACACCATTCGGCGTGCTGTCGATAATGGTCTCAGTTCCATGCGTGAACTCCGCCAGGAATATGGTGTAGCCTCGCAGTGCGGTTGCTGTAAACAATGTGCCAAAGAAGTCCTCAGTGAAGCCGTTCAGAAGCGCAATGCCCGCTTTGCCGATCAAAGTATGTTGCCAACCACGGTGTGCTACACTTAAGCTACGATTTCGACGTATCGCTTAAGGAGTAGCTCAGATGAAAGGAAATGCTAAAGTTCTGCAAGAACTGAACCGCATTCTTACCCGCAAGCTCACCGCCATTAACCAGTATTTTCTGCATGCCCGCATGTATAAAAATTGGGGTTTCCATGTGCTTAATTCCAACGTTTACAAAGCCTCTATCGAAGAAATGAAGCACGCCGATGTTATTATCGAGCGTATTCTGTTCCTCGAAGGGCTGCCTAACCTGCAGGATTTAGGCAAACTCTATATCGGTGAAGATCCGCACGAGATGCTGGAACTGGATCACAAAGTTCAGCACGCCGATGTAGTTGCTATCCGCGAAGCCATTGAAGTTTGTGAAAAAGCGCAGGACTACGTCACCCGTAATCAGTTGGCCGCGATCCTGGATGCCCAGGAAGAACATCTTGACTGGCTGGAAACCCAGCTTGAATTAGTCAATAAACTTGGTACCAGCGTTTACCTGCAAACCAAACTCGAAACGGAGTAGACCCGGTTATGAGCTTAAATACCGAAAAAATTGTCGAACAACTGAACCGTTTACTGGCCTTCGAGCTGACCTCAATTGACCAGTACACGTCCCATTCGCGCCAGTATGAAGATATGGGGCTGGATAAGCTCTATACCCGCATTAATCAGGAAATTGACGACGAGCGCGGCCATGCAGATTTGCTGATCCGCCGCATTCTGTTCTTAGGCGGCCAGCCCGACATGAACACCCGTGAACCACATCAGATTGCCCACAATGTGCCACAAATGCTGCGCAATGACCTGGAACTCGAGCACAATAATGCCCGTACCCTGCGTGAAGTCATCGACTTTTGCGAAGAAGCAGGCGACTTTGTCAGTCGCACCATGCTGGTTGGCATTCTTCAGGATACTGAAGAAGACCACGCCTACTGGCTGCGGCAACAACTGGGCTTAATCGACCGTTTAGGTCTGGAACTATACCTGCAGGCACAAATGGGCTGAATGCGTGGAAGAAACACTCAATAATGCACTGGCAAGTGCCAAGTCCGCTTTTGGCTGGTTAGAGACCGAGCTATTTAGTGCGGGTGAAACCGCAGTAACTTACGGCTCTATCGTGAAGTTTCTGCTGATTGTCATCGTGACCTATATCGTGTCGCGACTGATCCAGAACGCCCTTGGCCGCTTTGCCGATTACCGCGGCACCATGACTCAGTCGTCGGTGTATGCGCTGAAGCGTATCACCCACTACCTGATCATGGTGATCGGCTTTTTAATCGCCGTTGCGTCTATAGGTATCGACCTTACTAAGTTCGCCATCTTCGCCAGTGCCCTTGGTATTGGTGTCGGTTTTGGCTTACAGAACCTGATCAGCAACTTTACCGCCGGCATCATGCTGCTGTTTGATAAAACGCTTAAGGTTGGTGATTTCGTTGAACTCGAATCCGGCGTCACCGGTGAAGTACAGGCAATTAATATTCGCAGTACGGTGATTACCACGAACGACAATATCGACATTGTGGTGCCTAACTCCGAGTTTGTGAACGGCCGCGTGACCAACTGGACCATGCGCGACACCTACCGCCGTATCCACGTCAAATTTGGCGTCGCGTATGGCTCGGACAAAGAAAAGGTTCGCAAAGCGGTGCTTGAAGCTGCTGACCGGGTCCCTTACACCCTGAGCGGCACCAGCCACCGCCCACCACAAGTGTGGCTGAACGAATTCGGCGACAGCGCCCTGAATTTTGAACTGGTGGTGTGGCTCAAACCTGAAGCAGTTAACCGCCCTGGTGCGGTGCATGCAGCCTTTATGTGGGAAATTCATTCCTCACTGATGGAATACGAAATCGAAATTCCATTCCCGCAACGCGACATTCATGTGCGTAGCTGGATCAAAGATGAAGAAATGGAAGCAGCGGTCAGTAAGCAAAAAGAAGCGTCGGGCAAACAAAAAAAACACCCAGACAATGACGCTGCTGATGACATTTAAGTCGTTGAACCCGCCGCAAAAGCGGTTGACGGAATGGCCGTAATTCCCTATGATGGCGCGCGTTTTACGGAGAGGTGTCCGAGTGGCTGAAGGAGCACGCCTGGAAAGTGTGTATACGGCAACGTATCGAGGG
>NZ_JAWVYM010000008.1:0-69604 GCF_033722695.1 Pseudidiomarina sp. | reverse complement strand
GTTGCTCGCCGTCAATGGAAGTCGTCTTCGCATGCAAACTTGAGCCCGCCGACAAGCTAAAGTTAGCTTCAGGCTCAACCGCGTTCATAAGTTGCAGTTCAGTCGGGCGCAGTTCATAAAGTTTAATACCGGCCTCGAGCAGTTCCCGGCGCCATTTTACATAGCCAGCGTGAACGACAGCCAGGTCGGTAGCCGCCAGCGAGTTGGTTAGTATCTTGATATCCACACCCTGAGCAGCCAGCCGCGTGAGCACCTCGACGCCGGATTGAGTTGGAACCAGGTAGGGCGTTACCAGATACAGGTGCTGATCGGCTTGCAAAATAACATTCTCAAGTTCGGGATACAGGTACCCGTCATCAGGCGCTTCACCCAGCCCTTTGCGCGGATCGTCACTGAGCATGAGAGTTGGTGCCCAGGTCAGCGGCAGTTCATGGGCAACCAGCTTCTCTAAAAACTGCGCCTGTTCAATCGCATCCAGGTACTTGACCGCCTGCTCATCGCGCCGATGCCGCTGGACGATATCCTCTATCGGTTCCGAGCCGGTTAGCGGATCCTCCGCTGACCAGACGATATCGATTGGATAAGCCGACTCACTGTTCCAGTACGCATCAAACTCCTGCTGCACATCGTTCACCACCGGCCCAATTGCCAGTACATCCAGATCTGAAAAAAGGAAATCATCAGTAGCGCCAAAATAGGAATCAGCAATATTGCGACCGCCGATGATGGTCACGCTGCCATCTATAGTGAAGGTCTTGTGGTGCATGCGGCGGTTGGCACGGCCGAGATCCGTAAAAAAACCGAGCCACTTATGCGAACGCATCACAAAGGGATTAAACAGGCGCACCTCGATATTGGAATGCAGATGCAGGCGACTCAGTTGCGCATCAAGCCCGGTGGTTTCAAAATCGTCAAGCAACAGCCGCACCCGTACGCCACGGTCGGCGGCTTTTACTAATTCCTGCGTCAGGATGCTGCCGGTATTATCCAGGCGCCAGATATAATACTGCAGATCAAGACTACGCTCAGCGCCCTGAGCTAGTTCAACGCGCGCCGCGAAAGCCTTGCGTGAGTCTGCCAGAATATGAATTCCGGATTCATCCGGATGCCCACCAGCCTGCTCTCTGGCTGCGGTACCCAACCGGGTTGTGGCTGTTAGTGAGGCTGGCAAGGCATAGCTTTGCTCAATTCCATGCCGTGTCGGCAGCTCACAGCCAGCCAACGACAACGTTAACAGCAGCGCTAATAGTCCGGTTAGTCGTCTCACCATTGTCATCCCTTGCAACGCGTTGACAGCTAAATTTTGCTCTGGAATTAAGAGTATAGACGCCAGCACCCGGACCGACAGAAGTTTCCTGATCGATTATACTTTGCCCATGACTTTTATTATTCAGCAACTGGACTGGTACAAACGCAGAAAGCCATCCGAAGCGCCGAAGCCGGTCAGTATCGAGGTTCCCGATTTCCGGAAAGAAGTGAATCACTTCTGCGACATCCGGGTGATTTTTGATACCGGGGGTGTCGCTACACTGAAAGGTCGCGTTACCCAGAATCCAATAACCGGTATCTGGTCTGTGCATGGTATCAACAGCCTGGGCCAGAGCATTTCAGCGCGCTATGTGGAGGGCTAATGTCGGATTATGTCGAACAAGGCGATGTCTATTTCTTTTACCGCCCGGCTATTGATGCCGATGAGGTAAACAGCATCGACGAGATTCAGCGACTGTTCCTGGTGCTGGCGCCCGATAATGAAGATCGGGCGCGGCTACTGGTTATCGGCCAGAAACGCCTGCCCGAGATTGTCGAAGGCAAGTCTAAATCAAGTGAACGTGGCTGGATGATGAATCTTATGATCGCCGCGCCAAAACGCATTGGCGAGCGGCTTGGCCCAGACACCTATGAAACAAAAACCGAAGGAACCCGAGAACTCAGTGCAGCGGTGCCAGTTGGCGAAGGGCGTTATGAAATTTTCGACGCCGGTGACAGCACCTTTTTTGCTTACCGGCTAGCGCAGCCCGAGGACATTGGTGAAGCCCAGAGTGAGCTGGGGATAAGCCATGAGGCAAGCTATGTGATCTCCGTCCGTAACCCAGCACTGGATGTATCCGGCTTTCCTGATGCATCGCCGGATTTTCCGGCCCACCTGAAAAACAAATTTGGCGACAAACGTTGGATCCGTATTGATGACAGCGAGCTGCTGGATTATGAAGATGCACAGCTGGTACTGGTCGGTGCGAAAGACGATTTAAGTGACACCGGTGCGGATCTGAGCGGCAAACCGGATTTATTCGGAACCCTGGAACTGCAAAAACGCGACTGGCCGACGAAATCGCTGAAAAACGGAGAGTTTACCGATCCCAACAATGAAGAATAAACAGCAAAATTCAGGCAAATTACAGCGCAGCATCAGCTTCCCGATGCTGGTGCTATACGGCATGGGGACTATGGTGGGCGCCGGCTTTTATGCACTCGCTGGCAAGGTGGCTGGGGTTGCCGGTCTGTTTGCGCCGATCGCCTTTGGCCTGGCAGGCCTGCTGGCGCTGTTTAGCGCGTTGGCATTTGCAGAACTCTCGTCACGAATTCCCCACGCTGGCGGCTCAGCACGTTACCTGGAAGAAATATTTGGCAAACAGTGGCTGTCTGCAATAGTGGGCTGGCTGATCGTCATCACCGGTATTGTTTCATCGGCAACCCTGACGGTCGCAACAACGCGGTTTATCCGTGATTTTGTCAGCCTGCCTGAACAGTTGACCCTGGTTACAGTCGCCCTGATTATTGGCTGTATTGCAGCTTGGGGCGTGCGCCTGGCGGTTGGTGTTGTAGTCGGGATTTGTGTGTTGCAAATAGCCACACTGCTATACGTTGTTTTCGGCTCGGCCACGCTGCCAGAGGCCACGGCTGTCAGCTGGATCGAACTGCTCGCGCCGCTGGAAAGTACGGCATGGCTAGGCATTCTGAGCGCGTCATTTCTGGCGTTTTACGCTTTTATTGGCTTTGAGGACATGGTCAACATGGCCGAAGAAGTACAGGATGTAAGGAAAAGCATGCCGCGTGCACTGGTTCTTGCGCTGATTCTTACCGCGCTCTTATATATGATCGTCAGCACCGCTTTAGTACTAACTATTCCTCCCGATACCCTGGCGAACGCCCAAACGCCGTTGGCAGAAGCCGTACGCCATCATGGTGCGCTTGCGGTTGGTGCCATAGGTATAATCAGCGTCCTCTCGGCAGTTAACAGTGCGCTGGTACAGATTATGATGGTCGCGCGCGTGGCTTATGGCATGGCCGAACGCGATTATGCGCCAGCAGTGCTGGCTACCGTCAGCGCCCGCACACAGACGCCCTGGGTTGCCACAGTGTTGGCGACCCTGATTATCATAGTGCTGGCTTTGTCGCTGGAAATGACCACCCTAGCCAACGCGACCAGTGTTGTATTGTTAAGCGTATTTACTGTGGTAAACCTTGGCTTATGGTGGCTTAAGGGGCGTGATAAAGACAAGCAGCCCGCTGGTCGGTTTAACTTGCCGCGTAGTGTTCCGCTTATCGGTGCCGCGGTTTCCATCGCGGCGCTATTATTCAGGTTATGGCAAACCCTTTCATAACGCGGTGTATCCATTGCGCTCTTCTTTAGCTCACCGGTCGGCGGGATGATTAACACCGTCATTGACCGGCACACCAGTTAATTCGAAAGGATTAACACCTTCAAGACAGCCGACATTATAGCCATATTGCTCAGAATTGGAACGCCGCTGGTGATGCGTGTATATGCCGCACTTTGAACAAAAATAATGCCCAGCGGCACCGAGGCCACAATAGCGCATTGGATAGGCATCAAATTTTATTCTAGGCTTACTTTTTAATCCACGGGGGTCATAACAATGAGCACTAGTTCCACCAAAAAACAGCTGCCTGTTGATAAGGCGCGCCGCTACCTTGAGCCTGGCCCGATTGTACTGGTGTCGTCGCACTACAAGGGTGAGTCCGACGTCATGACCCTGGGTTGGCACAGCATTCTGGAACGGTCACCATCACTGGTGGGCTGCGTCATTTCGAAGCATAACCATAGCCATGACTTGATAAGACAGAGCAAGGAGTGTGTGATTAATCTGCCCACAACTGAGCTGACGGAAAAGGTGATCGGGATTGGCAATACGACGGGCGCGAAAACCGATAAATTTTCGGAATTTGAGCTTAGCACGGAAAGCGCGCAGCAGGTGGGAGCCCCACTCATCAGCGAGTGTTATGGCCACTTCGAGTGTCGGCTTTACGACGATGCCCTCATCGATCGCTACAACTACTTTATCTTTGAAATCGTCGCCGCCAGGGTAATGACCGAGCCCGAATACCCGACCACCCTGCACTACACCGGCGACGGCATCTTCATGGTGGCCGGCGAGATGATTAACCGCCGCGAGTTATTCTCAGACGATATGCTGGATTAACCCTACAATTGGGCCTTTTATATTATCTGGGAATCCCGCTATTGTTCTTGATCGGGGCGAGCAGCATATAGAAAATCCACGCAAACCAGGATACAAAAATGACCGCCAGAACCCAGGCGAGTTTCTCGCCACCGGTGGTCTTACTTGAACCAAGGATCAGTAATACGGGTAGCACCCAGATAAAACCAGCTACGACAATCATCAACAAACCAAATTCGGCACCCATGGTAACTCCTCCTAAAATAAACGATGCGGCTTAAACGGTGATCTGGCCTTTCAGGTATTGAACGGCCGTGCCCGAAATAAGCACCCGGTCGCCCCGAATCTTACAGTTTAGCACCCCGCCACGGTTTGAGGCCTGGTAGGCCACTAACTCCGTTTTACCCAGGCGTTCGGCCCAGAATGGCGCCAGCCCCGTATGAATGGATCCCGTGACCGGATCTTCATCGCCGCCATTTGCCGGCCAGAAGTAGCGGGACATGAAATCATAGTCGTTTGATTCAGATTGGCATGTCACCACGACATCATGGGGCTTGAGCTGAACCAGCGCCGCATTACCGCGCAGCACAGACAATACATCGGCTTCAGTTCGGTAAACGACAAAGTAAGCCTGCTCATTACGATAGACCTCATGGGGCGAGATCGAAAGGCCGGCTAACAAACTATCAGGAATATTATCGACTTTTTCTGGTTTAGTGTTCGGAAAGTCCATCTGTATATGACCCGAATCCAGCTTTGCCACGGCAAAATCGCCCACCGCCTTCGCTGAGAAACTGAGGCTTGTTACTTCCGGATTTTTGTTAAACAGGACAAAAGCCGAAGCTAAGGTTGCATGACCGCAAAAAGGAATTTCCGTGATCGGCGAAAACCACCGGATCTGGTAGCCTGATGCGCCACCTGGCACCAGAAATGCGGTTTCTGACAAGTTATTTTCTGCGGCAATCGATTGCATCAGATCGTCAGGCAGCCAACTATCGGTGATGATGACTGCGGCTGGATTTCCGCTGAATACCGCATCTGTAAATGCGTCAACTACATTGATTTCAAGTTCCATTCTGCTCGCTCACTGTCGCTCATTCTCGCTCGTTTATGCTGTTAGGTTACAGTGGCCATACAATCAGCAGCAAGGGTAATGCGACAGCAACCACAATAATCTCCACCGGCAGCCCTAATTTCCAGTAATCACTAAAGCGGAAGCCACCGGGACCAAGAATCAGGGTGTTGTTCTGGTGACCAATCGGCGTCAGGAAGGCGCAGGATGCGCCGATGGCCACTGCCATCAGGAACGAGTCCGCATTCACGCCGAGGGCATTGGCAATGCCGATAGCAATCGGGCACATCACCGCCGCAGTAGCCGCATTATTCATCAGGTCCGATAAGAACATGGTCACGACCAAGATCAGTCCTAATCCTATTACGGCATTGCCCTGGGCGACGCTTTCAATCAAAAAGCGGGCTATCAGATCGGCGGTACCGGTACTTTGCATGGCATTGGCCACCGGAATCAAGGCCCCCAGCAACACGATTACCGGCCAGTCGATGGCTTCATACACTTTTCGGGGTGGCACCGTACGTAGCGCCATCGAAGCCAGCACCCCGATGGCAAAGGATATCGCCGCGGGTAATAATCCGAATGCGGCGCCACCAATCGCCAGGAGCATAATCAGACTGGATTCCCATACTTTGCGCTTGTCGGGAATTCGCAGCTCACGCTGCGCCAGCGGCACGCAGCCGTTATCAGCAGCAAACTCACTGATTGCCTCGGCCGGCCCTTGCATAAGCAGCAGGTCGCCCGATTGCAGATCCATGGAACGCAATCGCTTCATGGTGCGCGATCCTTCTCGGGACAGCGCCAGTAAATTGATGCCATAACGGGTTCTGAGCGAAATATCACTGGCTGAACGCCCGCACAATACAGAGCCGGGCCGCACGGCAAGCTCCATCAGCACCACCTCGTCAGTTTGCGGCGCCTCATCATCGGATTCTTCGGGCTCTTTCTCTTTCTCGTCCTCGTCGGCCTCATCCAGTTCCACCGATTCTTCCAGCTTGAGCCCCAGCGCGGACAATACCTCTGTTAATGAATCAGCCTCAGCTTCAATCATCAGAATATCGCCGGCGTGCACGCGCCGACCGGGATTCGCTGCGATAAGCCGGACCTCCTTCTGTACGATGCCAATAATCTGTGCATCCGCATCGGCCAGCTCCACCTCGATTTCTCGTATGCTTAAGCCCGCCGCTTTACTGTCTTCCTCGATTCTGACTTCGGTAATATAAGCACCGGCTTCAAACCCCTCCACACCGGATTGTTTGCGGGCCGGCACCAGCCGCCAGCCGATGAGCACCACAAAGACAATCGCAACGGCAGCTACCGGCAACCCGATGTAGGTGAAATCAAACATGCTGAAACTACCCATCCCGGCTTCGGCGCGAAAGCCCGAGACAATGAGGTTAGGCGGGGTACCAATGAGAGTCGTCATGCCCCCCAGGATCGTTCCGAAAGCCAGCGGCATGAGCACCTGACCCGGCGTCAGCTCAAGCCGGTTAGCGACGTGAATGGCCACCGGCATTAACAATGCCATGGCCCCCACATTATTCATAAAACCGGATAAAAAAGCGCCCAGCCCCATCAGCGCGGATAGCGTGACCAGCCTGCCGGCCTTAGCGGGCAGCACGGTGCGAGTGAGGGCATCCACCGCACCTGAATTTTGCAGCCCCTGACTGAGCACCAGCACGCAGGCAACGGTAATAACCGCCGGGTGCGCAAAGCCAGAAAATGCATCGGCAGGAACAACCAGACCTGCCAGCACACAGGCAAGTAAAGCACCAAGCGCCACCATATCATGGCGCCAGCGCCCCCAGAGAAACATGAAAACTGTGCCGGCTAATATCGCCAGAATTAACCATTGTTCTTGGGTCATAGATGCCTCAGGTTAATTCTTTGAGTGTTACTCCACCGTCACCGATTTCGCCAGGTTGCGCGGCTGGTCCACGTCGGTGCCTTTGATGATGGCAACGAAGTATGAGAGCAGCTGCAGCGGCACGGTGTAGACGATAGGCGCGATGAGTTCGTCGCAGTGGCAGACGTTGATCACACGCATGCTCTTGTCGCCTTTGAAGTGGGCGTCTTTGTCGGCGAACACGTACATGATGCCGCCGCGGGCGCGTACTTCTTCAACGTTGGATTTCAGCTTCTCGAGCAGTTCGTCGTTAGGCGCCACTACGATGACCGGCATGTCGGCATCGATCAGAGCCAGCGGGCCATGCTTGAGCTCGCCGGCGGCATAGGCCTCGGCATGGATGTAAGAGATCTCCTTAAGCTTGAGCGCGCCTTCCATCGCAATCGGGTATTGTGAGCCACGACCCAGGAACAGGCTGTGATACTTATCGGCAAACTCAGGCGCCAGTGCTTCGATTTCGTCGCTCAGCAGCAAGGCTTCTTCCAGGCGCGCCGGTAAGGCTTTCAGCGCCTTGACGATTGTCGCCTGTTGTTGTGACGACAACCCACGGTTCTGGCCAATCGCCAGTACCAGCATCATCAGGCCAACCAGCTGGGTGGTGAAGGCTTTGGTTGAGGCCACGCCAATTTCGGCTCCGGCACGGGTCATATAAGCCAGATCCGATTCACGTACCATGGATGAGGTGGTGACGTTACAGATGGTCAGGCTGCCTTTGTAGCCGAGCTCTTTAGACAGGCGCAGCGCCGCCAGGGTGTCAGCGGTCTCGCCCGACTGAGAAATGGTCACCAGCAGGCTGTTTGGGTGCACGTACGACTGCCGGTAGCGGAACTCAGAAGCAATTTCGACATTACAGGAGACGCCGGCTAGGGATTCCAGCCAATAACGCGCGACCATGCCGGAATGGTAACTGGTACCACAGGCAACGATTTGTACATGCTCGATAGTTTTCAGCAGCTCCATTGAGCCTTTACCAAAAGCGTCATCTGCTACTTTACCGTCAAGCAGGCGATCTTTGAGCGCATTACGCACCGCGGACGGCTGCTCATGAATTTCCTTCAGCATAAAGTGGCGATAGTTGCCTTTGCCGCCGGCGTCGTAGTTGCCGTCGGATTCAGTCACTTCGCGCTCGACCTGCGCACCTTTCTTATCAAACACTTTGACTTCAGTGCGGGTAATGTCGGCCATATCGCCTTCTTCGAGGTACATAAAGCGACGAGTTACCGGCAGCAGCGCCAGCTGATCCGAGGCGATAAAGTTCTCGCCAATACCTAGGCCAATAACCAGCGGGCTACCCGAGCGGGCCACAACCAACCGGCCCGGCTCACGACAATCCATGACGACAGTACCGTAGGCGCCTTCCAGCTGACGCACCGCTGCCTGCACGGCAGCGAATAAATCAGACTGGGTTTTCTGCTCGTGGTGCACCAGGTGACAAATGACCTCGGTGTCGGTATCTGAACTAAAGGTGTAACCGACACCCGTCAGACGCTCACGCAGCTTTTCATGGTTTTCGATAATACCGTTGTGTACCACGGCAATGCAGTCTGATGAAATATGGGGGTGCGCATTGGCTTCGGTCACACCACCATGGGTTGCCCAGCGGGTATGCGCGATGCCGGTAGTGCCGCTTAACGGAGTATCACCCAGAGCATCTTTCAGGGCCTGAACCTTACCGGTACGTCGTAATGATTCAATTTCACCACCTTCAGTAAGCACCGCCAGACCGGCCGAGTCATAGCCGCGGTACTCAAGACGCTTCAGACCTTCAATCAGAATATCGCTAATCCGGCGTTCTGACGTTGCACCGACAATTCCACACATAAATCCGTTATCCTTTTCGCTGCGGCCGCTGCCAGCCACTGATGTTTTTCTGTTTGCCCCGGGCAATGCCGAGTTCGCCATCTTCGATATCTTTGGTTACGGTCGAGCCAGCGCCAACCGTCGCGTTCTTGCCAATTCTTACGGGTGCCACCAGCGAGCTGTTGGAGCCAATAAAGGCGCCATCATCGATGCGGGTGGTATGTTTGTTTACGCCATCATAATTACAGGTGATGGTGCCGGCACCGATATTCACCCCTTCGCCAATCTCGGCATCACCAAGGTAAGTCAGGTGGCTGGCTTTCGAGCCTTTACCCATCCGGGTTTTCTTGATTTCAACGAAGTTACCAATCTGAGCGCCTTCCGCCAGATCTGCGCCAGGGCGTAGGCGGGCGAACGGCCCAACGGTGCAGTCACTCGCCAGCGTGGCCTCTTCAATCACAGTATGTGAGCGCACGCGCGAGTTCGCGCCGATGCGGCAGTTGCGCAGGATGCAGTTGCTTTCAATGATGACGCCGTCGCCCAGTTCAACCTGGCCTTCAAGGATGACATTGGCATCGATCAACACGTCACTGCCAACCTGTACTTCGCCGCGCACATCAATCCGCGCAGGGTCCATCAAGGTTGCGCCGTTCAGCATCAGGTATTCAGCCTGGCGCTGCTGATAAGCCCGCTCAAGAGTGGCTAGCTGTACCCGGTTGTTCGCACCTTCCACTTCATTAATTACCGCCGGCTGAGCGGTGGCGATCTGTACGCCTTCTTCCGACGCCATCGCGACGATATCCGTCAGGTAATATTCGCCCTGGGCGTTGTCATCAGACAAGTTGGCCAGCCAGCGCTTCAGCGCCGCACTTTGCGCCACCATGATGCCGGTGTTTACTTCGGTGATCTGGCGTTGCTCAAGGGTGGCATCTTTCTGCTCGACGATACCCAGCACTGCGCCTTGTTCATTACGGATAATCCGGCCATAGCCAGTGGGGTCGGGCAAAGTAACGGTCAACAGCGCCAGGTCGGTGTCTTCTGCGGCCTCAATAAGCTTCTGCAAGGTCGACAGCTGCGTCAGTGGCACGTCTCCATAAAGAATCAGTACCCGCTCGTTATCGCCAAGGTGCGGAACAACCTGCTGCACCGCATGGCCGGTGCCTTTCTGCTCGGCCTGTTCAACGAAGTTCAGTGGCTGGCCGGCGAGGGCTTGTTGCAGCGTGTCGCCGCCGTGACCGTAAATCACATGGGTCGCAGAAGGGGACAGTTCGGTGGCGGTGTCAATAACGTGCTGGACCATCGGCTTGTGGGCGATGGGGTGCAGCACTTTGGGGAGCGCCGAGCGCATCCGGGTGCCCTTGCCGGCAGCAAGAACGACTACACTGAGAGACATGAATCCATCCGTTCTCGTTAAGTTTGTTTGAAGTTGGTTATTTTACCGATTTTACATAAGATTAACAGGCGAAAAAAAGACCCGGCAGGGAAATCTGACGGGTCTTTTCAATTTTTTAGCACTCGTGTTGCCAACTGCGATTATTTGCGACGTACCTTGCGAATAATCTGCAACTGAGCCAATGCCCGGGCCAGTTCCGCAGCCGCTTCCGCATAACTGAGGTCAGAACTGGAGTCTGCAATTGCTTCTTCAGCTTGTTTCTTGGCTTTCAGAGCTTCCTGTTCATCAAGCTCTTCACCGCGAATCGCTGTATCTGCAAGCACCGTGACATTATGTGGCTGCACTTCAAGCACACCACCGGCAACATAGATGATTTCTTCATCACCGCCTTTCATCACAACCCGCACCATACCCGGCTTAATGGTTGTTAATAAAGGGGCGTGGCCGGGATAGATACCCAGCTCACCTTCGCTACCGGTCACTTGCACGGTCTCTACCGCTCCAGAGAATAATTTCTCTTCGGCGCTGACCACGTCAAGCTGTACAGTTTTAGCTGCCATTTAAACCTCCCGGTTCTTACATTTTCTTAGCTTTATCGACCGCTTCTTCGATGCTGCCAACCATGTAGAACGCTTGTTCTGGCATGTCGTCATGATCACCGTTTAAGATGCCTTTAAAGCCAGCGATTGTGTCTTTCAGCGACACATACTTACCTGGTGCGCCAGTAAATACTTCGGCTACGAAGAATGGCTGCGACAGGAAGCGCTGAATTTTACGTGCACGGGATACACTGAGTTTGTCTTCTTCAGACAGCTCGTCCATACCCAGAATCGCGATGATGTCTTTCAGTTCTTTGTAGCGCTGCAGAACAGACTGTACGCCACGTGCAACATCATAGTGTTCTTTACCGATAACCTGCGGATCCAGCTGACGGGAGGTTGAATCCAGTGGATCAACCGCCGGGTAGATACCAAGTGACGCGATGTCACGTGACAGTACCACGGTCGCATCCAGGTGGGCGAAGGTGGTTGCTGGTGACGGGTCAGTCAAGTCATCCGCCGGTACGTATACCGCCTGGATTGACGTGATTGAACCGGTTTTGGTTGAGGTGATACGTTCCTGCAGAACGCCCATCTCTTCCGCCAGGGTTGGCTGGTAACCTACCGCTGAAGGCATACGGCCTAACAGTGCAGATACTTCGGTACCGGCCAGGGTATAACGATAGATGTTATCCACGAAGAACAGAACGTCGCGACCTTCATCACGGAATTTCTCCGCCATGGTCAGACCGGTCAGTGCTACGCGCAGACGGTTACCCGGAGGCTCGTTCATCTGACCGTAAACCAGCGCAACTTTGTCCAGTACGTTGGAATCTTTCATTTCGTGGTAGAAGTCGTTACCTTCACGGGTACGCTCACCAACACCGGCGAATACTGAGTAGCCGCTGTGCTCGATCGCGATGTTCCGGATCAACTCCATCATGTTAACGGTTTTACCAACACCGGCACCGCCGAACAGACCAACTTTACCGCCTTTGGCAAACGGGCAAATCAGGTCGATAACCTTGATGCCGGTTTCCAGCAGTTCAGTAGAGCTTGACTGCTCTTCGTACGATGGGGCTTCACGGTGAATCGACATGCGCTCTTCCGCGCCGATTTCGCCCGCTTCGTCAATTGGCTTACCCAATACGTCCATGATGCGACCCAAGGTCTTCTGACCTACTGGCACCATGATTGGCTCACCGCTGTTTTTAACACTTGCTCCACGACGCAGACCGTCGGTAGTACCCATTGCGATTGCCCGCACGATACCACCACCTAACTGCTGCTGTACTTCCAGGGTCAGACCCTCGAGGCCACCGTCGGTCACCTGCAGCGCGTCGTATACCTTTGGCACATCTGATTGTGGAAATTCGATATCCACAACCGCGCCAATTATTTGCACGACCTTACCTTGACTCATGACATATCCTCTAACTCTAAAATTCTTGCAAGCTTCGCCTTATACCGCTTCGGCGCCCGATACAATTTCCGAAATTTCTTGGGTAATCGCTGCCTGACGTGCTTTGTTGTACACCAGCTGCAACTGATCGATCAGGTCTTCGGCGTTGTCGGTAGCGGCCTTCATGGCCACCATCCGAGCTGCCTGTTCACTGGCGATATTGTCCACAACACCCTGATAAACCGTACTTTCAACGTAACGGCGGATCAGTACTTCAAGAATCGGCTGTGGGTCTGGCTCGTAAAGATAATCCCAGGTACCTGGTTGCAGGTCTTCCCGGGACTCAGCTTTTGGCAATGGCAGTAATTGCGTTACCGTTGGCTCTTGCGACATGGTGTTCACAAACTTGTTATACACCAGGTACAGACGGTCCACTTTGCCTTCGTCGAAAGCATCGAGCATCACCTGTACTGTGCCGAGCACATCATTCACGCTTGGCTTATCGCCCAGACCAGATTTTTGCGCCAGTAAACGGCCACCAAAGCGTTTAAAGAAACCTGTTGCCTTGCTACCAATAGCTGCAAAGTCGACTTCAATACCGTCGTTCTGCTGCTTCTGTGCATGCCGGACCACCGCTTTAAATTCATTGGTGTTCAGGCCGCCACACAAGCCGCGGTCGGTTGAAATCACAATGTAGCCAACCCGCTTGATGTCCCGTTCTTCCAGGTACGGATGACGGTATTCAAGCTTGGCATGGGCAACATGGCCGATCACCTTGCGAATGCTGTCCGCGTACGGACGGCTGGAGGCCATACGTTCCTGCGCCTTTTTCATTTTGGACGCAGCAACCATCTCCATTGCACTGGTGATCTTCTGAGTATTATTAATACTCCCGATCTTGGTTTTAATCTCTTTACCGATGGCCATGATATTCTCCTGTTAACTCAACGACTGATGACCACAGCGTTATGCACGGCTGCGGTCATCGTTGCGCTTACCAAGACTGCGTCTTCTTGAAGGATTTCAGACCTTCATGCAGCTTGGCTTCGATGTCGTCGTTATAGTTGCCAGTTTTGTTAATTTCAGCCATCAGCTCAGCGTACTCGCTCTTCATGTACGAAATTAACGCACTTTCGAAGTCGAGTACTTTGTCCATTTTCACATCTTTCAGATAGCCTTTTTCGGCTGAGAAGATAGAAACGGCCATTTCCGCTACGCTCATTGGCTCGTATTGGTTCTGCTTCATTAACTCAGTAACGCGCTGACCGTGCTCTAACTGCGAGCGGGTCGCTTCATCAAGATCCGAAGCAAACTGGGCGAATGCCGCCAGTTCACGATACTGGGCTAACGCCAGACGAATACCACCACCTAACTTCTTGATGATCTTAGTCTGTGCTGCACCACCAACCCGCGATACCGATACACCGGCGTTAACCGCTGGGCGGATACCGGCGTTGAACAAGTCAGTTTCAAGGAAGATCTGACCATCGGTGATCGAAATCACGTTAGTTGGTACGAATGCTGATACGTCACCGGCCTGGGTTTCAATGATAGGCAGGGCGGTCAGTGAACCGGTTTTACCTTTCACTTTACCGTCGGTGAACTTCTCAACATAGTCTTCGTTGACTCGTGCCGCCCGCTCAAGCAGACGTGAGTGAAGATAGAAAACGTCACCAGGATAAGCTTCACGACCTGGCGGACGACGCAGCAGCAATGAGATTTGACGATAAGCAACTGCTTGCTTAGACAAATCATCATAAACGATCAGCGCGTCTTCACCACGGTCACGGAAGTATTCACCCATGGTACAACCAGAGTAGGCTGCCAGGTATTGCAGTGCAGCAGACTCAGAAGCTGACGCAGCAACAATGATGGTGTTTTTCAGCGCGCCGTGCTCTTCCAGCTTGCGTACTACAGAGGCGATGGTCGAAGATTTCTGACCAATGGCGACGTAGACACACTTAATGCCGGAGTCTTTCTGGTTGATGATGGCATCGATTGCCAGGGCACTTTTACCAGTCTGACGGTCACCGATAATCAGCTCACGCTGACCACGGCCGATTGGTACCATGGCGTCAATTGACTTGTAACCAGTCTGTACTGGCTGGTCAACCGACTTCCGCTCGATAACGCCAGGAGCGATTTTCTCAACCGCTTCGTAGCCTTCAGCTTCGATCGGGCCTTTACCATCGATTGGTGCGCCCAGGGTGTTCACAACCCGCCCCAGCAGAGATGGACCTACTGGTACTTCCAGGATGCGACCGGTAGATTTAACTTTTACGCCTTCTTGCAGGTCCGCATACGGACCCATAACCACGGCGCCAACAGAGTCGCGCTCGAGGTTCAAAGCGATAGCGTAACGATTGTCAGGAAGCTCAATCATTTCGCCTTGCATACAGTCGGCAAGGCCGTGAACGCGGATAATACCGTCTTTTACCGAAACGATAGTACCTTCGTTACGAGCTTCACTGACCACTTCGAACTGGTCAATACGTTTCTTGATCAGTTCTGCGATTTCATTCGAATTCAGTTGCATGCTCAAGTCCCCAATTAGGATTGCAGTGCGTGGGCAAGCCGAGTCAGCTTACCGCGCACCGTACCGTCAATCACGGTGTCACCGGCTTTAATATAGAGGCCACTGACGATCGCTGCATCGACACTGCAATTCAGCTTAACTTTGCGTGAAAAACGTTCTTCTAACGCTTTTGCCAGATTGTCCTGCTGCTTTTTCGTCAATTTGACCGCAGAAGTAACATCAACCGCGATTTCCTTTTCGTAATCAGCGCGAAGTTCGCTATACAGCGTCTCCACTTCAGGTAAAGCTTTCAGTCGGCCATTTTCAGCCATGACGCGTACGAAGTTCTGGGCTTTCTCGTCCAGTTGTTCGCCGCACACTTTAATGAAAACTTCCGTTTTCTTCTCTGGCGTTTCGGCGCTGCTCAAAAACGTGGTCATTTGCTCATCTTTAGCAACAGCTGCTGCAAAGCTAAGCATTTCGTGCCACGATTCGATTGCGTCCTGTTCTACTGCAAAATCAAAAGCTGCTTTTGCATAGGGGCGAGCAACCGTAGTCAATTCTGACATTTGCACAAACCCCTTTGGTTAGAGTTCAGCGACCAGTTTTTCAACGATGTCACTGTGAGCGTCTTTATCAATTTCACGCTCGATAATTTTCTCTGCGCCGGCAACAGCCAATACAGCCACTTGCTTACGCAGTTCTTCGCGTACGCGGTTGCGCTCAGCTTTAATTTCCGCCTGGCCAGCTGCGATCAGTTTTTCACGCTCTTGCTCGCCACGCTTCTTGCCGTCATCAATCGTCTCTTCGGCGCGTTTCTTCGCCTGGGCGATAATGTCGGAAGCTTGCGCTTTCGCATCATTCAGTTCGTCAGCTATTTTGGCTTGCGCCAGCTCAAGGTCTTTTTCCGCACGTTCACCGGCGGCAAGGCCATCAGCTATTTTCTTCTGACGAGCTTCAATCGCATTGTTCAGCGGAGGCCAAACGAACTTCATGCAGAACAGCACAAAGACGATAAACGCGATCAATTCTCCGATCAGGGTCATGTTTAGGTTCACGACCTGCCCTCCCTTAGTTCAGTTGTTCGAGTAATTGGCTTGGGCCTTAAAGTACGAACAACAGTACCATGGCAATACCAACGCCGATCATCGCTACCGCATCGATCAGACCTGCCAGGATGAACATTTTAACTTGCAGTGATGGAGCTAATTCTGGCTGGCGTGCACACGCTTCCAGGAATTTACCGCCCATGTTACCGAAACCGATCGCAGTACCGATTGCACCAAAACCGATCAGCAGTGATACAGCGATGTATTTAAGACCTAATGCTAGTTCCATTGTTTTCTCCGATATTTCAAAGGTTAAAGTTAAAAAATAAAACGTAATACTAAACTTAGTGGCTTTCAGACGCTGCCATGCTCAGGTATACGATGGTCAGCATCATAAATACGAAAGCCTGCAACACGATTACCAGAATGTGGAATACTGCCCACACAAAATGCAATGGCAACTGCATCAGGCCAATCGCACCAATCAGAATAAATATCAGCTCACCGGCATACAGGTTACCGAACAGCCGCAGCGCCAGTGAGAAAGGTTTGGAAACCAATGCGATCAGTTCGAGAATCAGGTTGAACGGGATCAGGATAATCTGCACGGCCATATTGTTCGAACTGAACGGGTGCAGTGTCAGTTCTTTAATGAACCCACCAACGCCTTTCATCTTGATACCGTAGCCAATCATCAGCATGAATACACCCAGGGCCAGAGCCGCGGTCATGTTCAGATCCGTGGTCGGTACAATTTTCATGTAGACGTCATGGGAGTCCATGCCAAAGAAGGTTGAGCCGATCCAGCCGGCAAACGCAGGCAGGAAGTCAACCGGGATTAAATCCATCAGGTTCATCAGGAATACCCAGACGAAGATGGTCAGGGCCAGGGGCGCTATGAGTTTACTTTTCACATGGAAGGTATCGCGTACGTTGTCGCCAACGAAGTCCACGATCATTTCAATGAAACACTGAAATTTCCCGGGTACACCGGTATCGGCACGGCTGGCCGCCCGACGGAAAATCACCAGGAACAAAATACCTAGTCCGATCGACCAGGCGAGGGTGTCAATGTGCCATACCCAGAATCCCATATCCTCACACGCTTTATTGAAGGCAATACCATCTTCGGTATTACACATTCTGGCGTTGGTCAAATGGTGCTGAATATGGCCTGTCAGCGTTAACTCATCACTTGCAGCCATTTCATTTCCCAATTTACGTTGATTTTAAAAATAAAATCGGTAACAGCCATTGTACCAGTAACATTGCGATGTAGCCGCTGACAACCGCGCTGAGCGGGAGCGTCGTGAACACCAGCAAAATTACCAACAAGGCTATGGTGAGGACAATCTTGATGCCTTCACCGGCAAAAAAGTTACTGACAACCTGTTGCGCTGCCCGCGCGCCGCCTACAGCAAAAGCGCGCCAGGCAAAAAGTGCTGTTGGAATCATCACGGCCATACCGCCGCCAACAACACCCCAAAAATATTCATACGAGTTAAGCAGTGAAAACACACAAGCCATTAAGAACAGGGTGCCGCCCTGAACGCGTAACAGGCGCGCAGCGAGCTGTTTTCCGGTACTTGTCAGTGTTTTTGCCACAGGCTTAAACCTCTTTAAAAAGCCCGCGATAGTATAAAGATTTGTGTCTTAATTGCAAACAAATCAGACTGACTAACCGTCGTCGCTCAGCTGGAAGTGGGTCAAGATTCCGTCAAGCTCATCTAAGCTACTGTAATTAATAACGACCTTACCTTTGCCTTTGCGGCCGTGATTAATGGCAACAGCCGCACCAAGATGATCGCTCAGGCGCTGTTCCAGACGCTGGATATCGGCGTCAGGCTGCTTAGGCTCAGGGTTACTTTTCGGACCCTCCAGAATCTGCCGTACCAGCTTTTCGGCTTCCCGCACGGTCATGGCTTTGGCCGCGATTACGCGAGCGGCTTCAGCCTGGGATTCACCCTGCAAAGCCAGTAATAATTTAGCATGACCCAGGTCGATATCACCGCGCTCCAATAAGGTCTTGGTTTCACCTTCCAGATTATTCAGGCGCAACAGGTTAGTTACCGTGGCGCGGGATTTACCCACGGCGTCGGCTACTTCCTGATGGGTTAACTGAAACTCATCCAGCAGCCGTTGCAGGGCTGTGGCTTCTTCCATGGCGTTTAAATCTTCGCGCTGAATATTTTCGATCAGCGCCATCGCTACTGCGGCTTCATCGGGTACGTCTTTGACCAGGCAAGGGACTTCGCTCAGGCGCGCCATCTGCGCTGCGCGCCAGCGCCGTTCGCCGGCAATAATTTCATAGCTTTCGTGGCCGAGTGGCCGCACCACGATTGGCTGGATAATCCCCTGAGATTTTACCGATGAGGCGAGATCTTCGAGCGCTTCCGGCGACATATCTTTGCGCGGCTGATACTTACCCGGTTGCAGCCATTCGATAGGTAATTTCTGCAGTTCGCTCTGGGTAAAGTCAATTGGCGGCTCAGCCGACTGCTCCAGATCGCGGGCAGTCTTGCTGGTGGTTAACAGGGCATCTAAGCCGCGTCCTAATCCTCGTTTTTTGGCAGACATAACGCGTTTCTATCCTTAGGCTTCAGCCGCTGCTTCGGCTTTTTTCTGTTTACCCTCGCGGCGAATCAGTTCGCCAGCCAGAGACAAATAAGCTTTAGCACCAGTTGATGATTTATCGTAATACATCACCGGCGCGCCAAAACTGGGCGCTTCGGCGAGTCGCACATTACGGGGAATAACCGTGCGATACACTTTGTCGCCAAAGTGCGTTTTCAGCTGTTCTGAAACGTCATTCGCAAGCCGGTTACGCGGGTCGTACATCGTTCGTAAAATACCTTCAATGCCCAGCCGCGGATTAACCGCTTCGCCCAGCCGTTCAATGGTATCCATCAGCGCGGTGAGGCCTTCCAGTGCGTAGTATTCACACTGCATTGGCACCAGCACCGAGTCAGCCGCGGCCATCGCATTTACGGTTAGCATGCTTAATGATGGCGGGCAGTCAATAAAGATAAAATCGTAATCGTCCACCACCGGACGAAGGGCATTAGCCAGGCGCTGTTCGCGGGCAAAGGCTTCCATCAGCTTAATATCGGCGGCAGTGGTGTCGCCATTGGCAGCAATCAGGTGATATTTACCGTTGGTGTCGGTAATAATGACTTCTTTGGCGGGTTTTTGATCAACCAGCAGTTCGTAGGCGGTGTTTTCCGCTTCATATTTATCGACACCGCTACCCATAGTGGCGTTGCCCTGCGGATCCAGATCGATTAACAATACTTTGCGGCGGGTTGCTGCCATCGATGCGGCTAAATTGACCGCCGTCGTGGTTTTACCCACTCCACCTTTCTGATTTGCAATGGCTATGATTCGGCCCACTGGACACTAACCTCTTGTTTTTATAATAACCAGATGGCGTTCGCCTTCTGCTCCCGGAACCTGCAACCGGTGAATTGCTTCTACTTCAAATTCGTCGCCAAAAGTCTGTTCAAACTGCGCCAGTTCATCGGTCGGATAAATACCTTTCAGTGCCAGGTAACGGCCCTGCGCACTGGGCAAGTGGCGACACCAACTGAGCATATCATTAAGCGACGCAAAGGCTCTACTTATCACGCCGTCAAATTTGGCTTCGGGTTGGTAATCCTCAACCCGGCTTTGCACCGCGGTAACATTGCTTAACTGTAACTGGTGGCAGAACTGACGGATAAAACGAGTACGCTTGCCCAAGCTGTCGAGCAATACAAATTCACACTCTGGCCGGGCTATTGCCAGCGGCAGGCCAGGCAGTCCCGGACCGGTACCGACATCGATAAAACGTTGACCCTGAAGATAAGGTAACACAACTAAACTGTCGACAATATGCCGGCTTAACATCTGCTCTGGATCACGCACCGAAGTCAGATTATAAGCCTTATTCCATTTATTCAGTTGTTCGACCAGGGTGATCTGCTGGTCCAGTTGAGAGTCGGTAATTTCGATACCAGCCTGGGCCAGCAGGGTTTCTAATTTTTTGCGCATAACCAGTCAAATTCCCTCAGGCGCTCTTGCGCAACAATCCCTGTTTTTTCAGATGCACCAGCAACATCGAAATCGCGGCTGGCGTGATCCCGGAAATCCGCGCGGCTTTACCCACGGTTTCTGGCTGGTGTTCGTTCAGTTTAGCGATCACTTCGTTGGACAGCCCTTTGATCGATTTGTAGTCGAAGTTCAGCGGCAACCGGGTATTTTCATGACGCAGTTGTTTTGCTATTTCATCCTGCTGGCGAACGATATAACCGGCATATTTGGTCTGAATTTCCACCTGCTCAGCAGCTTGCTGATCCGTAAGGCCCGGGCCCAGTTCCGCCACGCTCATCAGCGCTTCATAAGTTACTTCAGGCCGGCGCAATAGTTCTTCGACGTTCACTTCGCGGGCGATCGGCGTCTTCACCAGCGCGTTGACGGCCTCGGCCGCGGCGTGATGTGGATAGATCCAGGTACTGCGCAGGCGCTGTTGTTCCTGGGCAATGCCTTCAATTTTTTCATTAAATCGTGCCCAGCGAGCGTCATCCACCAGGCCCAGCTCACGGCCTTGCTCGGTTAAACGCATATCCGCGTTATCTTCGCGCAGTAATAACCGGTATTCGGCGCGTGAGGTAAACATCCGGTACGGCTCTTTGGTTCCCAGGGTTGATAAATCATCAATGAGTACGCCCATGTAAGCCTGGTCACGGCGCGGCGCCCAGCCCTCTTTGCCCTGCACCTGCAAGGCGGCGTTAGCGCCGGCAATAAGGCCCTGGGCACCAGCTTCTTCATAACCCGTGGTGCCGTTAATCTGGCCGGCGAAGAACAACCCCTGAATATATTTAGTTTCCAGAGTTTGTTTCAGATCCCGCGGATCAAAATAGTCATATTCGATGGCGTAGCCCGGCCGCGTGATATGCGCATTTTCAAAGCCTTTAATCGAACGCACCAGTTCCACCTGCACGTCAAACGGCAGGCTGGTTGAAATGCCGTTTGGATAAACTTCGTGGGTTGTTAATCCCTCGGGCTCGACAAAGATCTGATGCGAATTTTTATCAGCAAAGCGCATCACTTTATCTTCAATCGACGGACAGTAACGTGGGCCAACGCCTTCAATGACACCTGAATACATCGGCGATCGATCTAAACCGCTGCGAATGATCTCGTGGGTTTTTTCACTGGTATGGGTGATGTAACAGGAAATCTGCCGTGGATGATCACTCTGCTTGCCCATAAACGAAAAAATAGGCGTCGGCTGATCACCGGGTTGTTCCTGTAGCGCCGAGAAATCAATGGTCTTGGCATCAATTCGCGGTGGGGTCCCGGTTTTTAACCGATCAACCCGTAATGGCAGTTCACGCAGCCGTTTGGATAACGCGTTGGCTGGCGGATCGCCGGCCCGACCGCCCTGGTAATTATCCAGACCAATATGAATAACGCCACCAAGAAAAGTACCAACGGTCAGTACCACGGTGGTTGCTGAAAATTTCAATCCCATCTGAGTTACCACACCAACCACGCGATCCTGTTCAACGATCAGATCATCACAAGCCTGCTGAAATAAGCTCAGGTTAGGTTGGTTCTCCAGGATCGTTCGAATTGATGCGCGGTAGAGCTGGCGATCGGCCTGGGCCCGGGTTGCGCGAACGGCTGGTCCTTTGGATGAATTAAGCGTACGGAACTGAATACCAGCATGGTCAGCTGCTGTTGCCATAGCGCCACCTAAGGCATCGATTTCTTTAACCAAATGGCCTTTACCAATGCCGCCTATAGCCGGATTACAGGACATCTGGCCTAAGGTTTCCATGTTATGGGTCAGCAACAACGTTTGACTACCCATACGGGCTGCAGCCAATGCTGCTTCCGTACCGGCATGTCCACCACCAATGACGATGACGTCATAATGCTGATGGTATTTTGAGTTGTCTGACATAGAGGATTTCCTTTGTTTAACGGCGAACATGTACTGGTAAAACTGAGCCGGTTATTTTAGCGCGAATTGCTGCAGATCAAAATGGTTAAATTCTAAGCAGGATCAGTTCCTAAAGATCATTAGTATTTAAAAGAGATCTTTTGTTTTGATCTTTTATTACTATTACTACTAGCAATGACTTTTCTGTGGATAAGCGCTTTGAGGCCATATTTGGCAAGGATCACAAGGATCAGTAAAGCTGTGTTCAGATGATGATCCTTGCGGTGATCAAACGGTGGATAACCAGTACACTTACCCACAGGGCGGGTTATTCACATAGTTATACAGCGGCTATCTACAGAGCTTATGCCTACTTATTCTGCTTTTATACACATCTGTTCGGTAAAAGATCGTGCCCATGTTGATGCTTTTTTGGCCGGATCATCGATCGACATATCAATTTCAAGCCGATCCTGGAGTCGTTGTGCTCCTGCTTTGGCCAATTGTTCGTCACAATCTCGCCCCGCTGCGCAATAGGTGTCATAACAGCTGTCGCCGATTGCAATAACGCCATACCGTAAGGGTTTGAGATCCGGTTGCTTGCTGTGCAGCTGCTCAGCAAAATCCAGCATGCTGTCGGCATAGTCACCAGCACCGTGGCAGGCGACACAACACAGCCACACGCTATCTTGATTAATGCTGCTGGTGAGTTGCTGATAGTCGGGTTCGTAGTGCAGTTCAGTGGTAAAACCATCTTGCTGGAGTTGCGCGGCAAGCTGATCAGCCAGGTACTCGGTATTTCCTGAGGTGGTGGCGACTAAGATGTCTATTTTGTGGTGCATGGTGATCTCGTATTTAAAAAACGATAAATTGCTGAATTTTTAGGGCAGCGTCCATGGTATCAGGATCTAAACATTGGTACAGTCACCGGCTTCTATTCTAATTATAACAACAGATACCCTATCTTTATGAAATCAAAACTATTCTTGCTAGGTGCTGTGCTTGTGGCGACGGCGCAATTTACGGTGTTACCGGCTTATGCTGAGTCGGCTATTCAGCAAACCAAGGGAGACTTTGTTGATAAATTCCGGCAGCTTGATGAGAGCTTGCCAACTCCAAACGTTTATCGCAGCGCAGCAGGCGAGCCGGGCGAAAAATACTGGCAGCAGCGTGCTGATTATACAATAGATGTGCGGCTTGACGAAGCGAAGCGGCGGCTTGAGGCTGCTGAGGTTATTACCTACCACAACAACTCACCACATACGTTGAAGTACATCTGGATTCAGCTTGATCAGAACATCTTCCGCGGCGATTCGATCGCTGAGCGTACAGCTACGTTTTCCAGTAAGCCGGAAAAAAGCCTGGGCGGTATCGACAAGCCGGCCCGCATCAGTCTGAACGATCTGCGCCGTCAGCAGTTTATGGCTGATAACGAGCTTGGCTTTGAGATCAGCAAGGTTGCCGATCGCCTGGGTAAAGCCCTGGATTTTGTCATTGTCGGGACCAATATGCGGGTTGATTTACCGCAGCCTCTGAAGCCCGGTCAGCAAACTCAGCTGGCGATTGATTTTGGCTTCAATATTGTTGAAGAAGATGCCGTTGGCGCCCGCTCTGGCTACGAACACTTCCCTGATGATGCCCGCGAAGGCGGCAATGACATCTTCCTATTAGCGCAGTGGTATCCGCGGGTTGCAGCCTTTACCGATTATGAAGCCTGGACCAATAAAGAATTTCTGGGTCGGGGCGAATTCACTATGGAATTCGGTGATTTTGAAGTCAGTATTGATGTGCCGGCTGATCATATCGTATCGGCTACCGGCGAGCTAGCGAACGCCCGCGAGGTGTTAACCCCCGAGCAGCGGAAGCGCCTGAAACAGTCTGAAGACGCTAAGCGTCCGGTGTTTATCGTGACGCCGGAAGAAGCGCTGGCGAATGAAGCTGAAGGCACAACGGAACGTAAAGTGTGGCGCTTTAAGGCTGATGATGTGCGCGATTTTGCCTGGGCTTCATCACGCAAGTTCATCTGGGATGCGCGCGGCTATCAGCAGGGTGGCAGTGTTCAGCCGCTGGTTATGGCGATGTCCTTCTATCCCAAAGAAGGCGGCGAGCTGTGGCAGAAATACTCCACCGAATCGGTGATTCATACCATGGATGTGTACGGCCGCTTTTCATTCGATTATCCATACCCGACTGCCCAGTCGGTCAATGGACCGGTGGGTGGCATGGAATATCCGATGATCACCTTTAATGGCCCGCGTACTGAGTTGCAGGACGACGGCAGCCGTACGTACTCGCTGTCGGAAAAACGCTTCCTGATTGGCGTGGTTATTCATGAAATCGGGCATATCTACTTCCCGATGATAGTGAATTCTGATGAACGTCAATGGACCTGGATGGATGAAGGCTTAAACAGCTTTCTTGATGGTGTCGCGGGCCGCGAATGGGATCCGTCGATTCCATGGGGCGTCGAGCCGCGTTCGATTGTCGATTATATGAAATCGACTAACCAGGTGCCGATCATGACCCAGTCTGACAGCGTGCTGAACCTGGGTCCGAACGCGTACACCAAGCCGGCCGCTGCCCTGAATATACTGCGCGAAGTAATTCTGGGCCGTGAACTCTTTGATTATGCCTTTAAGGAATATTCTGAGCGCTGGATGTTTAAGCGTCCGACCCCGGCGGACTTTTTCCGGACCATGGAAGAAGCTTCAGGTGTTGATCTGGACTGGTTCTGGCGCGGCTGGTTCTACTCCACGGATCATGTCGATATTGCGCTGCAACGGGTCTATAAGCTGCAGTTGGATACCCAGGATCCGGACATTGACTGGGAGCGTCGTCGCCAGGAAGAAGCCGATAAACCAGTATCTTTGTTCGAACAGCGCAACAAGGCTGAAGGCCGCCGCACCTGGGTAGAACTCAACACCGATGTGCGTGATTTCTACGATGAGAACGATCCGTTTACGGTGACCAATAAGCAGCGCAATGAATACCAGAAGTTTCTGGAGAAGCTGGAACCCTGGGAGCGTCAGGCATTTGAACGCGCTATTGAAGAAGACCAGAACTACTACGTACTGGAATTTGAAAACCTTGGTGGCCTGGTGATGCCAATTCTGCTGGAAGCGACTTATGCTGACGGCTCAACGGAACTGCTGGAAATGCCGGCGGAGATCTGGCGCCGCAACGCCAAGGCGGTAAGCAAGCTGATCGTCACTGAAAAGGAAGTCGTTAGCTTTGCCGTGGATCCGAACTGGGAAACAGCGGATGTGGATATCGAGAACAACTATTATCCGCGTAAGATCATTCCGTCTCGTATCGAAGCCTTTAAGTCAGAACGCAAAAAAGATCATATTTCCCGCGATCTGATGCAGGAAGCCAAAGAGAAGCTGAATTGATGCGGCATATTATTGTTGTGTTATTAGGGCTGATGCTGATAGGCCAGGCGTCGGCCCATCAGTTGAAAACCGCCATTACCACGGTGTTGTTTAATGAACGCACGGGTAATATTGAAGTGATGCATAAGTTTTCACTGCACGATGCCGAGCATGCAGTGCAGCAGCTGTTCGATAAAGCCGCCAATATGCATACCAACGATAATACCCGTCAGCAGTTCAGCGAATATGTACTGGCGCGCTTTAAGATGAGCGATTCCGATGGCCAGTCACTGCCACTGGACGTGGTGGGCTATCAGGTCGACGGCGCGGATTTCTGGGTTTATCAGGAAACGCCAATTCCCAATGATTTAACCGGTCTGCAAATTAAGCATCAGGCGCTGCAGGATGTCTGGGCCAACCAGCAAAACCTAGTCAATGTGGAAGGCCGTGGCTCTATTCAGAGCCTGCGATTTTCGGCTGGTGATGACTGGCAGCGGGTCGACTTTGCGATATAGACTAAGCTAGCGTAAGTTATAAGCTAATCTTGTTGCCCGGAGATCAAGGATTATGCTGCGTACGATTCTGGCTTTTGTGATTGCGATTATTGCGGCGGCACTGGTTGCCAGTGTTATTCAGACCCAGTTTAATCTGGCGGCATTGTCGGAGCTGACTCTGGATATCGACATGAATACCCGAATTTCGACGATTATCCACGATATTATCAATTTTTCGCCGACGATCGCCGTTATTCTTCTCGTCGCGTTACTGATTGGCTTCCCGGTTGCCTACCTGCTGGCGCAGCGCTGGCCTGACTATGAACGCTGGCTTTTTATGGCAGCGGGCGGTGTTGGCCTGGCTATCGCTTTCACCGTGGTGGATGCCATCGCGCCGATGCCGACCTTGATCGCGGCCAACCGCACCTTATTGGGTTTTGTGCTGATGAGCCTGACCGGCGTGCTGGCGGGCTGGGTTTTTGATCGCCTCTGGCACCCGCGCAGCGATGAACTGAAGGAGCCCGTCGCATGAAAGCAGTAATCACCACTGTATTACTCTCATTGTTTACGGTATTGCCGGCACAGGCGCAAGTTGCCAGTAATAATTATCAGGCCGAAGAAATCGTTACCGGATTGCACTATCCCTGGTCAGTTGCCAGCCTGCCAGAAGGCGGCTGGCTGGTTACCGAACGAAGCGGACAACTACAGCATGTAACAACCGAGGGCACAGTGACACCGGTCGCAGCCGAGCTCCCTGATCTCTTTGTTGAGGGCCAGGCGGGCTTGTTCGAGCTGCAACTGGCACCGGATTTTGCGACCAGCCGGGCCGTGGTGGTCAGCTATGCCTGCGGTACCGAAGATGCCAATAACACCTGCGTGATCCGGGGTGTTATCCCTGAGGATTTACCCTACCGGCTGACCGACGTACAGGTGATCTTTGCCGCTAAGCCTAAAAAAGCGGGCGGCGCTCATTATGGCGGGCGCATGACCTGGCTGGCTGACGGCACCCTGCTAATCGGTTTGGGTGACGGCTTTGATTACCGCGAGCAGGCGCAGAATCTCGATAATCATTTGGGTACTATTGTCCGCATTCACCCTGACGGCAGTGTGCCTGATGATAACCCCTATCTGCATAAACAGGCGCCAGAAATATACAGCTATGGCCATCGCAATGTGCAGGGGCTGGTATATGATTCCGCACGCGACGCCATCTGGCAGCATGAACACGGACCGCGCGGTGGAGACGAGCTGAATAAGATTATCGCCGGTAAAAACTACGGTTGGCCGCTGGTTAGTTACGGCATCGATTATAGCGGCGCCAAGGTCACGCCCTTTGAGGATCTGCCGGGGCTGGTATCGCCTTTATATCACTGGACGCCCTCCCTGGCTCCAGCTGGCCTGGCTTTGTATAGCGGAGATGCACTGCAGGGGTGGGACGGTGATTTGCTGGTGGCCCATCTGGTCGGCCGTCGCCTGCAGCGCTTCAGCCAGGATGAAAACGGCGACTGGCAGCTGACCGAAGAATTACTTAATGATTACGGCGCGCGTCTGCGGGCAGTGCATGTCGGCCATGACGGCGCGGTTTATGTGCTGACTGACAGTGAGCAAGGCGTGCTGCTGCGAATTACACAACAGAGGTAGTGACAAATGAAAAGTGCGTGCGGTTGGTTTGGCGCGGCGATAAGTGTGCTGGTGGTATGCGTTTTACTGACGCCGGCAGCCAAAGCTTATGGCGGTTCCGGGCATGAGCTGTTCTGCCAGATGGCTTATGAGTTAAGCCAGCCGGCGACTCAGCGCAAACTGGATGCGATGGCCGATGCCCATCCGGATTATGAGAATTTTGCCAGCATATGTAACTGGGCCGACCATATAAAGAGCGATGATCGCTGGGGCTACGCCAGCCCCCATCATTATGTGAACTTTGCCCGCACCGCCGATAAGGTCACAGAACTCGACTGCCCCTCGCAGGGCTGCATTCTGTCCGCCATCATGCACCATTATAACGTTCTGCAGTACAACCAGGACAGTTGGACATCGCTGGCTTTTCTGGCCCATTTTATCGGTGATCTGCATCAGCCCTTGCATGTCAGTTATGCCGATGATCGGGGCGGCAACCGGGCGCAGCTCGATTTTTACGGAGAGCCGTCCAATCTGCACTGGGTGTGGGACAGCGGGATGCTGAATAAGCGCGGGGTTGAGCCGATGAAGCAGAAAGTTTCTGCCTTGCTTAATGGTGTCAGCCCCCTTGCTCAGGCGGTTGCGCTGAAGCGTGAGACGGTGCTGGAGTGGGCCAATGAGTCGGCGGCTATTACCCGCGGGGTCTATACGGATTTCAGCAAATACCAGCAGGTTGATGACAGCTATACGGCGCTATACGGTCCGGTATTGGAGCAGCGTCTGCAACAAGGCGCGCAGCGCTTGGCGGCGGTACTGGATCATATCTATGGGGAGAAAAACTAAAACGGGCTCAGGCTTTTGAGCTGATCCGTTGAGGGGTGCGCTGCTGACTGCCATCTGCACCGTACAGGCTGCCACCACCGGTGGCATCGCGCAGAATATTCAGCATATGTTGGTTATGGTGCAGACGGTGTTGAATGAGCTCACCGTTAAGGCCGTTGAGGCGTGTAGTGCGATCCGCAAGGTCAATGAATTGCTTCCAGATGGGCAAGCAGTTGGCTTGTGCGGCAGCCTGCTGGGCACCGGCTGCGTCATCGCTGTAACCTAATTTAATCTGGGCCTGGCGGCGGAGCTGTTCAGCACGCTCCAGTTCCTCATAGAGTTGGCGTTTATCTTCGGCAATTTGTTGCAGCCGCTCGCCGTCAACCTTGCCTTCTGCTAACACGGCTTGTTCCTGCTCCAGCTGCTGCAATAACCGCTGCAGGCGATCACATTGTTGTTCTAACAGCCGGGGCAGACTCATGAGTAATTATTCAACTTCGCCGGTCAGACCGTCGTTCATACTGCGGAGCAGAGATTCGGCGATATTTTCCGTATTCATAGAAAGACGACCATCGCGAATCGCTTCGCGCAATTCTTCTACGCGGGCCATATCGATATCCTGGCTGGCATCCTGTGGCAACTGGCTGAAATGGGTGACCACATCGCCCTGGGCACCGGTAGCCTTGCTCTTGTCAGCAGCCGACGTATTACGCGTAGCCTGCGACGAGCGATTTTGCTCAGTCTGACTGACGCTAGTAGGTGGTTGAAATCCATTCACTTTCACAGTGAGCTACCTCTTAAATTTGTTTGCTGACAAGATTATCGGCAGTAACGAAAAAACCTTTAATCTTATTGTCCGGCGCTGACCGGGCGGGCCTGCCGCGGACCAGTTACTTCAACCCGAAGCACCAGCCGGTTATCGACTTTGACCCTGATTATATCACCAGCAGCGCCAGTATCCAGCGACTTGCCGGTACGCTGAATGGAAAACCCGTTGCCGGCTGCAGTAATAGTAACGGGATCGCCAAAGCTGACCAGTCTGGGCTTTTCCAGCAACGTGCCCTGCAGCGGTGTACCGGCGCTGAGGTTGCGGCGTAACTGCTGACCGCGCAGCGGTTCCGAGGCGAGCATGGCGTGGCGGGGTAAATCGCTTAGCTGGCCGCGCTGAACCGACACGTCAGCCTGCTGCAGCTTTTCACCCTGCATCAGATCCCGGGCGGCGACCAGATAATCCACTGTCGCATCCACTTCAATTTGCACCAGATGCTGGCGGGAACGATCAGCGCAAGTGACGCTGACCACCAGCCGGCCCACCATCTGCTCAGGGATATGATTCAGAAACGCCAAGGGTTTATGACACCCGGTTAATAAGTTGAGGGTTCGGTCATTACTGAGCAGGCTAACCTCGTGCGCGACATAGTCGGCGGGGATACGCTCAGCGATAGCCTGCCTGACCGCCACCAGCCAGGGTTCTTCTGCGGGCTGGCTTGGTGCCGCGGCCACGGCTGTTGGTAAGCAGGCCAATAGCAGTAATAGAGCAAGAGTACGCATCTGAGTTCCATCCGGATTATTTCTTATGTCCAGAGTATAACTAGCTGCGCAAGCAGCCAACCTTAGAAATGGCGCAATAAAAGCCGCTTTTTCTTCGCTTTGTATTGTCTCGGGTAGAAGTAATCTTCATGGTGAAGAGGAGGGTCTGCAACATGATCGACAAATTAAATAATGCATTGCAGTTTCAGCAGCAGGCACTGGCCCTGCGCGCGCAGCGCCATGAAGTGTTGTCGGGCAACATCGCCAATGCCGATACGCCCAATTATAAAGCCCGGGATTTTAATTTTGCGGCCGAGCTCAAACGCGCCACCGCATCGCAGTCTGGCGGGGGCCTGCAACTGGCGACCACCAGCCACGGACATCTCACGTCTAATGGGGCGAATGGCGTAGCGCCACAGATGCAATATCGCGCGCCCTCCCAATCGCGAATGGATGGCAATACCGTCGAAATGGATATTGAGCGCACGCATTTTCTCGATAACTCGTTGCGCTATCAAGCGGATATTCAGTTTTTTGACGATCGAATAACGGGCATGCGCAAAGCCATGCAGTCAGAACGATAACCGCAGCCTGAACGGAGCACAAAAAAAATGGCTAACTTTTCAATTTTTGACATCGCCGGGTCAGCACTGGCAGCGCAGTCGCAGCGCATGAACGTGGCGGCCAGTAATATGGCCAATGCCAACAGTGTGAGTGGCCCCAACGGTGAAGCCTATCGCGCCAGGCAGGTGATCTTTGAACAGCAGTTGCAGGCTAATGGCATGAGCGCTGTCAAAGTGCAGCAGGTTATTGAATCTGACGCGCCCGGTCGCCGCGAGTACCAGCCGGGGCATCCGCTGGCCGATGAGGCAGGCTACGTAACGATGTCGAATGTCGATCCGGTCGGTGAGATGGTCAATATGATTTCCGCATCGCGCTCGTATCAGGCCAACGTTGAAGTACTCAATACCAGTAAAGATTTGATGATGCGTACGCTGTCGATTGGTAAAAGCTGAGGACGCTAACCTATGAATACTATAGATACCGCAGTACTAAATCAGGCGAACCGTAGCCCCAACGCCGGCGTCGCTTCCAACAGTGCCGAGATGCGTGACAACTTCATGACCCTGCTGGTTACGCAGTTGCGTAATCAGGATCCGCTGAACCCGATGGAAAACAACGAAATGACATCGCAGCTGGCGCAGATTAATACCGTCAGCGGCATTGAGTCACTCAACGATACCATGCAGACGATCAACGGCCAGATGGATACCGCCAAGGCCATGCAGGCGGCCGGGCTTATCGGCAAAGCGGTGCTGGTACCCGGCGACAAACTTCTGGTAGGTGAGAGCGGGCAGACCACCCCGTTTGGTATCGAGCTTGATGCGCCTGCCGGTGATGTGAAGGTCAATATTTACAACAACTCCGGCATGCTGGTGCGGCAGCTTGATTTTGATCAGGTTGGCAGTGGTTCGCAGTCCTTTGTCTGGGACGGCGTGATGGCCGACGGCAGCCCGGCCCCGGCCGGATCCTATAAGTTCAGCGTCGAAGCTAGCAATGACGACGTTTCGGTCGGTTTTAAACAACTTAATTATGCGCAGGTGATGGCAGTGAGTAATACCGCCAACGGTTTGCGTCTCGATTTAGGCGGAATATTTGAGCCGGTACGGCTAGAAGACATCCGGCAAATTATTTGATCAGCGTGATCACAAACAGCAAAAATTAAGGAGCTCATCATGGGTTTTTCACAAGCACTTTCAGGATTACGCGCAGCAGCAGTTAACCTTGACGTGATCAGTAACAACATTGCCAACTCACAAATCGTTGGTTTTAAAAGCTCCCGCGCGCAGTTCTCGGATATTTTCGCCAATGCGCAGGTTGGTTTGGGTACCCGGATAGCTGCCGTATTGCAGGATTTTAGCGACGGTAACCTGGAAACGACCAACCGCTCAATGGACTTAGCCATTACCGGTAAAGGCATGTTTCGCTTTGAACAGGCCGGCCAGGTGCAGTATTCGCGCAACGGGCAGCTGAGTATGGATAAGAATGGCTATGTGGTAAACGTGCAAGGTGCGCGCTTAACCGGTTATCCGGCGGGCGTCGATGTAGGTGGTCAGCCGGAAGTTCTGCGGGTGCCAGCCCAGGGCCTGGCAGCTAGCGCCACGACCCAGATCCGCTCGACCTTCAACCTGGATGCATCAACGCCGATTCTGGATCCGGCCACTGTGACTTTCGATCCAACTGACGCCAGTACCTACTCTTATACCAACAGTATTACTTTGTATGACTCGTTGGGTAATCCGCAGCAAGCGCAGGTGTATTTCTCGAAAGTCGGCACCAACGAGTGGCAGGTGCGTTTGGGCCGTAATGGCGAAGTGGCGCCTGAAGTCGGCACCGCCGAATTTAACGGCAACGGTGTAATGATCAACACGACTAGTCTGGACGCGTTCACTTTTAGCCCCGGCGAGGGTGCCGATGATATGTCGCTGGCGCTGGATCTGAACAACACCACCCAGTTTTCTAACGCGTTTGAATTAACCAATGTATCTCAGAACGGTTTTCCCTCAGGCACCCTGATGCAGATTCAGGTAAATGATGCTGGCGAAATTGTCGGCACCTACTCCAATGAGCAGCAGCGGGTACTGGGCACCATCGCCCTGGCCAATTTCCAGAGTCTGGAAGGGCTGCAGCCAGTGGGTGATAACGCTTTTATCGAAACCACTAAGTCTGGCGAACCGATTATTTCAGTTCCTGGTATTGGTCAGTTCGGTTCCATCATGTCCGGAGCTGTGGAAGCGTCGAACGTGGATTTGACCCAGGAACTGGTCGCCATGATTATTGCGCAGCGTAACTACCAGGCCAACGCGCAGAGCATCAAGTCGCAGGATGAAGCCCTGCAGACCACGATGAACCTTCGTTAACAGTTAGCGTTTCTGATTAGGGGCAAGCTATGGATGCCATCTTATATACCGGAATGAACGGCGCGCGCTCAACGCTCGACGAACAGACGGTGATTACCAATAACCTGGCGAATGTGTCCACCAGTGGCTTTCGTGCCCAGTTAGCGGCAGCCCGTTCGGTGCCGGTAAACGGCCCGGGTGTGCATGATACCCGCGTGGCGACTGCCACCGGCACCGGCCTGTTTGATACCACTGCAGGGCCGGTCCAGACTACCGGGCGGGAGCTGGATGTCGCGCTGCAGGGTAACGCCTGGCTGGCGGTGCAGACCCCGGCCGGTGAAGCCTATACCCGCCGCGGCGACCTGCAGGTGGACGCGGAAGGCATGCTGAAAGTACAGGGCATGCCGGTGCTTGGTCAGGGCGGTCCGGTGATGGTTCCACTTGGGACCCAATTATCGATTGGTAATGATGGCACCATCAGCGGTATTGGTTTAGGCGCTGACCCGGATGAACTGGTGCCGCTGGAGCGCCTGAAGCTGGTCACTGTCGGTGATGCACAGCTGCTCGAGCGCGGCGAAGATGGTTGGTTCCGCGGCATCAATAACGCAGTGCTGGCGCAGGATGAAACCGCACAGTTGCGCTCAGGTGCACTGGAGGGCAGTAATGTCAACGCGGTCGATGCCATGGTGGCCATGATTGATAACCAGCGCCGCTACGAAATGCAGATGAACTTTATTAATAAAGCCGATGAAACCGCAAAACAGGCGAACAGCCTGTTGTCGGTTCGGGGCTGAGCAGGGGTTAACTTATGATTAAGTCATTATGGACGGCAAAAACCGGGCTAAGCGCGCAGCAGCAACAGCTGGACGTGATCACCAACAACCTGGCTAACGTCAACACCACTGGCTTCAAACGTTCGCGCGCCGTGTTTGAAGATTTGCTTTATCAGAACATGCGCCAGCCTGGTGCCATGAATAATGCCCAGGACGCGCTACCGTCAGGTCTTCAGACAGGTACTGGTGTGCGCGCGGTAGCCACTGAACGTTTGCATACTCAGGGCAGCCTGAATAACACCGAGAACTCACGTGATCTGGCCATCAGCGGCAAAGGCTTTTTTCAGGTGCTGATGCCCGACGGCAATATTGCCTATACCCGCGATGGCAGTTTTCAGGTGAATGAAGACGGCCAGATGGTTACAGCCAATGGTCACCCGCTGGAACCGGCTATCTTCCTGCCAGCTAATGCCATGAGCGTCACTATTGGTGAAGACGGTATCGTTACCGTTAAGCAGCCGGGCGTTGCTGACAACCAACAGGTTGGTCAGATTAGTCTGGCGACCTTTATGAATGAGACCGGCCTGGAAGCTGTTGGCGGCAACCTGTATGTGGAAACCGCATCGTCCGGAGCTCCAACTGAGTCGCTGCCTGGTATGAACGGCACCGGAACCTTATATCAGGGCTTTGTTGAGGCTTCAAACGTGAACGTGGTTGAAGAAATGGTCAATATGATCCAGACCCAGCGCGCTTATGAAATCAACAGCCGTGCGGTACAGACCAGTGATGAGATGCTGGGCCGGTTAGGGCAGCTGTGATGAACACGTCCGCGCGCCTGATATCTTTAGCAGCGCTTATGGCGGGTTTATCCGCCTGCACCAATGTACCGGATCCGGTGTTAGTAGAACCCTACGCGCCGGTGGCGGTGCCGCAGCCTGCGCCGGCGGTGCCAAATGGTGCGATTTACCAGGCTCAGCAAGGCTATATCCCCTTGTTTGAAGACCAACGGCCGCGGCGGGTTGGCGATATCCTCACCATCATGCTCGAAGAAGAAGTCAACGCCACCAAGAGTTCAGCCAGCCAAGCCACCCGTAATAGCTCCATGGGCGTTGATCTTTCCGGTTTGCCCGATGCGCTCGAGCAGCTGGCTGAGTATGGCTTTGCTGTCAGCAGTGACAACGAATTTAGTGGTGCGGGTAACTCCAGCGCCAATAATCGCTTTTCCGGAACTATTACTGTCACCGTGATGGAAGTGCTCTATAACGGTAACCTGCGGGTGCGCGGTGAGAAACAAATCGCGATTAACCAGGGTACCGAAGTTATCCGGTTTTCGGGAACTGTGGACCCGCGCAATATTAACGGCCTGAACAATGTGGTCTCGACCGCGGTCGCTGATGCGCGGTTGGAATATCTGGGCGGCGGATATATCAGTGAAGCCCAGCGAATGGGCTGGCTGCAACGGTTCTTTAATAAAATTGCGCCGTTTTAGGCTGGTTTAGATATTTAGGAGTGAGCGCAATGCGTCGCATATTAGTGACTAAATTACTGACTGGATTATCGGCTTTATTGTTGGCAAGTATGTTTAGCAGCGCTGCTGCGGCAGCTGAGCGGTTAAAGGACATCGCCAGCTTCGGTGGCGTGCGGACTAATGATCTGGTTGGTTACGGTTTAGTGGTTGGCCTTGATGGTACCGGCGACCAGACCATGCAGGCACCTTTTACCGGCCAGAGTATGACTAATATGCTCACGCAGTTAGGCGTTTCGATTCCGCCGGGTACTAATATGCAGCTACGCAATGTGGCCGGGGTTATCGTAACGGCCAAGGTGCCGGCTTTCGCGCGACCCGGGCAACAGGTCGACGTAGTCGTGTCATCCATTGGTAATGCCCGCAGTTTACGTGGCGGTACGCTATTAATGACCCCGCTCAAGGGTGTCGATGGCAACGTCTACGCGCTGGCGCAGGGTAATCTGCTGATTACCGGTATTTCGGCCGAAGCGCAGGGCTCGTCCGCCGTGATTAACCATCAGTCAGCCGGTCGTATCACTGGCGGAGCCACAATTGAGCGCGCAATAGAAGTCGATCTGGGTCGTAGCCAGGGGATTCTGGAACTGAATCTGAAAGAGGCGGACTTCACCACAGCATTGCGCGCCGTTGAACGTATTAATGATGAGTTTGGCTACCAGGTTGCCCAGGCCATCAACGGTGGCACCATCACCCTTGAAGGGCCGGCGACTGCCAATGAGCGGGTGCGGTTTATGGCGCGCATCGAAAATATTGAAGTGAATCCCGCCGATGCGACGGCCCGGGTGGTCTTGAATTCCCGCACCGGTTCAGTCGTGCTGAACGGTGCTGTACGGCTGCGTCAGGCGGCTGTTGCTCATGGCAACCTGTCTGTGACGATTACCCGCCGTCCGGTGGTCAGCCAGCCACCGCCATTCAGCGGCGGCGAGACAGTAACCGCCGAAGTAGCGGATATCGAAATTCAGCAGGAAGAAGCCTCACTGCAGGTGGTTGAAGGTACCGAGCTGATGGAAGTGGTGCAGGCCCTGAACAACCTGGGCGCCACGCCATCTGATCTGATGGCTATCCTGCAGGCCCTGGAGGCTTCAGGTGCGCTGCGCGCTAAATTGGAGATTATCTGATGAGCAGCACCATCACCGGGCTGGCCATGGATACCCAGCAACTGGCGCAGTTGAAAACCGATAGCCAGCGGCGTCCGTACGAGGCCGCCAAAGCTGCCGCCACCCAGTTCGAAGCGTTGTTTTTACAGCAGATGATGAAGTCGATGCGGGAAGCCGGTGGCGACTCCGTGTTTTTTAACACTAACGCCATGAAAACCTATACTGAAATGTTCGATCAACAAATGTCGTCGGAGCTGGCCAGCAAGGGTATTGGTTTAGCGGACCGACTCTTTGCGCAACTACAGCAAAAGCCGTGAATAAGGCTCAAGTTAACGGCTGCAATGCCGATAACCAGGGGTATCATCAGAGGGTATATCCATGAGTATTTTTTCCATCGGCCTGAGTGGCCTGCACGCAGCGCAAACCGCCCTGCATGCCACCAGTGGCAACATCAGTAACGTCTATACGCCGGGCTATAACCGCGAAGTGGTGCTGCTGGGCGAAAACAACGGCAATGGCGTTAAAGTGAATGATGTGCAGCGGCAGTTCAATCAGTTTGTCGCAACCCGCCTTAACGCAGCCAGTGGCTCACTGGCGTCGCTGGACACTTATGGTACTCAACTGAGACAGATCGATAACTTGCTGTCGGATGACCAGGCCGGCCTGGCACCGCTGATGCAGAAGTTTTTTAGCGCTCTCGGGCAGATGGCAAGTAATCCCGGTGATCCAGCAGCCCGGCAGGGTGTGGTGGGAACCGCCAGTACCATGGTTTCGCAGTTCAGCTCTTTCGGCAATTATCTGGATGACATTGGTCGGGGCGTTAATGAGCAGATTGCCCAGGAAGTTACCGGAATAAATAGTCTGACCAGTCAGATCGCTCGCCTAAACGATGAAATTCAGCTAGCCCGGGGCAGTGAGGGTAATGCACCGAACAGCCTTTTGAACCAGCGTGATAACCTCGTGCACGAACTAAGCCAGCGTATCGATATTCGGGTGAATGAGCAGGATTCGGGCTCTTATACGGTCGCTTTGGGGAATGGCATGCCACTGGTTTCATCAGGCACGCCATATCAATTGCAGGCTGGCGCTGGCCAGGCAGATCCGACGCGGACCATGGTGTCTTATGTTGATGGGTCCGGTAATCCGCGAGAGCTGAGCGAAGATCACTTTAAACGGGGCAAGCTAAGCGGACTATTTGAATTTCGCAGCGAAAGCCTTGATAAAATGCAAAACCAGTTAGGTCAGCTTGCCTATTCGCTAGCCACTGCGTTCAATGAAGTCCATCAGCAAGGCGTTGATCTGAACCAGCAACCAGGCGGCGCGTTATTCGGCATCGGTGACCCAAGCGTGTTTAGTCATACCCGCAATACCGGTGGTGTTGAAGCCGCGGTTAGCATTACCGATACCAGCGCGCTGATGAGCACGGGTTTCGATATACGTTACGGTGACGATGGCTATACAGTAACGCGCCGGGATAACGGTAAAGCCGTGGCAGTGACTTTCGATGCTGCGACTAATAGCCTCAGTTTTGGCGGGGTAGAACTCACGCTTAACGGCACGCCAGCTAGCGGTGACAGGTTTCTCGTGGAGCCGCTTAATAATGTGGTGAGTCAGTTCGAACTACTGATTACCGAAGGCTCTGAGTTGGCCGCGGCACAGTCAAACAGCACCGGCGATAACCGTAATGCGCTGGCCCTGCTGGAGCTGCAGAATCAGCGGCTGGTGCAGGGCAATGCGACCTTTAATCAAGCCTACGCCGGGATGATTAGTACCGCCGGTAACCAGATGAGCGTGGTGCAGGCTAATCTTGCTGCGCAGCAGGGTCTCACTGATCAGCTTAACGCCTTGCAGCAGTCAGAATCGGGGGTCAACCTGGACGAGGAAGCGGCCAACCTGATCCGTTATCAGCAATATTATCAGGCCAACGCGAAAGTAATTGAAACCGGATCAACCATCCTCGATACGATTCTGAGCCTGCGTTAACCCTAGCGGAGTAGCCTTATGCGAATTAGTACTTTAACGATTTATAATCAACATACTTCATCAATGAATAAGCAGCAGGCTGACGTGATGAAAGTTGGTCAGCAAATAGCCAGCGGCAAACGCGTGACGACTATTTCTGACGATCCCCAGGCGATGACGCAAGCCGTCGCGTTAAGCCAGTCGCAGGCGGTTACCCAGCAGTTTGTTGATGCCCGCATTGGGGTTCGCAACTCGCTCGGCCAGGAAGAAAGTGTACTGAATAGTGTCACCGAAATTTACAGCCGCGCCAAAACGTTAATGGTGCAGGCAGCTAACGGAACCTTGGGCGATGCCGATCGCGCTTCCGTTGGCAGCGAGTTAAAAAGTCTGTATGAGTCACTTGTTGGTCTGGCAAATAGTGGTGATGGCAATGGCCGCTATCTGTTTGGCGGTTACCAGGATGACACGGCGCCGTTTATCCGGCAGCCCGATGGCTCAGTTAGCTTTAATGGCAGTACCGAAATCAGAGAGCAACGGGTGGATGCCGACCGGTTAATGCCCACGGGACATACTGGCGACGAGATTTTTCGTCAGGTCCATAGCAGTGCCGGTTACCTTGTCGATGCGAGCCCGGCGAATGCGGGCACCATGACCTTTGGTGCAGCCGAGATTCTGGACCCTTCTGACCCGCAGTTCGGACAGGCTTTTGACTTGAGCTTTGGCGGTACCGCGGCCGCGCCGACCTATTCCGTTAATGGTGGCGCCGCAGTTGCTTATACGGCGCCGCAGGATATTGCGGTTGGTGGCCTCAGGGTTCGCCTGGAAGGGCAGCCAGCAGCTGGCGATACGCTTCGTATCGCGCCGGCTGATCAGGGTAACACTGATATTTTTAAAACCTTTGAGCGGGCCATAGCGGCATTAGATACCCCGGCGATAACGGCTTCCGATAAGGCAAATCTGCGAAATAGCATCCATGTGGTAATGAACGAACTCGATAACGGACTGGAGAACGTGCTGACTGTGCGGGCGGAAGTCGGAGCCCGTTTTAATGAGCTCGATACGCTGGACGCAATATCGTCGAACCGGATGATCGGCTATAAACAGGCCATGTCTGATCTGGTAGATCTCAACTATGTTGAGGCGGCGTCCGAGTACAGCATGCGGATGGTGGGCTTACAGGCAGCGCAGCAGTCGTTTGCCAAAGTGAAGGATTTAAGTTTGTTTAACTACCTGCGCTAAGCGCAGGTAGGGCCCGCTTACAAAGTCACCAGCACCTTCTCGACCATATCAAGACCAACCTGGAACATTCGCTGTAAATAAGTCCCCAGCTCAGTCATTAATACCAGCAGCAACACCAGCCCCAGGGTTAATGACATCGGGAAGCCAATCGAAAACACCGTTAACTGAGGTGCCGAGCGGTTCAGAATACCCAGGGTCAGGTTCACGATCAGCAGCGCGCCGAATACCGGTAACGCCAGCAGGATACCCGCACTGAATATCACCGCGCCAAACCGGGCGATAAGCTCGAAGGCATCAGCGTTCATACCTATGGTGCCAATGGGCAGCATAATGAAGGATCGTGCCAGTACCTCCAGCAACAGCAGATGGCCGTCAATAGCCAGAAACATCAGCATGGAGAATACATAGAACAGGCGCGACAGAATCATCGTATTAGCGCCACTGTCAGGCGAAAAGAAGGTGGCGAAGGCGAGGCCCATCTGTAGGCCGATAAACTCTCCAGCGGCCTGAATAGCGGCAAAAACCACTTGCATGACCAGGCCGATAGCCACTCCGATTAGCAGCTGTTCAACAATAATTCCGAAGCTTTCCCAGGAAAACAAAGGCACATCCGGTAATGGTGGCAGCAGTGGGCTGATAACAACCGTAAAGATCAGCGCCAGACCGAGTTTTATCTGGCGCGGCAAGCTTGAGTGACTCAGTACCGGAGCAATCAGCAGCACCCCGCTAAAGCGGCAGAAGGGCCAGAGGAACAGACTGATCCAGTGTTCAAGTTGGGCGAACGTGATGGTTAACATCTGGATGACCCGCTATTGGATCATAATGGGAATGTTGGTGAACAGGCGCGTGGTAAAATCGATAATGAGCTGCAGCAGATAAGGGCCAATGGCAACCAGTACCGCAATAACGCCAAGAATTTTAGGAATAAATGAAAGCGTCATCTCGTTAATCTGCGTAGCCGCCTGAAACAGGCTGATGAGCAGACCCAGCAGCAGCGCCGTCAGCAACAGCGGGCCAGCCAGGAACAGGCAGACCTGCATCGCCTGATAAGCGATGGTCATGACCGTTTCTGGTGTCATGCCGGCTCCCTAAACATAAAAGCTTCTCGCCAGCGAGCCAATCAATAGCCCCCAACCGTCGACTAACACAAAGAGCATGAGCTTAAATGGAAGCGATATAGTCGCCGGTGGCACCATCATCATACCCAGTGCCATCAACACACTGGCGACGACCAGATCGATAATCAGGAACGGAATAAAAATAGTAAAACCGATCTGGAAAGCCGTTTTCAGTTCACTGGTCACGAACGATGGCACCAGCACGTAAAATGGCACGTCATCCGGATTTTGCAGCGGGCCAACATTAGCCAGGCCGGCAAACAACGCCAGGTCGGGCTCGCGGGTCTGCGCCATCATGAATTCCCGCAGTGGCTCTGAAGCCAGCGTAAAAAACTGCGTCAGGTCAATGGTGTCGTTGCTTAAGGGGATCCAGGCGGTATCGTAAATCTGGTTAAATACCGGCGCCATAATGAAAGATGTCAGAAACAGCGATAATCCCAGTAGCACCTGATTCGGCGGCGCAGATTGCGTGCCTATCGCGGTGCGCAACAGACTGAATACGATGATCAGCCGGATAAAGCAGGTCATCATCAGTACGACAGCCGGAATAAAGGCCAGACTGGTAAGTAGTATGAGGGTCTGTAGCGGCAATGACCACTTCTGGCCGCCTTCCGGCGTCGGTTCGCTGATGATACCGGGAATACTTTGGGCGAACAGGTCGGCGGGAAATAGCAGCACCAACAGCGCGATGGCAAGAATACGCATTAGTCTGAACGCCCGTCCTTATTGCTTAACTGTTTACCCAGTGCCTGCTGAAAGCGCCTGGCAAATCCCTGTCCGTCGTCTTTGGTTGCAGAGGCTTGCGCTGGCATGTCATGAAGTTTACGCACCTGGCCGCTGGCTACGCCCAGTACTAACCAGGTTTCGCCAACGCTGACAATGACCACCCGTTCACGCTGGCCAACGCCAACGCTGCCGACTACTTTCAGTAAGCCGCTGCCGCCCTGTGCCACGCCGGAAAAGCGGCGAAACAACCAGGCACAACCCAGAATCACCAGAATAATGAAGATTAGAATTAAGGTAACCTGGCCAAATAGTGCCAGGCCGCCGGTCAGCTCGGGTGCTTCGGTCGTGTTCATCGGTTCAGCTTCTGCACACGTTCGGACGGCGTCACGATTTCGGTAATCCGGATGCCGTATTTGTCATCAAGCACGACCACTTCACCCTGCGCAATCAGGTAGCCGTTGATGAGGATATCCATCGGTTCACCGGCCAGGCCATCGAGTTCAACCACCGAGCCCTGAGCCAGCTCCAATAGCTGCTTGATGGTAATACGGGTGCGCCCCAGCTCGACACTAAGCTTGACCGGAATATCCATAATAATATCCAGATCATTCATGGTGCCGCCGGTGGCGGTGTTATCCAGGGGCTTAAAAACTTTCTGGCTGTCACTGGCTGGCGCGCTTTGCTGCTCTTCAGCGAGCGCATCAGCCCAGGGATCCTGATCCTGATCCGCAGGGGACTGGTCTTGCTCTTGGTCTTGGTCTTTATTTGTCATGGTCAGACTCCTTGGTACGCAGCACCGCGGTTGGAAATTGATGGTTTTCTAATAAATGCTTCACTTTCAGGGCGCGGTGGTCGTTCACGCTGCCAAACTCACATTCCAGCACGGGTAACGCATTAACGGTCGCGGTCACGGTGTCAGGCAATTCCACCGGCAGTACATCGCCCGGCTTTAAAGACATGACTTGCGGTAACCGCAAGGGGATATCAAGAAAATTGGCAACCAGCTCAATGGAAGATGATTTCAGCTCTTGGGAAATACGCTGACGCCAGGCTTTATCGTTGCTGTAGCCAGTATCAGCGCGCAGGTTGGTTAACTTGTCACGCAGTGGCTCCACCATCGAGTAGGGCATGCAAATCTTAAAGTTACTTTCTAACTGGCCAACTTCCAGGTGAAAGGTGGTGGTTACCACTATCTCACTCGGCGAACTGGTGATCGCGGCAAACTTCGGCTGCATTTCCGAACGGATAAAGGTGATTTCCAGCGGATGCACCGCGCGCCAGGATTCCTGATAAGCGTCAATGGCCAGGTTCAGTACCCGGCTGATAATACGTTGCTCAGTGCCGGTAAACTCCCGCGCTTCGTTGCGGGTCATAAAGCGGCCATCCCCACCAAACAGGTTCTCGACAATCATTGAAACCATCGGATGAGGGAACACCACCAGAGCGCTACCACGGAGCGGCTTCATGGCGATAATATTGAGGTTTGTTGGCGATGGGGTGGCATCGGCAAAATCACTGAAGCGCTGATAACGCACAGATTCGACGCTGATGTCAGCGTTGCGGCGCAACAGATTGAACAAATTCATACGGAACTGGCGGGCAAATCGCTCGTTGATTACTTCCAGCGTATGCAGGCGCTCACGCACCACACGGTTCTGAGAAGCCGGGTCAAACGGCCGCTGCCGAGCCTTCGCTTTGGCTTTTGGCTGGCGCACAGGCGCTTCCGCCGGCGCTGTATCCTCGGTGGTCTCAATATCAATGGCATCATCATCGTCAGAATCGGGCTCGGCAGCAACGCCGCTTAACAACGCATCGAGTTCATCCTGACTTAAGTGGTTATCACTACTCATAGCACCTACTGCACAATAAATTCGGTGAACAGAACATCGTTAATCACCATTTCTTTGTCGCCGTAATACGGCTCACTGAGACTTTGCATAATGCTGCTTGCCAACGCCTTTTTGCCGTCCGACATCGCTATTTTTTCTGCTTCCTGACCGGATAACAGCACCAGCAGGCGGTTACGGACCTGCGGCATATTGCTGAGGATCGCCTGTTTCACCTTCTCATCAGGAACCTCGAGAGTCAGGCCGGTATACAGCAGCCGCGGACCGAACTGATCGCTCTTCAGGTTCACCGTAAAGGGCGAAATATTGACAAACACCGGTTCATATTCCTCGGCTTCTGCCGCTACTTCTTCGGCGCTACCTGCGGCTAAGGCGATATTGCGGGTATCCAGCAGTAGCCAGGTATTGCCAGCGCCTAATGCGATGGTTAAAAACAGTAAAATGTAGAGCACCAGATTGCTCTTATTCCCTGTAGCTTCCGGAGTGTCATTTTTACGTGCCATACATCACCTTCGTTAAAGTAACTTGATCAGGTCAGGCGTAGATATCGACCTGGCCCTGGTGTACTGAATCCCCGGCGGGGGAGGTTAAACTTGCTGAATCCGTTACTGGCGATCGGTCATTGCCTTTGGCAGACCATTGCATGCCCCGCTGTTGTTGCGGCGATTGCTGCGGCTGCTGTTGTTGGCTGCCCTGCTGGCCAACCTGCGAATCAGTTAGTTGAATTCCCTGACTCGCAAGGGCCTCACGCAGTTGAGGCATCGCCGTTTCTAAGGCACCGCGCACCTGATTGCTGTGCGTCAGAATATTTAGTTGAGCTGAGGTATCGTCCAGTTGCAGCTGCATCTGAATGGGGCCTAAATCGGCAGGATTCAGGCGCAAGGTAACCTGTTGCTGGTTATGCATAACCATCTGCACCATGTTTTGTTGTAGCTGGGTTTGCCAGGCCGGGCTGCCCACGGGCGCAGTTAATTGAGGCAGCGCTGCCGCTGGTATGGCTTGTGGGGCTGGCTGTGACGCAGCCGCCGCCGTGCTGCCGGCGACGGGCGCGTCTGTCATGATGATCTGAATACCATTCGCCGAAGTGTTGGTCAGCGGCTTAGGCGCAACCTCCGGCACTGAGGATCCGCGCAAGGTGGCGGTGGCGGAAGCCAGCTGGCTCACTACTGGTGCTGCAGGCTGCATGGTTTCGCGAAGCTCAGCAGTATTAGCCCGGCTATTAATCGTGGCTTGCGCCAGTTCCGCTGATTTAGCAGCTTGTTCAGGAGCCGCTGGCTGCGTCTGGGCCTGCGTCTGCGTCTGAACCTGAGCGCGAACCAGCGGCTCAACGGCAGTCGTTGCAGGTGCTGCGGTGCTAACTGCTGCTTCTTTAAAACCTGCTGGTGGCGTTGCCGCGGCATGGGCTACCGCTGGCTCGACCGGTGTTGCGATCGGTTGTTTTATGATGCCGTTGCCAGGTTGGATCAGTGGATGCGCTGTGACAGGTAGCGGCGATTCCAATACCGGTGACAGTGCTGCTGGCGGCACGGGTAACGCGTTAACATTGGCTGGTACCGGCAATGCGACCGTCTGGGCAAATATTGGCGGGCCCGGAGGCTGCTCCGGCAGGGTAATTAAGTCATCGCGCGATGCACCCTTAAAGGCTGTTGATGGCAGCAGACTGTGCTTGACCGGAGCTGCTTCCGGGGCCGGGGCTAGTGCAGCAAAAAGCGTGGCAAAAGCGCCTTCGGGCTGAGCTTCTGCACCGCCCTCTGGTGTGCGCATTTGTTGGTGCAGCAACTGACTGATCACGTTTACCTGAACCATGGTTAAAATCCTTCCTTCGCGAGTTGCAGTCGGCGAGCGTACATGGTGGTTGTCAATTCATCGGCTAATTTTTGTTCGCGCTGTTGCACTTGCTTACGGATAACGTGCTGCTGGCGCTCACCCAGGGTGGCAAAAGATTGCAGCCGTTGCTGTTTTTCAATCCACAGCTGCTGTACCTGGTCGGCTTTATCACTTTGCTGTTGCAGCGCCTGTTGCGCCTGCAGGATGGCGTGGTCGAGACTGCGTAGAAACTGCTGGTAGGTGGCAATAGTGGCCGGCGCCAGGCCGTTAAGCAACTGGCGCTGCAATTGCAACCGGTACTCGTGACGGTAGCCTTGCAGCGTCTGCAACTGGGCGGCGATTTTTTGTTTGTTCTGGCGCTCGCTGGCAAGCAGCCGGGCGGCATCGTTGCGAGCGCGTTCAGCCTGTTCAGTAAGCTGTGCTAAGGCGATAGTGTTCATTGCATCCCTCCAATGACATCGGTTAAGCCGCGCTGTGCGTCGTTAAAACTGGCGGTTTCGTGCATTTGCTGCTGCAGGTAGTGTTCAACCTGCGGAAATTTCTGCACCGCCTGGTCGAGCACCGGGTCGTGTCCCGGACTGTAGGCGCCAACGCTGATAAGGTCGCGGTTGCGCTGATAGACCGAAAAGAGCTTCTTCAGTTTCTGTGCCTGCTGCACCTGCTGCTGGCTGATTACTGACGGCATCACGCGGCTGATCGACGCTTCGATATCAATTGCCGGGTAATGACCCGACTCGGCCAGACCCCGGGATAACACCACATGGCCATCCAGAATTGCGCGGGTCGCATCGGCGATGGGATCCTGCTGGTCATCACCTTCGGTCAGCACCGTATAAAAAGCGGTGATTGAGCCGCCGCCGATAGCGCCGTTGCCCGCGCGCTCAACCAGGGCCGGTAATCGTGCAAACACACTTGGCGGATAACCTTTGGTGGCGGGCGGCTCACCGATAGCTAAAGCGATTTCGCGCTGCGCCATGGCAAAACGGGTCAGTGAATCCATAATCAGCAACACATGTTGGCCGCGATCCCGGAAATCTTCGGCCAGACGGGTAGCATAAGCGGCGCCTTGCAGCCGCTGCAGTGGCGATGAATCTGCCGGCGCTGCTACCACAACGGCTCGTTTCATGCCCTCTTCGCCCAGAATCTGATCAATAAATTCCTGTACTTCGCGGCCGCGCTCGCCAATCAGACCGACGACGATCACATCGGCCTTGGTAAAGCGGGCCATCATACCCAGCAGCACCGATTTACCAACGCCCGAGCCCGCGAACAAACCCATGCGCTGACCGCGACCAATCGTCAGTAAGCCGTTAATCGCGCGAATACCGACATCGATAGGGGTATCGATTGGCGCGCGCTGCATCGGATTAATAGCTTTGCCAGAGAGTTTGCCGTATTCCACTTCGCGCGGCAGCGGTTGCTGGTCAAGGGTACGACCACTACCGTCCAGTACCCGGCCCAGCAGTGCCGGGCCAAGCGGAAAGCGGCGGCTGTCGTCACCGGCCTCACTAATCGGCAGAACGCGAGCGCCTGGTGTTAAGCCCTGTACCTGCTCAAGGGGCATTAAAAAGGTTTTATCGCCGGCAAAGCCGACGACTTCGGCTTCAATAAGGGTATCGCTCTGCTGCTGCACTTCAATCACACAGGCACTGCCAACCGGTAGCTGCAAGCCAACGGCTTCCAGCACCATGCCGGTGGCGCGCACCAGCCGACCGCAGTGACGCCACTGCGGCAGCGCAACCAAGCGCTCACGCACACTGTTTAGCGCGGCCTGCCAATGTTCTGTGAGTTGCTCAGCACTATGCATGGCGTCCTCTTAACTGCTGAATTATGCGCTGCCAGCGGGTTTCCTGGCTTGCGTCCAGTTCGCCGGTAGCGCTGATCAGGCGGCATCCGCCGCGCTGCAAACGTTCGTCGGGCCGCAGCTTCCAACCCACTGTGGCCACTTCATTCTCTAACTGTTCAGCGACCAGTTTCAGATCTTCCGGGTGTAGTATTAACACCGGTTTCTCGGTCAGCATGGGCTCGGCGTGGAGCATCTCACGAACCAACGTCAGCACCGCCTCAGGTTGTGCATCCAGTGCTTCACCGGCCAGCTGGCGACCTACCGCCAGAGCCAGTTGAACAAGCTGTTCACTGACATTGTCATCCAACTGATGCAGCGCGCGGTCGACTTCCCCAATCAGACTGCCAAGCGGAGTCAGGGTTTGTGCCAGGGTTTCCTTTAATTCCTTATCGGCAGCAACACGACCTTCCTCAAGGCCTTTTTCGTAACCTTGTGCATAACCTTCTTCCTGGCCGCTTTTCAGGCCTTCCTGGTAGGCAGCCGCACGAGCCTCATTGCAAAGCTTGTGTAGCTCACTGTTAACCTGGAACTCGGCGGGTTGGTCCGTCTCGTTCACTGCGCTGGCAGCTAGCTTGCGCCCGAGAGGCTGCATCGACCAGCTCTGCCAGTTGCCATCGTTGGCCGAACTAGCTGTAGCAGCCGTGCTTGCACGCTGCTCCCGGGCAACTGAGAATGACTTAAACGAAGGCATCGTCACCACTTCCTAAGACAATTTCGCCACTATCAGCTAAGCGGCGAACCACCTGCAGTATGGCTTTCTGTTCAGTTTCAACCTGCGACACACGAATTGGGCCGCGGGTTTCCATTTCTTCACGAATAAGCTGCGCTGCACGCTGTGACATATTGCGCAGGAATTTCTCGACCAGAGCGTCGTCGGCGCCTTTGAGGGCGATAACCAGCGCTGAGGTTTCTATCTGACGCATCAGTACCTGAATACTGCGATCGTCCAACTCGAGCAGGTTCTCGAACAGGAACATCTCGTCGACGATTTTTTGTGCCAGCTCGTCGTTGTAGGCGCGGATGTTTTCCAGCGCCGTGTCTTCCTGGCCGGCGCTCAGCAGGTTAAGGATTTCAGCGGCGGTGCGAACACCACCCATTTTGCTGCGCTTGAGGTTCTGGCCATCGAGCATGCCGCCCAGTACTTCAGTTAATTCCTGCAGCGCCGCAGGCTGGACGCCGGTGAAGGTCGCTACCCGCAAGACCACATCATTGCGCAGGCGTTCGTCGAACAGTTCAAGCACACCTGCCGCTTGCGGGCGGTCAAGATGGATCAGAATAGTGGCAATAATCTGCGGGTGTTCATCGCGGATCATCTCGGCCACTTCCGGCACATCCATCATATTCAGGGCGTCGATGCCAACACTGCCAACCTTGTGCTCGAGCACGTCTTCAATCAGGCTGTTGGCACGGTCCTGGCCGAGGGCCCTGGTGAGCACCGAGCGGATATAATCATCGTATTTGTCGAGGGCCGGGGTGTCTGCGAGTTCCTGATGGAACTGTTCCAGTACCGTTTTGATGTCCTTATGCGAGACATCAGTGAGTTTCGTCATTTCTTTACTGATCTTCTGGATTTGCTGGGGCGCAAAGTGTTTAAACACCTCGGCGGCCGACTCTTCTTCCAGCATGAGCAACAACAGCGCGGCGCGGCGCAGGCCGGTCATGGTTCCAGAGCTTGCCGCTTGTTGATTAGAGATTGTCATCGTTATTTATCCAGTTCTGTAAGATTCGGGCCACCTGTTTCGGGTTATCCCGTGCTTGCTCCTGAGCTTTTTTCAGGCCTTTTTTGTAATTCGATTTGTTTTCTTTTTCAGGCCAGCGGAACGAACCATATTCCTCGTCCTCGTCTTCGTCGTCGATACTGCCGCCGGCACGCGGTGCACCGCGACTGCGGGCTGATTCGGTATCATCGCCATCGTCGCCTACCACCGCGCGTAAATTACCGCGGGCATTGTTCCTGGAGCCGCCACTGCCAGCACTTACTGATGAGCTAAAGCGATTTAGCAGTGGGCGCAACAGCCACAGGTAAAGCAACAGAATGCCAAGACCGGCCAGCAGATAACGGATGACCGACATCACTAATTGCTGAACGCCTTGTTGCTCCCACCAGGAGAGCTCTTCAACAGGTTCGGCCTGGTTAACGAACAGGCTGTTAATCACATCAAGCTGGTCGCCGCGAGCCTCGGTAAAACCCATGGCCTGGCGTACCAGCCGGGTAATATATTCCAGCTCTTCGTCGCTACGTTTGACGCGGGTAGCGATGCCGTCTTCACCGATGACTTCGCGGTGATTGACCACCACAGCTACGGAAAGGCGTTCCAGCTGGCCACGATGATGATCGACATGCTCAATGGTGCGATTCACTTCATAGTTAACAATCTGATCCTGCTGTATCGAGCGATTGGCAACATTATTTTCCGCAGTTTCTACTGCCGGCTCTGCACCGGGCTCGGCGGCAGTGACTTCGATGGGGGAGGCTTCCACGCCCGGCGGGGTATTGGTCAGCGCGCCGGGCACGCCCTGGGCGCCCATGCCGCTGCCCTGCATGGTTATATTGCGCTGGATGCTGCGAATGGCGGCGGTGTCGACATTCTGGTTCGGGGTATAGCTTTCAGCGGTGGCCTCACGCTTGGCGAAGTCGACGTGGGCAACAACCTGGGCCTGAATATTTGAGCGGCCAAGTATCGGTGTGAGGATGTTTTCAATGCGCTCCTGATATGACCGCTCGATCTGTCCGATATAGGTCAGCTTAGTACCGCTTAAAGCGTCTTCGCGGTTATTGTTCGACAGTAGATTGCCATACTGATCAACTACGGTGACGTGCTCGGTGGCCAGCTCCGGCACGCTGCTGGAAACCATATGGATAATGGCCTGGACCTGGCCGTCACCAAGCTGGCGCCCGGCGTGCAGCGTCAGTATGACCGAAGCCTTTGCGGGCTCCCGATCGCGCACGAACACAGAGGCTTTAGCCATGGCCAGGTGCACACGGGCGCGGGCTACCGGGCCGAGCGACTCCATCGAACTGGACAGTTCGCCTTCGAGGGCGCGCTGAAAGTTAACCTGCTCCGCGAACTGACTGATACCGAAGGCTTGGTTATCCATCAGCGAGAATCCGGCGTTACCGCCCTGAGGAAGCCCTTGTTCTGCCATGCTCAGACGCAGGCGATGCACCTGATCGCCGGGCACCATGATCGTACCTGCGCCGTTCAGCTGATAGGGCACCTGCTGGGCTTCCAGTTGATTAACAATACGACCGCCATCGGCCTCACTCAGGTTGCTATACAGAACCCGGTATTCCGGCGTGCTGGCCCACATGACCAGGGCAAAGACCAGACCAACGAATGCGGCACCGCCGATTAACAGGGGCACCAGATTGTTGTTCTTCAACTGCTGCAGCCACGAGGGCATGCCCGGCGCTGCGGTGCCGGTGCTTGCAGCAGGTTTTACGGTCTGAGTTGCTTCCATAATATTCTTTGGGTTCCGGATTCGTAAACAGGCGGATTTAGCTAGATGCCATTATGCGGGGGGAGGGGCAAGTCAAAGAGTGAAAAAGGGCACTTTTTTAGCGTTAATTAGATGCTTCGGATAGTGGACGCACTGCTAAAGTGTTGCCAATAAAAATATATCATATGTTTTGAAGGCGATTATATGAGCGTACCAGCGATACAGACTGCTCTGCAGCAAATGCAGGCATTACAGACTGAAGTTAAGGCCCAGCCTGCAGCAACAGGTCCCGTTCAGTCCGGCGGCTTTGCCCAAGAGTTAAAGAGTTCGATCGATAAAATTAATGCGCTGCAGCAGATCTCCGGCGAAAAAACCCGGGCGTTTCAGTTAGGGGATCCCAATGTAACCCTGAATGAAGTCATGGTGGATAAGCAGAAGGCATCTCTGGCTTTTGAGATGGGCGTGCAGGTGCGAAACCGCATGGTTAGTGCTTATAAAGAAATCATGGGCATGCAGGTTTAACAACTTAAGCCTGCTGCTGCAGCAACAATCCTTTTATCTCATCCAGGTGTTCAGCGATACGCAGCATTTCTTCTGACGGGATTTGCCGGATAACCTCGCCGGAATCCCGGCTCACCAGCTTGATCACGACTTTACCACCAGCCTGCTCGGATAAATCAAAGTGCAGGCCGTAATTCTCCATGACCTGATTGATGCGCTGCACCGGGCTGACGAGTTCCGCAGCTTTATATTGTTGTGGCTCGGCGGAGGATTTTGGCATGGGCAATTGCTGCAATACCCGCTCCATTCGCTGTCGTTCTGCGGCGGCATAAGCTGCTGGCCAGTTATTGTAGGACAACTCATTCATGGGGGTAGTCATGATTTTCGCCTCCTGAAGCGAAAAAAGGCAGCCCTTAAAATAAGGGCTGCCATGGGAATGACGGTGAATGCGTTACCGTCACGGAGATACCCGATTTTCTTAGCCCAGCAGTGACAGAACTGACTGTGGAGTCTGGTTCGCCTGTGCCAGAACTGAAGTACCAGCCTGTTGCAGGATGTTGGCACGCGTCATGTTGCTGACTTCGGCCGCGTAATCAGCATCTTCGATGCGTGAGCGGGCCGCTGACAGATTAGTCGAAGTCGTTGCCAGATTGTCTACGACAGAGTCAAATCGGTTCAGAGTCGCACCTAAAGTAGAACGAGCAGTATCAATAGTTGTGATAGCGGCATCAACGCTGTCGATAGCAAGCTGAGCGTTCGCGGCAGTGTCAACCGCCAATGCGTTGACACCCAGAGTCGCTGAGGTTGCATCTACGGTGGCGACGGCGATTGAATCGTTAGCGGTAGTGCCAGCGCCAACCTGGATTTGCAGCGAAGCCGCTGCGTTCAGTAGGCTTGTGCCGTTAAAGTTGTTGCTACCCGCGATACGGTCAATTTCAGCTACCCGTTGAGTGATCTCAGTTGCGATAGACGTTCTGTCTGCGGCCGAGTTAGTATCACTCGCAGCCTGTACGGCCAGTTCACGAATGCGTTGTAGGTTATCGTTGACCTGGTTCAGACCGCCTTCCATGGTTTGCACCAAAGAGATACCGTCGTTAGCGTTACGAGAAGCCTGGTTCATACCCGTGACTTGAGCGGTCATGCGGTTAGCAATCGCCTGGCCAGCGGCATCATCTTTGGCACTGTTAATACGCAGGCCAGATGACAGACGCTCCATCGAAGTTTGCAGTGCAGACTGCGACTTTGACAGGTTGTTCTGACCAATCATCGCGGTGATATTTGTGTTTATAACTGACATAGTCTTTATCCTTCTGTTTCCGAAAATTGGCTGCCGGTTGTGGCCTCCGTCCTGACTAGTTATCGGTGCGTAGAAAAAAACCTTTAGAAAATTTTTTTGATAGCAGGTATTTTGCTACGCATGCCTATATACATGCCGGCAAACATTAAAGAAGCATAAACGTCAGCCGATAAGGACATTGCGCGATAATAAAAGCTCGCCACGAGGGAAATAAGAGTGAGTGAACCCGAAATCGAATTCAGTCCGGTTAACAACCCGATAGAGTTAGCGACTTATTATGAGGCGCTGAGTCAGCCGGGTGTGGCCTCGCTACAGGTTGCCAACGGGGGTGGTAAGGAACACCCTGTGGTTTTGCTGGAGCAGGAAGAGCGCGATTATCTGCTGTTTGATCTGAGCGCCATTCGTGATCTTGCGCCGCAGTTAAGGCGCGGCGTTACATTTACTTTGCATGGTTATACGCCTGGTGGTCTGGTCAAATCCAACCCCATGACCATGCGCGAGCTAATCAACGCCGACGGGCGCTTGCTTGCCTATGCAGACTGGCCATTGGAGATTCATGTTAAACAGCGGCGGGCGAGTTTCCGGGCTTCTCTGCGTCTGGGAATGGACGTCGGAGTGCTTCTGCACAGTGACGATGAAGAGACACAGGATAAGATTGAGCTGCAGGGTGATTTAAAAGACTTGTCCGCCACCGGCTGTCTGGCGGAGTTCTTTATGCAGGATGGTGTGTCCCGCGTGTTGCCGGATCTGGATACGGAAATTCAGCTATTTTTCCCCAATGGCGTCAGGTTTGCGGTTGCAGCGAAAGTCCGCCATTTAAAAACGGATAACGACCGCCAGGTGCTTGCGGTTGGTTTTGAGTTTCCGGAGATTGGCCCGGCGAAAGAGAAAGAATTATGGAATTTTGTCCGCGAGATAGAGCGTGAGGCTAGCCGCAGCGCTGGCGAAGGCGGCAATAAGTCGCCGTCCGAATTATTTCAGGTAAAAGATGAAAATGACCAGCGCCTGGGCCGACGTCACGGTCATCAGTATGCGACTCCAATGGCTCGCAGGCTGGCGCGCATAGCGGGTTATCTTGACAGCCAGATGGTGATATTAAAGCAGGGCCAACCGGTAAACTCGCATCAGTTGTCGCTGCATGCGGATCGCCTGCTTGACATGCTCGATGATTCACGCGAAGAAACATTATTTGCTGTTCATTGTATTCACCGGGAGTCGCGCTGGATTCGTCACGGGTTATCTGTTGCGGTGCGGCTGGCAGATATCCTGAGTACGGTTAAAATTCCCCGGGAAGTGCGTAAGGCAGTAACAGCGGCAGCTATGGTGCACGATTTGGGTAAGGGTATGACGGCTCCTGAAATATGGCGAGCAGTGACGTTAAGTACCGAAGTCTACAAAGAGATGCAAGCTCATGTTCCGAATATTCTCGGCACCCTCGATAACTGTAAATGGTTGTCACCCGTGGTGCGGACTAATGTGATCGGGCAAATTAATGAACGCCTGGATGGCAGCGGCTATCCGGATGGCGCGCGCGATAACGGGCTGGGGCAACTGGCACGAGCTGCGGCCGTGGTTGATGTGCTTGATGCCTTGCAGCGCGCCCGGCCAGATCGCCCGGCTATGACTGCCATCGCTGCGCATAAATTTATTCAGGCGCGCAGCGAGCAGTTTGATGAGGTATGGATTGATCGTTATATCCGTCACTTCGGGCCGGTGCCTATTGGTAGCCTGCTGCGTTTTGATAGTGGCCAGTTTGCCTGGGTGGTCGGCTTGGACCGGGACAAAAAAATTGCGCGGGTGCGGGTATCGCCGCATCGGTTAGCGCCTGACTCGAAGCTTGGCGAACCGCTGGAAGGCTCAGCTTTGCGTGAGCTGGGAAAAATAAAAGATATTGTTGTGCCGGAGCACTAAAGTTGTTCCGGGTTTGGCCGATAGATGAAAATAAGCGGTGTTTAACCGGCTATTATCGGTTTTGATTTACCTGCGTTCAGGCAAACTGAACCGACGTAAAAAAGGAAGGAAACTATGGCAGCGATTGCCGCACTCGGGGTTGGCTCCGGACTGGATTTAAACGGTTTACTCAGGCAGCTTGAATCTGCTGAACGCCAGCGCCTGCAACCTATTACACTCCAGAAACGTAGCTTCGAAGCGAAAATTTCGGCTTATGGGAAGCTGGAAGGTGCGCTGTCGCAGTTTCAGGATGCGGTGAAGAAGCTTGGCGAAGCAGAAACTTTCGGCGCGACTACCAGCAGTGTCAGCGGTGACGCGGTGCAGGCAGCGGCTTCTAATGCCGCAGCAAAAGGCTCTTATTCAGTAAGCGTGAGCCAGCTGGCGCGCGGTTACAGCATTGCCACCAACGGCATTGCTGATAAAACGGCGCAGCTTGGCGCAGGCTCTGTAGACTTTGTGCTTGGTGATGGCACAACCCACAGCATCACTATTGCCGATGGGTCCAGTTCGTTAGAGTCGATTAAAAATGCGATCAACAGTCAGCAAACCGATATTCAGGCGTCGATTGTCAATGATGGTTCAGGCACTCCCAACCGGCTGGTTTTCAGTTCGATAGCAACTGGCACAGACAAAGCGATTAGTTCGCTTACTTACAGCGGAGCTCTGGCCACCAACCTGACTACCGATGCCGCGACCGAAGTCACCGCGCGCAATGCCACAATGTCGGTGAACGGTATTACCGTCACCAGCCAGACCAACCAGGTCGCCGGTGCCATCGAAAGTGTAACCCTCAGCCTTACTAAAGTAGGCGATGCCACCGTAACCGTTAGCCGGGATCAGGAAGCCATAACCGGGGCGATTAACGAATTTGTTGAAGCCTACAATAATATTGAAAAGACCATGGGCGAGCTCAGCAGTTTTAACGCTGAAACCGGCGCCGCAGGTCAATTGCTCGGAGATAGCGGCTTGCGCTCGATACAGGGTAAATTGCGAACCGCGCTCAGTGACAGCGTTCCCGAGACTCTCCTGAATAACCTGTCTGAACTGGGCATTACCAAAGCGCTGGACGGCAAACTTGCCGTGGACAGCGATAAGCTGAGTAAATTAACCAGCGAGCAGTTGGGTGACGTTCAGGACTTCTTTTCAGGAACTGCTACCGTCGAAGGCTTTGCGGCAAAAACACTTACCGCCGTGGAACAACTGCTGGGCGACAGCGGGCCTATTACCACCGGAACCGATGGTTTCAAAAGTATGCTCTCCCGGTTAGATGATCGTTACATTCGCGAAGAAGAGCGTATCGCGGGAACTATTGATCGATACCGGACGCAGTTCGCTCAGCTCGACAGCCTGATCGCGAGTATGAACTCAACCAGTTCTTATCTGACTCAGCAGTTTGCGGCCCTTGATGCGCAGCTGGGTCGGAAATAACAGGAGATAAGACGATGTATGGAATGAAAGGTGCTGCAGCATATGGGCGGGTCGGCGTAGAGAGTCATGTGCTTTCCGCTAGCCCGCATAAACTCATAAATATGCTGTTCGACGGCGCTTTACGGCAAATCAGCGCAGCGCGCTTACATATGTCGGAAGGCCGCATAGAACAAAAAGCAAAAGCCATCAGCAAAGCACTGGATATCGTGAATCAGGGCCTGGCAGCAGCGTTAGATAAGAAACAGGGCGGTGAACTGGCGGAACAATTAGACGCACTATATGCCTACGTAGCTGGTCTGTTGTTGAAAGCCAATTTGCGCAATGACGACGCTTTACTTAAAGAAGCCGGTGATTTACTCGGCCAGATCGGATCGGCCTGGAAAGAAATTCAGCCCGAGGCCGAAGGGATTTAAGCGTGGCGGCGCAAACTCTGAAACAACAATATGTTATGTCCCCAATGGAGGTAATTATGTCCTATCAGACGCTACTGGATTATTCGAACCGGATGCTGGCCAGTGTGCGCAATGAGGACTGGGATACCCTGATCCAAGCGGAAGTTGATTACGTCCGTGAGGTTGAGCGTATTAGTCATGGCGAATCGGGTGTAGCGCTGGATGAAGAGCAGCAGCTACAGAAACTACAATTATTAAGCACCATCATGGATCAGGACCGCGAAATTCGCGAGCGGCTCATCGCGCGCCGTACCTTGTTGGAGCAGACCTTGCTCAGCGCGCAGAAGAAGCAAAAGCTTGAGCATAGCTATCGCAATTGAGCAGCATAACGCCGTTACTGGATACGCTGGTTCATCAGGTGATGAAACAGCGTAGCTCGGCAGAGCCGTTACCCAGACATACCCTGCCGGTACAACAAATTTTACCCACTGCGACCACTACCGAGTTTAGCCAGGCCGGCCAGCAAGTGGCTCGCCTGATCGCAATTATTCAGAGCTTACAACAGCAAATTCCTGCTTCAAACTTACCTAAGGGGGCCGCTCATGTGCAGGGTGGTCAGCCGTTATTTCCCGCCGCCGCAGAGCTTGATGCCGCTAAATTGGCTGGGCGCCTGAGCCAGGCGGTACGGGAATCCGGACTCTTTTACGAAAACGCCCTGAGCCGCTGGGCCGCCGATAAACTGCCCCTAACTAACCTGCTGCGGCATCCCCAGGCCCGGCAAACAGCCCAACAAAACCAACCCATTCTCGGGCAGCAGCTTGAACTGATGCAGTCGGGCACGTTGCGCTTAGAAACCGAGATCTGGCCACAGGTTATTTTGCAGATGTTGGTGCAACCCGAACGCAATCCGCTGATTAAACGCTGGCGCGAACAACAGGGGCCGGATGAGCAGGAGGCGCCCGCCTGGCAAAGTGAGTTTAAGCTTCAACTACCTACCCTTGGCGAGCTGCGGGCCCAGTTAAAAATCAGGTCGGCTAACCTCGAGCTGCGCTTGCAGTGCCAGCCGGAGCATCTGACTCATGTTAGAGAGCAAGTTGATGAGCTTGCTATGCGGTTGCGAGGCCAGGTGGGTGTTGTGATCGCCGATATACCGGTCACGGCAATTCCGGTGGAGATGAATGAATGAGCGATGCATTTAAGCCCCCCAAACGCGCTGTTGCGCTGCGTTATCAGGAATTTGAACCGGCCCCGAAGGTGATTGCCACCGGTCAGGGCGAGCTCGCCGAGCGAATTCTGGCGAAAGCGGCCGAGCATGGCATCTTTGTCCACCATTCACCTGAACTTGTCGATCTTTTATCGCAATTAGACCTTGACGAATACGTACCGCAAATGCTTTGGGAGATTGTTGCAGAGTTGTTATTATGGGCTGGCGGGCTAGATGGGACCGCCCGAGAATAGGCATGCGAGCACTCAAGATGAACATTTTATAAACACTGCTGTATATAAAACATTCGATTTAAAAAATACTTTTCTGCTTGACCCTTTGTGTAAAAATTTGTTAAAAGTTCCGTACTGAATCATTGGTTTTTTTAATACTTCCGGAACCACATCACTTATGCAGCAAAGTCGAAATATTGCCGAATTGCAGGATCTAAACCTGAGTTATTTACTGCTGGTTCAAAAGCTGTTGCTGGAAGATCGCGAAACCGCCGTGTTTCGCCTGAAAATTGATGATGACTTAGCCGATTTGATCGCCGACATGTCGATTAAAGATCTGTCCCTGTTGGCCAGGCAACCTCATAGCCTGCTGCGGCCAAGCCTTGGCCCGGTAGACCAGCTTCGGGCAATTTTAAGTAATAAGCGCGACACCGGCTTGCAGGAAACGCACCTTGCCATGTTGTTAGCCTCTGCGTGAAACAAAGCCAGTGAAAAAACTTCTCGACGAACTTAACCAGGTCCAGTTAGCTATCGAGCTTATCGAGCTCGGGGCACGGCTGCAGGTGCTGGAGTCAGAAGTCGAGTTGAACCGGGGGCGCTTAGTCCGGTTATATAAAGAGGTTTCGGGTAAGTCGCCGCCAAAAGGCATGCTGCCGTTTTCCACGGACTGGTTTCTTACCTGGATGCCAAATGTCCACTCATCGTTTTTTTATACCATCTACGTTCGCCTGCGCGAAGGGCAGAAGATGGAGCGGATGCAGGCTTTTATTAAAGCCTACCGGTTATACCAGGAGCATATTCAGCTAAAGGGTGATGAAGAGGTACTGGCGCTGACCAGAGCCTGGACGCTGGTCAGATTTTTTGAAAGCAATATGTTCCAGTTGTCCGCCTGCAATTCATGCAAGCTAGAGTTTGTGAACCATGCCCATACGCCCGATGCTGATTATGTTTGCGGTGTATGCCAGCCGCCGTCGCGGGCCGGCAAACCATTAAAGACCACCCGTAAAAACATCGGCAAAACCGCTTAAGTTGCCGCTCCCCCTGCCGATAACCAGCTATAGAATAACTCCAATAGATAAAGGATGTTCTTGTGCTCATTCCGCTCGGCTTTTTAATCGTACTATTTTCCGTATTCGGTGGTTTTGCGCTGGCCGGCGGAAGCCTGGGTCCGCTGTTTCAGCCGCTGGAATTTTTGATCATTGGTGGCGCTGGCCTGGGGGCCTTTGTCGCGGCAAACAACGGTAAAGCGATAAAAGCGACCATGAAGTCGCTGAAGAAATTTAAGGCGTCATCAAAATATGACAACGATACCTACCTCGAGTTGCTCGCCGTAATCTACAAACTACTGAATAAAATGCGCCGCGACGGCATGCTGGCGGTGGAGCGGGATATAGAAGCACCGGCCGAAAGCAGTATTTTTAATGAACATCCTCAGGTACTCAATGATGAGCTGATGCTCAACTTTATCGTTGATTATCTGCGGCTTATGATCAGTGGCAACATGAACCCTCAGGAGCTCGACGAGCTCATGCTCCACGAAATTGAAACCTTTGAAGCCGAAGCGGAAATTCCCGCAGATGCACTGACTAAAGTCGGTGATGCTATGCCAGCTTTCGGCATTGTCGCGGCGGTATTAGGGGTGGTACGGGCGTTGAGTTCAGCCAGTGCTGACCCCTCGGCGATGGGCGTAATGATTGCCCACGCTCTGGTCGGGACCTTCCTCGGTATCCTGATGGGCTACGGTTTTATTAATCCGGTTGCCAGCCGCATAGAAAGGCAAATCGCCGTAATGGCGAAGACCATGCAGTGTATTCGCGTGACATTGCTGGCAAGCATGCACGGCTATGCCCCGCAACTGGCGGTCGAATTTGGTCGCAAGGCCCTGCATACGGCAGAGCGGCCAACCTTTAACGAACTGGAAGACTATGTTCGCGGCGCTAAAGCGGAAGCGTAATTATGTCCGATGATAAACGCCCGATAATTATCCGTCGCAAAAAAATCATCAAGAAGCATCATGGTGGTAGCTGGAAGATTGCTCTCGCTGATTTTATGACGGCGCTCATGGCGTTATTTCTGGTGATGTGGATTCTGTCGATTTCCAGTGAAGAGAGTAAACAACAAGTCGCTGATTACTTCAGCACACCGCTGATGGTTGCACTAACTAGTGGTGATAAATCATCGGCGAGTACCAGCGCGATTAAAGGCGGTGGTGACGATCCCTCTCACGCGAAAGGTGAGCAGATGCGCATTGATCTGCGGCGGCAGACGCGACCATCAGATGTACGCCGTCACTTTCAGGGTATACAGGAACGTATTAAGCGGGCAGTTGAGGACGACCCCATTCTACGCGAACTGGCGGAGCAATTGCGTTTTGATATTACCCGCGAAGGGCTGCGCATCCAGGTGGTTGATTCAGAGCAGCGGCCAATGTTTGAGCTAGGCAGTGACAAAGTCGCGTCGTACATGGATCGCCTGTTGCGCACCCTGACACCGATTATCAATGAAGTGCCTAACGAGATTACTTTAAGTGGGCATACCGATAGCTTGCCCTATGCCGGCGGCGAGCGCGGCTACAGCAATTGGGAACTATCCGCTGACCGCGCCAACGCTTCGCGTAAAGTTATGCTGGACGCGGGTCTTGATTCGAGCAAGCTGTTGTTGGTCACTGGGGTCGCCGATCGCATTCCCATGGAAGGTGTTGAGTCAGATGACCCGATGAACCGCCGCATTACATTGGTTCTCCATACGCGGGAATCAGCTGAATTCATTAAACGCCAGGGCTATTTCCCGCAAGATCAGGCTGAATACGAAGCACTGATCCGCTCTCAGCTTGAACAGGAAGGCAATTTTACCGATCAGCAACCACTGAAATAGCGGGTACAAACCCGCCTTTTCTCCCCTTCAACACCATTTGTGTTTCGGCATACTAAGCAGCACAGTCCAGTAGTGTCGCTTTTAACCCGGAACCCAGATGGCAGAAGACCAAAGCAGCGATCAGGAGAAAACTGAAGAACCCACGGCCCGACGATTACAAAAGTCCCGGGAAGAGGGTGAGGTGGCGCGATCCCGTGAGCTGACCACCTTCGTGCTGCTGTTTGGTGGCATTATTGTGTTATGGGGCATGAGCTCTTCCCTCTACCAGGAGATTGGTGGGGTGATGGAGCAGGCCTTCCTGTTTGAACGCACCCAAATCTTCGAGTCCGGGCCGATGCTGCAGAATATTCTGGAGCTGGCCAGCCACGCATTATTTTCGCTGTTACCCCTGTTTACCGTTATGGTCGTGCTCGCCCTGGTTGCGCCTGCCTTGCTGGGCGGCTGGGTAGCTTCAGCGAAATCAATGCAACCAAAACTGAGTAAGCTTAATCCGGTCAAAGGGCTAAAGCGGGTATTTTCCGCCCAGGCATTAGCCGAACTTGGCAAAGCAATTGCTAAATCAGTGCTGGTTGGAGGGGTACTGGTGTTGTTTCTCTGGCAGCAGAAGACAACCTTCATGGCGCTTATGCACATGCCGGTTAAGCAGGCTCTGGGCGAGGCCGTCGCGCTGGCAGCCGAGGCCTGCCTGTGGATGGTGCTGACCCTGATTGTGGTCGTGCTGTTTGACGTTCCCTATCAGCTATTTACCCATACGAAAAAACTACGTATGAGCAAAGAGGAAATTAAGCGCGAGAACAAGGAAACCGAGGGTGACCCCTACATTAAGGGTAAGATCCGGCAGCAGCAGCAGGAAATGGCGCGCCGTCGCATGATGAGCGATGTGCCCACCGCCGATGTCATTGTAACCAACCCGAGCCGTTACGCCGTCGCGCTTAAATATGATGAGCAAGGAAACGGAGCGCCCCGGGTTGTTGCCAAGGGTGTTGAACAGGTCGCGGCGAAGATTCGGGAAATCGGAGATACCCATAAGATACCGCGGCTGGAAGCGCCGCCGCTGGCACGCGCGCTCTACACCTACGTTGAATTAGGTCGGGAAATCCCGGGGCCGCTGTATAGCGCGGTTGCCGAAGTGCTAGCCTGGGCGTTTCAGTTAAAGCGCTCCCAGCAGGGCCTGACGGAAGTGCCACCCAAGCCGGCGCAGATTAGCGTGCCGGACGATTACGAGGTGCCTGCCCGATGAATATGGATTGGCGAATGGTCGCAGGGGGTATTACCAGTGCCCGGATGCAGGTATTAGTCGGGCCGGTACTGATCCTGATGATTTTGGCGATGATGGTGCTGCCGTTACCGCCGTTTATGCTGGATTTTCTGTTTACCTTCAACATCGCCTTATCGTTAATGGTCTTGCTGGTGGCCATGTTCACCGAAAAACCCCTCGAATTTGCGGCTTTCCCTGCGGTATTGCTGTTTACCACCTTGTTGCGTCTGTCGCTGAACGTCGCTTCAACGCGGGTTGTGCTAATGGAAGGGCATGAGGGCGGCGACGCGGCTGGTAAAGTGATCGAAGCCTTCGGTCAGTTCCTGGTCGGGGGTAATTTTGCCGTTGGTATCGTGGTGTTCCTGATCCTGGTCATTATCAACTTTATGGTCATCACCAAGGGTGCCGGGCGGATCGCCGAAGTCGGTGCGCGCTTTACCCTTGATGCTATGCCGGGTAAGCAGATGGCCATTGACGCGGATCTCAACGCCGGCCTGATTGGCGAAGAAGAAGCTCGCCGGCGCCGGACGGAAGTTGCACAGGAAGCTGAATTTTATGGCTCGATGGATGGTGCCAGTAAATTCGTACGGGGTGATGCGGTCGCAGGTTTGATCATTATGGTGGTGAACATCATCGGCGGTTTGATGATAGGTACGATGCAACACGGACTAAGTTTTGGTTCGGCCGCACATACCTACATCTTGCTCGCCATCGGTGATGGCCTGGTCGCACAGATCCCGGCCCTAATTATCTCCACAGCGGCCGGTGTTACGGTGTCGCGGGTGAACACTGAGCAGGATGTTGGTCAGCAGCTGATCAAGCAGCTGTTTGTGAGCCCCAAAGTGCTGATGCTGGCGGCTGGCGTTATCGGCATGTTGGGCCTGGTGCCTGGCATGCCGAACTTTGTCTTTCTGCTGTTCACTGTCATGCTGGGGTCGCTTGCCTGGGTTATGCACCAGCGCCAGCAACGCGAAGTCGCGCTGGCCGGCGCTTCCGAGCCTGCGGCCGCCGCACCGAGTTTCAGTTCGCCTGAAGCCAGCTGGCACGACGTGCAACTGGTCGACACCCTGGGTATGGAAGTGGGGCACCGGCTTATCTCGCTGGTTGACGATCAGCAGCAGGGTGAATTACTGGGCCGCATCAAAAGCGTCCGTAAAAAGTTCGCCCAGGAAGTGGGCTTTCTGCCCCCGGTGGTGCATATTCGCGACAACCTGGAATTACCCCCTAACGCCTATTCGATAACCCTGAAGGGCGGTGAAGTGGGTCGCGCCGAGATACATCCTGATCGCTGGCTGGCGATTAATCCAGGGCAGCTCACCGGCACCGTCGAAGGCATCGAAACAACCGACCCTGCATTTGGCTTACCAGCCCTGTGGATTCAGTCGGATCAGCGTGAGCATGCGCAGATTTACGGCTATACCGTAGTGGATGCCAGTACCGTGGTGGCCACTCACCTGAATCATCTGTTGCAGCGCTATTCTTCCGATCTGCTGGGTCGTGGCGAAGTACAGCAGCTGGTGGATCGCCTGGCCGAAGATAATAAAACCCTGGTTGAGGATGTGGTGCCCAAATGCGTCACCCTTACGACATTGCAGCGGGTGCTGCAGAACCTGTTGGCCGAAGATGTATCGATTCGCGATTTACGCACTATTTTTGATACGCTGGCAGAATCTGAGGGGCAACAGACTGATGTGCATGACCTGACGGCCCGCGTGCGTCTGGCGTTGGGCCGGATTATCACGCAGAAATGGTTTGGCAGTGCGCGTGAGCTGCAGGTGATTGGTCTCGACATGCAACTGGAATCCATGCTGAGCCAGGCGCTACAGCAGAACGGCTCAATCGAGCCGGGTCTGGCGCAGACCCTGCAAGAGCAAACGCAACAGGCGTTGCAGCGCGCGGAGACCCTTGGTATGCCACCAGTGATGGTGGTGCCCCATCAGTTGCGGCCGCTGTTAGCTCATTTCTTGCGCCGCCAACTCAGTGATTTAGTGGTATTATCTCAGGCCGAAATTCCCGATGATCGATCAATCAAGGTGGTTAGCGTGATTGGAGAATCAGCATGAGCGTTCGCCGTTTCACCGGCACTACCCAGCGTGAGGCGATGCGCCAGGTGCGTGATAGTCTGGGCGAGGACGCGGTTATTGTTTCGTCGCGTAAAACAGCTCAGGGGGCGGAAGTATTTGCGATCGCCGAAGCCGAGCTGGACGCGGTGGGCACTGATACACCTGCCAGAGCTCAGGCTAATGGTAACGCCCCTGAATTTGCCGCGCTGGCCCAGCAGTTGCTGGCAGAAGTGCAGGATATGCGCTCGATGATGCACGAGCAAACCGGCACTAAGATGCCAATTGATAATCGCCGGCGCCTTTATCGGAAGCTGCGTGCCGGTGGTTACAGCGATGAACTTGCCCGCCAGCTAGTGGCCTTGTTACCGGGCCACCTGAATCAATCGGAAACGCAATTTGCCGCCGCGCTGGACTGGTTGCAACAGCAGCTCATTACGCGCATCGCGGCACCTGACGCTGAGCTGGACATTCTCAATCAGCAGGGGGTACTGGCGCTGGTGGGGCCAACGGGCGTGGGCAAAACCACTACTACCGCTAAGCTGGCCGCAAATTATGTGATGAAGCACGGTAACGACAACCTGTTACTGGTTACTACTGATAGTTACCGTATCGGCGCTCAGCAACAGCTGGCGATATATGCCGAACTGCTTGATGTGCAGATGCACGCGCTTGCCGATGGCGACTCGCTGGCGGCCGTGGCCGACAAGATCAAGGGCAAACGTCTGGTGCTGGTTGATACGGTAGGAATGAGCCAGCGCGATCAGAATCTGGCGCGACGACTGGCGGCGCTGCGCAGCAACAAGCGCGATGACAGTACCCGTATCATGCTGCTGCTGAACAGTGCTTCACAGCAGCAAAACCTGGATGAAGTAGCCCGGATTTACCAAGGTATCGCCAGCGAAAGCGCGTTGCGTATCAATGACGTTATTCTGACCAAGCTGGATGAAGCGGCACAACTGGGCGGCGTACTGGATACCGTGATTCGGTATAAATTTGCCGTGCAGGCTTGCTCCGGTGGACAGCGCGTTCCCGAAGATCTGGTTGCCGCGGATTTGCGTACCATGGTTAGTGAGTCGCTAGCTGTCGCGGAAACAGAATCTGTTTACAGCGGCGATGACTGGGAACAGCAGCTACCACAGAATTTTTCATCCGGCCAACTGTTCAGCCATAGCCGGGTCATTCGTTCAGTGGTCGAAACACTGCGTAAGCAAGTACCCGGATTCGGGCTTGTGGAGAGTGTATGGCGGCACCAGCAATTACCGCAGCCGGAATCAGATCCGCACCAGGGCTGCGCGCTCATTCGCTGGGCCGCACCCCAGGCACTGCAAGGCTGGCAGCAGCTTACGCCGCACCTGCAATTAAGTCAGTCAGGTCTGCCAGTACTGCCGCCGTATTTACAAAGTGCAGAAGTAAATCTCACAATTGGGGCGGATAGTGCGCCGGCACAGCTATTCGATTATTTACCCGAGGCTGCGTTACTCGATGTCTTTGATCAGGAAGGCACCGGTTGGCTCGCGACCCTTAACCTCAATCACCGTTTGCTGGTAGAGGGTAAGCGGCTGCCGGTGGTTGCCATAGTAAAGGAGCAGGCGGTGCCGTTATCGCGCGCTCGAATCGAGTATCGTGGCGAGCGCCGCGAACTTGTGGTTAAGGTTGCCGCGGTTGATTCGTTGCAGAGCAAGCACCCGCTCCAGTTGGTGTATGGTGAATTACATGGTGGCACCAATAAGAACCCGGTGCAGCGCCGCTACTGGTTAGTAGACGGGCAGTGTTCGGCAGAGCAATTGGGTGAGCGCATCCGGTACGCATTACAGCTGGAAGAATATGGTCGCCTGACGCGGTTGGCCTGGCAACAGCTGGATAAGCTCATTGCTCCGCAGGATGAGCAGGCACAGCGCCAGGCACTACAGTTATGGCTGGCCGGCGCTATTGCCGCCGCGGCAGTGCATATCGAATATGCTCAGGCACCTGAGTGTGCCAGCGTTCGCGGTGAACTGCTGAGCCTTACCGGTAAGCGCGGACGCGTTCAGGGCGATAAACTGGTCAGCGGTATACTGCATGCGTTGCAGGGTTATGAGTCGTTACAGGCCGCCGGACGGGAGCTAGCAAGTTAAGTGATGTGTTATGAGTGACCAAGCCGCCGGCTTGCGTCAGTGGGCCGCTAAGCGCACTGACGGTAGCGACAGTACTGAGCATGATAAGCCGCGTGTCTTAGCAGGCAAGTGCGTGGTGGTGCTAGGCCTCCCGGGCAGCGAGCAGCCGCAGACCGAGCTTGCCAGCCAGGTGTTTAAGCGTTGGGCTGAAGGGGGCAAGAAATGGGTCGGGGATCCGGCTTCCTGGCAAATGATTCCTGCCTCGCCCGACCACGATAATTTGGCTGATTTGGCGCAAAGGCATCAGCGCTGGGCCGTTTGGATTGCTGATGATATTAATGGTTTTTACCGTGCGTACCAGGCCCTGAAGGCGATTGGCACCGCTGGTCCGCGCCGCGTCATTGCGCTGCACCCGCCGATTGCCTCGCGGCAAGGGTTACTGAGTAACCTGCAGCAGGTTGCCCGCAGCTATCTGGGCATTGAGTTGTTGTTATTTAAAGGCTGAAGAGCTGAGGAATTATGTATACAGCACAAGGCACCATAAACCGTAACAGTCTGGTTGAACAGTATTATCCGATGGTGCGCCGGCAGGCGCTCAGCCTGCGCGTGCGCCTGCCGGCGGGCGTTGATATGGACGACCTGATTCAGGCGGGGCTTGAAGGCCTGCTGTCGTCGATCGACCGGTTTGACCCGGAGGCCGGTGTCGCTTTTTCAACCTTTGCTCATCAACGCGTGCGCGGCGCCATGATCGATGAATTACGCAGTCGTGACTGGATCCCTCGGAGCGTTCGCCGCAGCGGGCGGGAGCTAGAGCTGGCTATGCGTCGCCTCGAACAGCAGCTCGGGCGCAGTCCGGAAGAACGTGAAATCGCGACGGAACTGGATATGACCCTTGATGAGTACCAGCAGTTACTGCAGGATACCAACAATGGTCTGGTCTTGTCCTACGACGAAGTCGTATTGGCCCAACCCAACGCTGAAACCTATGCCGACAGCGATGATCCTGACCAGCTGGTTGGCTCGGCACAACTCAAACAACAGCTGATGACTGCTATTGACGGCTTACCGGAGCGCGAGAAACTCGTGATGACGCTGTACTACCAGGAAGAGCTAAACCTGAAAGAGATCGGCGCGGTACTTGATGTCACGGAATCACGGGTTTCACAGCTGCATTCGCAGGCGATCAAGCGTATTCGTTCCCGGCTGGTCTCCCCAAAACAAGCCGGTTAGCCCCGCCTTTGTTCAATTTAATCGAGTAAAAGTGTCTAAAATATCCGTTATCTTTCTGCTGAGTCGATAGTTAAGCTGTATCCACATTAACTCAGATAGCAGCAGGATAAACCTCATGTCGCTTAAACTTCAGATTATAATTTGCAGTACCCGGCCGGGACGGGTTGGTCCAAAAATCGCACGCTGGTTTCATGACGTTGCCTCCGAACTGGGTTATTTTGAAACTGAGCTGGTTGATTTGGCAGACTTTAACCTCCCTGTATATGATGAGCCCAATCATCCCCGCATGCAGCAATATCAGCATGATCATACCAAAACCTGGGCAGCCACTGTGGCTAAAGCTGATGCGTATGTGTTCGTCACCCCTGAGTATAATTTTGGACCGCCGCCAGCGTTGGTGAATGCACTCAACTATCTGTACAACGAATGGAATTACAAGCCTTGTGGCTTCGTCAGTTATGGTGGAGTATCCGGCGGGCTGCGCTCAGCCCAGAGCGCCAAGCAGCTAGTCACCACCCTGAAGATGATGCCGATGGTAGAGGGTGTCATGGTGCAGATGCCTTGGGAGCTGCTCGATGATGCGCAACATTTTGCTGGCGCTGAAGTTCATAAGCAGTCAGCTAAAGCGATGCTTGAAGAAATGGCTAAATGGGCCGACGCTTTGAAGGTGATGCGTTAACTGTGGCGGCAAGTGCGCGGAATTAAATTACTTGCCGATACAGAAAGAGCCGAAAATCTTGCTCAGCAGGTCATCAGAGGTGAATTCGCCGGTGATTTCATTGAGGTGCTGCTGAGTCAGGCGCAATTCTTCAGCGAGAAGTTCGCCGGCCAGACTGGATTCAAGGTGTTCCTGCCCTGACAGCAGATGCTGACGGGCTTTTTCCAGCGCATCCAGATGGCGGCGGCGAGCCATAAAGCTACCCTCGCTGGTGGCCTGGTAGCCCACGCAATGTTTCAGGTGTTCGCGCAGCAAATCCACGCCATGGCCAGTTTTGGCGGACAGGTGCAATACCGGAATGCCGCCATGATCTTCCAGCGCCACGGACTCTGAATTGAGATCGACTTTATTACGGATAACAGTATAAGGCAGGTCTTCCGGCAGTTGCGCAAAAAACTCCGGCCAGATATCAGCGGGGTGGATGGCATCCGTTTCAGTGGCATCAACCATAAAGAGCACGCGATCGGCAGCGAAGATCTCATCCCAGGCGCGCTGGATGCCAATCTGTTCGACTTCATCAGGACTATCCCGCAAACCAGCGGTGTCAATGATATGCAGTGGCATCCCGTCAATCTGAATATGCTCACGCAGTACATCACGGGTCGTGCCGGCGATAGCGGTAACGATTGCCGACTCGCGTCCGGCCAGGGCGTTTAACAGGCTTGATTTACCAGCATTGGGGCGACCGGCGATAACGACTTTCATGCCTTCGCGAAGCAAGGTGCCTTGCCGGGCTTGCACCAGCACTTCATAAAGGCGATCGATGATGGCTTCAAGGTCGCCGGCAACCTTACCGTCACTCAGAAAGTCGATTTCTTCGTCTGGAAAATCAATGGCTGCTTCCACATACATGCGTAAATGAATAACGGCGTCGACAAGTTGGTCGATTTCATGCGAGAAACCGCCCTGTAAGCTCTGTAGCGCTGCTTTTGCCGCTTGCTCTGAGGTTGTATCGATTAAATCAGCAATCGCCTCTGCCTGCGTTAAATCAAGCTTATCGTTGAGAAAGGCGCGCTCGCTGAATTCCCCGGGACGCGCGGGACGCACATCGGGAAAGTCCAGCACCGCTTTGATGATCATATCAATCAGAACGGGACCGCCATGCCCCTGCAGTTCAAGCACGTCTTCACCGGTAAATGAATTGGGGCCGGCAAAAAACAGCGCAATGCCCTCATCAAGTAATTCACCGTTCAGATCACGGAAGGGCAGGTATTCGGCTTTGCGGGGTGGCGGACAGTGGCCGAGCAAGCGCTCAGCCACCTGTTTGGCGGCAGGTCCGCTGACCCGGACAATACCGACCCCGCCGCGCCCTGGAGGCGTGGCTTGGGCGACGATAGTGTCGTTAGTCAGCAGATCATCGATCATTTCTTCTTTTTACGCTCCATGATGCCTTTTTTCTCGAGGCCACGGTAAATCCACTGCATTTGTCCGATGGTGATCAGGTTGCTGCTTAACCAGTACAGTACCAGACCAGCCGGGAACCACAGGAAGAACACGGTAAAGATAACCGGCATATATTGCAGTAGTTTCTGTTGCATAGGATCCGTAGCCGGCGTGGGCTGCAGACGCTGCATCAGGAACATCGAAGCACCCATCAGCAACGGCAGTATGTAGTACGGATCTTTAGCCGACAAATCTTCAATCCACAGGAACAGCGGCGCATGGCGTAGTTCAACGCTTTCCAGCAGAACCCAATATAAAGCAAGGAAGATAGGTAACTGCAGGATCATCGGCAGACAGCCGCCCAGCGGGTTTACTTTTTCTTCTTTGTAGAGCTTCATCATCGCCTGTGACATCTTCTGGCGATCGTCACCGTAGCGCTCGCGTAGGGCAGTCATCTTCGGCTGAATCATGCGCATCTTTGCCATGGATACGTATTGCGCTTTGGTCAGCGGATACAGCAGCAGCTTGATCACTATGGTGACGGCGATAATCGCCAGACCCCAGTTCACCAGCACGCTTTGAAGAATTTGCAGCAGCTTAAAGATCGGCTGGGCCAGCCACCAGAGGAAGCCGTAATCGACCGTCAGATCAAGGTCTTCGGCAACGGCCGCCATCGCATCTTGATCTTTTGGACCGATAAACAGGGTAGAGCGGATTTCGGCTGAGGCACCGGGTGCGACCATGGTCACCGGATATTGCATGCCCATAATCGCCTGATCGCCGCCGATTACACGGGAATAGAGCTGTTTAGTACCATCAACG
>NZ_JAWVYM010000007.1:0-72702 GCF_033722695.1 Pseudidiomarina sp. | reverse complement strand
TTCTCGAACATCACCAGCGCATCGGCATCTTCGTTAATGGCACCCTGTAGCTCGGTACCGGTGTAGCCAATGGCTTCCGCGTTGACAAAAATGGTCGGGATACCAGCGTTGATCATGGTTGCCTTGATCGTGCCAATACCAGGCACCTCAAGATCGTCCACTACGTTGCCGGTCGGAAACATCGCGCCGCCTTCGCCATCTTCATCAGAGGCGGGATCCATAAACTCAACAGGGATTTCCGCAGCCGGAAAGGTCACGCCATCAAGTTCGAAGTCACCGGTCTCCTGTACTTCACCGTCTGTTACAGGCACATGAGCAATAATGGTTTTGCCAATGTTTGCCTGCCAGATACGCACGGTCGCCATCCCGTTTTCAGGAATACGACTACTGTCGATCAGGCCGTTACTTATCGCAAAAGGGGCGACGGCGGCGGATAAGTTGCCACAGTTACCGCTCCAGTCCACGAAAGGCTTATCGATGGACACCTGACCGAACAGATAGTCGACATCATGATCCGGCTTGCTGCTTTTCGACAGAATAACGGTTTTGCTGGTACTTGAGGTTGCGCCGCCCATACCATCGGTATGTTTAGCGTAAGGATCCGGGCTACCAATTACCCGCAGCAACAGCTTATCCCGCGCGGCGCCAGGCACCTGCGCGGCTTCGGGCAAATCTTCCAACCGGAAGAACACTCCCTTGCTGGTGCCGCCACGCATATAGGTGGCGGCTATCTTGATTTGCGGAGTATGTGCCATAACTCAGACTCCTGCCTGTTCAAGGAAATCTTTGGCAAAGCGCTGCAATACGCCGCCAGCATCAAAGATATTCACTTCTTCAGCAGTATCTAAGCGACAGGTAACCGGAACCTCAACCTGTTCGCCGTTAGCCCGGTTAATAACCAGGGTCAGGCGCGCTCGCGCGGTCGGCTCGCCAAGCACATCAAAGGTTTCAGTACCGTCGATGGCAAGGGTATGCCGGGTTACACCCGGATCAAACTCCAGCGGCAACACGCCCATACCAATGAGGTTGGTACGGTGAATACGCTCAAAGCCTTCGGCGGCAATGGCTTCAACACCCGCCAGGCGCACGCCTTTGGCCGCCCAGTCGCGCGATGAACCCTGGCCATAATCAGCGCCAGCAATGATAATCAGCGGCTGTTTGCGTTCCATGTAGGTCTCAATAGCTTCCCACATGCGCGTCACTTTGCCTTCAGGTTCGATACGGGCCAGTGAGCCCTGTTTCACCTTCCCGTTCTCCTGCACCATTTCGTTCAGGAGTTTGGGGTTAGCGAAAGTCGCGCGCTGTGCGGTCAGGTGGTCACCACGATGGGTCGCGTACGAGTTGAAGTCTTCTTCCGGCACGCCCATCTTCGCCAGATACTCACCGGCAGCGCTATCCAGCATGATGGCGTTAGACGGCGACAAATGATCCGTGGTGATGTTATCGCCCAGTACGGCAAGCGGACGCATCCCCTTAAGGGCGCGTTCACCGGCTAAAGCACCTTCCCAATAGGGAGGCCGGCGGATATACGTACTCATCGGACGCCAGTCATATAACGGGTCGATTTGGTCACCAAAATCAACTGACAGGCTGAACATCGGGTCGTAAACCTGACGGAACTGCTCAGGCTTTACGCTCTGCTTCACAATAGCGTCAATTTCCGCATCTTCCGGCCAGATGTCTTTCAGCGTAATCGCATTGCCCTGTTTATCATAACCAAGGATATCTTTTTCGATATCAAAGCGAATCGTGCCAGCAATTGCGTAAGCGACTACCAGAGGTGGTGAGGCCAGGAAGGCCTGCTTGGCGTACGGATGAATCCGGCCATCGAAGTTACGGTTACCGGACAACACCGCTGTCGCGTATAAATCGCGGTCAATAATTTCTTGCTGAATCACCGGATCCAGCGCGCCGCTCATGCCATTACAGGTGGTACAAGCAAAACCGACTACACCAAAGCCCAGACTTTCAAGTTCCGGCAGCAGGTTAGCTTCTTCAAGGTACATCTTGACGGTTTTTGAGCCCGGCGCCAGCGAGGTTTTCACCCATGGCTTACGCAACAAGCCTAATTTATTGGCATTACGCGCAATCAGACCTGCCGCAATCATATTGCGCGGGTTACTGGTGTTGGTACAGCTGGTGATGGCGGCAATAATGACGGCACCATCAGGCATTTTGCCTTCCTCGTTTTCAACGACACCGGAAATACCACGGGCGGCCAGCTCAGACGCAGGCAGCAGCGCATGCGGGTTGGATGGGCCAGCCAGATTGCGCCGTACAGAGGACAGGTCAAACTTCAGTACACGCTCGTACTCAGCAGTTGTCAGGCTGTCAGCCCATAGCCCGGTATGGCGGGCGAATTCTTCTACCAGCTTAACTTGCTTATCATCACGGCCAGTCAGCTTCAGGTAGTCGATAGTCTGCCCATCGATATAGAACATCGCTGCAGTAGCACCGTATTCCGGCGTCATATTGGATATGGTCGCGCGGTCGCCAACGGATAAATTCGAGGCGCCCTCGCCATAAAATTCCAGATAGCCCCCAACCACACGCTGCTTACGCAGAAACTCAGTAAGCGCCAGCACCAGATCAGTACCCGTAATACCTGGCTGTAATCTACCGGTCAGCTCTACACCGATGATGTCTGGCAGGCGCATGTACGAAGCACGGCCAAGCATCACGCTCTCCGCTTCTAAGCCGCCAACGCCGACCGAGATTACGCCAAGGGCGTCGACCATAGGCGTGTGACTATCGGTGCCGACGCAGGTATCAGGAAATGCCACATTGTCACGGACCTGAACAACAGGGGACATTTTTTCCAGATTGATCTGGTGCATGATGCCATTCCCTGGCGGGATCACATCAACGTTTTTAAATGCCGTTTTGGTCCAGTTGATAAAGTGGAAGCGATCATCGTTGCGGCGGTCTTCAATCGCCCGGTTTTTATCAAAGGCATCGGACTCAAAACCAGCATGCTCAACTGCCAGCGAGTGATCAACAATCAGCTGGGTTGGCACCACCGGGTTCACTTTAGCAGGATCACCGCCCTGCTCCGCGATTGCATCGCGCAGGCCAGCCAGATCAACCAGTGCGGTCTGTCCAAGGATATCGTGACAAACCACGCGTGCGGGATACCACGGAAAATCCAGATCGCGCTTACGCTCAATCAGCTGCTTCAGACTGTCTGTCAGCATGGACGGCTCGCAGCGCCGGACCAGGTTTTCAGCCAGGATCCGCGAAGTGTAAGGTAGCCTGTCGTACGCGCCAGGCTCGATAGCATCAACTGCTTCACGGGCATCATAATATTGCAGTGAGGTACCCGGCAGCGACTTACGAAAATCTTGATTCATATTATCGCTCATTAATTGCAGGAACCGACCGGGCTTCAGGACCAATATAGTCAGCACTCGGACGGATAATACGGTTGTTTGCGCGTTGCTCTTTCACGTGCGCAGTCCAGCCACTCACCCGTGACATTACGAAGATTGGTGTGAACAGCTTGGTCGGAATGCCCATGTAGTGGTAAGCAGAGGCATGGAAAAAGTCGGCATTCGGGAATAACTTCTTCTCGCGCCACATGACTTCTTCACAACGTACAGAAACGTCATACAGACGGGTGTCGCCAAACTCATCAGCCAACTTCTCAGACCATTCTTTGATGATGGCATTGCGCGGATCATTATCGCGATAAACCGCGTGACCAAAGCCCATAATTTTGTCTTTACGCGCCAGCATCGCCAGCAAGGTCTGCTCGGCGTCTTCCGGTGATTTCATGTCTTCAATCAGTTCCATCGCCGCTTCATTCGCGCCGCCGTGCAATGGCCCACGCAGCGAGCCGATCGCACCGGTCACACAGGAATGAATATCTGATAAAGTTGAAGCACAAACGCGCGCGGTGAAGGTCGAGGCGTTAAACTCATGCTCCGCATATAGAATCAGTGAGGTGTTCATCACCGCGCTATGCAGCTCTGATGGCTCTTTATCATGCAGCAGCCGCAGGAAATGCGCACCGATGGAATCATCATCCGTTTCAGTTTCAATGCGCACGCCATCATGGCTGAAGCGATACCAGTACAACAGAATACTTGGGAAAACTGCCAGCATCCGCTCAATGGCTTTATCTGCTTCACTAAAGTCAGCTTCCGGCTCCAGGTTACCCAGCATTGAGCAGCCAGTGCGCATTACATCCATCGGATGGGCGTCAGCAGGGATACGCTCCAGCACATCTTTCAGTGCCTGTGGCAGCCCGCGTTGCGATTTTAACCGTGCTTTGTAGTCAGTCAGCTGGCTGCTGTTGGGCAATTCGCCGTGGGCCAGCAAATAAGCAACTTCTTCAAAACTGACTTTGTCGGCCAGTTCTTTGATGTCATAACCACAATAAGTCAGGCCTGAACCCGTTTTACCTACAGTACATAGTGCGGTCTGTCCCGCTACCTGGCCACGTAAACCAGCGCCACCTAAAGCTTTATCTACCATTCTCTACTCCGGTAATTAGTTGTTATAAATTATCTGTTGATTATTTCTTGTTAAACAGCTGATCGAGTTTGGCTTCAAACTCGTGATAATTCAGAAAATCATACAGCTCCATGCGGGTCTGCATGGTATCGATCACGGCTTTCTGATCGCCCTGCTCCAGAATGCTTTCATATACATTAAGAGCGGCTTTGTTCATGGCACGGAAGGCGCTTAGTGGATACAGCACCATATCAACCCCTACTTTCGCCAGTTCATCTTTGTTGAACAGTGGCGTTGCACCAAATTCAGTGATATTGGCCAGCACCGGTATATCCAGCGCTTTAGTAAAGGCTTCGTACTGGTCCAGGGTATGCACCGCTTCAGCAAAAATCGCGTCAGCGCCGGCATCAGCGCAGGCTAAGGCGCGCTCAATGGCTGCATCCAGGCCATTTTGCTGCAGAGCATCGGTACGGGCCATGATAAAGAAAGCTTCGTCGGTGCGCGCATCAACAGCCGCTTTTACCCGATCAACCATTTCCGCCTGCGAAACAATTTCTTTGTTCGGGCGATGGCCGCAACGCTTCTGGGCAACCTGGTCTTCAATATGGAATCCGGCGGCACCTGAACGGGTCATTTCTTTTACTGTACGGGCGATATTAAAAGCGCCGCCCCAGCCGGTATCTGCATCAACCAGCAAAGGCAGGTCTGAAGCACCGGTAATGCGGCGGATATCTTCGCAAACATCATTCAGAGAGGTCATGCCCAGGTCCGGCAACCCGAAAGATGCGTTCGCAACGCCAGCACCGGAAAGGTACAAAGCCTTATGCCCCACGCGCTCTGCCATCATGGCGGTGTAAGCGTTAATGGTACCCACAATCTGGAGTGGATTTTCCTCGGCTATTGCCTGACGCAGTTTAGCGCCCGCACTTTGCATATGTGTCATTGTTACTTTCCTAATTGGTTCAGTTGAAATTCAATATTACGGCGGGATGCGCTGATATGCCGGCGCATCAGAAGATCGGCGAGCTCACCATCGCGGTTGGCAATCGCCTGAATAATTGCTTTATGTTCATCAAATGCGCGCGATACCCGCGGGCCATTCATACCCAGCTGCACCCGGTACATGCGCACTAAAAAATAGAGTTCGTCGCAGAGCATATTAATGAGGTAAGGGTTTTTGCTACCCAGAATAATACGATAATGGAAATCCAGGTCGCCTTCTTCCTGATAGTAACTTTCGCCTTCCCTTACCCGCTGCGAGGTCAGGTGCTGGTCCAGCAGGCCCCGCAATTCATCAATTTCGCTGTCGCTCATCTGTTCAGCTGCCAACCGGCAGGCAAGCCCTTCGAGCTCCTCGCGGATCTGGTAAAGCGAGATTAGTCCGTCTGTCGACAAGGTAACCACCCGCGCGCCAGCGTTTGGCGTACGCTCAATCAACCGGCAGCGCTCCAGTCGCGCCAGGGCTTCGCGCAACGGCGCCCGGCTTACATCAAAGCGGCGCGCCAGATCCAGTTCACTGATTTTACTACCGGCGGCGATATCACCCTCTACAATCGCGCGCTGAATTTCCAGCAGTACGCGATCTGAGGAGGTTACCGGGCTTCGCCAAAGGGGACTCTTAACGCTCATTTTTGTCGACAGAAGTTTGAATGAGGCGTCATTTTAATGACTGAAACGCCAGTTAGCAAGACTAACCAGGACAATATTGTCGACAATCAGCAGTTGACTAAGGTTAAGATCAAGATTACTCGGTGGCCTTCTCAACGCTTTTTTTAGCAGAGAAGTCATGTTCGAGGAAAACGTCCGACAAAATCTGCTGCTCCATAAAGTTGCGCTTATCCGCGCGCACCGGGAACCGCACGATCAGGTGAATCTCACCAGCTGATGGAACCTGCAAGGTAACGCGCGGGTCAACGGAAGGTACATCAACCCCTTTAATATCACTTAATCGCGCCATGTACTTCCTGGCCTGTTCCAGATAATCCTGACAGTTACGCACAGCAGCTTCCTGAAATTCCAGCCGTGCTGCCCGCCAATTGTCTTCTCGTTTAAAAGGTACGACAAAGACATGTAGCACATAGTCGTGGGTAAAGCTTTCGTTGATTACCGGCTCTGATACGAAGATAGAATTTGGGATAACCGTCATGCGCCCGGTTCGCGAATGCGTTAGCTTGCCGGGCCCGACTTCAAGGATAGTCGTGGCTAGCAAATTCTGGTCAATTACATCGCCCCGGAAATCTTTGACCTGGATGCGATCGCCAATACTAAAAGCGCGCGCCCCTGATTTGATTATCGAACCAATCACACAAAGAATAAGTTCTTTGGTAGCCACCACAAAGGCAACGGCAATGGCAACAATAGACAACGCCAGGGTACGAAGCTCCTGTGCCCAGATGAGCGTAAGCCCCAGCAACATAACCAGCAGTAAACCATTACGGGTCTGTACCATCCAACGGCGGCGTAAATCGCTGGAGAGGACTGTCCGGCGAATAAACCGCGCCAGCAGCGCCCGCGACACAAACACAATGACAATAAGCAGTATTGATGCCGCTATCATGCGCGCGCCGCTATCCGGTAATTGAATCGAATTCAGAAAATCTTGAATGCTCGTCATCATAGGTTGTTAAGCCAACTCTCAACAGGGCCAGGTTTATGCCTATTAGGATAGACCTATTTGCTACGCTTTTAAATGCATTCTATTGACTATACTTATCGGCAAGTATGTATTTTTTAATCATTTTTTAGAACCTCCCAGGGAGCGATATGACAGTGAACTTGCCACAGTGGCTACCACTAACGTTCAACCATCAGGTAACGACCATCCTGTTGCTGGGGCTTATTCTGTCGTTAAGCATGCTTGCTGATACGATCGCCAAGCGCACCCGAATTCCCCGTATCTCGTTGTTGGTTCTGCTCGGCCTTGGCATTGCCTTGGTACAGCAGGTGGTATTAGGGCAACAAGCAGGTACGTTACTTGGCGAGCTAAGCGAGCCGCTCATTCAACTGGCACTGGTTATGGTCGCATTTTTGCTGGGCAGCGAATTTACGATAAAACGCATTCGAAATTTAGGGCCCGTCATTCTTTTAGTTTCACTTACCGTGGTCTTCTCCGGTTACCTCTTTGTCGCCCTAGGGCTATTGGCATTGGGTTTTCCTGTTTTGGTGGCCGTCGCGCTGGCAGCAATATCTGTTGCGACCGACCCGGCAGCCGTGAAAGAGTCAATCGAGGAAGATGATACGCAAGGGCTGACCAACAAAGTACTGCTCGGGGTTGTCGCTGTCGATGATGCCTGGGGAATTATTATCTTTGGCGTGAGTATGGCTGTACTCGGCCTGATGATTAGCAGCGATCCCGCCGCGGGGCTTATACATGCAGGGTGGGAACTGGGCGGTGCGGTTTTACTGGGAACTATCATTGGCTTTCCCGCTGCCTGGCTGACCGGGCGCCTGAAGCCCGGCAAACCCATACTTATTGAGGCACTAGCACTGATGCTACTGCTCGCCGGACTATCCTCACTGTTAGGGGTGTCGGAACTGCTAAGCTCAATGTTCGCAGGGGCAGTGGTTGCTAATGTGTCGCGACACCATACCCGCTCGTTTAAAGAAATCGAACATATCGAATGGCCTTTTCTGGTGTTTTTCTTTGTCCTGTCGGGCGCCAGCATCGACCTCTATCAACTCGACGATGCACTTTTCCTGTTAACAGCCTATATAGCCTTACGCGTTATCGGTCGGCTCATTGGTGGCCTTGCGGCGGTGCGCTTGCCCTTTTCCGATCAGGCCCGGAAGCTACCGGGCGATATTGGCCTTGCGTTGACTCCCCAAGCCGGTGTAGCCATAGGTATGGCCTTATTGGCAGTCGAACGCTTTCCCGACACCAGTCAACTCATCTTGCCGGTGGTCGTTGCTTCAACGGTATTATTTGAGCTCACTGGCCCGGTCCTGACCCGACGGGTATTGCGCTAGTCGAGAGATTTTTTCAGCGCTTCCAGTTTGTCCTCCAGCTCGTCAATCTTATTCCGGTACTTAACCTCAGCCTCTCCACTCGCTTTTTTCACTTTGGCTTTAAGCTGATCAAGTTCGGCGCGCCATTCTTCAATTTGCGCTTCATACTTTTTCTCATAAGCTTCTTTGTCGCTCATCACAGACTCCTTTTTATGAAAATTACTCACTCTCTGATAACCATAGTCGAAATTATTTCGCTATGCCGCTTATAACGCTATGGCAGAAACACAACTAGTTGATTTATGCTATGCTCATAACACGTCATAAAAACAGGAGTAACATGATGTCTTTGATACGTTTAATGATTTTTGCAACGGTTGTGCTTTCGGCCAGTCTATTCTTAAGCTCGCCGGCACATGCTGAGCTTGAATGGAAGCTTGACGAAACAGCGTCGGTGTTGAATTTCGTTTCCGTCAAAAACGATCATGTCGCTGAGCTTCACCGCTTTAATGAGCTAAAGGGGACCTGGATCGGCGAGAAACTGACTATCCAGATCCCGGTTGAAAGCCTGGATACCCAGATTGAGATTCGCGATGAGCGGATGTTGGAGCATCTGTTACACGCTAACAAACATCCGTTTATTACTGCTGAAGCCAGCATCCCACACGCCAGTGTATCGGATATTCCAGTACTAAGCACAGTACCGCTGGAAGTTGACCTGCAAGTATTTATTGCCGGTGAAGTACAGCCTGTTAGTGCTGTAGTCCAGGTTACCCGTATCGAAGTCGATCGGTTTCTTGCCACGACTGCCGAACCCGTCCTTATCAGCACCAAAGCTTTCAAGCTGGTTGAGGGCGTGAACAAGCTGCGGGAAATCGCTAATCTGCAAGCCATTGACTATGTAATTCCGGTTACTTTCAGCGTGCAGTTTGAGCGTCAACCGCCGCAGTAAGATCGCTCTCGTTCAGCTATCATTCTGTAATAAAAAAGATGTCCGGCTTAACAGGCCGGACATCTTTTTTTATTGAGCTTTACTGATTGACCTGTGCGAGTTACCTACTTATAGTGGTTTAACTATAAAAAATAATAACATTTACCTATGATTAAACGCTCCGCTCAGTTTGCAGTGATTAACGCCGCGCTTATCGTAGCTATAAGTGCGAGTTTTTCATTAGGACTGATCGGTCTTTTAATCAACTGGGCCACTCAACCCGATCAGCTATTCGAGCGGGTTATTTCCTCAACATCAGCAATAGTCGCTTTAGCCGTAAGCCTGGCCTTCGCCGGCATGATCAGAGACCAACGCTGGCTGCAACTTGCAGGCGGTGCCACTGTTGTTCTCAGTGCACTGCACAGCCTGATCACAAATTTATCGGCAACCCATATATTTAATCTGCAGTGGCTCACTCATATTGAAGCTCATTTCTACTCACCCGTCGCAATCATTTTTTTGATTTTGGGTGTCAGCCTGATGCTCAATCCGCGCCAATACCTGCAACGTATCTGGATGCGTGCCTTCGCGGCTGTATTACTGATAGCATCCTTAACTATTGTGGGATTACACCTGACAGAAGATGGCTTCACCTATATAGGCCCACACCCACCAATAACCTCTTTAGCCGGGCTATTTCTATTTCTGATTAGCTCCACCATGATGTTGGTTACACTACCTAACAAAAGTCCGGCTAGCTTTCCCGGCAGAAAGCTCATATACGGAGCCTTCGTGTTTATCTTTATTACCTGTGGTAGCTGGTATTTACTCAGTCTGAACCAGATCCGCTCTGTCGAGGATGAAGCCGTAACGGTCGTAAATAACGTCGCCGAAGCACTTTCTGAGTCGGCGGTACGAAACATGCAGCTAACCAACCGGGTCGCAGCACGCTGGGCCAGCCTTAGACTTGGACCGCAATCAGAACTCGTTCAACAGGATATCTCGATGCTATTGAACGACATGGCTTATCTGGAAGCGATTTTCACCGTCGATAGCAGTGGGCGTTCGCTTTCTCAGCATCAAAGAACTGGCGTTCAGCTTCCAGCAGACCTTCTGGCCCAGCCGCGTGTACAGAATTGGCTTAATGCCCCGGCTCACGACACCGACATGCTGATACCGGCATATACTACGCCGACAAGTGAATCAGTACCTATTCTGGTCATGACACCCGTTGACTATCGGGTTGGTCAACGGTGGTATTTGCTCGCTGTGATTAATTTGCAGGAACTACTTATGGTTGAAACCAAGTTATTGCCACCTGATCTGACCATCTATGCCTCGGTGAATAGCAGTCGGGCATTCCCCATCGGGCAAGGGAAGCAGGTAAATACCACGTCACTGCTTTTATCACAGACTGAATTTATCGTGCCAACAGGCCCTACTGTGCGGTTATCTGTCCTTCTTTACGACTTCGAGGAGCTTTTAAATGCTTCCAACCTGAGGGTGGCACTGGTCTTCCTGGGCTTTATATTTTGTTGCATGTTTTTGGTTATGACGCAACAACACCGCCAGCTATTGCAACATAGTCATCGCCTTACCCGGGCCCAGCGACGCATGCAGACCCAGCAACATCAATTGGAATTCAGTGAGCAGCAACATCGCTCGCTGTTCAGCAATAATCCGGACGCAGTCTTTGCATTGAACAGAGAAGGTATTTTTATAAGCGTCAACCAGGCTGTGGTGGACCTGCTTCAGCTTCCTAAAAGTGAAATACTCGGTCAGCATTTTAGTAAGCTGGTGTTTCCGGAAGACCTCGAGTTAGGTACCAGAGAATTTAAGACCGTGCTCGGTGGCGAGCCCCGCCGTTATGAAGTGCGTGTTTACGACAGTAATACTAATTTACTGCACCTCGACATTACCAATTTACCCATAAAAGTCAGCGGTAAAATTACTGGCTGCTATGGTATTGCCAAAGATATTACCCAGCGAAAAGCAGATGAAGCACACAGGCTCATTCTTGATCGAAGCATTAATGTGTCAACCAACGGCGTGGTCATTTGTGACGCGCAACAAGATGATTTCCCGATTATCTATGTAAATAAGCGCTTTCAGCAGATTACCGGCTATTCTGAGCCAGAAATATTAGGCGTCAACTGTCGCTTCCTGCAGGGTCCCGAAACAGCAGCCGAAAGCGTGGCGCGGATCCGTTCAGCATTGCGGATGAAAACCGAATTGCGTATAGAAGTCCTTAATTATCGCAAGGATGGCACACCGTTCTGGAACGAGCTGCAATTGGCACCGGTGCGCGATGCGGCGGGCATAGTGACTCACTATATCGGGATTCAGAATGATGTCACTGAAAGTGTCAGAAATAAGCAGCAACTAACCTATCAGGCAAAACACGACCTGTTAACTGAGCTGCCCAATCGCACTTCGCTGGAAGCCGAGTTAGTTCGCCTGGTAGAACAGTGGAAACTTGCTGCTTCACCACGCCAACTGGCGGTTCTGGTAATCGACCTTGATGGGTTTAAGCCCATCAACGACGCCATGGGCCTTGAAATCGGCGACCAATTATTAATTGAAGTAGCTCATAGGCTGCATCGCAAGATTCGGGGTAAGCAAACTGTTGGCCGCTTTGGCAGTGACGAATTTGTGGCTATAGTTCCCGACTTGAAAACAGCGCAGGAACTAACCGATCTGATAAATGAGCTTCTTAATTACCTCGCCGAACCATATGAAATTGACACACATAAGATTTATCTGACCGCCAGCATTGGCGTTACTCTTTGCAGAGAATCGATTAAACAGCCAATTGAGCTGATACAACAGGCAGATATCGCCACCACCTTGGCCAAACGCCAGGGCCGTAACCACTATCAGTTTTATGATGGCTCAGATCGCGGCGACTTTGAAGCCCAGGTGCATTTACGCAGCCAGTTCCAACAGGCTATCGATACCGACGAATTGCAGCTTTTTTATCAACCCGTTATTAATCTGCAAAGCAACGAAATATGTGCGGTCGAAGCCTTGATGCGCTGGCAGCTTGACGATGGCAGTCATATTTCTCCAAGCCAGTTTATTCCCTTAGCAGAAGCGACCGGGCAAATTATTCCGGCCAGCAACTGGGCCTTAAGACAGGCCTGTGCCGATTTGAAGTCGCTACGACAGCACAGCGATATATCAGTCGCAGTAAACCTGTCAGCGATGCAATTTAGTCGCGCAAATTTTGTTGAGCATATAATTAATCTGATTCATGAAGGCGGGGTTGCTTTCGAACATATCGAGCTGGAACTGACTGAAAGCATCCTGATGGATGATACCAGCCATGCCATCGAAATTTTAACGCGCCTGCGTCATAGCGGTATTAAAATCGCCATTGACGATTTCGGTACCGGCTTTTCCAGCTTAAGCTATCTGAATCATCTACCTACTGATAAATTAAAGATTGATCGTGCTTTTATTAAGGATATAGTCGAGAGCAGTAAGTCTCGCTTGACGGTTAAGTTAATTATCGACCTGGCGCATCAGCACGGTCTGGTGGTAGTTGCCGAAGGGATTGAAACTGAGGCGCAGGCAGACGTAGTTCGTGGGCTGGGGTGTGACATGGCGCAAGGATACCACTTTGCCCGGCCATTGCCCCGCCGTGAACTTGAAAACCTGCTGCAGCGCCGCCAGGAGACCACCGGTGAATTCAGCTAAACTACACCTTTTATCAGGCCCCACCGCCGCGTTTGCTGGCTACGTCATTGCTGTACATTTATGGGGCTTTTCACCGGCAGCGGCATGGACACTGGCAACAACGTTATGGGTAGCCTGGTGGTGGATAAGTGAAGTGCTGCCGCTACCGGTCACATCACTTTTACCGTTCGTGCTACTTCCGCTCGGCTCAGTAACCTCGGTAAGCGAGACTTCGAGCGCCCTTGGCAATCCGATCATTATGTTATTTATGGCCGCTTTTATGCTCGCCAAAGGCGTTGAGGCAAGCGATGTACATAAACGTATTGCCATTGCCCTGGTCACGCGCGTTGGTAGCGGTAGCGGCCGGCGGATGATATTTGCCTTTATGTTGGCTGCTGCCTTCCTGTCGATGTGGATTTCTAATACCGCCGCGGTGCTTGCTCTGTTACCCGTTGCGCTGGCTCTGGCTGAGGCAAGTAATGATCAAAAGTTTCAGCGCGCCCTTCTGCTTGGTCTTGCTTACTCAGCCTCAGTAGGAGGCATAGCTACACTGGTTGGAACTCCGCCGAACTTGATTTTTGCCTCAGTGTATCAAACCTATACCGGCACCAGCTTTGGCTTTCTCGACTGGATGAAAATTGGCTTGCCCCTGGTCATTATCGGCATTCCACTGATGGCATGGTGGTTAACTCGCGCGGTAACTACGGAATCCGAACTAAAACTAGACGAATCAGGCCCGGTGACGTCCAGCGAACGACGCGTATTGGCTATTTTTGGCCTGGTTATTGTGCTCTGGGTTACCCGAACGGCACCGTTTGGCGGCTGGTCTGCCGGGTTGAGTCTGGAAGGAGTCGGGGACGCCACTGTCGCACTTGCCGGGGTCCTATTGATGTTTGTCGTGAAGGATAAGCAGCAACGGCCCCTGCTGACCTGGCAACAAGCTGTTTCTATACCCTGGGGCATTTTACTGCTCTTTGCCGGCGGCATAGCCCTGGCACAGGGATTCATGAGCAGCGGCCTTAGCGATCAGCTCGGCGACGCACTGGTCGGACTGCGTCATTTACCTTTATGGTTGCTGATTTTTGCTATCGCACTGAGTGTTTCTCTGCTGACTGAGTTTACTTCAAATACCGCAACAGCCACGCTGCTCATGCCCGTTATGGCTGCTACCGCCACGGCGTTGCAGTTACCGCCAGAATTACTCATGATCCCCGCCACCATCGCTTGCAGCTGTGCGTTCTGTATGCCCGTGGCCACTCCGCCCAATTCAATCGTCTTTGCGTCAGAGCGCTTGACTATCAGGCAAATGGTTAAAGCTGGACTGGCGATGAACCTGATGCTCGCCGCCATAACAACTTTATTGGTCATGTTTCTGGTTAGTTAAAGGTGCAGAACCCCCATGTAGTCAGCGATGTTGATATCATAATCCGTCCTCTGCTTTAAAAAGTCCGAAAGGCTTTCCAATGCGTCCGGCTCGCCGTGGACCAGATACACGCGCGTGGTTGGAGCCAGTTTTGAAGCTTTTAGCCAGTCTGCAAGCTCCTGATAGTCGGCATGGCCTGACAGCCCATCCAGGCGGCGTATACGCGCTTTAACGGGTAGCCACTGACCGTGTACCTTGACGCGTTCAACACCATCGAGCATTTTGGCCCCCCGGGTGCCTCCGGCCTGATGCCCTGCGAACAGCACCGTAGCCCGGTGATCGCCCAACCAATGCTTGAAGTGATGAAGTATGCGCCCGCCCGTTGCCATGCCGCTTCCGGCGATTATAATATGGGGTCCAACTTGCTTCGCAATTGCCTTCGATGCTTCCACATCGCGGGTATAAATAACCTGATCCATCGCGGCTTCACATTGGGCGGCTGTTAGCCGATGAAATTCATGAAAGCGGTTATAGATCCCGGACGCATTAATTGCCATCGGGCTGTCCAAAAAAATAGGCTGACGCGGAATCACCCGTTCGTTCATTAAAGTGACCAGCATGTGCTGCAAGAGCTGCGCGCGTCCAATCGAAAAGCTCGGGATCAGCAATACTCCGCCCGCCTGGGCAGTTTCATTGACCACCTCGGCCAGCTGTTGCCAGGTGTCGCCGATCTGGTGACGACGATTGCCATAAGTACTTTCAAGTAGCAAGAGATCAACGTCCGGAAGGGGCTCCGGCGGCCGCATGAGAATATCATCAGGCCGGCCAACATCACCGCTAAACCCTATCCGCCGACCACTACTGCTGGCAATGACACTGGCAGCACCTAACAAATGACCTGCTGGCTGCAGATGGAATTCAATATCACCAATGCTGAACGGCTGATAGAAATCGACTTGCTTAAATAGCTGCAAAGCGGCGCGCGCTGTGGCTTCATCGTAGAGGGCTTCAGGGTTTTGGTGCCTGCTCAGTTGATGCTTCTTATAAAATTTTGCATCTTCTTCCTGTATTCGCCCACTGTCAGGCCAGAGTAACCCGCATAGTTCTGCAGTCGCGTGGTGAGTATAAACAGGGCCGCGATAACCGTGCTGATACAGTACCGGCAGAAAGCCAGAATGATCCAGGTGTGTATGGGTCAGTACCACCGCATCCACTTTATTAATTCCCAGCGGCAATGGCTGCCAATTACGTTGTCGAAGCCATTTGTAGCCTTGGTACAAACCACAGTCGATCAACACGCGCGTCGTGTCGGTCTCCAATAAATACTTCGAGCCGGTAACCGTTTCGCATCCACCCAAAAATATCAGCCGCATTGTCGTTGTTCCTTTAAATTTACATCACAATAGCCAGTCAATTGGTAATCGTTCCAGTATGCGGGTGGCAACCCGACGCCACCAGGAGGCAACAGGCTCATGGCGGTAGCGGGTAACCTCACGTCCGAGCCGCTCCTCCCAGACAATTTTATTATCAATGAGATCGACCTTATAAGCATAGTGCGGCACTGTTTTAGAAAATTCTCTGGCAATCATGCGCGCCAGTTTGTCACTGTGAATAACAAAACCGAGCTCAGTATTCAATTGCACAGAGCGGGGATCAAAATTAAAAGATCCAAAAAACACGCGTTCGTGATCAACCTCAAAGGTTTTGGCATGCAAACTGGAAGCCGAGCTCCCGAAGCGGCCCTTTTTCCCTTTCATTCGTTTGCGCCGCTCTTTACGCTCCTGACGGCGAGCCAGTGGCGATAACCGCTGCAATTCGAACAACTGAATTCCGGCTCGCAGCAAACGCTTTCGCCATTTCGCGTAACCGGCATGAACGACCGCCACATCCGTCGCTGCCAGCGAGTTTGTGAGAATGGCAATAGTTATGCCCTGTCTGGCGAATTTTACTAACTGATCGACGCCCGCCCGGGTAGGTACAAAATAAGGTGAAACCAGATTGATATGTGAGCTGGGCTCCCCTATTGCCTGTTGCAGTTGATGACCAATCAACTGGTGCGGCTTAGCCTTGCCAAGGCCTTTGCTGGGCGGGTCACATACCATGTCCACCCGCGCCCACACAAAATCTAATTCGTGTTCCTTGACCTTCTGAAAGAAGGAAAGCTTCTCAATAGCCTCAACATATTCCTGTGCACCGGGATCCGACTCCACTACTGACGCGCGCTCACTTAAGGCGGATAATGGCTTAGGTTTTGCTATTGTCATGAGTTCGCCAAGAGGGACGGCGGAGTCACAGTTCCAGAAGTTATCGAACATCTGGGAAACACGACCAACTACATCGCCAATCATCAGCGCATCCAGATCGGCAAAGAGCAGATCATCATTCGCCCCAAAGTACTCGTCGCTAATATTGCGGCCGCCGCTAATCAGCATCTGTCCGTCAACGATAAAGGCTTTGTTATGCATGCGCCGGTTAATCCGGCGAAGATCATAAAGGTAGTTAATAAATCGCGGCCAGCGCATACGCAATGGATTAAATAAGCGGATTTCGATATTCGGATGCGCCTGCAGGCCGGTGAGCACCGCGTCCAGCCCTGCAGTATTGATGTCATCCAGCAATAGACGGACTTTGACACCACGATCCGCAGCCTTATGGATTGCCTCAAACATAAGCGCACCGGTGCGATCATTACGCCAGATATAATACTGTAAATCGAGCGTGAACTCGGCCTGTCCGGCAAGCTGAATACGGGCAGCAAAGGCTTCCTGACTGTCAGTCAGCGGCAGTACGCCGGTTTCATCAGGATGTTGAGCCAGCAGCGGACCGATGCTTTCGGCGATCTGGCCGTTATCGCTTCGGTTACTCATCGGCCTTAGCGGGCGCTGGTTGTTGCTCAATTTCACTGGCGCGGCGGGCGCGTTGCGCTTCGTCATGGGGCAGCGGCAGCCAGTCCTGAATGGTGCGGTTAATTAGTCCGGCGAGCGCATCAATATGGGCAGGTTCAGCGTTCAGTGCCGGAATATAGGCATAGTCCTCGCCGCCGGCCTCAATGAAGTACTCGCGGTTTTCCTCACCAATCTCTTCGATAGTTTCAAGGCAATCCGCAGAAAACCCGGGGCACACTACCTGCACCTTCTTGACGCCCTGCTCCGGCAATGCTTTCAGCGTTTTATCGGTGTAAGGCTGTAACCATTCTTCGCGGCCAAAGCGTGACTGGAAGGTTGTCATATATTCGCTTTTATCCAGGCCCAGTCGCTCAGCAATCAGCCGCGTCGTTTTATGACACTCACAATGATAAGGATCGCCCTTGAGCAGGAACTTTTTGGGTACCCCATGGTAAGAAAACAGCAATTTCTGCGGTTTCCCGTGCTGCTCCCAGAAACGCAAGATACGTTGGGCGCAAGCCTCAATATAAGGTTCATAATCATGGTAATGGCTTATAAAGCGAAGGTCAGGCACCCATCGCCGCTTGGTAAAGTCCCGCGCCACCGCATCGAACGTAGAAGCGGTAGTCGCACCACAGTATTGCGGATACAAAGGCAATATCACCAACTTACGGGCGCCTTCATCAAATAACTGCTGCAGGCCGGCAGCTATGCTTGGCTGACCATAACGCATGGCAAAACGGACGATAACATCCTCTCCGTGCTGCTGCCGTAACGACTTTTGCAGCGCCTGAGCCTGGTCTTCTGTATAAAACAGCAGCGGCGAGCCGCGATCGGTCCAGACCGTTTTGTATGCTGCCGCTGAGCGGCGCGGTCTTATTCTCAGGATGACCCCGTTCAGGATCAGCCACCAGAGCACCCGTGGCACTTCTACCACCCGCGGATCAGATAGAAATTCACGCAGGTAGGTGCGCAGTGCCGGCGCTGTTGGTTGCTGCGGCGTGCCTAAGTTGGTGATCAATACACCAACGCGATCAGGTTGCTTATGGCTGAAACTGGGGCTACCACGAAATTCCATTAACTAAACCTTATTTCCAGAGGCGAACTTTCTCGCGAATTTTATTTGTTTCGATCCACTCGTGGAGCTGATCGGCCATACGTTTGCCTTGTTCTACCGCCTGCAACCAGTATTTCTGACGTTCAGTAGCAGACAAATTGGAAAAATCTTTGCGATCAGGGATCTTTCCGTAAGGAAGCGCCTCAATAAATTCGTCTGTCGGCGTCAACAGGATCACTTTAGGCCATACTTTTCCTTCAGTGCGACGCCAGCGCAGACTTTTATCAAACCAGCCCGGAACCACTTCCTGGTGAAAGTGCGGATACAGGACCAGGCCGTCTACAGCGCTCAGATCCGCATCGAAGTGATAGTCGGTGATGCCGCCATCCCGGTAAATCCCGGGGGGCGCACCGGGAATATCCCGCACGCCCTCAATCACCATAGGGATAGAACCCGTTGCCAGCAATGCCGACTTGAAATTAGCCGTCGATAATTTCACATGATGGGTCGGAAATTCGTTCCAGTTACGGGTAAATGCCGCGTCAGACTTCGGGTGATGGAATATAACCCGGTCGTAAAAACGGCCTAACCAACGTCGGTTGATCGCATTTGCCGCAGCGGAGCCAAGTAACCCCATTAACTGAGCGCGACCATCTTTGGCAGCCAGCCCCCGACAGCGCGTAACAATAAAGTGGTGGCGGAATTTGTCCTGCTCCAGGATGTCCGCCACCGCAGTATCAGGAATGTATTCATGGAGCAGCTTACGCGCTTCGTCGGTGATTTCTCGAACATCAGGCTTTTCACTGTAAGTCTGATGACTGTACAGGCGACAAAACAAATCACTTGCGGCTACCGGATCTCGCTGGCCTAGACTGGCAAAACGCCAGGCGCCCGCCGAGGTACCCAACATATCGAGAGGCTGTTTACGCCCCGCCAGAAAATCACCAAATAAATACCGATCCAGACCTTGTAGAATAAACCATTTCGGACCGCCCGATGCGCCCATCAGTAACCCGATGTCGGCCGGCTTAAGTCCTTGTTCCTGAATATGCAACCACGCTTCGCGCCCTGCCCGAATTTGAAGCCAGTCGGCAGCCATGAAGAAGTTTTCCTGCTTTTATGAATGATTTATCTCGTCAGTATACTGCAAAAACGATGCTACAACAGCCTGACACCCACGCCCAATTATCGCACCACAAAGCCGACCATGCTATGCTACTTCGGTCTTGAATTTATTAGCAAAAAATCTAAGTGGAAGCACCTATTCATGAAAGTCATTTCTTTTAATATCAACGGTATTCGCGCGCGTCTCCATCAGCTTGAGGCCCTTATCGCCAAACATCAGCCGGATGTGATTGGCCTGCAGGAAACTAAAGTCCACGACGACCAGTTTCCCCAGGAAGCCGTCGAAGCCCTTGGCTACCACGTTATTTTTCATGGGCAAAAAGGCCACTACGGGGTAGCGCTACTGAGCAAAAAGCCTTTGGCTAATCCGCAATACGGTTTCCCTACGGATGTGGACGATGCCCAGCGCCGGATGATTATGGGCGATTACATTACTGAGAGCGGTGACAGCGTTCGTATTCTGAACGGCTATTTCCCTCAGGGTGAAAGCCGTGACCATGCCATCAAGTTTCCAGCTAAACGGCAGTTTTACGCAGATCTGATGACCTATCTCGAAACCAGTCTGGATCCACAACAACCGGTTATTGTCATGGGCGACGTTAATATCTCCCATCAGGACTGTGATATCGGCATCGGCGAAGATAATGCCAAGCGCTGGCTCCGCACCGGTAAATGTAGCTTCCTTCCGGAAGAGCGCGAATGGCTGAATAAGCTGCTGGACTGGGGTTTGGTAGATACATACCGCATCCAGAACGCTGAACTAACCGACCAATTTAGCTGGTTTGACTATCGTTCGAGGGGCTTTGACGATAACCGCGGGCTGCGTATTGACTTGATCCTTGCTACCGACAAACTGGCAGAACACTGCCTCGAGAGTGGCATCGATTACGAACTGCGTGCCATCGAAAAACCATCTGATCACGCCCCGGTCTGGAGCACCTTCTCACTTAACTAAGTTGATTTAGTCAAACTACAATTGCCGTCAGTGTTCATCTGGCGGCAACTCCCGCAACGCCTTACGTAACATCAAGGCTAAATCCATATAGTTAGGCTGTTTGCGCGGCTCTGTCTGTAGTTTACTGGCCAGTTGCAGGTACCAGTGTTTAAGTTGCGGGGGCAACTGACTATTGGAACGCCGGCCAAGCCAATACCAGCCCTGAAGCGGTAACGACAAAATAAACAACGACGTCACTATTGCCTGGGGCAACAAATTCTCGCCCTGCCACTGCCATTGGACAACAAAATTAAAGACTGCCACCGGCGGCAGCCAGCGCGCCGCAAAATTTACTGCAGGCACTACGGCGGACTCAGTCATAGCAGCCACGACCGCATGGCGCGGCCAAATGCGGGCATAACGCTGGCCATCCCGAAAGATCTTAAAAATTGATTTTCGCATAGTTAATAGACAACCTGCGCACTCTTCAACCAGAGTGCTAATTTGTTTTAATTCAAAAGGTTAGACAGTTCAAACCAGCTAACCCACAGAGTTATCCACATAAAATGTGGAGAAATCACAGTTGATTTGTCACAATGACAACACCTACCCAATAATCACTCAAAATCAGGTCAAACGAGCCCATGTCAGTGTCTGTCTACGGAATTTCAAATTGCGATACCGTGCGTAAAGCACGAAACTGGTTAACCCAGAATAACATCACTCATGAGTTTTGTGATATCAGGAAAACACCCCTAGCGCCAGAGCTTCTGCAAAGCTGGCTAGCGACCGCTGGCAGCGCGGCGCTAATCAACAAGCGCTCGACGACCTGGCGCCAATTGAGCCAGGCAGAACAACAGGCCACAACCACTGCCGATGTGGTTAGCTTGTTACAGACTTATCCTACCCTATTAAAACGACCGGTACTGACTACAGGCACTACCCTGCTAGTCGGCTTTAAACAACAAGAGTGGCAGCAGCAACTGGAGACCGTAAAATGAGCGAAAACAGCCCGGTTATTGCCCTGGCCAGCGAGCTGATCAGTCGCCCTTCGGTAACGCCCGCCGATGAAGACTGTCAGTTAATCATTGGTCAGCGTCTCGCAGCTCTTGGATTCGATCTGGAACCCATGATTTTCTCCGACACAACCAATATGTGGGCACGCCGCGGTAATCAGGGTCCGGTATTCTGCTTTGCCGGGCATACCGATGTGGTGCCTGCGGGCGCTGAACACGCCTGGACCTTTCCACCCTTTGAGCCAACCCTCAGTGGTAGCTACTTACATGGCCGGGGTGCGGCTGATATGAAAGGCAGTTTAGCCGCCATGGTGGTGGCTACTGAGCGCTTTATCGCTGAACATCCCGATCATCGCGGCAGTATAGCCTTTCTGATCACCAGTGACGAAGAAGGGCCGTTTATTAACGGCACGCCGAAAGTGGTTGAGACCCTTGAAGCAAGAAACGAAAAAATCACCTGGTGCCTGGTTGGTGAACCCTCAAGCACTGAAACTCTCGGTGATGTAGTTAAAAACGGACGACGCGGCAGCCTTACCGGCGATTTGACGGTATTTGGTATTCAGGGTCATGTGGCCTACCCGCATCTGGCGGAAAATCCCGTTCATAAGGCAGCGCCGGCAATTTCTGAGTTAAGCGCTATGACCTGGGATCAAGGCAATTCATTTTTTCCGCCAACCAGCTTTCAGATTTCCAACGTCCATGCCGGCACCGGTGCCGGTAATGTAATCCCCGGTGAACTGCTGGTACAGTTTAACTTCCGCTTCAGCACCGAAACCACTGCCGACCTGATAAAAACTGAAGTCACAAATCTGCTGGATCGTCATCAATTGGATTACAATATCAGTTGGAAACTCAATGGTGATCCGTTCTTAACTGCCGACGGCGATTTGGTCGCGGCGACCATAGCGGCGATAAAGGCTCAGACTGGCCGGGCGCCAGTACTGTCAACCGCGGGCGGTACTTCAGATGGCCGATTCATTGCGCCCACCGGCGCGCAGGTCATAGAACTCGGCCCGGTCAATGCCACCATACATAAGGTAAACGAACGGGTCCGTGCCGATGATTTGGACGCCCTTGCGGATATTTACCAAAGGATTCTGGAACGACTGTTATGTTAACGCCTAATCAACTGACCGGCCGCAGCGCAGCGCATGTGACCACTTCACCCGGACTAAGCGACAAGCTTCGTCTGCAGGAAACGGTATGGGGCGCTTTTTTGCTGATGCGCAAAGCGGCCTGCGACGACGGTATCGATATCGCTATTGCTTCAGCCTTCCGCGATTTTGATCGGCAGTTGCTGATCTGGAATAAGAAGTTTAACGGTGAATTACCGCTCTATAGTGATCGGGGCGAGCGACTCGAGCCGCAGCAGCTATCAGCTGCGGAAAAAATCCAGGCAATACTAACCTGGTCGGCGTTACCCGGCGCCAGCCGCCATCATTGGGGTACTGATTTCGACGTCTATGACCCGCGCCCTTTTGCGCACGGTTCGCGGCAACTTGAGCTGGTTGCAGCAGAATATCAGGATGGCGGCCCCTGCTTTAATTTATACACCTGGTTACAGCAACACGCTGCCAGCTATGGCTTCTTCTTTCCGTATGCCCGTTATCAGGGTGGTGTCGCGGCTGAACCCTGGCACCTTAGCTATGCTGATCTGGCGCAGCCCGCCTCCAGCCATTTGACTACCGACCTGCTGCACCAGACCCTCGCAGCTATTGACGAAGAAGAGCTGGCTGGCAAACAGCTGATTCTGGAACAGCTGCCTGAGATTAAACGCAGCTATATAGACAACATTTGCCCGCCCGGTCCACCCGGAGAAACTATATGGTTTGGCTAGCACTGGCACTGGTGTTCGGGGTCGTTATCGGGAACCTGTTACTACTTAAGCATACGGCAAAAATGAAAATGCCGTCGCTTAAGCAACGGCATTCAGACGAGCATCAACAACCCGAAACAAAATCGGATAATAAACCGGACTAAAGTTTCAGGCCTAAACGTGAAGCGACTTCTTCGTAGGCTTCAACAACTCCACCAAGGCCCTGACGGAAGCGATCCTTATCAAGTTTCTTGCCGGTTTCTTTGTCCCAAAGCCGGCAACCATCAGGGCTGAATTCATCTCCCAGCACCAGATTACCTTCAGCATCAGTACCAAATTCGAGTTTAAAGTCGACCAACATCATATCGGCATCATCAAACAGCTTGCGTAAGACATTATTAACCTTCATGGTTAATGCTTTCATTTTTGCCAGTTGGTCAGCTGTAGCCCACCCGAAAGTCTCGGCATGCGACTCGTTAATCATCGGATCATGCAGTGCATCATTCTTGAGAAATAATTCGAAAGTCGCTGGCTCAAGTGCCTGACCTTCTTTGACTCCCAGCCGTCGTGATAACGAACCCGCCGCATAATTTCGCACCACGCATTCAACCGGGATCATCGTCAGCCGTTTTACCAGGGTTTCGGTATCACTGAGCACTTTATCCAGCTGTGTAGGCACACCGGCTTGCTCCAGCGTGGTCATGATGAAGTTATTAAACTTATTGTTCACCATACCCTTGCGATCAAGCTGCTCTACCTTTTCGCCATCAAATGCAGAGGTGTCGTTACGAAAAAGTAATATCAAACGCTCCGGATCATCGGTGGTGTAGACCGTTTTCGCTTTACCCCGATAAAGTTCAGTACGTTTCTCCATGAGCAGCATAATCTCCAGCTAGTAAAAAAATAAAAGATTTAACGTTCGTTCTGACGCCGTATTTCAGCGGCAACAGGACCATAAATGCGGTTAAGCTGCGCAGCCGATAAGGGCTGTCCATCAAAGAAGAAGGTTATTGTTGTCAGGTTCCGATCACCGTTTACATTGATCTCGTATTCGCCTTCAGGAATATCCAACTTACCTTCCACTGAGTCGCGCCAGAAAGCCAGTTTTGACAGGCCACGCTTACCTTTTTCATAAGTCGTGTAGTAATTACCGGCCGATTGGTTTAAATCGTCGATGGTGAAACCCAGCTCCGGTAAAACCGCCCCCATCAGCCCCCAGCTATTCTGGAAGCTGGTATCTAGCGTTAGCGCAGGATATCCGTCATCATTGAAACCAGCGGTCACATCGATATCAGTGCCCGTCGCAACAATGCCCTGCATGTTATTCTGACGTATCGCGATTTCGTTAATAACTCCGTTAAGTAAACGGGTTTCTGCATTGCGATCCGCCACCAGCCCGGGATTGAAATCCTGGCCTGGCCCAGACTGCTGCTTGTCAATCATGTTTACGGTCAATGAAGTGGTTCGACCGTGGTCCGGTGTTGCCATAATAAATTCAAAGCGGCGCTCACTGCGCACCCGCAGCTCCTCTTCGCCAACTTCCCGTTCGTGAACTACCCAGCCAGTCTCCAAACGTTGTTGCGGTTGCTCGCTGGCTACCTCAATTTGCCGGGCTGACAACTCTGCCAGCATACCGGTCCAGACAAACTCAGCTAAGTTGCTCATTCCTTCGATTTCATCAAAGTAAACTTTTACTTCATCCTGAGTTTCTTCAACACGGCTGCCCGCGGCTGTTGCCCATACTAACGTTGGTGACTTTATATTGACGCTTTTCCCAACTGGTTTATTAGCAGGGACAGGCGGCACCTGGTAGAAGGTGCTCGCTTCCGGCACCTTTAAGCCGGGCGCTGGCTTCAGGCCATCATGCAGGCTCGTTTTGGTATAGCTAAAATCGCCTTCTGCTTGTTCCTGAGGAGTAAAACTACATCCTCCGATTACTGCAACACTCAGACAGGTCAGACTGACTACAAAAGATTTCATTCGCACTCCGGGCTCAGATTAATCCAGCTTGTTGTAATGTTTGTTCGATATGTTGTTGCTGTTTAAGTTCCGGCTCTGTCATAGGTAACCGATAATTAGGTTTCAGTTTATTCATCAGGCTGAGAGCCCATTTCACCGGAATTGGGTTGGCCTGAACAAACATAGCTTCGTGCACCGCTGCCATCTGTTTATCCAGTTCCTCAGCACGATCGCGCTCGCCAGCCAGTGCTGCAGTAACCATTGCTTTCATAGTTGCCGGCATCACATTGGCAGTCACACTAATAACCCCATTCCCACCGGCTAAGATGAAGTCACAGCCAGTCGGGTCATCACCGCTCAGTAAAATAAAATCGTCGCCGCAAAGTTCACGCAGACGGCTTACCCGGGCAACATCGCCGGTCGCTTCCTTAATACCAACGATGTTTGGAATTTCAGCCAGTTCAGCCACCTGCTCCGGCAGCAAATCTGCGGCAGTGCGACCGGGCACATTATACAGTAACTGCGGAATATCGCTTACTTCAGCACAAGCGCGATAATGCGCGATGAGTCCGCGTTGTGAGGGCTTATTGTAATACGGGTTAACATTCAGAAAGCCAGCCAGTTTAAGATGGCTCATGCGCTCTGTCAGATGCACAGCCTCAGAGGTTGAATTTGAACCGTTGCCGGCAATGACGGCGATCCGCCCTGCTGCAAGTTCAGCCACCGCGCTGACGACCAGAATATGCTCGTCATGGCTCATTGTTGCTGACTCGCCAGTGGTACCCATAGCAACAATAGCGTCGGTACCCTGCTCACAGTGCCAGTTAACTAATTCTTCAAGTTGCGCGTAGTCCACATTGCCATGCGCTGTGAATGGAGTCACCAGTGCGACAATACTGCCTGTTAACATGCTTGCTCCCCGTTTTTCACTAAGTAGACAATGGTACTTTTAGTACTTATTAAACACAAGGATAATAGCTTTTTTGCAGATTCAATCTGCTTCCCATACCATGATAAACAGCTTCATTATGAAATTACCCCTTAAAGCAACCAGAAGTAACTAAGGAACAATCATGAAAACCTTGAAAACCGGCGAAAAAGCGCCAGCCTTCGAACTTCCCGATGCTGACAATAAATCCGTAGCTCTTGCCGACTTACTGAAAGATGGCCAGGTACTGGTTTATTTTTACCCGAAGGCGATGACTCCCGGCTGCACTGTGCAGGCCCAGCAGCTGCGCGATCATCAGTCCGAGCTCGCTGCCTTGCGTGTTCGTACCGTTGGTATCAGCCCGGATGCGCCGAAACGACTGGCTAAATTTACTGAGCGCGATAACCTTAACTTTTCGCTGTTAAGCGATGAGGATCACGAGGTTGCTGAAGCTTTTGGAGTTTGGGGCCCGAAAAAATTTATGGGAAAAGAGTACGATGGCATCCACCGTATCAGCTTTCTAATCAACCAGGACGGTACCATTGCCAGGGTCTTTGATAAATTCAAAACGAAAGATCACCACCAGGTAGTGCTGGACGCCCTGTCCGACTAATACTTAATATCTATCCGTCAGCGGGCATTATCGGTTCGTCAGGAGCCGATAATGCCGTTAGCACCGCCTTCACCAGGCTTGCCAGGGGGATTGCGAAAAACACCCCCCAAAATCCCCAGAGAGCGCCAAACACCAGCACCGCCGCGATAATGTAAACCGGATTAAGGCTCACAGCCTCCGAGAACAGCAAAGGCACCAGCAAATTACCGTCCAGTGCCTGGATAACGAGATAAGTTATCATCACGTAGGCAAACATCGAGCTCCATCCAAACTGAAATAGCGCCACCAGAAACACCGGAATAGTTGCTACCGCAGCACCGATATAGGGAATGAGTACCGACAGCCCCACCAGCACAGCCAGCAGCACCGCATACCGCAGATCGAACAAGGCAAAACCGATATAGGTGACGACGCCGACGATGACTACTTCCAATGCTTTGCCGCGGATGTAATTCATAATCTGCAGGTTCATTTCATCGCCAACCTGCGAGATCAGGCGGCGGTTGTTTGGCAGAACGCTACCGAGATGCGCCAGCAGTAGGCGCTTATCTTTTAACATAAAGAAGATCAGCAATGGCACCACAATTAAATAGATTAGCAACGCCATAATGCCAACCAGGCGGTGCAGCGACTGGCTCAGAAACATTTCACTAAGCAACAGTCCGCGCTGGGTCATCGATTCGATAAATCGGTTAATGTTGTCCTGACTGACATAATCAGGAAACATCTCCGGCAACCGATCCAGTAACACGCGGGTTTGTGTGAACATCTGTGGCAGTTCATTGAACAGCGCCACACTCTGTTGCCAGATAACCGGGACCAGAAATATAAGTAAGGCGACGTTAATCGCAATAAACAACAGAAACACGATTATCACTGCAACGAGACGCGAAAGCCCCGCTTGCTGTAGTCGCTGTGCCGGCCAATCAAGCAAATAGGCCAGCACAATAGCGACCAGAATCGGCGCCAGAATGTTACTGAACAAAATAATTAGCGTAAACGTAACAGCTAATAGCAAAAAAAGAGTAATCGCGTCGGGGTCGGAGAATTTTCGGTTATACCAGTTTTTTAGATACTCCCACATATGCGGGTAAACTCCATGCTTGATCTATTAGCGACATCATAGACCTGAATGCCTTTTAGTTACAGTTTAAACTGGTCATAATGGGGAACCTTTGAGCACATTGTTTATCCTAGTCAGCAGTACCCAAGAATGGTAGTAATCATGCAATTTCCCAGAATTTCAGTAATGTTGGCGGCGACGGTGCTTAGTTTCATGTTCGCCAACGCCAGCGCGCAGAGCCGGTTGCCTGAAATTGGCACCACTGGCGCCAGTGTCATGTCCATCGAAAAAGAACAGACTTTTGGTGACTTATATATGCGCCAGGTGCGAGCGACTGCGCCCATCGCTGGTGATCCCGTTCTCAATGAATACCTGAAAGACTTGGGCAACCGTCTCGTGCGCGAGGCCGATGATGTGCGTTTTCCTTTCACTTTTTTCTGGGTCAACCAGGATCAGATTAACGCCTTCGCATTTTTCGGTGGCTACATTGGCATTAACACCGGTCTGATAGCAGAAACCCAAACTGAGTCGGAGTTGGCATCTGTGGTTGCCCACGAGGTCGCCCATGTATCTCAGCGTCACCTGGTGCGCAATATGGGAAGTATGCAGAATGCCGGCCCCGCCACTATCGCTGCCGTGGTTGGTTCGTTATTGCTGTCCATGGTCAGCCCGGACCTGGGGATGGCAGCAATGTCCGGAGCGCTCGCGGGCGTCCAGCAAGCCAGCATCAATTATACCCGGATGTATGAGCAGGAAGCCGATCGCATTGGTCTGAACATGATGGCTCGCGCAGGCTTCGACCCGCAGGGAGCGCCTGACTTCTTTGGCCGCATGGCAGAAAAATATCGTTATGCCAGTAAGGTGCCCGCCATGTTACAGACTCACCCTGTCAGCGAAGCGCGAATTGCCGATACCCGCCAGCGTGCGGAGCAAATGCCACGACCATTGGTTCGTGATCAGAGCCGTTACTGGCTGGCTAAATATCGTGTGCAAACCCGCCACCTCAAGCAACTGAACAAAGCCGCACTGACTAATGCTATGGCAAACGCTAATAATAATATCGCACAGGCAGCGCGGTATGGTCTGGCAATACTGCAGCTCGATCAGGGCCAGCCGGAACAGGCTTTAACTACGCTGCAGCCCCTGCTGCAACGCGATCCTATGAACGCATTTTACCTTGATGTGCAAACAGACATTCTGCTGGCGCTCAAGCGATATGAAGACGCTCTGAAAATGCTGGAGAAAGCCTATATTCGCGAGCCAAACGAACAGACCATCACACTGAACTTCGCCAATGCAGCGCTCGAAGCAGGCCAATATGACCTGGCGACCCGGTTGCTGCGTGATTATCTGACACGGGATGATGACAATGTACTGGCTATCGACTTGCTTATAGATGCCTACCGTCGCAAAGGTGACCCCAGTTCAATGTTTGAATATCAGTCACGCTTATACGCGCTTTATGGGGACTTTGATGAAGCAATCAACAGTTTGCACCGGGCCCATAAACAAAGCAGTAGCGAACTTGAACAGCGTCGTCTGCAGGCTCGGGTTGAGCAACTCATGGAACAAAAACGGCAATTGGAAGCGCTCAGGTAGTTAGCCGTTTTGCGCCGTTGCCCGATGCAATGACTCAATGGTTTGCTCACCGAGCAACGGACCTTTCACTTCTCCCTCCGGAGTAATGATATAAGTCGCAGGCAACATCTGTGGCGTAGTAAAAGGTAGATTGGGCAGCGGTTGATTCTGAATCAGCGGAAAACGAATATCATACCGTTCGCGCAAGGATGCCAGTGCCTCGTTATTGAGCCCGTCAAAACTAACACCAAATAGCTGAATTTTTTCACCAGCCTCTTCATAAAAGGCATTCAGTTCGGGTAACTCCCGCAGACAGGGCGCACACCATTCAGCAAAATAGTTTACCACCACGTAGTTGCCACGCAGTTCATTCCAGCGCATCGGACCCTGAGTATCAGTGTGAAAATCAGCCGCTGGCGAACAACCGCCCAACATCATAACTGCCAGCAGCGCGCTGCTGAGCGCCTGTAAAAATCGACAACGCATAGAGGATCCCTTAAGCTATATTTATAATTTCAAATGAGGTATTCGCATGTCTGAAGTATCAATCTACCACAACCCCCGTTGCTCCAAAAGCCGCCAGACGCTGCAGTTACTTGAACAACATGATATTCAGCCAGAGATTATTGATTACCTGAATAATCCGCCCTCGGTTAAGGACATCAGGGAGCTCCTGCACCAGTTAGGCTTCGTTTCAGCGCGCGAACTGATGCGTTCTAAAGAAACGATTTATAAAGAGATGGATCTGGCATCAGTGACCGACGAAAACGAATTATTAGCTGCCATGGCCGCCCACCCCAAACTCATCGAAAGGCCTGTTGTGATTTGTAATAACCGCGCACGGCTTGGTCGCCCGCCTGAAGCTGTGCTGGATATTCTGCCGTGAGCACTCGTATTCTGGTGCTCTATTACAGTCGCACCGGCGCGACCCGGAAACTCGCTGATATCATTGCGCAGGGAATCACCAGTGCGGGCGGCGAGGCTGTTATGCGCACCGTACAAACTGAAGGTGACCCGGCCAGCGCCCGGGATATGATTGTCAGTGAAGATGATCTGCGCAATTGTGATGGGCTTATCATGGGCAGCCCGACCCGTTTCGGGCATATGAGCAGCGCTTTACAGAAGTTCTGGGAAACGACCTCAGCGGTCTGGGTGCGCGGCAGCCTGGTCGATAAGCCGGCCGCGGTTTTTACCTCTAGCAGTTCGATGCACGGAGGCCAGGAAACAACCCTATTGTCCATGGCTGTTCCTTTATTACATCAGGGAATGGTTTTATGTGGCATCCCATACACCGAGCCGGCAATTCAGAATACCGATGCCGGCGGCACCCCTTATGGAGCCAGCCACGTCGATCACGTTGCTGGCAGCAACCTGAACCGTTCGGAAAAAGATGCGGCAATTACACTTGGTGAACGCGTTACGCGAATAGCCACTCATTTACGCTCAGCTAACGCATAAAAAGGCAGTTTATGAATTCTGGTATCCGGTTATTTCGCATGCTTGCTTTAACGGCCTACCTGGCCCTGCTGGCCCTGATGTTGGTCTGGCAGCTTCAGTGGAGCCAAACCAGCGAGCTCAGCCCGCTATTCCGTGTGTTATTGTGGGTCGTGCCGCTGCTGTTTCCATTGGTGGGAATTATCCGCGGAAAGCCCTACACCCATGCCTGGGCCAATTTTATTTTGATGTGGTACTTTCTGCATAGTCTGACTTTGCTGTACGTTGCGCCTGAACAACGGCACCTGGCAATTGGCGAGCTACTGCTCACCACGCTGGCCTTTATTGGCTGTACCGGCTATGCCCGGAATCAGGGGCGGGCCCTGGGGTTAGGTCTGAAAAAACTGAAGAAAGATTAAATACCCAGTATCCGTTTTACAAACGGCGTCGTTAACCGCCGCTGCTCGGTAATTGAGGCGCGATCAAGTTGTGCCAGACATTGCATCAGTTCACCTAAATCACGGCCCAGTCGCTGCACCATAAACTGTGCCGTATCATCCCGCAGCACCAATCCAAGAGTCCGCGCACGACGCTGCAAAGCGCGGGCCTTATCGGTATCACTCAAAGGCTTTAAATGAAACGAAACGCCCCATTGCAATCGTGACCTCAAATCGGCCACCGCGACATCAATATGGACCGCCGAACCTGCAGCGGTAACGATCATCTGTCCACGACCGGCATCGTGAATCCGGTTAAATAACGCAAAGAGTTCGAAACACCAGGCCTCGTTGTCGGTTACCGCATCAATATCATCAATACAAATCAGATCGTAAACTTCAATGCCGCGTAGCATCTCGGGTTGCATGGCCGCCAGTTCCGCCATCGGCAAATAAATGACGGTGCCCTGCTCTGCTGCGCACAGGGCGTAAAGCAAATGGCTTTTACCCACACCGGCGCTACCCCATAAGTAGACAAAAGGCTGCCGGGTTTGCCGCAAGATGTTAGCTATTTCGCGGTTATCGCCCACCACAAAAGTAGCAAAGGTCTGATCGTCTGGCAGCTGAAGCTCCAGCGGTAACTGCGGTGAACTCATTCGGACTGAACCCACCGGTAACTTGGCGTATGCTTTTCTGCAGTGCTGTTTTCAGGCGCGGAGATCGGGCGCATTTGCTTGCTCAGATCGATTGCCTGCATTATTCGCGCCGGCTCAGCCTTTAAGCTGAGTTCAAATTCTGCTCTGTTTCGGCCGAAGGTGACAAGCTGCACAGAGTTGACTGACGGTAGTGAACTAAGCAACTGTTCCGCCCGAATCACCTGAATCAAATCAGCCAGATCATAAACCTGTATACGCCAGGAACTGATTTTCTCAACCTCAGCGCCGATACGGTAGCGCTTGGCCAAACGGGTACTTAAGTCGGCAATAAGCTTAGCGCCAAGGCCACTACGGTCCATGCCGGTCACTTCGCCGCGCCAGCGCAACTCGCCCAGCTGCAACGTCCAGTCCAGCATCCAACGGTCCGTGGTCACTGCCGAGTCGGCCTGAAATACCCGTGCTATAACCATGCCATCAGGGCTATAACGGATACTGGCAAACTCTAACTGATGTTCAAATCGCCCCCACACATCCAAAACCGATATGCTCATGTTGTCGTTAAGGTCCAGTAATGGCAGTTTAATCGGCAGTCCGCGGCTGGCGGCAGCATTCCTAAGCTGTTGGACGAAAACGGTCTCATCACCGCTGGCGATCAATTGACGTTGCAGTGACTCGTCTTCTATCGCTAACCAAATCAATATTTCGGGTCGCAGATTGCTCCATATCCCGGAGCCCGCTTGCTGAATCAGCTGGTTCACTTTTTCCCGGTCGAACTGGGCCCACAACAGCAGTTCATCTTCCTGGCGGTACCCGTACTGCACGACATAATCACGAACGCTGCGAAGGGCCTGCTGTACAGATGGTTGTTCAAATAGCGAATCATCGCCGGAGATCTTCAGCAGCGCCTGCCGCAAGGCTGCCTGCAAGGCTTGGTTCCGTTCATTGGCAGCCTGAGAGCTAACAGCTACGCTGCTTTGGTAGAGTTGTTGAAGCTCGACGGCAGCATGGGCCGGGCTTGCTATCAGGGCAAGCGTAAGCCAACCACAACATAAAAGAACAAAACGCATATAAACCCCAATTTTTATCGTTAGCAACATAATAAACACCCGTCTCCCCCGGGGCAAGCCAGATACGGCACGAATCTGCCCATACCGTTTCGGCACGTGGGCTAACGTGCTAAACTTTTCAGCAGAATCAGACCAAGGACCCATCAGGCATGCTCAAGCAACAACTCCGCGCTATCAGTTCACTCTTAAGCAGCATTACGCTAATTGGTATCTGCGTCGGCATGACCAGTACCCTGCTGAGTCTGAGAGCAACGATTGAAGATTTCGGCACCCTGACCACGGGTGTCATTATGTCGGCCTATTTTATCGGCTTTCTGTTTGGCACCACCCGTGCCCCTAAGGACATTAAACGAGTCGGTTACATTCGCGCTTTTGGCGGACTAACAGCCTTAGCCGCCGTTTCTATTCTGATGCAGGCAATCTGGGTCGACCCGACTGTCTGGTTTGTTATGCGGTTCTTAACCGGCTTCGCTATCTCGGGCATTTTCGTGATCGTCGAGAGCTGGCTAAATACTATGGCCGATAACAAAAATCGCGGAACCTTGCTCTCAGTTTATCTGGTACTTATTTATGGTGGCCTGGTGGCTGGCCAGCTCGTTCTCGGCGTTGCCGACCCATCAGGCTTTATTGCTTTTGGCATCGCGGCCCTGCTGCTCAATCTGGCGCTGATCCCCATTTTAATTAGCGTTACTGTAGAGCCCACCACCCATGAGACCCGCAAGGTACCCATCCTGAGCCTGCTGAAACTGGTGCCGCTGGGTATAGTAAACGCCTTTATCATGCAGGCTTGTTATGCCATGTTTTACGCCATTGGACCTATGTATGCCACTTATATCGGGCTAAGTGTCATGCAGGTCGTTATTTTTATGGCGTCGTTTATTTTGGGCGGCATGCTTGCTCAGGCACCCGTAGGATTGCTGTCGGATCGTTATGATCGGCGAATGATTATGGCTGCCTGCGCCGGCTCCGCAGCCCTTATGGCGCTGATTTTATCGCAGCTAGGGCCGTCGGTAGTCTGGCTTATTTATGTCTGTGTCGCGCTCTTTGGCGCCGCGGCATTGCCGCTTTATTCACTGGGCATGGCGCACACCAATGACTTCCTGGAAAAAGACCAGATGGTGGGTGCCACTGGTGCCATTATTAAGGTTGGCGGCATCGGCTCAATTATTGGTGCGCCGGCGGTAGCAGCGCTAATGCAATTCGGTGCCGTTCATTATTTCTTCCTGCTCATTATGCTGCTAACGATGATCGTCTGCGGCTATTCGTTATTCCGCATTACCCGCAGAGCCAAGCCCGAAGATCAGGCACACTCAAGCTTTGCCATGCTCGGGCCGTCACAGACTTCAGAGGAGTTGCTGACCACCCTCTCGGCGGAACAGGAATATATTGACGAACTCGCCAGCCAGGATGCAGAAACGGCAACGGACACTCAGGATAAAACCTGATCCGGTGCCCGGTTGCAGGCTAGCCCTGCAACCACTGATTGACCAACTGTTCGGCTTCGGCGGCCAGTTGCTGCAAATGTTCAGCGCTGACAAAGCTCTCAGAGTAAATTTTATAGACCGGCTCAGTGCCCGACGGCCGGGCGGCAAACCAACCATTCGCGGTTGTCACTTTTACTCCCCCGATGAGCGCATCGTTGGCCGGGGCCTTGGTCATTACTGCTGTCACTTCATCACCTGCCAGCGATTCCAGCTTCAGTTTATAGGCTCGGATTGAGCCAAAGGCAGCGTTAAGCTCAGCTGAGCTCGGTACATCAACCCGTTGGTAATACGAAGTCCCGTGCTGACGGCAAAGTTCGTCGTAATATTCGCCAGGGTTTTTGCCCGTGGTCGCGCAGATCTCAGCCGCCAGTAACGCCAGAATGATCCCATCTTTATCCGTTGACCAGGGCTGCCCCTGGCGATCCAGAAAGGTCGCGCCGGCGCTTTCTTCGCCTGCAAAAGCAGTAATGCCCTGATGCAGTTCCTGCGCGAACCATTTAAAACCAACCGGCATTTCACGCAATTTGCGGTTATTTGCCGTCACTACCCGGTCTATCATGGCGCTGGAAACCAGCGTCTTGCCGATCGCAAGATCGTTATGCCAGTCTCGATGACGGCATAAATAATCGATCGCCACCGCCAGATAGTGGTTCGGATTCAGTAACCCATGGGTGGGTGTGACGATGCCATGGCGGTCATAGTCAGGATCATTGCCAACGGCCACCGCATAGTGCTCTTTAAGCTTGAGAAGCGACGCCATCGCATAAGGAGAGGAACAATCCATACGGATTTTTCCATCTTTATCCAATGTCATAAACCGAAAGCTCGCATCAACTTCCTGATGATGCACCTCAATATTCAAATCATATTGGCGAGCGATAATATCCCAATAGCTGGCACCGGCACCGCCGAGTGCGTCAACACCAATGCGAATATCTGCCTTAGCGATACTCTCCATGTCGATGACTTCAGCCAGGCTGTCGATATAGGCCTGACGCCAATCCACTTCGCGGCACAGTTTACTACCGCGGGCTTCGCCATAGGACACCGCCTGCACGCCTGCCAGTTCGGACGTTAGTAGGGCATTAGCATACTTTTCAATAACCTTGGTCGCATCCGTATCGGCTGGCCCGCCATGAGGTGGATTGTATTTAAACCCCCCGTCAGCCGGAGGATTATGTGATGGCGTAATCACCACGCCGTCACACAGGTCGCTGCTACGACCTCGGTTGTAACGTAAAATAGCGTGACTGATCACCGGGGTTGGCGTATAACCGTCCTCAGACTGGATATGCACTTCAATATCATTACCGATAAAAACTTCCAGCGCAGTCATAAAAGCCGCTTCCGAAAGCGCATGAGTATCCTTGCCGAGCAGCAACGGCCCGGTAATGTGCTGCTCTTCGCGGTACGCAACCAGTGCCTGACTCATCGCCAGAATATGGGCTTCATTAAAGGAGTTTTGTAAGGCCGAGCCGCGGTGCCCTGAGGTGCCGAACTTAACTTGTTCGGCGGGATTGCGTGGATCCACTTCGTTGACAAAATAAGCGCTGATCAACTGGGCGATGTTGGTTAGATCCTGCGCTTGCGCCGGCTGCCCGGCCCGTTCATGTAATGCCATCAGAGAAAGTCCCTTATCTTTTCAGCTTCTGCCTCAGTGTAACCAAGTTCTTGCGCTACCTGAGTGAGTATTGATTTTTTACGGGTGGTATTATTATTGGTCACGACAAAATATGGCGAACCCGGAATCTGTTTCGGGTTGGTACTGGAACCATGGGCCTCGAGCTCAGCAACACTAGCAGCAAAATACTGCCGATCACGACCACTGATTTTAAACACCCGTGCGAAATCGTCACCATGACAGTGATACAACATCCCCAGAATATAAAGAAAGCGGGCAACAGCGCTGCGCTGACCGGCCAGATCGGCGCGGGTCATGTTATCAAAGATACTGCGGCTGCCCCGCTCGCTGGCCGTTGCGGCAACAGTTACCGCAACAAGAGGCTCTGAGCGCGGTGGCTCATCGGCAGTTTCCAGGTTCAGCAACCGACGTAAAATTGACGAAGCACTTTCGCCGATATGCTGGGTATGTCCTGCGATAAAACGGTATAACTCGTCATCAATTTCAATGCGTTTGCTCATTACCCTACACTTCTTCTGGTTTATGGCCTAGCCCATTTCAGCTATTATACCCAAGCACACTTGCGGGTACAGGAAATCAATATGAGCAAAGCACAGCTTCTGAATTATGAAACAGCCGGCAGCGGCGAACCCGTCGTGCTAATACATGGCCTGTTCGGCGATCTAGATAACCTCAAGGGCCTCGGCCGCGATCTGCAGCAGGACTTTCAGGTTATCATGGTTGATGTCCGCAATCATGGCGACTCCTTTCACGCTGATACCATGAATTATGCAGATATGGCAGACGATGTGGCGCGGGTTCTGGAACATCTTGAACTTGAACAGGTTCATATTGTCGGTCATTCGATGGGTGGCAAGCTTGCCATGGAATTTGCTCTGGCTAACCCAGATCGAGTCACCAGCCTGATCGTGGCAGATATCGCTCCGGTGGCCTACGACACCAGGCACCGGAATATTCTTGATGCCCTGGAAGATCTCGATTTAAGCAAAGTCAGTAGCCGTAAAGACGCGGATCAGCTTCTAGCTAAACATATCGACGGCCATAACGTACGTCAGTTTTTGCTGAAGAATCTGGAGCGGCGCGAAGACAACAGCTACGAATGGCGATTAAATTTGCCGGTAATTGATGCCTGTTACGGAGAACTCTCGGACGCGGTCCGCGAAGGCACTTATGACGGCCCGGTATTGTTTATAAAAGGCGGCGAATCGGATTATTTAACGACAGAATATGAAGATGCTGTCCGCGCACGCTTCAGTAACGTGGATCTTAAAGTTATCGAAGGTGCGGGACACTGGCTTCACGCTGAAAAACCACGCATTTTTAACCGTACAGCCCGCAGCTTTCTGGAGCAACATTCTCGCACCTGAGCAGTGCGCATGTTATACTTCGCGCCTAAATACAGAGGTCTGTAATGCTGTCAGAACATTTTGAGTTAATTGAAACGCTGGGCACCAATTTCGCCATAGCGATTCTGTTCATCCTGATCGGATTAGCGATTCACGATGTATTAAAAACTGGCAATGTCCCGAAATTTGGCCGTTGGTTTGTATGGCTGGTATTATTTCTTGGTTGCGTAGGATTCATTGCCAAAGGCATTATTCAGGCATTTCTGGAACCAGGTCTTTAAACTTTCATCAGGCAGGTAGTAACGACGTTATGGCAAGTGTTGGTATTTTCTTTGGTAGTGACACCGGCAACACAGAAGCTGTTGCACAAATGATCCAGAAAGAACTGGGCAAACAGCTCATCGATGTTTTTGACATTGCCAAATCGAGCAAAGAAGACATCGCATCCTACGATTTACTGATGTTTGGTATTCCGACATGGTATTACGGCGAAGCTCAGTGTGACTGGGACGATTTTTTTCCGGATCTTGAAGAGATTGATTTCAACAATAAGCTGGTTGCCATTTTTGGTTGTGGCGACCAGGAAGACTATTCCGAGTATTTCCTTGATGCCATGGGCACCGTGCGCGACATCGTTGAAGCCCGTGGCGGCATTATCGTAGGCCACTGGCCAACCGCAGGCTATGATTTTGATGCCTCCCGCGCTTTAGTGGACGATGATCACTTTGTCGGCTTAGGTATTGATGAAGATCGCCAGCCTGAATTAACCAAAGAGCGTGTGCAGGGCTGGTGCGCTCAACTACGTGACGAACTGGCATTGGATCAGCTAAGTTAATAAAGCATTCCAAAGCTTTCAGTGATGTGTCTATAATGGCGCGGTAACCTGACTATTTTAATAAAAGCGGCGACAGTATAATGAGCAGCAAAGACGAGCTACAACTAAAAAAAGCAGGCCTGAAAGTCACCTCTCCGCGAGTTAAAATCCTGGAGATACTGAAGAATCCTGCCAATCAACATGTCAGCGCTGAAGATGTGTATAAGATCCTGCTGGAAAAAAATGAAGAAATTGGCTTAGCGACTGTTTATCGGGTATTAAACCAGTTTGATGATGCCGGCATCGTTAGCCGTCACCATTTCGAAGGAGGCCGCTCGGTCTTCGAACTCAGCAATAAAGAGCATCACGATCACCTGGTCTGCCTGACTTGTGGGCATGTATTTGAATTTGAAGACAATGTCATTGAGGATCGTCAGGTTCAGATCGCCGAAGCCAATGATATCAAGCTCACCAACCACAGCTTATATCTTTATGGCGAGTGCCAGAAAGCCGATCATTGCGAGCACAATCAGGCCGAACAAGAGTAAGGCTTTTTGCTCCGGTTAGAGAACTCCTGTATGCTTACCCGATATTAACCACCTTTTTCGCAGCATAGGCACATCCCTGCCTGTGCTGCCTTATCCGCACAAACAAGAGATACCCCCAATACATGAGTTTTAACGATTTAGGTTTATCAAAGCCCGTACTTGCTGTACTTGCAGAACAAGGTTACAGCACTCCTACTCCGATTCAGCAGCAAGCCATTCCAGCCGTTTTAGCGGGCCGCGATGTCATGGCCGCAGCCCAAACCGGCACCGGTAAAACAGCTGGTTTTACGCTGCCAATGCTTGAGCTGATGAAAGAAGGCCAGCGCGCCAGTCCGAATCACGTTCGCGCCCTTATTCTTACTCCAACCCGTGAGCTCGCTGCTCAGGTTGCTGAGAGCGTCGCCACTTATGGCCGCGATATTAAACTATCGTCAGCGGTGGTTTTCGGCGGCGTTGGTATTAACCCGCAAATGATGAAACTCCGTAAGGGTGTAGACATTCTGATTGCGACCCCGGGTCGCTTGCTGGATCTTTACCAGCAAAACGCGGTTAAATTTAAAGAGCTTGAAATACTGGTGCTGGATGAAGCTGACCGGATGCTCGATATGGGCTTTATCCACGATATCAAGCGCATCCTTAAGTTATTACCGGCACAGCGGCAGAACTTACTGTTCTCGGCGACCTTCTCTGACGACATCAGAGCCCTGGCTAAGGGCCTGGTTAATAACCCGGTAGAAGTATCCGTAGCACCACCAAACACTACTGCGGAGCGCGTTGAGCAATCTCTTTATGGTGTGGAACAGTCGCAGAAAACGGCCCTGCTGTGCCAGCTACTTCGGGCTCGCGGTACCCCACAGGTACTGGTATTTACCCGCACTAAGCATGGCGCCAACCGGCTGGTGCGACAGCTGGAAGCCAATAGCTTCCTGGCCGCAGCCATTCACGGCAATAAGAGTCAGGGCGCCCGTACCAAAGCCCTTGATGACTTTAAAAAGGGCCGGGTTAATGTGCTGGTCGCAACGGATATCGCTGCCCGCGGCATCGATATTGATCTGTTACCCCTGGTCGTTAATTACGATTTGCCGAACGTTTCCGAAGACTACGTACACCGCATTGGTCGCACCGCCCGTGCTGGTGCCAGTGGCCATGCGTTATCGCTGGTGAGTCCGGAAGAAGTTAAACAGCTACGGGGCATTGAAAAGCTCATTGATCAGAAAATCGAACGGCTTGAAGCTGAAGGCTTCATCCCGGTGGATTTAGTACGGGGGCGCCCGGCACCAGCCAAGCAACAACAGAATCGTGGCGGTGGACGAGATGGTAACCGTGGTAGCGGAGGTCGCGGACGCGACAATAGCCAGCGTGGACGTGATGGCGGTCGAGGCCAGAGCTCCGGCCGCAACCGCTAATAGAACCGACTGACGGGGCTATCAGGCCTCGTCAGTCCAGGTATCGCGCAGTCCCACAGTCTGATTGAATACCAGCTTATCGGCTGAACTATCTTTGCTATCCGCGCAGAAATATCCAATCCGCTCAAACTGATAAGCCTCGTCCGGCTTAGCTGCCTGCAGGCTTGGTTCAACAAAGCCCTGATGCACCAGCAATGATGACGGGTTCAGGGTACTGAAAAAGTCCTGTTCAGCGGCCGGATTAGGCACCTGGAATAAGCGATCATATAACCGGAACTCTGCTGGCAGCGCATGGCAGGCAGACACCCAGTGAATTACGCCCTTCACTTTACGGCCGTCGGCCGGGTCCTGGCCCAGGGTGTCAGGGTCATAGGTACAGTAAATAGTACGCACCAGCCCCGCATCGTCTTTCTCAACCCGCTCTGCTTTAATTACGTACGCATTGCGCAGACGAACTTCCTTGCCTAATACCAGTCGTTTAAATTTCTTATTGGCTTCTTCGCGGAAATCATCCGCTTCAATAAAAATTTCGCGGCTAAAGGGCACTGGGCGGGTACCCATAGCGTCATCGTTCGGATGATTCGGTGCCTGTAATTCTTCGCTGCTGTCATCCGGGTAGTTCTCGATAACCAGTTTAACCGGATTAATAACGGCCAGTGCCCGCGGCGCGTGCACGTTTAATTCATCGCGGATACAGGACTCGAGCATGCTCATCTCGACCTGGTTATCCATTTTGGTCACGCCAATGCGATGACAGAACTCTCGAATTGAATTCGGGGTATAGCCGCGCCGACGTAAGCCAGCGATGGTTGGCATACGCGGGTCATCCCAGCCGCTCACCCGCCCTTCTTCAACCAGTTCGTTCAGCTTACGCTTACTCATCACGGTGTACTGCAGATTCAGGCGTGAAAACTCTATCTGTTGCGGATGGCAATCCACTGAAATATTCTCCAGCACCCAGTCGTACAAGCGACGGTTGTCCTGAAACTCCAGCGTACAAAGTGAGTGGGTGATACCTTCGAGCGCATCCGAGATACAGTGTGTAAAGTCATACATCGGATACACGCACCACTTATCGCCGGTCTGGTGGTGATGCGCAAAACGGACCCGGTAGATAACCGGATCACGCAGCACCATAAACGACGATGCCATATCAATCTTCGCCCGCAGGCTGGCCTCACCTTCCTGATACTTCCCGTCTCGCATATCTTCGAAGTGTTTCAAATTCTCAGCCACTGATGTATCGCGGTACGGGCTGTTCACGCCCGGCTCTTTCAGGGTGCCCCGCATTTCGCGCATCTGTTCCTGGGTCGAAAAATCGACGTAGGCCAGACCTTTTTCAATCAGTTCCACCGCGAAGCCATAGAGTTTGTCAAAGTAGTCAGATGAATAGCGTGGCTTACCTTCCCACTCATAACCCATCCAGCGCACGTCTTCCTGAATCGAGTTGATGTAATCAACCTTTTCTTTAAGCGGGTTGGTGTCATCAAAACGCAGATTACAGGTTCCCTGGTAGTCCTGGGCAATGCCAAAGTTCAACACGATCGATTTAGCGTGCCCGATATGCAAATAGCCATTGGGCTCAGGCGGAAAACGCGTATGCACTTGATCATGCTTACCGCTGGCCAGATCTTTATCAATGAGTTGGCGGATAAAATTACTACGGGGCGCTTCTGCTGCCATGGGTGCAAGGTCTCCGGTGTTTCACCTGAAAAATGGCCGTTATGATCGCAGTTTCCGCCGCCACTGGCAAGGGTTGTTAACGACTGGTGAGTACGTTAAAAAAGCAATAAGCACTGCGTTGCTGACGCTGCGCTTCAGTCAGATCAATCCAGCGAAATTGGAGTTTTGTGCCGGCGGTTGCTTGGGCCAGCATAGCGCGGGAGCGCCAGCTTAGCTGACCAATTTTAGGATAGCCGCCAAGAGTCTGCCGATCGTTCAGCATGATGATCGGTTGCCCGTCCGGTGGGATCTGAATCGCGCCCACGGGTAACGGCTCAGAAATAAGCTGTGGACCTTGCCAGCGCACCGGGGCTGACGCTTTTAGTCGTGCGCCCATGCGATCCTGGGCGGTCGTCATTTCAAATTGCTGCGTACTGAAGGCGTCCCGGGCCGCTGCGGTAAACTGTTCTGCCTGTGCTACCGGTATCACTTCAAGCTGCAAACTGGCTACGCCAGGATCGCTGACAAAGCGACTCTGTGGGCGCCGCGGTAGAGCTTGATTACTGGCGGGCACAGCTGGGCCAGACAACAGATCACCTGCCCTCAGCGGCGCCCCATCACCGCGCAAACCACCTAAACCGTCACGCTGCACCGTTGCCACGCTGCCCATCGTCAGCGGCGCAGCAAACCCACCAGCTACGGCTAGATAAGCCCGTAAGCCATGCTGTGGCGGATTGATCTGGAGCTGATCGCCGATATTACCGGTAAATACCTGCCAGTTCGGCTGCACCTTGCCATTGACCAGCACTTCAACCTGGGCACCGGTAGTAACCCATTGTGTAGTTTGTTTTAACCGGGCTTTAAAGCCTCCCAGGGTGATTTCGATTTGTGCGGCATTATAATGATTACTGAGCAGACGGTTAGCCCATAAGAACGCGTGCTCATCTACTGGCCCGCCGGTAGTTATGCCCTGCGCCAGATAACCGTAGCGGCCAAAATCCTGCAGACTCGCCAACAAACCCGGTTGTTCAACTTCCAGTAATGGCTTCATTTCGGTTCCCGATTAAACTCCGCAAGCGAAATAGCAACAAACTTAACCTGATCGCCCGGCTGTAACTGAGGAAGCTTCCGTACCCGACCGATAATCCGCCAGCCCCCCGGCGACTGACGCGGATAGATGGCGGTCTGTTGATTCGCGATGGCGACACTACCAGCAGGGACTTTCTGCCGCGGGGTATCTAAACGGGGTAATCGCAGGCGTTCCGGCACATCCCCCATGTAAGCAAAGCCTGGTGCAAATCCCAGCGCATAGACCAGATAATCCGGAGTAGTATGCAGGCGGATGACCTCGTCAATACTGCAACCCGATAAGTCCGCCACCGCTTCTATGTCTAAAGCGACCTGAGGATCGTAACAAACTTCGACCGATACGACTGCGCCGGCATCGGCGATGGCCTCAGGCTCGCCCTGCAGTTGCTGCAGCCCTTCGTTAATCAACTGACGCACCGCGGCCTCGCTCGATAGCGCAATATCGTAATACACCATCAGGGTTCGATATGCCGGTACCAGCTCCGCAATAGCACCCTCTTGGTTTTGCCCAAGCCAGGCCTTCAGAGCGTGCACCTGCCGGTTTACCCGCGGGCAAATGACCGCATCAAATTCGACCATTACCGCATCAACTGCCGCGCTGACGATGCGCACTTCATCACTATTATTCAGGCTGCTCATAGCGCTGGCTTACCATCGGCTTGCTTGGTTGTGCCTTGCAAAGCATCACGGATGGCGGCAACGGTGGCGATGGATTCCGGGTTATCGCCGTGAACACAAAGCGTGTCCGCCGCCAGGGTTAGCTTACTGCCATCACTTGCGGTTATCGGCTCGCCCCGGGCAAAGCTTACTGCCTGCTGCAAAATATCCGCACGCTTGGTGAGTACCGCATCAGCATGCTCGCGTGAGCGCAGGCTGCCATCGGGGTCATAGCGGCGATCAGCGAAAACCTCGCGTAATAACTGCACCTCAAACTTAGCCGCTATGTCTTCCTGCCAGCGATTATCCACTTTAGCTAAAGTCACCAGCTGCAAGGCCGGTTCGCGGTGCCGATTCATCTCGGCAATAGTCCTGACTATGGTCTCAAAAAGTTCAGGCTGCTTTTGCTTATCGTTGTATAAGGCGCCATGAGGCTTAACATAACGCAGTACCACGCCATTGGCGCGGCATAGCGCATCAAGCGCGCCGATCTGGTAAAGCAGAATGGCGCGCAGGTCACTGGCACTGAATTGCATTGAGCGGCGTCCGAAATGAGCGAGGTCAGGATATCCGGGGTGGGCTCCAATCTGCACCTGGCGGGATTTTGCCAGGCAAATTGTGGCTTGCATGATGGCTGGTTCGCCAGCATGAAAGCCGCAGGCAATACTAGCCATGTCAATATAAGGCATCACCGCCGCGTCATCGCCGACTGGCCAGGCCTCGCAACGTTCGCCCATGTCACAGTTGAGCAGCATGTTTTACAACCTAATCTTCGCGTTTGCTGTGGTTTTTTCTGGCGCTGGCCGCATTAAATCGCGCATAACTGTACCCGAACAGATAAATGCCCAGGCCTGTGGCAGCGAGTTGCATTGGCGGTAACATCAAACCGGCGATCTGGTGCGCAGCAAATACTGCAGCACTGCCGGTCAGCCCCAGGGTTAACAGCGATAGTGCGATAAAGGTAACAGGCTCCAGCCAGCGCTCAAACGAGCGTAACCCGACTAAGCTCACCAGCGCACCCAGAATAACGCCCCAGGCTAACGGAGTACCCAGTTTATACCAGCTTAACTGGTAATTGACTATCGCAGCCCAGAGTTGCGCTTCAGTCGCGTTATAAAACAACAATCCGACCAGGCCCGCCAGAATCACCAGACGTTTGGTTAACGACATGCGCACTATTCCTATGCTATTAGATTGATTAATACAGTAGTGACAATAAGAAGAGCACGACAATGAGCACCGGTACCCAGAGAATCGCTGACTGATACCATTTCATTACCGGCGCTTCATAAGGTTCAGCTTCACCTTTAATACGGCGTGGCGGACGACGTTGGTTGAATAACCAGATCACCCCAAAAATAATCAGGGCCACACCAAAAAATTTCCAGCTCGTTGAGTTGCCTCCAGCCGGTGTCAGTACGCCAAGCAACAGGCCGACAATAATAACGGCGAGTGCGGAAATACGCTTTATTATGCTACTGTTCATCTTTGTTTATGCGTCCTTCTTTAGCGGCTTTACGCCAGCTCAGATAGAAACTAATCCAACCGGCAATTACTAATACTATACCTGTAAAAATAGTTACCATGTTCTGCTCCCAGGCTCCGCTTAACAGAGCCACGAAGCCAATAATTATGACTAACGAAGCAATTAACATTATAACCTCCCTGGTTGCTTAACTTACCATAACCAATCCGCGCGCTTTAGAAAAGTGCCTACCGTGCTTATTCGACTATTATACTAAGCGGTGGCATACTCATTTGCATTGATTTATCTGTAGCGGAGAGCCGGCGCATGACCCGAACCAGACAAGACAACGAATTGCAGACGTGTGAGTCAGAGTACCTGCAACGCGATGCCACCTTGTTTCCGGCTTCACCACGCCAGTTGACACCAAAACTGAAAGTGCAGCGCGTTATGCCGCAGCGCCAGCTAAAGATGATTGGGCCCTGGTGCTTTCTTGATCATTTTGGCCCGGTAGCACCGGCTGATTACCGTCAGTTTGATGTGCCTCCTCACCCCCATATAGGTCTGCAGACTATTACCTGGTTATTTTCTGGCCAGCTGCTCCATAAAGACAGTCTGGGCTACGAGCAGTCATTGCGCCGCGGCGAGCTTAACCTGATGACTGCCGGCAGCGGAATCAGCCATGCGGAGATTGCCGACGAACAGCTACGCGATCCTCTGCATGGACTGCAACTCTGGGCCGCCTTACCGCCCGCCCATGAGCAAACCAAGCCCCGTTTTGATCATTATCAACAGGTTCCACAATTTAGTATAGGTAACTGCCTGGCAACCTTAATAAGCGGGGTCTACGCGGGCAAAAAGTCGACCCACGAGTCGCCCGCAGTCAGTTTTCATCCTGGCGTCGCCATGATTCTGCAGAGCCCATTATCGACTGTCATCAGCTTAAATCTGGAAACCGAGTTCGAATATGGCATCTACGTTTGTGAGGGCCGCATCGACATTGAGGGGCAGACGGTGCGCAAGCACGTATTAATCAACCTCGGCAGTAACCGCAGCCACCTTGAACTTGAGATGGGGGCTGACACCACCTTGATAATGCTCGGCGGCGAAGCCTTTGATCAACCAATTAAAATGTGGTGGAACTTCGTCAGCAGCAATGCTGATCGTATCCAACATGCTCAACAACAATGGAACGCTGGTGATTCGCGTTTTGGTGAGGTCAAAGGCTATCAGGGTGACCGCCTGATGGCGCCGGAGATGCCAATATGAGTTTGCTATTTACGCTCAGAGAATTTAGCCGTCGCGTGGGGCTCTGGTTCATTGCCGCGGGAATAACCCTGGCGTTGCTCTTCACCTCTGTGCTTATTTATAAATGGACGGTGTACGAACCTGATCCACCAACGGTCGCGCAATGTCAGTCACTGCAGATCCTGCTTGCAGCTGATGGCGCGGCGGAAGCACATTTGTATCAATGTCAGCGTGGCGAAGAAGGCAACTGGCAAGGCTATGAAGTGTGGCTATATGAGCCTTATACGCGAGAATGGCAGCGTATTCTTACCGCGGCCAGTAACGATGCCGCCACCGCTTGCATGAGCCTTGCCTGGCGTCAGGATAAGTCGCTGCAGGTATACCACAGCCAAAGCCGTGGCGACCTGAACGTCGCCCACAATTCGGTCATTTATTATGACCAACAGGGGCTGCCTGGAACTATATCAGTTAACACTGAGCGCCAGGATATCTGTCCGATGCCCTAGCGCTGCGGTTAGCCCAGTTTCATGACCATTTTCAGTGGCAAGCGTTTCATCAGAAAACCAATTAGCGCCCATGGCCAACCCGGCACATAAGCCTTTACCGGCTCTTTTTCGATAGCTTTAACTAAGGCCTTACAGCCCGTTTCGGTGTCCACCATAAAGGGCGTATTCTTCACTTTCTCGTTTATTTCAGAGCGAATGAAGCCCGGTAATATGGCACTGGTCTTAATAGGCGACCCGGAACGAATCAAATCGGCCCGAATGCCTTCTGTCAGCGATAACAGACCTGCCTTGGTGGCAGCATAAACAGTCATCGCGCGCGGCATGCCGCGTAAGGCACTGATGGAACTGATGGTTACCAGGTGGCCAGCATTCTGTTCCCGGAAAATCTCCAGGGCGGCTTCACATTGCGCCAGCGCCGCGACAAAGTTGGTCTGCGCAGTCTGCACATTAGCATGGAAATAACCGGTGCCCAGCGAGGCGCCCTTACCCATACCGGCATTCACAATAATGCGGTCAATCAGGCCAAATTCAGCTTTAAATTCCTTAAAGACCTCAAATACCCGGGCATGGTCATTAACATCCAGCGCCCGCACACTGACTTTACAATTAGGGTAAGTCGATTCAAGTTCAGTCTTTAAGGTCTCGAGCCGCTCGGTTCTGCGGGCGCACAGCGCCAGGTTTCGGCCTTTTGCTGCAAACTGCCGCGCCATTCCCTCACCGAGTCCGGAACTTGCGCCTGTTATGAGTATTGTTTTTCGAATGTTGTTTGGCATTAAGTATGTTCCTGTTTAATTAACTTCCGGGCCCGCCAGTGCAGGTAATTCACCAAAAACCAGAAGTTTTTAAAAGCTGGATTACGGGTCTGCTTGTGATGATAGCGATAGTAAATCTGCTGGGCGATAACGCTCAGACGAAATAGCCCGAAGACCTCATAAAATTTAAAATCGGTGACATTAACCTGCATTTTCTCGCAGTAGTAATCAATAACCTCGGCTCGCGTTAACATGCCCTTTAAGTGGGTTGGCTGGCGACGTGTCGACTGGGCGATGCGATCATCATCAGCCTGAATCCAGTAAGCAAGGCTGTTACCTAGATCCATAAGCGGATTACCCAGGGTAGCCAGTTCCCAGTCCAGCACACCAATAATCCGGGTCGGCTGATCCGGATCCAACACCAGATTATCAAAGCGAAAATCGTTATGGGTCATACAAATGGTCTCGCTGGCTGGCATATTATCCTGCAGCCAGCTGATAATCCCTTTCCCGGAAGGCACATTCCAGGTCTTCGCCCTGCGGTAGCGCTCGCTCCAGCCGGTGACCTGGCGTTCGGTATAGCCTTCGCCTTTTGCCAGCCCGGTCAGATTAGCGGCATCGATATCAACCTGATGCAACTCAATCAGGCAATCAAGCGCGTTTTTACAGAGTTCACGAGTCTCACCTTCGCTTAGCTGCAGGCCACGGGGCATATTTTTTCGTGGAATTATCCCGGCGACTCGATCCATGATATAGAACTCGGCGCCGATAATGCTTTCATCATCAGTATAAAGGTGCATTTGTGGTACATAGGGATAAACCGGCTTAAGTGCCTGCTGTAGCCGGAATTCACGGCCCATGTCGTGCGCTGACTTTGCCTTAGTACCCGCCGGTGGCCGTCGCAATATTAAGTCCGCGTTGTCAAACTCAAGCCGGTAAGTCCAGTTGGAAGCGCCACCGGCATACTGAGTGACCTTCATAGCGCCTTCCAGATACGGCAGCTGTTCACGTAACCAGGTACTGAGGTCTGCCTCGGGCAACTGTTCGCCGGCGCGTACTTCGCCGGCTTTGTCTTCCAGTTTAGTCGCAGTACTCATGCCGGATCCCGCACGTTAGGATGATCGCGGTACTTGGCCAGCTCAACTTTGGCGATGGTAGCCCGGTGCACCGCATCGGGACCATCAGCGATGCGCAGCGCCCGTGCCATGGCATAAAGGGCTGTTAGCGGTACATCATGGCTCATGCCGGCACCGCCATAGAGCTGAATCGTTTCGTCCACAACTTTCTGCAGCACATTAGGTGCCGCGACTTTAATCGCTGAGATTTCGCTCAGGGCTTTCATGGCTCCGACCTGATCAATCTTCCAGGCGGCAAAAAAGGTCAGCAAACGCGCCTGGTCGATCGCAATACGCATATCAGCCACCCGCTCCATATTGCCGCCTAGCTGCAACAGCGGTTTGCCAAACGCGACGCGATCCTGACCCCGCTGCATAAACAGCTGCAGGGCTTTTTCGGCAGCGCCCAGCGCCCGCATGCAGTGATGGATACGGCCTGGCCCTAAACGTCCCTGAGCAATTTTAAAACCATCGCCCAGCCCGCCAATCAAATTGGTTTTCGGCACCCGTACATTGTCAAATAGCACTTCACCATGGCCATAAGGGGCATCGTATTCACCAAAAGCTGGTAGCATCCGTTCAATGACTACCCCCTCTGCATCCAGCGGTACCAGCACCATGCTATGACGCTGGTGCTTAGCCGCGCCGGCATCCGTTAGGCCCATAACAATGGCAAAACGCGCATCAGGATGCCCTAATCCGGTTGACCACCATTTACGGCCGCGAATGACCACCTCGTCACCGTCAGCCACAATGCTAGCTTGCATGTTGGTCGCATCGGAAGAAGCCACATCAGGCTCTGTCATACAAAACACCGAGCGGATCTCACCCTTTAGCAGTGGCTTTAGCCATTGCTCCTGCTGCTCGCTGGTACCAAAATGGTAAAGCACTTCCATATTACCTGTGTCCGGCGCGTTGCAGTTGAATACTTCAGGCGCTAACAGGCTGTGCCCCATCACCTCTGCCAGTGGCGCATATTCGAGTGTGGTCAGACCGGCGCCGAGCTTTTCATCGGGTAAGAATAAATTCCACAGGCCAGCGGCTTTCGCTTTCTCTTTGAGTTCGCTGACCATTGGCGGCACCTGCCACTCACGCCAGTTACCGTCTGGGTTCAACCGCCGGTTTTCTTTCTGATAGTTGGCTTCGGCTGGCTCAATATGCTCCCGCATAAAAGCAATGAGTCGTTTCCGATAATCGAGAGTTCTGGGGCTGGGTGTAAAATCCATTAGCTACCTTCCTGATAAGACTGCTCTGTTGCACAAGTTCAAACGCTTGTTTAAATGATTGTAAACCAATTAAAGTCGCCGGTTAACCAGAAACCGGCTGCTTTATCCTTAAAATTTATCACTATGGTGGGTTTGCTTAGTCAAGCTGGGTTGTATAATTCGCCGGTATCCAGCGGTAGCCTTTATCCTGCGTGGCTAAGTGACCGATGCCGGGAAAGGATACGTGCGCTCCGGCGGCCCAGTAACCTTCACTGGCAACCGAACTGAATACCCCTTTGCGAACCTTTTCAGCAACCGCACTGTCAGTATCGAAGTCGATAGTTACCCCCGGATCAGCAAACTGAATGGCCGCGACATGGATCACATCGCCCCAGAACACCATCGTCTGTTCAGCGTTAGTGACATGATAACCGCTATGCCCCGGGGTATGACCAACCGTCGGATGCGCGACAACGCCGGGTAGGATTTCAGTCACGCCGGTGAAGGTGTTCAGCTGGCCACTCTCCTGATAGGGTTTCAGTGCGGTCATGGCACCGCGAAAAAAGTCTTTCTGACCTTCGGGAGCGGCTTCAAGATGCGCCTTATCTAACCAGAAACTGGCGTCATCTGTGTGTACATAAACTTTGGCATTCGGATAAAGCCGCTCTCCCTCCTGCACCAGTCCGCCGACATGATCAGGGTGCATATGAGTGATCAGGATCACATCGATATCATCCGTCTGGTAACCCGCTGCCTGCAGGTTCTCTGGTAATTTACCCAGGGTCGGGCCAAACATACTGCCAGCGCCCGTATCGACCAGTACCAGCTGGTCGCCGGTGTCTACCAGAAAGCCATTTAGCGAGGTTTCCAGTGGGCTCTCAAGGTAGTCTTTCGCCAGGCGCTGCTGAACCTCAGCAGCATCCAGATGCAATAAATCGTGCATCGGGAGATCCACGGTGCCGTCAGAAAGCGCCGTGATTATAAAGTCGCCAAGGGGCATGCGGTAATAGCCAGGAGCCTGGCTGCTATCTTCCGGTGCTGCCTGCAGTGCAGTGCCGGCAAACATCAGGCCTACCGTCAGCATAACTGTCATTGCCTTGTTCATCTGAACCTCCGTCTTCTGCAACTAACTGCTGTTAATACTAGCTGAGGCCTTACCCAAATCAATAAAAAAGCTTCTGTTCAAACATTAACCTTGACTTAGATGCTGTGTGGCGCATAGTATGCAATTACTGTGTGCTACACAGTAGGTAATACGAATTTCAACAGGTGGCGTATGGCTAACGATAAGTTCGACAAAATCAAACTGGAGTTGCGACGGGGAATTCTGGTGCTGGCGGTGCTGCAGTCGCTGCAACAGCCGCACTACGGTTACTCGCTTCGCAAACAACTCAATGAAGCAGGCCTTGATATTGATGAAGGTACCCTGTACCCGCTGATTCGCCGCCTGGCGGAACAAGGTCTGCTGGAAAGTGAGTGGCAGCAGGCAGAGCAGCGCAAGCGTCGCTACTACCAGCTCTCTGATGAAGGCCGGTCGGTGCTGCAACTACTGATAACCGAGTGGCAACAACTCAATACTACCCTTCAGGCTTTAATGGAGACGTCACATGAATCTCATTGATCGATATATCTTTGCTGTACAGCAGTACACACCAGCGGCACAACAACAGAGTGTTGCTGATGACCTGCGGGATCATCTTGAAAACGAAGTTGATGCCTTAAGCGATGGCCAGCCAACTGAACAAGAAGTTGCCGGGCTGCTACGGCGGTTTGGCTCACCCGAGCAGGTCGCCCAACGTTATGCTCCCCGTCCGCAGCCAGTGAAACCGGAACAGATGCCTAAATATATGCTGGTATTACGGTACGTCATTGCCATCGCTTTTGGGCTGACCCTGATTAAGAGTTACTTCACCGTAATCGCCAGCGAGAGCTTTCATCTCTCGCAGTTTATCAGCCAGTTTATAGTTCGGTTTATTGATTTAGGCTTGTTTGGGTTCGCCGTGGTAACGCTCATTTTCTGGGCGCTTAATCTTCGCCCCCAACCGCAAGATCAATGGGATCCACAAAGTCTTCCTGAAGCTGGCCGGCCATGGCAGCGTATTAGTTTGTCAGATATCGTCAGTGATATTGCCGAAGGGATCTTTATCCTGCTGTTGCTCTGGTACAACGTCTGGGGGCCTGAAGTACTTAGTGCTTACAACGACTCAGTGATGATTGCCCCGGCACTGGCCGACTGGCGTATTGGTCTGAGCGTTCTGGTGGTGGTAGCTATTGCCAAACAGATCTGGTTATTGCGTACGCCCTATTGGACTGCCCGGCTACTCAGGATCAATCTGTTTATAAGTGCTATTTACGTTGTGGTTTTCGGCTACCTGGCAAGTCTGTCGGAATTTATAATTTTCGGTAGCCAGGCAACACTTTGGCTTTCGCCGGATTGGATTAACCAGCTTATCCGCGGCCTGCTTGCGCTGGTAGCGGTTATTTATCTGGTGAAAATAGTTCGTGACGGCCGCCGCCTTTGGCTGCTGCGGCAATCAACATAAAGCAGGAGGCTGTCAATGACTGAACTGGTGCTCCAGGTAGTTTTGTATGCTGGCAGCAAACCGTTTTGACGTCAGTTCGGCGAGGATTCGGAAATAGGTGTCAGCCCCCTCCTCGCCGGGATTCTTTTCAATCTGCAGTTGGTAAAGCTCCCAGAGCCTGAATAGCCCGATGGGGTAGTCGCTCTTCAGCTCTTGATCGATACGCTCAGCAACCACCAGACCACAGGCATAGTGCTTAGCGAACTGCTCATCAGTAAGAGGTTGCTCACATAACGTCAGAGCGGTCTCCAGCCGCTGGCTCAGAAAGTTGTCGCTTACGCCCTGATTATGAAGGTATTCATAGGCCATAAATTCTGCGGCACCTTCATGAATCCAGGCATTATCATTATCAAACAAATTGCCCTGAAACAGATGGGCAACTTCGTGGGCAAAGAACCACAGGGTTTCGTTGACAAATTCAGTGCTTTGCATGCGCTCATAAAGGCTATGCCCATACCAGTGTACAAATAACTGCGAACCGATAACGCCGCCCTGCTGCCCGTAACGTCCGTCATCAGTACTGCTGAACGACGCCATCACCATTGGCCGCACGGTCAACTCACCCAGCCGCGCCGAGAAATAATTCATTATGGGAGGCAAATCCTGTTGCAGGCTGCTTTGCAGAGCCTGTGGCAGGCCAGGATCAATAATGCTTTGCAGACCATTCACGGAGGGGGCCTGGGGGCCCACATAAACCATCACACCATCATCGGCTGATTCTTGCCAGTTAGCGCTCTGCCGGGCATTCTGTCCGGGCAGCCGGATATAATCTAGTGGCTCGGCCTGCATATGAAAGTCATAGGTCAGCCGCATCGCATCATCGCAGGTCAGCGGGCAAACCTTAAACCGACCGGAGAACCAGCCCATGCCCCCGTCAGTAAAGGGCGAAAAAGGCGCGTAATCCTTCAGCAAGGGGGTGTAGGTGGGTGTAAGTCCGATATTGACTTCACTAAATGGCTGGCCATCCCGGCGGCTGATAAATTCCTGTCCAGTGGCCGTATCCACCGCCACCATGAAGTAATCCGAAACAGGCTGCCAGCGCTCAACCCGGGTATGATCAGGATTACGCACAAAAGCCAGTCGTTGCGTTGGCTTTTCCAGCTGATACAGCACCGACCATTCCGTGCCGTTCTGTTTTTGCATCGTGACACTGATATCTTCAGTGGTTGAAGCGCTGTAATACTGCGCTGCCACCCAGATTGCGGCAGCGCCCGCGGCCAATCCCAACAACAGCTTTTTGCTACTCATCGGTTATTCCCGGGCGCATCATGGTCTTAATAGGCCTTACCAAGGCTGCCCGCCATAAATCCGATAAATACCAGCAGCAAGCCAGCAGCAGCGACGCCCATACCGATCATCGGCAGTAAGCTATAGCGCAATGCGGTCGGGAAATTGTCCGCTGAAAAGCGCTTATTCATCACCAGATAAGTGACCGCAGAAACCCAGATGATCAGACAGAACCCTGAAACCAGCAGGTATATCCAACCCCCTTCACTACCATATTCAGCGGCCGGCCCCAGCAACCACAACATTATTGCAGCCAGGCCCACCGGCAGATAAGCCAGGGCATCAAACATTGCGACCAGCCAGGCGATACCCAGGTAGTTACGTTTCTTTTTCTCAGTGTCAAATTTCAGCACTACGATGCTCCTCATTATCGAACATATGAATTAATAGCATAGCTGACTTGATTATAAACTGACTGATTCGCGGCCAAAGGAGCGCGCTTTAAAGGCCAGAAATATCATGACCAGACCGAATAAGACCGCATATGCGCCGAGCAGCCAGAGCAACGCCAGAATACCAACGCCAGGCTGGGCTATAAGTAAAATACCCAGCAGTACTGAAGCGATCCCGCCGACAATCAGCAACCACTCGCCGGTAATTTCCTTACGCAAGCGAATGGCTGCGACCAGTTGCAGTACGCCAGTTGCGATAGCCCAGATGGCAATGTAAAACAGTAGCGCCAGGGCCGTTATATCAGGCGCTAAAAAAGCAAGAATACCGATACCTATGCCAATCAATCCCCAGAGCAACCAGACCCACCAGTCATCGTCAGTCTGACGTCCGGCCAGCGCCGTCCAAACACCTAGGATGCCGTCAGCAAAGATAAAAATACCAAATACCAGAATCAGTACGGTCAGTGAGATATCTGGCTGAACGAAAATAAAAAGACCGAAGGCCAGCGCGATCAGCCCCCGCAACAGTAGAGTCCACCAGTTCCGAGCAATAGCACCTGTGAGGCTTACATCATTATTCATAAGATTCTCCTGAGGTTATCATTAATGGTTGTCAGCGATTAATCCAGCCTCCCGTAACCGGGAATACCTGAGCAACAAAACAATCGGCTTTATCACTGCACAAATAAGCGGCAAAAGCGGCATCCTCGGCCGCCGAAACCAGCCGGCCCAGCGGCACTTCACGTTTTAGCCTTGCCTGGAAGCGCGGATCAGACTGCACTTCCGCCGGAAAATAAGTCGGATTATCGACAAAATTCTGTGCAATCGCATTGATCTGAATATAGTGTGGCGCCATTTCAATTGCCGCAGCCTGCATATAGGCAAGCTGCGCACCGCGAGCGGCGCTATAAGTGGAGGTGCGTTTCATACCACGTAACGCCGCGGCACTGCCCATTAGCAGTATTTTTCCGCGCTGCCGCTCAATCATCGCCGGCAATACGGCTTTAAACAGCCTTGGTAAGGGATCGACCAGCGCAGCGAATACGCTTTTCCATTCATCGCTGTCGACCTCCGTCAGGCGTGTAGCAGGTGCAGTAATCGCCAGGTTCACCACTAATACATCAATATCACCGGCCTCATTTATAACCTTTTTCACTGCATCCGAGGTCTGCAAGTCGTTGTTATCGGCAATCACCGTTGCACCTTGGCGCCTGAATTCATCCACCAGGGCCGGCCCCATAAAACGCTCAGCATGGGTAACTAATATCCGTTTATCAGTGAGCATTCCCGACTCCATGCGTATCTACCTCAATGACTAACTGGCCGTATTTATTATAATTAAGTCTAGAAGCGCGAATCATTTTCGCAAGGCATACCGTCGTTATCGCCGTCCATTTTGACGTCCGGACAATGCTGAACGAAAAATTCTGCCTCTGCGCGGGACTTCATCTGGCTACAATACTGGCGCCCGTCACAGCGGAACGCAGAGTCTTTTGCAGCGTATCGTGGCGCTTTACCCGTGAGGACTCTGTTGAGGGTGTCGGGCTGGGTATATTGGCTCACCGTTTGTTTCACGTTGACCCGCTGCGTCTCGGTCAGGTAATAATTCCAGGCCGCAGCAACCAGTAGAATAAGTAAGATAACTTTTTTCATGGCCGGACTCCGCAACGCGTCTAAGGGCTGATCAGGCGATAGGTGATTGTGGCTCGCTTACATCTCGTTTCAGTACCAGAATGGCCAGGTAAATAACTCCAAACAATGGTATCAGCGATAATATAAACCCGATAACGCCCGCAATAACAGGATTAGTTGTTTTTCTTCTGCCAAGGTAATAGCTCAATAACCCAAAAATTACCGCGATAATCAGAAATCCCTGCCCAATGAGCGTCATGTTGATATTCATTTAAATCATCCTTGTTTTAACTAGCTTCTGCTTGATAATAAAAATTAATGTAACAGCAAAGCATCTACCCAACAAGGCGCCTTCGCCCCCCCTAATTTGACAGCCTGAGCGAGACTAGCCTATGTTTATAAGGCTAGTTAACTCATTTTCAGCTAGTTAAAACAAAAGGAGGAAACTGTGTATACCAGCAAATTTGTTGCAGTAATTTCCAGTGTTTTACTTACCGCTCCGGCATGGAGCCAGAACCCGTATCAGCAACCTGATGATACCTGGATACAGATTAGCGGTACGGTAGAGTCTGTATCACCAGACAGCTTTATTCTTAATTACGGTAACGGCACTATCAGCGTCGAAATGACGGACGGTGACCGCGATGCCGACGCATACAAGCTGTTGCCCGACGATAAAGTAACGGTTTCAGGTCTTATCGACGACGACTTTTTCGAAACCACCTCCATCGACGCCAGTAGTGTGTACGTAGAAAACATCGGTACTTACTTCTATGCCAGTGCTATTGATGAAGACGAGCGTATGTACACCTTCACTGTGCCCATTGTGGTTTCAGAAGCAACCATTCGCGGTACCGTATCAGCGGTTGATCCCGTCGCCGGTGAATTTACTATCAATACTGGCAGCCGCTTAGTGACTGTTGAAACCGATGAAATGCCTTACGATCCGCTGGATGACGAAGGCTATCAGCAAGTCAGCATTAACGATGTAGTTAGCGTTACCGGCCAGATCGATAACGATCTCTTTGAAGGCCAGGTCTTTGAAGCGGATTATGTCACTACCCTGTACGACCATCCGTAATGGCAGGTGCTCCAAAGGCAATATCCAAGGGGAATAAAAAAGGCGCTTTAAAAGCGCCTTTTTTATTCCCCTTGTTCGGCAAGAATCCAGGACTTCGCCTGTTCAAGTTCGTCGTATGAGAATGTCTTAATCTTGGCATCTACCAATCCCCCGCCCACTTTTTCGGCTAGGCCTGCCAGCGATGAGTCGGTAACAACGGCCACGTGCGAAATCTTTTTATGATGGTCTTTTACAAAATTGACCTGCTCCGATAAAGCAGAGAATGAATCCCAGCCCGGAAACTCTTTACTACGAATAATAATGCCCTTTAACCCACCTGATTTTTCTACATAAGGATCGATAACCTCGGAAGCAAACTTAAAATCTGCCTCTGACAGCTGGCCTTTAGGTTCGAGAATCGCGATAGCATCGGTATCCAGCAAGTTAATATTCAACACGCATTTTCTCCTCGTTGTGCAAGAGCTTACAGTCAGCTTAGCAAACAAATCCAAAAAAAACCGGGGACACCTGAAGTGGCCCCGGCTTGCAAAAATCCAGTTTAGCTTTAACTGCTCATTGCTAAATTACTTGCTGCGAGCAGCAGCGCTCTGGATTTTACCTTTTTCTTTACCAGATATAACACCAGCATCTTTCAGGCTGTTGGTTACATCAGATACACAGCTGACAAACTGACCATGATTCTGGCCTTCAACACGACAAGCGTTGATTTCGTCGGTAATAGTACAACCGCTGGCATTCAGATGATTGGTCACACCTGAATCATTAGTACCTACCACCACAGTGTCGCTCAGATCAGACGCCGGGCAAAAATCCAGATCATCGTTGATGCCATCGCCATCAGTATCCGTGATTTCCGGCGTGATGCTCAAGATCCGACCATAACCATTCAGATACTCTGAGGCGGAACTGAAATAAAACTGAAAATATCCGTTTGTCGGAGCTTCATTAAACACCGGATAAGGGTCAAAGGACGTTATCAGGTCGCCATGTATAGGACTGTATAAATAAACGTAGCTGTAGTCGTAGTAGTACCAACCTTGCGAGTTACTACTCAGCCAATAAGCGACATCGCCATAGCTATAATAATTTTGGTTGGTAAATAAATAGCGATTGTAATCGCCCGGGGCTACCTGCTTTTCGCGGGTTAAAACTTCATCGCCGTTAGCATCATATACACTTACACTATAAGAGACGACTGCGGGCGGCTCATAATAGTAGTAGCTGTAAACCAGAGGAGTGCCATCGTCGTATGTCGCTGTAGCGGTATAAGTCATAGCCGTATTAGCATAACCGCCGTTGAGGTAAACATGTCCGCCAACAAAGTCGCCTTTAATAACCACTGTTTTCTCTTCTGCGCTAACAGGAGAAGCCAACATCAAAAAAGGTATAGCAAATAAAGAAAGGAAGTATTTTTTATTATTTTTCATGACAAGGCCTAATTTTATTGTGAAAAGTTACGTAACTTTTGCGGCCTGAAAGTCAGGCCGCTACACAAGATAGGCCAATGATTAATAAGTGATCAATAAATATAACAAAACAGATAGAATGGCGAATTTAGACTATTTTGTTAACACTCCTCTGCAAGCCTTTAGAATCAATAAGCCGTTGTTTAAAAGCCATAAAAACTTAGCAGTATATACCCTACGTAAGCGCTGAATAGTATGCTTCCTTCGAGCCGACTTAGCCGGCGGCCGGTATATAAAAATACCAATAGAAGCACTGCGGTACCTAACAGTACCCACTGATCGAACTGCACGATACGAGCCGCGACAGGCAGTGGTTGCAGCAGCGCGGAAATGCCCAGAATACCGAGCAGGTTAAAGATGTTACTGCCCAGGATATTTCCCACTGCTACGTCGGCATGACGGCGAAATGCCGCAATCACGGAGATCGCAAGTTCAGGTAACGAGGTGCCCACAGCAACCAGGGTCAGCCCAATAACCGCTTCTGATACGCCAAAATCTTCAGCAATAGATACGGCGCCATGCAACAGAATGCGCGCACCACCAATCAACAGGGCCAGACCAAGCAACACCGCGCCCGTGGTAAACCATACGGACTCAGGCACGGCTTTAATCTCTTCAGCTTCAGCCTGATACACTTCACCCGAGGGCAAATTGTGACCACGCTCAGTCCAGTAAGCCCATACCAGGTAAGCAGCTAAGCCCAGTAATAAAATAAAAGCATCCGGTCGGGCTAAGGCGCTGCCAGCAACCAGCACCATAAATAATACACTGGCACCAACCACGGTAATGGCGTCGCGACGCAGCGCCAGGGGTTTAACCGCCATCGGCGAAATCATCGCGCATAGCCCTAAAATCAGCAGGATATTGCCGATATTACTGCCAACCACGTTGCCTATAGCGATATCAGGCTGGTTGTTAATTGCTGCATCAATAGAAACGACCAGTTCCGGCGAGGAGGTACCGAAACCAACAATAACCAGGCCGCTCAGTAAAGGCGACACGTTGAGCCGTTTAGCCGCGCCCAATGCGCCACGGATCAGAACTTCACCGCCGCCTGTCAGCAAAGCCACTCCGATAAGCACAAACAATAAATCCATCGCCATAACTCGTCCTCACATTCTAAAAAAGTTTTCCACCGCGCTATTGTATATTGGAACCAGGTCGTTCGGATCAGTTAGCCTCTAGCATTTTCAAATAATCTTTCAGCACCATGGCGTTATTGTGTTGCTCGTCCTTTGAACTGAAGAGCAAGGTCACTTTGTCGTCCTTACAGAGGCCAATTAATTGCTGTAATTCATTGCGACATTGTTTTAGTTCTTCCATATAGGCATTGCGGAACTCTCCCCAGCTCCGTTCGCCCTCATGAAACTCCTGACGTAATTGATCTGATGGAGCGATGTCCTTCATCCATTCATCAACCTGCACTTCGTCTTTGGACAGTCCGCGCGGCCAGATGCGGTCAACCAGTATGCGGCGGCCATCATCGTCTGCGGGGTCGTCATATACGCGTTTCAGCTTAATTTCCATTAACCAACCTCCAGTAACGGGATAAATAGGTTACCACTAACGGATAGCAGGTTACTGACGATATGACAAACAATCGGCGGCCACAGCGACTTACTGGCGACAAATAAATATGTGATTAACAAAGACATTATTGCAGCGCTTATGGTCTGTGGCGGAATAATATGCGAGGCGCCGAACATCACCGAACTAATCAGCGCGGCTAACCACAAACGGTGCCGGCTGGCCATCCACTGAAACAAGAAGCCGCGGAAGAAAATCTCCTCGACCACTGGGGTGATCAGCACCGTCATGAGCAGAAAGAGGATGAGGTGCAGCGCGCTGGTGCCGGAAAGCTGAATCGGCGCTGCCGCGAAGGCCGCCCAGTCTGGCACGGCAAAAACCAAGAGCCGTCCAGGATACCTGATAACGTTTGAGTGCCAGCGGCCAGATCACCGCCAGAATAACCAAAGCCTTAAGCAACTGGCTTAATGTCAGCAGCATAGCCGGTGGATATTTGCTGTCGCCCCAGAACTCTGCAAAGCCAATGGTGTATTTTACCGCCAGCATACTCAGCCATGACAGGCCAAAGTAAATAACCACAAAACTAATTAATATGACGAAGCCCTGCCCCCGGCTCCACGGCCCTGCTAACTTGCTGCTCAGCATGATATGTCCCCCTTACCTGCAGTTGTTTTTTGCAGCATAAAGGGCTTGGGCAGGGATTTCCCGGGCGCTGATGTCAGTTGATGTCAGTTAACATCATAGAGGCCGAGCCGCCAGGCCTGAGCTACTGCCGCCTTGCGAGTGGTTACCGACAGTTTGCGGTACAGGTTTGAATTATAGGTGCGGATGGTAGTGGGGTTGAGCCCCAGCTCACGGGCGATGAGCTTATCGGACTGACCATCGCGCATCAGCCTGAGTATAGCGATTTCCTGTTCACTGAATTCGACACCGGTGTCGGCCCTGACCTTACCGGTATCTAGTTTCTGCACCGATAATAAGGTGTCGGAATGACAGGCGTAACGCACCAGCACTTTTTTACCAAGATAAAGATCACTAACCGACAGCCCGTCGACGTTAAATGACAGCCCATCAAGGGTGAATTCCTGGCGTGGCGGCGCAAACAAACGAAAGCCGGGCTTGGGATGTAGCACGCCAGCGCCAATGACAGTTTCAACCCGGCGCGAAATGAGGTCGCGGCGGATCTGATAAACACGCAGCGGAAACTTTCTCAATAAAATGGTCCAGATCAACAACAGCGGCAAGATCAGAAATAGCTGGCCGCGGTCCAGAAAGCCTGGTTGCTGCCATTTAAACCACACCAGCACTGCTGCTACACCAATAACCAGATTAAGGGCTGTAGCGCCCAGTATGGCGCGTCTGTAGGCCCAGCGCAGGCGGCGGTACTCAGCTTCCTTCACGGGCCACCATCCTGGCGTGACGGTAACGACTCATCACCACGATAAAAATACCACCCAGTACCAGCACTGCTGCCAGTGACATCCGTATACTGATGAGTTCACCAGCAAAAATAACGCCCCCTGCTGCAGCGATCAGCGGTACTGATAATTGACCGACTGCTGCGACGGTCACCGATAGGTTACGCAGTGCTATATACCAGAGCGCGTAGCCAATACCGGAAGTCACCGCACCTGATGCCACTGCCAGCAGTAAGCCAGTTTGCGACCAGTACGCTCCGTCGAGGGTGAGCAATGCCAGCACCAGAACAAAAGGGATGGTCCGGAAGAAGTTATAGGCGGTGTCGTTAATCGCGCCCCTGGAGCCGCGCCCTTTAAGCGAATAAAGCCCCCAGGCGATTCCGGCCAGGGTCATCAGCGCCACGCCTGCGCCTGATTCTGGCACAGCAAGTCGTGGCTGAATCAGGTAGACAAAGCCAGCAAAAGCCATAACAAGCCCGGCCCACTCCGGATAACGGATTTTGTTGCCGGTCGCCAGACCAATCAGAATCATCGTCAGTTGCACAGCACCAAACAGAATCAGGGCACCAACACCGGTATCCAGTGATACATAAGCATATGAAAAGCCCAGCGCGTAGACGAACAACATGGCGGCACCGGCCCAGCTGCCCTTCTGCCCATCGGCAGCAGGCGGACGGTTAAACAGGATAATGATCGCCAGTATAAGCGCGCCCGAGATCAGCCGAATCATGGTAAAACTGGCCGGATCAATAGCGCCCTCAGCAAGTGCCAGCCGGCACAATACCGAGTTACCCGCAAAGGCGATGAGTGCGAGCACAGGAAAAATAAGGGTTTTCATGTCGTTAAGCCGGCTACTTTGTCGGTTCGATAATTACCGACAATAAGGGTTAACATTTTTTGGTTCAAGCAATAAAAAAGGCCACTCATCACTGAGCGGCCTTTCAGATGTTCGATTACCAGCGGTTACATTACCAGCCAGTTTTCTCACGCAGTGCTTTACCGATATCAGCAAGGCTACGTACAGTCTTAACGCCAGCAGCTTCAAGGGCAGCGAACTTCTCGTCCGCAGTACCTTTACCACCAGAGATAATCGCACCGGCGTGGCCCATGCGCTTACCCGGAGGTGCGGTAACACCGGCGATGTAAGATACAACAGGCTTGCTGATGTTTTCTTTGATGTACTCTGCAGCTTCTTCTTCTGCAGTACCGCCGATTTCACCGATCATCACAATCGCTTCAGTTTCCGGATCTTTTTCGAATAACTTCAGAATATCAATGAAGTTAGAACCCGGAATCGGGTCGCCGCCAATACCAACACAAGTAGACTGGCCGAAACCTTCGTCTGTGGTTTGCTTAACTGCTTCATAAGTTAAGGTACCTGAACGTGAAACAATGCCCACCTTCCCTTTCTTATGGATGTGGCCAGGCATGATACCAATTTTGCATTCATCAGGAGTAATAACGCCCGGGCAGTTTGGTCCAATCATGCGTACGCCTTTATGTGTCAGATACTCTTTCACATACAGCATATCAAGCGTTGGCACGCCTTCAGTAATACAGATAATCAGTTCGATACCGGCATCAGCCGCTTCGATGATTGAATCTTTACAGAATGGCGCTGGTACATAGATTACCGATGCGGTTGCGCCAGTTTGCTCAACGGCTTCACGGACGGTATTAAATACCGGTAAGCCCAGGTGCTCCTGGCCGCCTTTGCCTGGCGTTACACCGCCAACCATTTGCGTTCCGTAAGCGATAGCTTGCTCAGAGTGGAAAGTACCCTGACCGCCAGTAAAACCCTGGCAAATAACTTTGGTGTTCTTATCGATCAAGATGCTCATTATTGACCTCCTGCCGCAGCAACCACTTTATCAGCCGCATCAGACAAACTCTCAGCTGCGATGATGTTCAGGCCACTCTCTTTTAACTTATCCCGACCTTTCTCTGCGTTGTTCCCTTCCAGGCGCACAACCACGGGTACTTTAACGCCAACTTCTTCGATAGCACCGATAATACCTTCTGCGATCATATCGCAACGAACGATACCACCGAAGATGTTAACCAGAACCGCTTTCACAGCGTCGTCAGAAAGAATGATTTTGAATGCTTCAGATACGCGCTCTTTGGTCGCGCCGCCACCAACGTCCAGGAAGTTCGCCGGCTCGCCGCCAGACAGCTTCACGATGTCCATGGTACCCATGGCCAGGCCAGCACCGTTAACCATACAACCGATGTTGCCATCAAGGGCTACATAGTTCAGTTCCCACTTAGCAGCACGGGCTTCACGCTCATCATCCTGTGACGGATCGTGCATTTCTTTAATCTTCGGCTGGCGGTATAACGCGTTGCCGTCGATGTTGATTTTGCCGTCTAAGCAATGCAGGTTGCCTTGCTCAGTGATAACCAGCGGGTTGATTTCCAGCAGTGCGAAATCATACTGCTCGAACATCTTCGCCAGGCCCATAAAGATTTTGGTAAATTGCTTAACCTGATCCTGGTTCAGACCCAGTTTAAAACCAAGCTCACGGCCTTGGTACGGCTGCGCGCCAACAGTCGGGTCGATAATGGCTTTCAGAATTTTTTCTGGGGTTTCTTCAGCAACTTTCTCAATTTCCACGCCGCCTTCAGTAGACGCCATGAACACAATCTTACGTGTCGCACGGTCAACTACCGCGCCCAGGTACAGTTCTGAGTCGATATCAGTCAGGCTTTCTACCAGAATTTTTGCAACTGGTTGCCCGTTTTCGTCAGTTTGATAGGTGACCAGGTTTTTACCGATCCAGTTATTAGCAAAATTGCGTACTTCTTCGAGGCTGGATACCAGTTTTACGCCGCCCGCTTTACCGCGGCCGCCTGCGTGAACCTGAGTTTTAACTACCCAGCGGTCACCGCCAATTTTCTTGGCCGCTTCTACCGCTTCATCAGCAGTGTCAACTGCGTAACCTTCAGATACTGGCAAACCAAACTCTCTGAATAGTTGTTTGGCTTGATACTCATGCAAGTTCATGATGTTTTTCCAATTCGTTTGAACATTTAAAGCAGCCCGGCGGGCTGCTTACCCAAGAGTTAAATATCCAGCAGCATGCGCTGCGGATCTTCTAACAATTCTTTGATGGCCACTAAGAAGCCAACCGACTCTTTACCGTCAATGATGCGGTGATCATATGACAATGCCAGGTACATCATCGGCAGGATTTCCACCTTACCGTCAACCGCCATAGGCCGATCCTGAATTTTGTGCATACCCAGGATTGCGCTTTGTGGTGGGTTGAGAATTGGTGTCGACAGCAGCGAGCCAAATACTCCGCCATTGGTAATGGTGAAGTTGCCGCCTTGCATGTCATCCATGGTCAGCTTGCCATCCCGTCCTTTCTCAGCCAATTCTCTGATGTTCTTCTCGATATCAGCCATGCTCATCTTATCGGTGTCACGTAGTACCGGAGTAACCAGTCCACGTGGGGTAGATACCGCAATGCTGATGTCAAAATAGTTGTGATAAACGATGTCATCGCCGTCCAGTGAAGCATTCACTTCAGGGAACCGCTTCAGCGCTTCAGTTACTGCTTTTACATAGAAGCACATAAAGCCTAAACGGGTGTCATGACGCTCTTCGAATTCTTTCTTGTATTTCGAGCGCAGATCCATGATTGGCTTCATGTTGACTTCGTTGAATGTCGTCAGCATGGCAGTCGCGTTTTTCGCTTCCAGCAGACGTTTTGCAATGGTCTTACGCAGACGAGTCATAGGAACCCGTTTCTGGTCACGATCGCCCGCAGTCGCCGGGGTTTCTTTCTTAGCCGCTTCTTTCTTACCGCTGTCTTTTTTGCTGTCTTGCTCTTTCACGTGTTTCTCGACGTCTTCTTTCGTGACACGGCCACCTTTACCGGTGCCTTTCACATCACTGACACTCAGGTTATGCTCAGACAGCAGGCGACGAACCGCAGGGCCAGCAACTTCTTTGTCGCTGTCGTCCGATTCATCTGACTCTTTGTCCTTGCGCTCAGATTTGCCTTCTGACTTGTCTTCAGATTTATCTTCTTCGCCGTTACCGGTATCACCGGTTTCAACGATACCAATCACGTCTTCAGCGCCGACAGTGTCGCCTTCATCGTGCTTGATTTCAGCCAGTACGCCATCAGCCGGAGCCACAACTTCAAGTACAACCTTATCGGTTTCAATATCAACCAGGTTTTGGTCACGGGTTACTTTATCACCCGCTTTAACATGCCAGGTGGCAATGGTTGCATCCGATACAGACTCAGGCAGCGTCGGCACTTTCACTTCAAGCTTTTCGCCGCCAGATGATTTCTTATCTGCGGTTTTTTTCTCTTTTTTATCTTTTTTCTCGTCGCCGTTATCGCTGTCTTTGTCTTCTTTCTCTTTATCGTCTTTGTTCTCTTTCTTTTCTTTTTTATCAGACGAGTCTGAGTCATCAGACGAGTCATCACCGCCTTTCTTCATCTTACCGATGACTTCTTCAGCATTTACCGTAGTCCCTTCGTCAGCAATGATTTCATCAATCACGCCATCTTCAGGAGCGACAACCTCCAACACCACCTTATCGGTTTCAATATCGACCAGATTCTGGTCGCGTGAAACTTTATCACCCGGCTTCACATGCCAGGTCGCTACTGTTGCATCTGCAACAGATTCAGGGAGTTGGGGAACTTTAATCTCTATAGCCATGGTCAATATCACCTATTTAATGGTTAGTGCGTCATCGACTAATCGTTGCTGCTGTTTATTATGCTCAGACAAATAACCGACTGCAGGGGCGGCTGACGCCTCACGGCCTGCATAAGTCAGATCTGCGCCCTTCGGAATGGCACCGCGGAAATGATGCTGGCTGCTATACCAAGCGCCCTGGTTCTGCGGCTCTTCCTGACACCAGACAAAGTCCTTAACATGCTGATAATCTTTCAAAATCTCAGAAACTTCTTCAGCGGGAAACGGATAAAGCTGCTCAATCCGCACGATCGCGACGTCATCCTGCTCGCGCTTACGGCGTTCCTGCAATAAATCGTAGAAAACCTTGCCTGAACAGAATATCACGCGCTTCACTTTTTTCGGTTTCAATGAATCGATTTCACCAATCGCATTCTGAAATACGCCGGTGGTCAGCTCATCCAAATCCGAAACCGCCAATTGATGCCGCAGGAGCGATTTTGGTGTCATCACAATCAGCGGCCGGCGGACCGGACGCAGTTGTTGACGACGGATCATATGAAAAACCTGGGCGGGGGTGGTTGGTACACAGACCGACCAGTTGTGATCAGCTGATAACTGTAAGAAGCGCTCGAGCCGTGCCGAACTATGCTCCGGGCCCTGCCCTTCATAACCGTGCGGCAGCAATAACGTCAGGCCACACAGACGGCCCCACTTCTGCTCACCGGAACTCAGGAACTGGTCTATAACGACCTGGGCGCCGTTCACGAAATCACCAAACTGGGCTTCCCACATCACTAACGCTTTTGGTTCTGCCGTTGCGTAACCATACTCGAAAGCGACAACCGCAGCTTCTGACAGTACCGAGTCATAAATTTCAATCTGGCCCTGATCAGCATGGATATTGTTCAGCGGCATATAGGTCGACGCGTCGTCCTGATTATGCAGCACCGCGTGACGGTGGAAGAAAGTACCACGACCACTGTCCTGACCGGTCAGGCGAATATGATAGCCGTCATCAACCAGGCTGGCATAAGCAAGTGTTTCAGCGAAGCCCCAGTCAGCCAGTTTTTCACCTCGCGCCATTTTCATGCGCTCGTCATATACTTTCTGAACGCGTGAATGCAGCGGCACACTATCAGGCACCGAGCTCATCGCTTCGCCCAGTTGTTTCAATCTGTCTTTGCTGATTTTAGCGTCATAGTCGACATCCCACTCGTTGCCGATATAAGGCGACCAGTCGACTGAATGTGCTTTCATTTCACGGAATTCAGGCAACACTATTTCGCCTTTATCCAGCTGATCACGATAGTCGCTGATCAAATCTTCAGCATAATCGTCTTCAATCACACCAGCTTTTTTCAGGCGCTCTGCGTAAATCTCACGGGCAACCGGATGCTGACGGATTTTTGAATACATGACCGGCTGGGTAGCACTTGGCTCGTCTGCTTCGTTATGGCCGTGACGACGGTAACAGACCAGGTCGATCATCACGTCGCGCTTAAAGGTATTGCGATAATCCAGTGCCAGCTCACAGACAAACAGAACGGCTTCAGGATCATCTGCATTGACGTGGAAAATCGGCGCCTGCACCATCTTGGCGATATCGGTACAATATTGCGTTGAACGGGCATCTTCGCGCTTAGACGTGGTAAAACCAACCTGGTTATTGACCACGATACGAATCGAACCACCGACCTGATAGGCGCGGGTTTTCGACATGTTGAAAGTTTCCTGCACAATCCCCTGGCCAGCTATGGCTGCATCGCCGTGAATGGTAATTGGCATCACTTTAGAACCGTCTTTATCGTCCAGGCGATCCATTCGCGCGCGCACTGAGCCCATCACGACCGGGTTAACAATTTCCAGATGCGACGGGTTAAAGGCCAGGGCCAGATGCACGTTACCGCCTGGGGTAGCGAAATCAGACGAGAAGCCCATGTGGTACTTCACATCGCCAGAACCTTTGCTGGCGCCATGTTTACCGGCGAACTCATCGAACAATTCCTGTGGCTTCTTACCCAGTACGTTCACCAATACATTCAACCGGCCACGGTGAGCCATACCGATGACAACTTCTTTGCCACCCTGCTCGCCAGCACGGCTGATCAGATGCTTCAACATAGGCACCAGGCTGTCACCGCCTTCCAGCGAAAAGCGCTTAGCACCCGGGAATTTCGAGCCCAGATATTTTTCGAGGCCGTCGGCGGCAGTCAGTTCGCGAAGAATCTTGCGTTGCTGTTCTGCTTTAAAAGTCGGGGTGCCACGAACGCCTTCCAGACGCTGTTGAATCCAGCGTTTTTCTTTGGTTGAAACAATGTGCATGTACTCAGCACCAATCGAATCACAGTAGATACGATCAAGTACATCACGTATTTCACCCAGCTTCATGGTCTCGCGGCCTACCGCCAGCGATCCCACGTTGAACTCAGTGTCAAAATCATCTTTCGAGAGATCGTGATGCGCAAGCGAGAGATCAGGGACTTCGGGCTGGCGCCAGAGGTTCAGCGGATCAAGATTGGCATGCTGGTGTCCGCGAAAACGGTACGCGTTAATCAACTGCAGCACTTTAACCTGTTTAAAGTCCGGCCCGGTTACGTTACCGCCCACCTGCTTCAGCTTGTTTTTAGCTGCTTCGCGAAATTCTTCACGGATAAGGCTGTGCTTAATATCACGACTGGAATCGTCGTGCGGAAGTTGATCGAAAAACTCTCTCCACTCATCACTGACGGAGGTGGGATCGTCGAGGTATAGCTCAAAGAGCTCCTCGATATAAGCCATATTACCACCGGCAAGGTGGGAGGATTCTAGCCAGGCTTGCATTACGCCATCTTGCATCGCTGTTCCTTCACACTTGTTTATAAAAAAATAGCCATCCGAGCTGGATGGCTATTTCGATACAGCTCGGCCACAACTATAGCAAATCAGAGCGATTATATTAAATCGCCCGAGTCAATAGCATGGATTTGATGTGTCCAATAGCCTTGGTTGGGTTTAATCCTTTCGGGCAAACGTCGACACAGTTCATGATGCCTTTGCAACGAAACACGCTGAATGCATCATCCAGATCGTCGAGTCGTTGCTCGGTCGCCGTATCGCGGCTATCGATCAGAAAACGGTATGCCTGCAGCAGACCAGCCGGACCAATGAACTTATCCGGGTTCCACCAGAATGACGGACAAGAGGTTGAGCAGCATGCACATAGGATACACTCGTACAGGCCGTCCAGCTTAGCACGCTCTTCCGGTGATTGAAGACGCTCGCGCGCTGGCGGCGTTTTTTCATCATTGATGAGATACGGCTTAATTTTCTCATACTGAGTATAGAACTGGCTCATATCGACGATAAGATCCCGGATAACCGGTAAGCCGGGTAACGGACGGATCACAATTTTGCTGCCTTTGAGCGCTGATAACGGGGTAATACATGCCAGGCCATTTTTGCCGTTCATGTTCAGACCATCAGAGCCACACACGCCTTCACGGCATGAACGGCGGTACGCCAATGTCGGATCCTGCTCTTTCAGTTTTTGCAGGACATCCAGCACCATCATGTCACGCCCTTCATCAACTTCCAGGGTGTAATCTTTCATATAGGGCGCATTATCAACGTCCGGATTATAACGATAAACTGATATGCTCAATTTCTTCATCGTTTTCACCTAACCTTAGTAAGTCCGCGCTTTGGGCGGGAATGCTTCGCGCAGCTTGGGCTGCATATTTACTTCACGTTTGATCATCGACTCATCGCCCGGACGGTAAACGCTGTGTACCAACCAGTTTTCATCATCACGATCAGGGAAGTCAGCCCGGCTATGCGCGCCGCGACTTTCAGTACGGAAGTTGGCCGCTACTGCTGTCGAATAAGCAGTTTCCATTAAGTTGTCCAGTTCCAGACACTCAATACGCTGGGTATTAAATTCTTTACTGGTGTCATCCAGACGCGCGTTTTTCAGGCGCTCGCGAATTTTCTTCAGCTCTTCCAGACCTTCTTTCATTGCTTCGCCTTCACGGAATACCGAGAAGTTCATCTGCATGCAGTTCTGTAGATCTTTGCGGATCTGAACCGGGTCTTCACCATCTTTATTACTTTCCCAGCGATTGAAACGCGCTAATGCTGCGTCGATATCATCCTGGCTGGCATCCCGAACATCGTTAGTTGCCGCCAGAACTTCACCCAGATGCAGGCCGGTTGCGCGGCCAAAGACCACCAGGTCGAGCAGTGAGTTACCTCCAAGACGGTTAGCACCGTGTACCGATACACAGGCAATTTCGCCACAGGCAAATAAGCCCGGTACAGCCGTCGCCTGTCCGTTATCATCAATGTACAGCGCCTGACCGTCTACATTGGTCGGAATGCCGCCCATCATGTAGTGGCAGGTTGGTACAACCGGAATCGGTTCTTCAGCAGGGTCAACGTGACCAAAGGTTTTCGCCAGGTCACAAACACCAGGCAGACGACTTTCCAGCACGTCACGGCCCAGGTGATCCAGCTTCAGCTTCAGATAAGGGCCTGAATCGCCTTTAAAGCCACGGCCTTCGCGAATTTCAGTCATCATCGACCGCGCTACCACATCACGAGACGCCAAATCTTTAGCGTTCGGCGCATAGCGCTCCATGAAGCGTTCGCCATCTTTATTCAGCAGGTAACCACCTTCACCACGGCAACCTTCGGTTACCAGGGTACCCGCACCGGCAATACCCGTTGGGTGGAACTGCCACATTTCCATATCCTGAACTGGTACACCCGCGCGCAGTGCCATACCAACGCCGTCGCCAGTATTGATGTGCGCGTTGGTAGTAGAGGAGTAAATCCGTCCTGCACCACCGGTGGCCAGTACCACTGCCTTAGCTTTTATGTAGAAAATTTCACCGGTTTCAATGTTTAATGCGGTGGTACCAACTACTGCTCCGTCCTGGTTTTTAACCAGATCCAGCGCGTACCACTCGGAGAAAATGGTGGTTTTGTTTTTAATATTCTGTTGGTACAAGAGGTGTAACAGCGCATGGCCAGTACGGTCAGCAGCAGCTGCGGTACGCGCTGCCTGCTCGCCACCAAAGGCTTTGGACTGACCACCGAATGGCCGCTGATAGACTTTGCCGTTTTCAAAACGGGAGAATGGCAGCCCCATATTTTCCATTTCGAGAATAGCTTCAGGACCAGCCTTACACATATATTCGATGGCATCCTGGTCACCAATGTAGTCAGACCCTTTTACCGTATCGAACATGTGCCATTCCCAGTTGTCTTCATGGGCGTTACCCAGGGCTACGGTGATACCGCCCTGCGCCGATACTGTATGGGAACGGGTGGGAAAAACTTTAGACATCAGCGCACAAGTAAGCCCTGATTCGGTAATTTGCAGCGCGGCACGCATGCCTGCACCACCAGCGCCGATAACAACGGCATCAAATTCGAGAGTTTGTACGCTCACTTCACACACCCTCCACAGGCCACACTACCAACAGACCGGCTAACCAGACAATGATAAGTGAAACACTGAAAACAAATTGAAGAAAAGCTCGTAAGCCGGTGATTTTTACGTAGTCCGTTAATACTTGCCAGGTCCCGATCCAGCCGTGGACGAGCACTGCAGTTAAGGCCAACAGGGTAAAGATCTTAACGCCCATACCAGCGAAAAAGTTGGTCCAGACCGCATAGGTCAGTTGATCTACGGAAACCAAAAAGCTCATCAGGAAAATGGCATACAATGCCAGAATAATGGCGCTGGCTCGCACCAGGATAAAATCATGAGGGCCGCTGCGGCCAAAGGTTCCAGCTGCTTTTACCATAACCAGACTCCTGCCAGAATCGAAAGAATAATCGCCAGCACAAACACCGAAATGGCGCTGATGCGGCCTGAGTCACGCTCTTCCCAGTAGCCCATATCCATCACCATATGACGGATACCAGCTAAAAGGTGATACGCCAGTGCGGTGAGAATACCCCAGGCGATAAATTTAGCGAACCAGCCAGAAAACAGCTCGTAGACGGTGTTAAAGCCTTCAGCCGACTGAAGGGACACAGCTAAAGCCCAAACCAGTAATACTACGGCAAACAGCATAATAACGCCGGAAGCACGATGAAGGATTGAACTGATGGCCGCTGCAGGTTGGCGGATGGTTAACAAGTTTAAATGTACAGGTCTTTGTTTTTTCACGATTGTTGTGCCTTTAGGAAAAGCATTATAAACATGCTCGGAACTTCAAACATCCTCCGGAAAGAGGACCCTGTGAGATCGCCGCCAAAGTATATAAGCCAATAGCACTAATTACAATTCTCTGGCGGCTCCTTTCCCCTTAAAAACGTAATTTTTTTGCAATTCGATCACTGCGGTAAAGTCAATTACAATAATCTATCCGACCTTAGTCTTATCCTGCTGGCTTAAACTGGTTTAAACGGCCGTTTGAATTGACAAACACCGTAAAAATGAAGTAAAACTAGCGCTCTTTTTAGTGATGAAGCAGACTCAAACAAGGAGATTTCCTTATGGCTGATCGTAAAGCCACCCTGCAGATTGACGGCCAATCCATTGAATTGCCAGTATTAACTGGTACAGCCGGCTATGATGTAGTTGACGTGCGTACTTTAGGCAAGCATGGTTACTTCACCTTCGACCCGGGCTTTTTAGCAACGGGCTCATGCGAATCAAAGATTACTTATATTGATGGTGATAAGGGTATTCTCCTGCATCGTGGGTATCCGATTGATCAGCTGGCAACTCAGGCAGACTACCTTGAAGTCTGTTACATGCTGTTGCACGGCGAAGCGCC
>NZ_JAWVYM010000006.1:0-122437 GCF_033722695.1 Pseudidiomarina sp. | reverse complement strand
GCCAGGCCTTCGCGCTGTCCATGCGCACCGGCAACCACTGTAACGCCTTCATCAAGTAGCTTTTTCGCCACATCGGCGTTGTTAAAGTGGTTGTAGTGGTCATGGGGCGCTTTCTCCCGGCGTACGGAAGCCACCAGGGCATCCTGCGGAACAAATTTGCTCAGCTTTGGATGTTTCCAGACGTCCGTTTCAGCATACCAGTAGTTCTCACCCCAGATACCGCCATAAGCCACACCCAGTGTTGGCGTGTAGGCAACTTCGGTCTGACTCCAGAACTGCTCAATATCGTCATAGATTTTGGCAACCGGAATGGAGTGCTCAATCGTAGTATGGCCATCGGCAATCATGCTCAGGTTGTGCTGCAGTAATGAACCGCCTTCAGGTACTACCATCATCTCGAGCTCTCGACCGGCCTGCACCACCTGCTGACGCTGATTACGGCGTGGCTGGTTATAGCTCTTCACCGAGAAGGCACCAATTTTCTTCAGCCGCTCCAGATGGAATTTAGCATCATCAAGGCTATCCACATGTGAGGTATAACCTGGACCATTTGCACCATACAGAATGGTACCGGTCGAGAACGTCCGCGGCGCGTTAATCAGTCCGGCTTTTTGTAGCTCGCTGGCCGCAAAAATTTCCGTGGTGTCGTTGGACGGATCGTGGATCGAGGTTACACCGAAGCTCAGCGTGGCGTATGTTTTCCAGTTCTGCTCAGGGATAATCTCATTATCGCCCTGCGGACCGTGTGCGTGACCATCGAACAGGCCCGGCATCACAGTTTTGCCGGTGGTGTCGATAACCACCGCATCAGCCGGAACGGTGACGTCTGCTTTCGCGCCAACGGCAATGATCTTGTTGCCGCGCACAATAACGGTGCCCTGCTCGATCACTTCTTCGCCTTCCATGGTGATTACCTGGCCGCCAACGAAAGCGACTGCCTCATCATGGATATTGGCATCGGCTTCAAAACTGATATCCAGGCCATCAGACACCTGCTCAAAAGCAGCATCGTCGGCCTTGATATCAAACATACCGGCCACTGAGCTGTGATAGAGCTCAGGTCCAAGCGACCAGTATAGCGCCGAGCCATCTGCGGTCCAGGAAATATTCTCGCCGGCCCGGGCTGACAGTTGCTGTACCGGGAACTGCTTGTCGGTTGGGCTGATTTTGATTGGCGCCCCACGTTCTACGAAGGGCGTGACAAATACTTTGAAACGCTCAGCGAAAGCCAGGTGACTGCCATCAGGAGCAACCCGGAATTCAGTGGCATGCTCTGAGGTATAAAGCGTGCGTTGTTCGCGGGTGGTGGTATTAACCGAGAACAATTCTTGCGCCGCGCCCGAGTCCATCAGATAAACCCGGTCGCTACGGGCGCCGAACTGTGGCTGATAGCCACGCTCGCTGATTAGGGTGGGCTTGGCCCCACGCTGCAGCCCAACATGGTAAATACCTGGCTCCAGACCATAAGTGTCAGGAGTGATATACCCCCCGCGAATTTTGCGGTACACCAGGCTATTACCATCCGGGCTGAATACCGGCTCGATAAACTTGCCGGTGCCGGTATTGATAATCTGCTCCTGGCCAGATTTCAGATCGCGCACGACCAGACTACCCTGAGCCTGATCATCCCAGGTGGCATAGGCCAGTTTGCTGCCATCACGGGAATAGGTTGGATACAGCTCCCAGGTACCCTCGCGGTTGGTCAGACGCTTCGGCGTACCATCAGGCAAACTGCGGACATAGAGCTTACCGAGCGCTTCATAAACCACTTCAGAGCCATCTGGCGCAACCTGCACCATCCGTAACATCTTCACTTTGAAGCGATCTTGGTCCAGGTTCTGCTCAAAGCGCAGCGCTTGCTGAACCTTTTTGGTGGTGCTGACGCTGAATGGGATCACTTTGGCATTACGATCAGTGATATCCAGCTGCATGATTTTACCATCGGCCCAGAACACCAGGTTCTGGCTATCCGGAGTCCAGTCCATGGTCGGATAGACGCCATGAATTGCCCAGGTTTCCTGCATATCGCGATCCAGCTGCGTGTACAACCGGCGCTTTTCACCTGATTCCAGGTCATAAAGATACAACACGCTGTTGAAGTCTTCGCGCTTCACATAGGCCAGGTATTTACCGTCCGGTGACGGCGTCGGGCGAATAGCACCGCCGGCGCCAGCCAGAATCACATCGATCTCGCCCGTTTCGCGGTCAAAGCGTTTAATTTCATAGATACCTTCCAGCGAGTCTTTGCTGTAGTGGAAGGTTTTGCCCGGGGTATCATCCTGGGAGAAATAGATGTAACGGCCATCGGGTGAAAACGCCGGTTCGCCCAGATCTTTCTGATCGTTGGGGCGTTCCGTCAGCATCACACCACTGCCACCGCTACGATGGTACATCCAGACTTCGCCGGCACCCAGCGAGCGGCGCGCGGTAAAATGCTTACGGGCGACCAGAAACTCACCGTCGGGACTCCAGGCCGGGCTGTTCAGCAAGCGGAAGGTTTCATTGGTGACTGCCCGTGGATTACTGCCATCGGCATCCATGATCCAGATATTGTCGCCGCCGTTGGCGTCCGAGGTATAAGCAATGGACTTGCCATCAGGTGAATACACCGGCTGCATATGCCAGGCAATGCCACCAACCAGCAGTTCAGCGTCGCCACCTTTTGCTGGGATCCGATAGATATCACCCAGCATGTCAAACACAATATATTGGCCGTCAGGGCTCATGTCGACGTTCATCCAGGTACCTTCATTGGTATTGATCTGGATGTCTTTAAACTCGCCTTGCGGTGCACTGACGTCCCACTCAGATTTATCCTGAGCAAAAGCCGGAGCGGCAAGTGCCACTCCGATTGATAAAGCTAATGCGGTTAATTTTTTCATCTTATATCGCCTGTTTATTTATATTTGGCCGCTTCGCCTTCGGCTGGGAGAGATTTCAGAATGAATTCACGCAGATCCTGATTCGATAACTTCAGATCTTCAGCGCGCAGATACATCATGTGGCCGCTGCGATAGCCTTTAAAACCGATGCGGTGACTCATTTTTCCGCTTGGGTCCAGGTGCCACATATTGTATTTGCCATCGAAATAGTTGGTAGCGCCGTCAAAGTAACCCGACTGGATCAGCACATGCAGGTAGGGGTTTTGTGCCATCGCCTGACGCAGGTTGCGGCCGGTATTATTGTTAGTGCGATCCCACGGATGTACCGGACCAAACATGTTGTATTTCAGGTCAGTTTTGTAGTTCAGTTCTTCACGCAGATAGTAGTTAATCGCTGGCGTGAATGAGTGTAACCACGAAGTCAGTTCAGCGTTGTAATCCGGACGAGCGCCAACGTCTTTGGCGTCAATTCCCAGATAACGGGAATCCAGGCGGCCGATGGTGTGGCCACGCTCGCGCAGCAGCTCTTTCCAGAAGAACGAGGTTTCAATTTCCAGGTTGGAACGCATGACTGTGGTCTTATCCAGACCTGAGTAGTAAGCCACCTGGCCCGCAATACGCTCGCGCTCAGCGCCGTTCAGCAACGCACCTTTTGCCAGCGCCGGCAGATAGGTGTCCATGGTGTATGCTTCAACTTCTTCTAACACGTCCAGCAGATCTTTATCCTGCAGATCCGACGGCAATGCTTTGTGGTACCAGGCAGCAGCGGCAAAGTATGGCAGGCGGTTCGCGGCTTTTACCGGGCCTTCACGTTCCAGGCCAATATCAGTCGGGGAAACCAGAATAACGCCATTCAAGTACATCCACTGACGGTTCTGCAGTTCCAGCGCCAGCCCCGATACACGGGTAGTGCCATAGCTTTCACCAATCAGGTACTTCGGCGAGCGCCAGCGATTATTGCGGGTAACAAAGGTATTTACCCAGTCAGCCAGGTATTTCACGTCAGCATTTACGCCAAAGAATAACTTCTGCTGCTCTTCGCGTGACGGCAGCTTGCCATCTTTAAATGGCAGTACGCGGGAATAGCCGGTGTTGACTGGGTTCACAAATACGATATCGGCTACATCCAGCACTGAGTGAGGGTTGTCTTTCACGCCGTAAGGCATGATCGGGAAGCCTTCGTCATCAACCCGCAGCGATTTTGGGCCGGTATAGGCGATGTGCATCCAGACTGATGCTGAGCCCGGGCCGCCATTGAAAGAAATGAGTAACGGACGATTCTCAGGATTTTTTACGTCCTGGCGCTGGTAATAGGTAAAGTATAAGGCAGCGATAGCATCGCCTTCTTCGTTAAATACCGGCTGAGTGCCGGTAGTGGCGGTATATTTAAAGCGCTCACCATTTATGTCAGCACGGTGCTCGGTTACCACCACCTGATCGGGGTTAATCTTGGCTTCAGGCAGATCCTGAGCGACGCTGGTAACACTGACTGACGCCAGTAAACCAGCAAGAATCCAAGTACGCATAGTATTTATCATTATAGTCACCTACTGTTTTTACAATGAGACCATTTAAAGGGACTCAGCCGCAAAGCTCAAGAGCCCTTGAGATCAATTAACCAATTAACGGGCTATGTCGTTATCCGAACCCAGCATAACCGCATTAGAAGCAAAACAACATTGACTTTCAATACATATGGATTAGCATATATATGAAATTCCATATAGGTTGAAAGCATGGATCCTGTCGTACTCTTTAAATGCCTGGCTGACGACACGCGCCTGCGCTGTTTGCTGCTGATACAGCGCGAAACCGAGCTTTGTGTATGTGAACTGACTACGGCGCTTGATGAAAGCCAGCCAAAAATATCCCGTCACCTGGCGCTACTTCGCGCCTGCGGTCTGCTGAAAGACCGCCGCGAGGGGATCTGGGTTTTCTATCAGCTACATCCGGATTTGCCGCACTGGGTTAGTGAAATGCTCGATCTGTTATCCCGCGAACATGACAGCTACCTGCAACCGTGCCTTATGAACCTGCAGCGCATGGGTGAACGCCCGCAACGCGGCAGCTCATGTTGCCCGGCGTAAACGATTTGAATTGCACCGAGAATTGCACAGGAGAGAAGCGATGACGATTAAAGTTGGAATTAACGGTTTAGGGCGTATTGGCCGGTTGGCCCTGCGCGCTGGCTGGAACCATCCGGAACTGGAGTTTGTGCGGGTTAACGACCCGGCTGGCGACGCCGTTACTTTTGCTCATTTGCTGAATTTTGATTCGGTCCATGGCCGTTGGGATCATCACGCCACAGCCAGTGAAGAGGGCCGCTTTATTGCCATTGGCAAACGCTCACTCGCGTTCAGCCAGAATAAAGAGATCAACGATACCGACTGGTCCGACTGTGACCTGATTATTGAAGCCAGCGGCAAAATTAAAACCACCGGGCTGCTGCAGGACTATCTGGATCAGGGCGTCAAACGCGTGGTGGTGTCAGCCCCCGTAAAAGATGAAGGCGTGCCTAACATTGTGCTGGGCGTTAACGACAGCGACTTTGATCCCACGCAGCACCGGATTGTTACCGCGGCCTCCTGTACCACCAACTGCCTGGCACCGGTGGTTAAGGTTATCAATGAGAAGCTGGGTATCAAACATGGCTCCATGACTACTATTCATGATTTAACCAATACCCAGACTATTCTCGATGCTGCCCACAAGGATCTGCGTCGGGCGCGGGCCTGCGGTATGAGCCTGATCCCAACTACTACCGGGTCGGCAACGGCAATCACCACAATTTTTCCCGAGCTTAAAGGCAAGCTGAACGGGCACGCGGTGCGGGTGCCGCTGGCAAACGCGTCACTGACCGACTGTGTATTTGAGGTCCAACGCGCAACCACTGCAGAAGAAGTGAATGGCTTTTTCAAAGCGGCCGCTGAGGGAGAACTCAAAGGTATCCTTGGCTATGAAGAGCAGCCACTGGTGTCCATTGATTACAAAACGGATCCCCGGTCGAGCATCGTTGATGCGCTGTCAACCATGGTGGTCAACGACACCCACGTAAAAATCTACGCCTGGTACGATAACGAGTGGGGCTACGCCAACCGCACCGTGGAACTGGCAGCGCTGGTTGGCAAGGCAGATTAGTAAATGCTCGCGACACTTCGCAATCTGAGCGCACCGGTGCGCCAGTATTTACTCATTACAGGTAACTACTGGGCGTTTACCCTTACCGACGGCGCCCTGCGGATGCTGGTGGTGCTGTACTTCCATCAACTGGGGTACAGCCCACTCAGTATTGCGATGCTGTTTCTGTTTTACGAAGTTTTTGGCGTGGTCACGAACCTGGTTGGTGGCTGGCTGGGCGCGCGTATCGGCCTGAACCGCACCATGAATATGGGTCTTGGCCTGCAGATTATTGCCCTGAGTATGCTGCTGGTACCGGCTGAATTGCTGACTGTGATCTGGGTAATGATCGCCCAAGCGCTATCGGGTATCGCGAAAGACCTGAACAAAATGAGCGCGAAAAGCGCGATAAAAACGTTAATTCCTGCCGACGCACAGGGGCAGCTTTACCGGTGGGTCGCTATTCTCACCGGCTCTAAAAATGCCCTGAAAGGCATCGGTTTTTTCCTCGGTGCCTTGTTGCTCTCGCTAATTGGTTTCAAGGGCGCTATTCTGCTTATGGCATTGGCGCTGCTGGCGGTATGGTTGTTCAGTCTCTGGCGCCTGGCAGCCGACCTGGGCAAAGCTAAATTTAAGCCCAGATTCCGCGAAATTCTGTCCAAAAGCCTCGCCATCAACGTACTGTCTGCCGCCAGGCTGTTCCTGTTCGCCGCCCGCGATATCTGGTTTGTGGTGGCGCTGCCGGTTTACCTGAGCACCCAACTCAACTGGGATCACTGGCGCATCGGCGGCTTTATGGCGCTATGGGTTATCGGCTACGGTGCGGTACAAAGCGTCGCGCCCCGGTTCACCCGCACGCACAACGCTTTCGGGTGGGGGCTGGCGCTGGTAGTAACGCCGCTGTTGATCATTAGCGGGCTTTACTGGCAGTTACCATCAGCAACGGTGCTGGTCGTGGGGCTATTGGTGTTCGGTTTTGTGTTTGCTATAAACTCGGCCTTGCACAGTTATCTGATTGTCAGTTATGCGCGCGGCGACGGAGTTTCACTTGATGTCGGCTTTTATTACATGGCCAATGCTGGTGGCCGTCTGCTGGGGACTATCTTGTCAGGCTGGGTTTACCAGGCCTATGGCCTGACGGCCTGTCTGGCTATATCGGCGCTATTTATACTAATTGCTGCGCTACTGGCGCTCGCGCTACCGCGCGGGACTGATGGCAATTATGCCTGAACAACGTGTTTCGTCTCTGGCTTCAGCCATTTCTCGGCAAACCGCTCACCAGTCATGGGCCGGTCAAAATAAAAGCCCTGCGCAAAGTCACAGCCGGCCGCCTTCAAAATGCGTACCTGCTCCGCCGTCTCGACACCCTCAGCGATGGTGCGCATACCAAGACTTTTCGCCATGGCAATAATGGTGGAGACAATCGCTTCACTATTCTTATCTTCATGCATGTTCTGCACAAACGACATATCGATTTTCAGAAAATCAATAGCGAAGCGCTGCAAATACGCCAACGACGAATAGCCCGTGCCGAAATCATCTATCGCCAGCCGGAAGCCCTCATCCGCCAGCTCTTTAGTAATACGAGCGGCCTCCTCGGCGTCCACCATTAAATCGCTTTCGGTGATTTCCAGGGTCAGTAAATTAGACGGGATATCCCCCCGTAATTCGACGAACCTCTCAGCCAGTTGGGGATTATTAAACTGCTGCACAGCCAGATTAAGCGACATCCCGACAACGTCGCCGAACTGCTGTTGCCAGTCTCTTATTTGCTGACAGCTCAGTTGCATCACCATATCGCCGAGTTTTTCCAGTAGTCCCTGTTCCCGCGCAATACCGATAAAGACATCCGGCGGCACCGAACCCAATTCATCATCGCGCCAGCGACACAGTACTTCAGCGCCGACAAGAGCTCCCGTATGCAAATCAATCTGAGGCTGAAAGTAAATGGCCAGACCATCGTTGTGAATTGCCTCTATAAAACGCTCGGTCTGGTACTGACGCTTAACTAACTGGCTGGCTAAAGCCTCGTCATAGAGGCACAAATCCGAATTCATCAGCTTGGCCTGATGCATCGCTATACTCGCCGCCTGCAAGAGACTTTCGGCGGAACTTGAATTGTCTGAGCAAGCCACGCCCACAGTTGCCCGCAGTCTGAATTCACTGTCGTTAATGCTGAACGGCGGTGTCAGTGCCTGTCGCAGACGTTTTACGATAGCAGCTTGTTTGCCTGGTTGGTAATCGCTTACCACCAGTGCGAATTCATCACCGGCAAACCGGGCCAGATATTCATCAGGCCCGGTTATCGCCTGCAACCGTTCGGCAACTTTCCGAAGTAGTATGTCGCCGATATGGAAGCCCTGCAGATCGTTAATTTCTTTGAAGCGCTGCAAATCAAGGACCAGCAATGCCACCCGCTGATTATTGGCTGCTGCATCGTGATAGAACTCATTGAGCTTTTCTAAAAACGCAAAACGGTTAGGCAAATCGGTGACCGTATCCTGGTACGCAAGTTTACTAATTTTCTCATGCTGTAAATGGCGCTCGGTGATGTCTTCGATAAAGCCCTCAATGTATGAGCTTTGGCTCTCTTCGCCGCTAATGACTTGACCTTGCTCCGAAACCCAGCGCTGTTCTCCGTTGGCGTGCACAATTCGATAAGTGATTTCAAACGCGCCCGTTTTGCGCTGGGAGTCGACCAGCTGTTGCCTCAGTTCTTGCCTATCTTCCGGAACAATAATATCGAAGTAGGAGCGATCCTTGTTATTAAGTAATTGTTCAACCCGGTAGCCGGTAAGCTTTTCAGCGCCGCAGCTCATAAACTCCATGGTCCACCGCCCGTCGTTCTTGCACCGATAGGCGACACCCGGCAGATTGCTCATCAACGTCGACAATCGCCTTTCGCTTTCCCGCAAACTCTGTTCGGTATGCGCCTGGGCTAAATGGGCAGCAGCCTGGGCAGCGGCAATGCGCACCACCTCGGCGGCGGTGGCAGAAAAATCGCTGGGGGTATTATGCATTATCGCCAGCAACCCCAGTTGATTACCATCGCGATCCCGCAGCGATACGCCAAGGTAGCTCTCCGCTGCGGTTTCCTGTAACAGATGATCATCGGGAAAGCGCTTACGTACACCTTCAGGGTAGCTACAAAAATCGCCGCGCACGACCATCTCGCACGGGGTCCCGTGCAATAAATAACGAACATCCGCAACATGCCTGCCCATCGAGTAGTTTGCCAGCGAGCGGGCATAGCCCGAGTCGTCTGGGCAAGTTTCAGCAATAAGGACGTGATCTACAGACAGTATCTGGGCCAGCAGTTCGGCCAATTTGGCAAAGAATTGCGGTGAGCCGCTGTGGATGAGGTTACCGGCAAGTCGATGAAAAGCGGCTTCCGCATCAACTTGTATTGCTCCTTTGCTATTCAACGCCATTATCCGCCCTAACTTGTAAACTAGTTTATTTATCCGTTTAACATTTAACATATACCTAAAGCGCAAAGGGTCAAGTTTTTTCTTGCCGCAAAAAAAAGCGGGCCGGGCCCGCTTTTTTATAACTAAGCTGTGCCAGCATTACCGGTAAAGGTCTGTCGCCGGGCAGCTACACATCAGGTTACGGTCGCCGTAGACGTCGTCGATACGGTTCACGCTCGGCCAGAACTTATTCACCTTCACCGCAGCTACCGGATAGGCGCCGGTTTCGCGGTTGTAAGGGCGGTCCCAGTTACTGTCAACTAAGTCAGCCAGCGTATGCGGAGCGTGGTGCAGCGGGTTGTTATCCTGCGGCCATTCACCGTTTTCGACTTTGCGGGCTTCTTCACGGATTGCAATCATCGCCTCGATGAACCGGTCCAGTTCGGCTTTGGACTCTGATTCAGTCGGCTCCACCATCAGGGTGCCAGCCACCGGGAAACTCATGGTCGGCGAGTGGAAACCATAATCCTGCAGGCGTTTGGCCACGTCCACTTCAGTCACGCCGGCGGCGTCTTTCAGTGGCCGCAGATCAACGATACATTCGTGAGCTACGCGGGCGTTACGGCCTTTATAGAGGATTGGATAGTGATCGCTCAGCTTTTTGGCGATGTAGTTCGCGTTCATAATCGCAACTTCGGTTGCTTCACGCAGTCCCGGGCTACCCATCATGGCGATATACATCCAGGAGATCGGCAGAATGCTGGCGCTACCGAAAGGAGCCGCCGCCACCGCGCCATTATCCAGGCCCGTACCATGAATCGGCACCACGGTGTGGTTTGGCAGGAACGGCGCCAGGTGCTTTTTCACACCGATTGGACCCATGCCCGGACCGCCGCCGCCATGCGGAATGCAGAAGGTTTTGTGCAGGTTCAGGTGCGATACATCAGCGCCTACGTAGCCTGGCGAGGTCACGCCAACCTGAGCGTTCATATTGGCGCCATCCAGGTAAACCTGACCGCCAAACTCGTGAATGGTGTCACAAATAGTACGGATGCCTTCTTCGTACACACCATGCGTTGACGGGTAGGTGACCATGATACAGGATAAGTTATCACCGGCTTCGGTCGCTTTGGCTTTCAGATCATTCAGATCAACGTTACCGTTCTTATCACAATCAACCACCACCACGTTCATGCCCATCATCTGCGCTGTGGCCGGGTTAGTGCCATGAGCTGAACTTGGAATTAAGCAGATGTTACGATGGGCTTCGCCGCGGCTGGCATGATACTTCTGAATGGCCAGAAGGCCAGCGTACTCGCCCTGGGCACCCGAGTTCGGCTGCAACGACATATTGTCATAGCCGGTGATGTCAATCAGCCATTCAGACAGGGTGGTCAGCAGTTCACCGTAGCCGGCTGCCTGATCGGCCGGACAGAATGGGTGCAGCTGACCGAATTCAGGCCAGGTGACCGGGATCATTTCGGCTGTAGCGTTGAGCTTCATGGTACATGAGCCTAACGAGATCATGCTGTGGTTCAGCGACAGATCTTTATTTTCCAACTGCTTGATATAACGCAGCATCTCAGTTTCTGAGTGATAGCTGTTAAATACCGGATGGGTCAGGATGTCGCTCTGGCGAACCAGGTCGGCGGGAATCGATTCGACTTCGCCGGCTGCTATTCGGCTGTCAAGGGTTTCGATATCCAGGCCATGATCAGCACCCAGAATAACTTCAAAGAGTACTTCGATATCCGCACGGGTTTTGGCTTCATCTAAACTCACACCAAACACGCCATTGCCATCAACCCGCAGATTCAGACCCGCGTCGACCGCTCGGCGCTGCAGATCGTCAGCGTTTCCTTCATAAGCAAAGGTCAGGGTGTCGAACCAGTGGCTGTTAATCAACTGCACGCCCTGATCACGCAAACCAAGTGCCACGATATCGGTCAGGCGGTGGATGCGCGAAGCAATGGTACGCAGCCCTTGCGGACCATGGTAGACGGCGTAGAAGGAAGCCATGTTCGCCAGCAGTACCTGGGCGGTACAGATGTTCGAGTTCGCTTTCTCGCGGCGGATATGTTGCTCACGGGTCTGCATCGCCATCCGCAGCGCCACGTTACCGCGGGTATCTTTAGATACACCGATAATGCGGCCCGGCAATGAGCGCTTGTACTTGTCGCGGGTTGCAAAGAAGGCGGCATGGGGGCCACCGTAGCCCATTGGCACGCCAAAGCGCTGAGCTGAACCCAATACGATATCTGCGCCCATTTCGCCCGGCGCTTTCAGCAATACCAGGCTCATGATATCGGCAGCCACAGCAACCACGCCGTTCTGCTGCTGCACCGCAGCAATCAGTTGTTCGATATTATGTATCTCGCCCTGACGGTCCGGATACTGCAATAACGTGCCGAACACGTCGTGATCAACAACCTGACGGGCCGGCGCGACCACCACTTCAAAGCCGAACATTTCAGCGCGGGTTTTTACTACATCTATGGTTTGTGGAAATACGTTATCAGCGACAAAAAATACATTCGACTTGCTCTTACTGACACGCTTGGCCATCGCCATGGCTTCAGCTGCGGCAGTTGCTTCGTCCAGCAACGACGCACTGGCCAGATCCAGACCGGTGAGGTCCATGGTCATTTGCTGGAAGTTCAGAATTGCTTCTAAACGACCCTGAGCAATTTCCGGCTGATAAGGCGTGTAAGCCGTGTACCAACCCGGATTTTCCAACACATTACGCAGAATCACGTTCGGCACCAGGGTGTCGTAATAACCCATACCGATATAAGAAGTCAGCACCTGGTTTTTCTTCGCGATGGTCCGCAACCTGGCCAGGGCTTCACGCTCGTTTAAAGGCTCACCGACCTGCAAAAAAGGCTCGCGACGAATCGCGCCCGGCACCGTATCGTGGGTCAGCTCTTCCAGCGACCCGACGCCAAGCTCTTCGAGCATAGCGGCCTGCTCATCGGCGCTTGGGCCAATGTGGCGGGCGATGAATTCTCCGTGATTTTCTAACTGCTTAAGTGTTGTGGTCGTCATGTACTTCTGGTCCCCTGGGTTCGGGTGGATAGAGATCACTTGAAACACAAAACCCCGGCGTTAAGAACCGGGGTTAGTGTATTTGCTTTTAAAACTTACTCTTCTTCAATAACGGCTTCGTATGCTTCTGCATCCAGCAAACCGTCTAATTCACTTGGGTCAGTCGCCTTGATCTTAAACAACCAACCATCGCCATATGGGTCACTGTTGACGCTCTCCGGCGAGTTCTCCAGCTCTTCGTTGATTTCAACGATTTCGCCGGTAATAGGAGCATATACGTCAGAAGCAGCCTTGACTGATTCGGCAACCGCGATGTCATCACCGGTATCAACGTTAGAGCCAACTTCCGGCAGCTCGACAAAAACCATATCGCCCAGCAAGTCCTGTGCGTGCTCGGTCAGGCCTATAGTGTAAATACCGTCACCTTCGTTACGTACCCACTCGTGCGTCGCAGTGTACTTAAGTTCTTTAGGGATAGTGCTCATGTTCTGTTCCTTTCAATAAGTTTTAAATATTATTCTGACAGCATGCCGGCCAGGGTTAGCTTACGCCAACACCGATTTACCATTACGCACAAAACTTGGTTTCACTACGCTAACTGTAACTAATTTTCCCCGGATTTCCACCTCAGCGGTATCGCCCACTGACGCTGGTACCCGAGCCATGGCGATCGAGAAGCCCAATGTCGGCGAGAAGGTTCCTGACGTAATCACCCCTTCTTCGCCGTTAACGACCACTTTCTGGCCGTGACGCAGTACACCTTTTTCTTTCATTACCAGCCCGACCAGCTTGTTGTGGTCCGTGGCTTTTTGCTGCTCCAGCGCGGCGCGGCCGATAAAGTCACGGTCGGCCGGTTCAAAGGCGACACTCCAGCCCATGTTCGCTTCCAGCGGGGTTACATTTTCATTCATATCCTGGCCGTACAGGTTCATGCCCGCTTCCAGACGCAGGGTATCCCGCGCACCAAGGCCACTTGGCTGGACACCCAGGTTGAGCAGTTCCTGCCACAAGCCTTCCGCCTGGTCTGCCGGAACAATAATTTCATAGCCTTTCTCACCGGTATATCCCGTGGTGGCGATAAAAAGATCACCAACCTGCTCAGACATAAACGGCTTCATGTTGACGACATCGGCAAATGCTTTATCGCCGAGCAACAGTTTTAATTTCTCCGCAGCTTTTGGTCCTTGCAGCGCCAGCATGGCGAATTCAGAACGTTCAGTTACTTCCACATCAAAATCAGCAGCAACCGATTGGATCCAGTTCAGATCGCGTTCCCGCGTCGCTGAGTTGACCACCAGGCGGTACGACTCGTCAGTAAAATAATAGACGATGAGATCATCAATAACCCCACCCTGCTCGTTGAGCATGCTGCTGTATTGGGCTTTACCCGGTATCGACAGTTTGGCGACATCATTAGCGAGCATATAGCGCAGAAAGTCTTTCGCCTGCTTGCCCTGCACATCGACGATGGTCATGTGTGATACGTCGAAGATTCCGGAGTCACTGCGCACAGCGTGGTGTTCTTCAATTTGCGAGCCGTAGTTCAGTGGCATTTTCCAGCCATAGAAGTCGACCATCTTCGCGCCTGCTTGAATGTGTGCGTCGTACAAAGGTGTGCGGTTCGCCATACTCAGGGTGTCCTGTGCTTTGTTCGTTCATAAAATAGGTGCGAATTATAAAACTCTCAGAGCATCGCAACAAATGAATAATGCTTATAAATAAATTAATTTATTTAATAGTGATATAATTTTTATTGTCTTTACTTATTGCATCCGTAATTAGCGGGATGCCGGGGTCGCTACCATGCAACATTTGTCACTCGACGCGCTACGCGCTTTTATCAGTGTTTACGAGCTGCAGAGCTATACCGCAGCAGGTCAGCAGTTGGGTCGTTCGCAACCGGCCATTAGTTTACAGGTTCAGCGCCTGGAAGAACAATTAGGCCGCCAGTTGATTCACCGCACCGGCGGTCGAATTCAGCTGACTCAGTCAGGCAGTGAGCTGATTGATGCCGCGCGCCAGTTGCTCAACCTCAACGATCAGATCCTGGTACGCTTTACCGAATCGTCACTCTCGGGCCGGGTGCGTCTGGGCATTCCCAGTGAGTTTGCCAGCAAGTTGCTGCCCCAGGTGGTCGGTCAGTTTGCCCAGGCTTATCCCAACGTAACTCTGGCGGTAACCTCGGCTCTGAGCAGAGATCTGTTGCGCGACGACAACTCTAATTTTGATCTGGTGGTGGCACTCACTGAACCCGATCACAAAGCATCCAACAGCAATCTGGTCGTTCTCAAGCAAGAGCCGCTGGTGTGGGTCGGGCCCGGCATTAGCGCCATGGCTGACCTGTCGCTAAGCCCTCAGGCTAGCCTGTCGCTGGTCGCCGCGCCGGAAGGCTGTATTTACCGGCGCCGCGCGGTCGCCGCGATGCGAACCATGGGCCGACCTATACGGATCAGCTATACCAATGCCGATTTTTCCGGTCTCACCGCCGCCATCGAGAGTGGCTTGGGTATTACTGTACTCGCCGCCAGTACAGTACCGACCAACCTGGCGCGGCTGACAGAACTACCCGAGCTGGGTGAGGTTAGTGTGGTGATGCAGCTGGCAAGCCAGGATAATCAGGCGGCGGGACAACTGGCGCGGTTTATCAGCGAGCGCCTGTAGCGGCTGTTTTCATTGCCGGGCGCTTACTGCCCGAGCGCGGCGTGGATCAGCCGTTGCTTCAGCGACGACAACCGGTGCGCCAGTTGCAGGCCAAGGCCCCGCGCCATTTTGATCAGCGGCTGGCTGGTACCAAAGCCACGTTTAAAACTTTCCATTGCGGCAATCATCACCACTGCGGCCGCTTTACGTTCCCGCTCCCAGCTTCGCAGTGCGCGTTGCCGATCGTCGCCGATAGTGTCGCTAAACACTCTGAGTAGTGCAGCTACATCGGCAAAACCAAGGTTGGCCCCCTGCCCCGCCAGCGGGTGGATACTATGGGCAGCATCGCCAATCACAATCAGCCGCTGCTGCAGCCAGCGCTGAGCGTAATGCATACGTAACGGAAAGCTCGCCCGGGGCGAGGCCAGTTGCAGTTTACCGAGGCAATGGTCGCTGGCGGCTTGCAACTGCTTACAAAAATCGTCTTCGGACATGGCTTTTAGTTGTTCTGCCCGCTCATTATCAGCCGACCAGACAATTGATACCTGCTGCGGATCAGCCAGCGGCAGGAAAGCCAGAGGGCCTTCCGGCATAAAGACCTGTCTGGCGACACCGCCATGAGGCTGCACGGTATTTATTACTGCGACTATGCCTTGCTGCTCGTAGTCCCAGAAAGTAAGCGGTAACTGCGCCCGCTCGCGGGTCTGTGAGCGCGCCCCATCGGCGGCAATAAGGTAATCTGCCTGCAGTTGCCGGCCATCGGATAAGCTCACCCGAACGCCATTGTCATCCAGTTGCTGGGCGCTTACTGTGGTACCGGGGCTAAGGCGCACACCGGCCGCCTCTGCCGCATCCCACAGTGTCTGTTCCAGCACAGCATTTTCGACAATAGCACCGAGGTTATCCTGATGGACTTCAGCGGCATCAAACTGGATGCGCCCGAAGCTGTCACGATCCCATACCTCCATTCCGGTATAGGGTCCAAGGCGCGCTCCAGGCAACGTCTTCCACACGCCCAGTTGCTGCAACAAGTCACGGCTGCGGTGCGCCAGCGCGCTGACCCGTAGCTCAGGCGCGTCGCTGTAGTCGGGGCGCTCGCCCTGCTCAATAAGATCCACCTGATGCCCTTGCTGCCGCAACCCCAGCGCCATACTCAGACCCATCATGCCAGCGCCGGTAATAATAAAGTTCTGTCCTGCTTTGCTCATTGCAGCTACTCCGTCACCGGTTTTAACTGGTCTACATAGCCCATGGTCTGGCGGGCGAACTGCTGTTGCAGCGGAGGCAGAATATCCAGCCCCAACAACGCCAGGTTGCGGCACAAGGTCAGGGGTATGAAGGTATTCGAAAACCCCCGCACCAGCAGATCGGTCAGACCGATCACGCGTTTATAATCCGCCTCGCGATGCTGCCAGTAATTGTTCAGTACCCGATAGCTGCCAGGATCATCGCAGTGCCGCAGCACTTCACTCAATACAATGGCGTCGCGCACGCCCAGGTTGAAGCCCTGGCCGGCAATCGGGTGCAGCGCATGGGAAGCATTGCCAATAAGCAGCGCGCGGTGGGCGACATTATTCTTTGCCAGTTGCATGCGTAACGGAAACTGCAGCCGTTCGCCCACGGCGGTAAAGCGTCCGGCACGATAACCGAATGCCCGCTGACAACGGCGCAGGAATTCAGCATCGCTGCTGTGTCGCACTTCTTCAGCCGCTGCCGGCGGCAGGCTCCATACTAATGATGCCTGATACTCGCTAAGCGGCAGCAGCGCAACCGGCCCGTGTTCGGTAAAGCGCTCGTACGCCCAGCCCGCCATCGGCTGCGATAAGGTTAAGGTGGTGATTATCCCTTCCTGCTGATAGTCGCTTTGATCAGTCTCTATATTTAAGGCTTCGCGTACCCGCGAGCGCTGACCATCAGCGCCGACCAGCAAGCGTGCAAATAAACTATGCTCGCCTGCGTTTTGCTGGTAAATAATTTCGCTGCTTTGGCGGCCTGCCTTGATTTCGCTAAAGCGGGCACCGGCGACCCAGTCAATATTATTCTGTGCCTGGCAGGCGTCATATAGTGCCAGATTTAAATCAGCTGCAGCAATTACCTGGCCCAGCGCCGGCACCTGGTGTTCCTCTGCGTGCAGTCGGGTAACACCAGCATAGCCGCGATCACTGACATGAATATGCTCGATAGGGTACGCCGTTTTACTCAGTTGCGACCAGATCCCTTCGCGCTCCAGCAGGCCGACCGTACCGGCAGCCAGCGCAATAGTGCGTCCGTCCTGAACCGGCCCTGAGGGCTGTGGTTCAAGTATTTTAATCTGCCAATCTGGTCGATGGCGGGCGATCAGTAATGCGCTTAGCGCGCCAACCAGGCCGCCGCCGGCAATCACTACCGGGGTTACTTTTGCTGCATCCATTGTTCTATCTCAGCCACGGTTTTAGGTACGCCGCCGGTCAGATTTTCGTACCCGTCAGCAGTGACGATGACATCGTCTTCAATCCGAATTCCAATGCCATGCCAGCGTTCATCGACATCGGCCATGCCCGGGGGTATATAAATGCCCGGCTCAACGGTCAGCACCATTCCTGGCGCAAACTTCTGTTTTTTACCGGCAACGTCGTAGGTTCCGACATCGTGTACGTCGAGACCCAGCCAATGGCCCAGACCATGAATAAAGAACTTCCGGTAGCTGGTTTGCTCCCAGTGCTGCTTGAAGCTGCCGGTCAGGATTCCCAGATCCAGCAGGCCCTGCGTAATAGCGCGGGCGGCTGCTTCCTGAGCGGCGGGCAGGTTACTACCGGGTTTAATGGTCGTCAGCGCTGCTTCCTGCGCGGCAAGTACCACTTCATACAGCGCCCGTTGCGATTCAGTGAAGCGGCCATTAACGGGGAAGGTGCGGGTAATATCCGCGGCATAGCCCTGAAACTCAGCGCCGGCATCAATCAGCAGTAAATCACCATCCTGCAACTGGCTGCTGTTCTCGGTGTAATGCAATATGCAGGCGTTCTCACCGCTACCGCAAATGGTGCCGTAGGCCGGTCCGGCCGCGCCCTGCAGCGCAAACTCATGGTGAATTTCAGCGGCTACCTGGTATTCATAAGCGCCGGGGCGGGTACAGCGCATCGCCCGCTTGTGGGCGTCCACACTAATAGCGGCAGCTCGGCGCATCAGCTCAAGTTCAACCTCACTTTTAACTAAGCGCATTTGCGCCAGGGTCGGGGCCAGGTCATGCCATGCCTGCGGCGCCCGATCGCCTTTTTTCGGGGTACGCCGCAGCTCAGCCGCAAGCTCATGTAGCATGGTCGTCAGGTCAGGTTTGTCATGGGGGGTATACACGCTATGCACGCCGTTCAATAAAGCAAACAAGTGTTCATCGGCATCCTCGATTGAGTAGGCACCATCCACACCCAACTCCTGTGGCGCCCGATCGACACCTAGCCGGCGGCCATGCCAGACTTCGGCGCGAGGGTCGCTGGGCTGACAAAACAACTGTACCGGCTCGTCGTGATCCGGCAGCAGCACCAGTAACGCGTCCGGCTCATTAAAACCGGTCAGATAATAAAAGTCGCTGTCTTGCCGGAACGGATATTCCGTGTCGCGGCTGCGGGTGGCGAGCTGCGCAGACGGAATAATGGCGATGGCCGGTTCCGGCTGCTGCCGCAGGAAGTCAAGGATCTGCTGGCGGCGTGACTGGTATTCAGAACGAAGTTTCGACATCTTTACAGACACCTATACCGTGGGATTTATGAACAGAGGATTAATGTAGTGTTTTATTGGTTTTGCAGCCGCCATCAGGGTTCTGGCCAAGCTCGGTGAAACAGAGCACAGCCGAAATCCGCAGGTATTCAACAATTTCAAAATAGGCGCGCTCAGCATCTTCTTCGTCGTCAATGGAGAAGTCGAGCTTGGCAATCTCGACCATATCGTCGATAGCCTCGCGCAAATCAGCCGACAGTCCCGCCAGGTTGGTCTGGTTCACGCCGAAGCCAACCAGAAAGGACTGATCCCAGGCAATTAATGCCTGCAAACGCTCGTACAGAGGTTCATGGTCACCCGGCAGAACTAACTGGAAACTGAGATCCGGATCACTCATACCGACCGTGATATCGTTCGCCATTTCTTCAAGCTTTTCTCGCACCGCCGGCGGCAATTGCTGCCCTTCGTTCAGCAGATCGCTGAGTAATAACAGCCAGTCGTCGCCCTTCAGGCTGGCGCCGCCGGCTACCATCCCCGACAGAATACCGTGCACCTCGGCAGCATTTGAAAGAATTCCCTGTTGGGTAAAAAACTCTGTCAGACGATCATAAGAGTGCAAGTTGTTTTCTGAACCATCCGTATCAGACATAGTAAATCTCTTGTGCTGGATTATTATCGCAAATTATCTTCGCTATCCTATCACTGCGCAGTGCGCCAGGCTAGCTGACAAACCCCCGCTGAACATGTCATACTATAGACGAATTTGAATTCGTGACTAACAAGGATCCGGCATGAGTCAGCGCACCATCGACATCAAGTTAATTGATCGCCTGTATACGGTAAACTGCCCGGCCGGACAAGAAGTTGCTCTGCAGCAAGCGGCGGACAAACTTAATAGTAAGCTGGAACAGATCCGCAGCGGTACCCGGCTTACGCATCCGGAACAAATTGCGGTGATGGCGGCGCTTAATCTTTGTCACGAAACGACGCAAACCGCATTAGCACAACAAGAGCGGATTACTGAGCTCGAAGATAAAATCAAGCTGTTGCAGGAAACCCTGGAACAAGTCATGAGCGAACAGCGGCCGCGCCGCTAACTTCAGCTCGTAATCCGACCACATTATGATTGCCTGGGATGTGCGCCAGCACGCCTATGTCCCTGAGCCGATGTCATCAGTAAAGGGGCTCACTGAGCGGCTATTGTGCAAGCTCGACATGTATCGAGAAGCCTACGGTCGTGATTTGCGCCCCGCCTTGAACCAGTGGGTTCAAGGGCTACGGCACGCAGCGGCATCCCGGGCAATCACCCTTATTTCGCTGAGGCTTTAGCCTCACGCACCAGCTCACGAACGTCTTCCAGTAACTCCTGCGCATCATAAACGATGCCATCTTTGATGGTGTACCGAATACCTTTGGTGCGCATCGGCTCGTTGTTCGCGTTCAACTTGTAGTGCCCCGTGCCATACAGGACCTTGAAGTTACCCATAGGGTTTTCATCGACAATCAGCATGTCAGCTTTTTTGCCCGGCACTATGCTACCGATGTCGCTTTCCAGGCCCAGAGCTTCGGCACCGTTTAAGGTGGCCGCCTGAATGACCTCGAGGTTGTTAAATCCGGCCTCTCGCAGTAATTCGAGTTCACGTATAAACCCAAATCCGTAAATTTTATAGATATAGCCAGCGTCTGAGCCTGTGGTTACTCGCCCGCCGTGGTTCTTGTAATCATTAAGAAAGGTCATCCATTTCTGATAATTCTGGCGCCAGGCCACTTCATCATCGGTAGTCCAGTCAAACCAGTAAGAGCCATGGGCATAACGGCTGGGCGTGAAGAAATCCCACAGTTGCGGTAGCGTGTAGTCCTCGTGCCAGATAGCCTGGCGCTCACGCATCAGATCGCGGCTGGCTTCATAGATGGTCAGGGTCGGGTTGATGGTGAAGTCGAGGCTGATCAGTTCATCCCGCACTTGCTGCCATTTTTCGGAACCCGGTTCAGCCGCCTGCTGCCAAAGCCGACCGGCTTCGCTGAAGCGATCCTGCTCGTTGTTATAGTTGTAATCCGCCGGGTAGTCCTGAATCACCTGATCGGTAAATAGCGCTTCGGGAAGCCCATACCAGTGTTCCATCGTACCAAGGCCCAGCCGGGCCGAGTCAATCACGTTGGTCCGTGTGACGTTTAACTGAGCATGATGCATCATGGTGCCCAGCCGTTGGCGATGGGCTTCGTCGAGGGCTGCTTCGATAACCCGCGGAGTAGCACCGAAAAACTTAATGCCGGCCGCGCCCTGACGCTTAATATCACGCACCCAGATGCGCGCTTGCTCGGCAGTAAAGATCGGCTCCTCTGCATTCATGCCAAAGCCCGCGTAAGGAACGATACGGGGCGAAACGATGGTATTCTTTTCGGCACGTTCCACGTGCCATTTAACCCAGTCCAGCCCGTTAAAACTGCCTGGTTCACGCACTGTGGTAATGCCATGAGCCAACCACAACTTGAGCACATATTCAGCCGGGATCCCGTCAGCCGAACCACCAATATGGCCATGCATATCGACGAAGCCTGGCAAAATGTACTTACCGCTGACATCCAGTTCCTGGTCACCGGGCTGAGCCTTCGGACGCCCCTGCTCAATTACCGGCACGCCGGGATGCCCGACGCTGACTACCTGGACAATGCGATCCTTTTCAATGATGATATCAACCGGCCCGATGGGTGGAGCGCCCTCGCCGTTAATTAAGGTACCGCCACGCAAAATCAGCCGGGTATAGGGCCCGTCGCCCTGATCTGCCCGGGGCGGAGCTTTCGGGGGCGCAGCGAGTGCAGCCGAGAGTCCGGCCAGCAAAGTCGCCACAAGAGAAATCGTAGTCAGTAACCGAATCATCATGATATAACACGCTTTTATCAGAGTAAGAATTAACCAAGGATAGCAGTGCCGTGAACCGACAGCAATTACGTGAGCACCTTCTGCGCCAGCGTGAACGGCTCAGCGCCGCCGAGCGTGAGCGTGCAGCGGCGGATCTCGGTGACCGATTGCTGGCACTACCCGAGCTCCAACACGCCGAAACCGTTGGCAGTTATCACAGTATTCGTGCTGAACTCCCTACTCACGCGCTGAATCTTGAGCTGGCGCAAAATCATCGGCTCGCCTTACCGGTCTTGCACCCGGTCGTTCCGGGCCACCTGCTGTTTTTACGTCAGCACGAGCGCACCATCTGGAGTGCCAACCGCTTCGGCATCGGTGAACCCGCGCTACGCTGCCCTGATATCATCCCGTTACAACAGATCCAGATTCTGCTGGTTCCTCTGGTGGGCTTCGACACTATGGGTAATCGTCTGGGTATGGGCGGCGGCTACTACGACCGCACCCTGGCAAGCTGGCGCAAAGGTAAGTACCCCGGGTTGCTGCCTATCGGACTGGCCTATGATCTGCAGCGCGCCGACGCCATTCCCTGCGCTGCCTGGGATGTTCCCTTACCTATGGTGATCACGCCTGCGAAAGTGTGGGACTTCCGCCCCTGAAGCTGTATAGTTATAGACCCACGTTTTTACCAGGGATACAGCTATGACAACCTCTCAGGACGACCTTAAAAAACAAGTAGCGCAAGCTGCTCTCAAATATGTCAAACCCGGCTCAGTAGTCGGTATCGGCAGCGGCTCAACCGTAAACCTTTTTATTGATGCGCTGGCGTCGATGAAAGACGACATTGAAGGTGCCGTATCCAGCTCTGAAGCCTCCACCGAACGCCTGAAGTCCCACGGCATTGAGGTACTTGAACTTAACCACGTTGGTGAGTTACCGGTTTATATTGATGGTGCTGATGAAATTGACGAGCACCTGCGCATGATTAAAGGCGGCGGCGGTGCCCTGACCCGTGAAAAAATCGTCGCGGCCGTTGCCGATAAATTTATCTGTATTGTTGATGAGAGTAAACAGGTCGGCCGGCTAGGCCAGTTCCCCTTGCCCGTTGAAGTTATACCTATGGCCCGCTCCTATGTTGCCCGCCAGATTGTTAAACTGGGTGGGGATCCCGAATGGCGACAGGGCTTTGTTACCGATAACGGCAACCTGATACTGGATATTCACAACTTAGATATCCTTGACCCCGTGCAATTAGAGCAACAACTGAATAATATTGTTGGTGTCGTGACCAATGGTTTATTCGCTGACCGTAAAGCGGATATTGCCCTTATTGCCACCCCTGATGGAGTCAAAACCGTCGAATGAGTATAGTATCGCTAGCAAAAGATCGTATTCAGATCCTCTTACTTGAAGGGGTGCATGACAGCGCTGTTCAGGTATTCAGGCAGCGCGGCTATACCAATATTGAGCTGGTAAAGACCGCGCTGGATGAAGATGAACTTTGTGAGCGCATCAAAGATGTTCATTTTCTGGGTATCCGCTCGCGCACCCAGCTTACTCCGAAGGTATTCGCTGCCGCGCAAAAGCTGGCGGGGGTTGGTTGTTTCTGTATTGGCACCAACCAGGTTGATCTGCAGGCTGCGCGCCAGCACGGCGTGGTGGTTTTTAACGCGCCCTTTTCCAATACCCGCAGCGTTGCTGAGCTGGTGCTGGCTGAAATCATTATGTTGCTGCGCCGCATTCCCGAAAAAAATGCCGCCGCGCATCAGGGCGGCTGGGATAAGGCAGCCAAAGGATCCTATGAAGCGCGCGGCAAGATCCTTGGAATTATCGGTTACGGACATATCGGTAGTCAGCTGAGTATTCTGGCTGAGCAACTGGGTATGCAGGTCCGCTTTTACGACATTGAAAATAAACTGGTGCTGGGCAACGCGATACAGGTTCACTCACTGGAGGAACTCCTCCGCCAGGCTGATGTGCTTAGCCTGCACGTTCCCGAAACGCCGCAGACTCAGTGGCTGATCGGAGCCGAACAGATTGCCCGGATGAAACCCAGAAGTATTCTGATCAATGCCTCACGTGGCACGGTGGTGGTTATTGAAGCGCTGGCGGAAGCGCTTAAATCAGGCCATCTGGCCGGCGCCGCTATTGATGTATTCCCGGTCGAACCCGGTAGTAATGATGAGCGCTTTGAGTCACCGCTGCAGGGGCTGAGCAACTGCATTCTTACGCCTCATGTAGGTGGCTCAACCCAGGAAGCGCAGGAAAATATCGGGATCGAAGTAGCCGGTAAGCTGGTTCATTACTCGGATAATGGCTCTACGCTATCAGCGGTTAACTTCCCCGAAGTCTCGCTCCCAGCCCATGCTGGCTCGCGCCGGTTACTGCATATCCACGAGAACCGACCAGGTATGCTTACCCGCCTGAACCAGATCATGGCTGATGACAATATCAACGTATCCGGACAATATCTGCAGACCGACAGCGAAGTAGGTTATGTAGTGATCGATATAGATACACCGATTGAGGGAAATCAGGCGGACCGGATGTTGACAAAAATTCGGGAGATACCGGGCACTATCCGTGCCCGGGTATTGTATTAGACGGCTCGCTTGCCGGCACAGTTAGCTCTTGCCGGTTAGCTCTTTCCGGTACTGGGGCCTTTCACGGTGCGTTCCATTGATTCAGCAGAAACGTGCCGCACATCTTTACCCTTCACAAAGAAGATGATGTATTCGGCAATGTTCTGACAACGATCACCGATACGCTCCAGCGAGCGTGCCGACCAGAGCACATTCATGACCTTCGGAATACCGCGCGGGTCTTCCATCATGTAGGTCATCAACTGGCGCGTCAGCGCTTCGTACTGGCGGTCGGCCTGCGCATCCATCTGATGCACTTCATAAGCACTGTCGAGATCCATGCGGGCAAAAGCATCCAGCACATTGTGCAGCATCGACAGCACCTGCTGGCCGAGGTTTTCAAGGCTGACGAGGAATTGCTGCTGGTCATTGTTAAAGCTCTCAAGAGCCACCCGCGCAATACGCTCAGCTTCATCACCGATACGCTCAAGATCAGAAATGGTTTTAAAGATCGCGATAACCAGACGTAAGTCGCTGGCTGCTGGCTGGCGTTTAGCTATGATCTGTACGCAGGCTTCATCAATCTGCACTTCCATCGCATTGATGCTGAAGTCGCGCTGCAGAATCTTCTCTGCCAGCTCATGGTCTGATTTTTCGATGGCGTACAGCGAATCCCGCAGCTGTTGCTCAACCAGCCCCCCCATATTCAGTACCTGATTACGGACCGCTTCCAGTTCTTCATTAAATTTGCCGGAAATATGCCGGCTCATGTTTAATTTATCCATCTCGGCAAGCTCCTGTTAACCGTAACGGCCGGTAATATAATCTTCGGTTTGTTTCTTTTCCGGGGTCGTAAATAGCGTGTTGGTATCCGCGTACTCAATCAGTTTGCCCATATACATAAAGGCTGTCTGATCGGACACTCGCGCCGCCTGTTGCATGTTATGGGTAACAATGACCACGGTATACTTAGATTTTAATTCAGTAATCAGCTCTTCGATAGTGAGGGTTGAGATCGGATCCAACGCTGAGGTCGGTTCATCCAGCAACAGCACTTCAGGCTCGATTGCGATGGCGCGGGCAATAACCAGACGCTGCTGCTGACCACCGGAAAGACCAAAGGCACTGGCATTCAGACGATCTTTTACCTCTTCCCATAAGGCTGCGCCTTTCAGTGATCGTTCCACCACCTCATCTAAGGTGCGGCGGTCGTTCACGCCCTGCAAGCGCATACCATAAACCACGTTTTCGTAAATCGATTTTGGAAACGGATTCGGCCGCTGGAACACCATGCCGATGCGGCGACGCAGTGCCGCGACATCCACATCTTTGTCATAGATATTTTTATCGTGCAGGCGAATCTGACCCGTAGTACGGGAGATTTCAACCAGATCATTCATCCGGTTGATGCACCGCAACAGGGTTGACTTGCCGCAACCGGACGGCCCGATAAAGGCGGTAACCCGGTTCTTCGGGATGTTCATCGAAATATCATATAGCGCCTGTGCGTCGCCATAATGCAAATTCAGATTGCGAATTTCTAATGCTGTCTGCTCAGATGTCAGATTCTCTAAATCAAGAATCTCAGCCTGTGAACTTGTCGGGGTTACCGAAATCATAATAAAGACCTTTTCGCTAAGCTCAAAATTAGTGCTCTAATGAGCGATATTTTTCACGCAGATGGTTACGTACACCGATTGCCGTCAGGTTCAGTCCGACGATAACCGTTACCAGTAAGAACGAGGTGGCGTAAACCAGCGGCCGCGCCGCTTCTACGTTCGGGCTCTGGAAGCCCACATCATATATATGGAAACCCAGGTGCATAAATTTACGATCCAGGTGGAAGTACGGAAAGTTACCGTCCACCGGCAGCATCGGCGCAGACTTCACTACCCCGACCAGCATCAGCGGTGCCACTTCACCAGCAGCCCGCGCTACCGCCAGAATCAGGCCGGTCATAATCGCCGGCGAGGCCATGGGCAGAATAATACGCCACAAGGTTTCTGCTTTAGTCGCGCCCAGTGCGAGACTACCTTCACGCAACGTACTGGGGATGCGTGACAACCCCTCTTCCGTGGATACGATAACCACGGGTAACGTCAGAATCGCCAGGGTAATTGCTGACCACATCACGCCGGGCGTACCAAATGTCGGGCTTGGCAGTGCTTCCGGATAAAAGATCTGATCCAGTGAACCACCCACCATGTACACGAAGAAGCCCAGGCCAAATACCCCGTAAACAATTGAGGGCACACCCGCCAGGTTAATTACGGCGATCCGGATTAAGCGCGTGACCGCGTTGCGACCGGCATATTCGTGCAGGTAAATGGCGGCAATTACGCCAAATGGCGTTACTAACACCGACATCAGTAGCACCATAAAAACAGTACCAAATATAGCTGGGAACACCCCGCCGTCAGTATTGGCTTCCCGGGGATCCTCGGTAATAAAGTTTCCGATCTGCTTAAAAAAGTGGCCAATTTCAGCGAGCAGGCTCATATCATTCGGAAATGTCGCGTCCAGGATGCGATACATTGGCAAGGTTACTTCCACGCCCCGCATATCACGCATCACTACGGCATCCCGGCTTGCTTGCTCTCGTAACGCAAAGAGCTCTTGTTCCAGTTCCTGATACTCGTCGCGCAAGGCTTGCTCACGATCAGCAATCGCTTGCTCCGCTTCCATCGTCAGCTTGTCGTTGAGTTCCAGCCGGCGGCGCTCAAGGCGCAGTTGGTTTAACTGGTAGTTGATGGCACCGATCTCTGCGCTTTGCAGCGCATCAGCCTCTTCACCGATTTCGACAGCGCGCTCAATCCGACGATCCAGTTCATCACGAATCGTTTCGCCAGTTGCCACCGGTTCGCCGTTTTCCAGTACCGCAACCACATAACCGTAGAAGTTACCGTCTTTGCTACGCTCCAGGCGCGCCAGATCTGCCGGAGTTTCATCCCGGACAATTTGCGGCACCATTACCCAGGCAAAATCCAACGGCACATATTCACGGTTGCCGACTTTTAACAGGATCCGGCGTAATGTCGGTTCGTCAAAGTTATCCAGTTGTACACCTGATTCCTGCAGACGCTGAATTGGAATCTCTTCGCTGTCATAAATTTCACCGATAATGGTTTGGGTAGTGCCGTCGTTCGCCTGTACTTCGATTTCGTGAATCGCTGCCGGCCAGAAGAACGACAACCCCCGCCAGGCGATCATCGCCATCAGCCCGAGCACCGCGATCAGACTCACACTTACCGCGCCAGCGGTCAGCCAGATCCAGGGTTTTCCTGATTTAAACCAATGCTTCATGAACATCCTCTCGCTTACATCGAGCTATATTTATCGCGTAACCGCTGGCGTACGACTTCAGCCACGGTATTGAACGCAAAAGTGAAGACAAATAGCACAAAGGCCGCCAGGAACAAGATTCGGTAGTGGGAACTCCCCACTTCTGACTCCGGCATTTCGACGGCAATGTTAGCCGACAAGGTCCGCATTCCCTCGAATATATTCCAGTCCATAATTGGGGTGTTGCCCGTAGCCATCAGTACGATCATGGTTTCACCAACAGCGCGACCAAGCCCCATCATAACCGCCGAAAATATACCGGGACTGGCGGTCAGCAGCACCACTTTGGTGAGGGTTTGCCAGGTCGTCGCGCCCAATGCCAGCGAGCCATTTGAAAGATGTTTAGGTACGCTGAATACCGCATCCTCTGCAATCGAGAAGATAGTCGGAATAACCGCAAACCCCATCGCAATACCCACCACTAATGAGTTGCGCTGATCAAAGGTGATGCCCAGCTCGTTGGTAATATATTCGCGGACGTTACCGCCAAATAACCAGTCCTCGACAATGGGCGACATCGAGAACGAGAACCAGCCCACCAGCACCACCAGTGGCAGCAGAACCAACGCCGCACGGCCATCGGTAAATTGGTTACGCAAACGTTGCGGCAGAATGCTGGTAATCAATGCAAAAAACACAATCGCTGACGGCACCAGAATAATAGTGGCGACAATACCCGGTAAGTAGTTTTCAATCACCGGCGCCAGCCAGAGTCCGGCCAGGAAACCCAGAATAACCGTTGGCAGGGCCTCCATGATTTCCACCGTGGGTTTGACCACTTTGCGGACGCCTGGCGACATGAAGTAGGCAGTATAAACAGCGGCGGCTAAGCCGATAGGCACCGCAAACAGCATGGCGTATGCGGCTGCTTTTATGGTACCGAAAGAAATAGGCACCAGACTAAACTTAGGCTCAAAGTCGTCCGAACCCGAAGTTGACTGCCAGACATATTCTGGCTCCGGGTAGCCTTCGTACCAGACTTCCTGCCACAAACCGCTCCAGGTCACTTCAGGGTGCTCATTTTCCAGCTTAAATGAATGATATTGACCGTCGCTATACATAAGCAGGGTATTCGCCCGGGGATCAATAACCACCCGCTGGGCGCTAATCTGCTCGGGCTTGCCACGATAGAGATCCGCCTGAGAAGTAGTATGGAATACCCCGAGTTCGCCTCCAGCTGATACGGTATAGAAGGTCCGCCGATAGTATTCAGGAATAATCTCCTCGATAGCGCTATCCGCAGCTTTGAACTCACGAATAAACTGATAACGCCGTCCTTCTTCTTCAGCGACTTCAAACCACTGGCTGACAATACCGCTGCTGTGACCAACCAGGATGGAGCTGGCACCGGCCAACAACTGCATGGTGGTGACATCACCTAAACGGCGATCGACGGCAATAACCTGGCGCTCAGAGAGCTTGCCGGAGCTTGAGACATCGTAAATACGTAACCGGTTACCCTGGCGAATCAGCAGCTGACGCAGGTTCGGGGTCACTTCCAGCTGATCGACGGCACCCGGCAAACTGAGGCTGTTGAAGTTTTCGCTCATTTCAACTTCGCCGCTCAGAAAATTACGGGTCGCTTCGAGATAGTTGGTGACCACAGTACCGTCGGCTGTAACCGCAGCGAAAAGCATCGACTCGCCGTCGTATTCATAAGCAAGTTGGGTTAACGCACGCCCTTGTGGGTCAACGGTGATCAGGTCGTGACCGTTAACATACTCGATATGCGGGGTGGTGCTGCGTATACCCTCGACAAACCGGTTGCGGAACTTAGGCTCGATAACCTGGGCTTTACCATCGGCAGTACCGTAGGCATAACGATTATTCTGCGGCTGGGTCGCGGTAAAGCTGGTCGGTGTTGCTGGAACCACCTGTTCGCGCAACAGGATTTCGCCCTGCTGCCAGTCGTTTCCAGGCGATGACTGCAAAGCAAAAAAGCTGAGCGCACCGGTATCGGTAAACTGATAGCCAATCTCCGATTGCTCTTCAATGCCGAGCGCTACCACCTCACCATCTTTAGCAATAGTGAAGTCGCGTTTATCGTCGATGGAAACACCGCGGAAAATCGGCTCAACGACATAAAGCAGATAGAAAAAAATCAGTAACAAGGTGATTAAGACCAGCACACCGCCTAAGGTAACACCCCAGCGGGCGGCTCGATCTTTAAACAACCGGTAGTTACTGGCTCCTAAATTGCTGGATTTTGCTTTAGCCATTAATGCCTCGGTATCGGAAATCTGAAATCAAAAATTTAATGGGGCAAGTATAGACAGTAATTATGACAGTACTGTTACAGCGCTGTCATAATTCTGACATTTTTTACTCTGAGCTCACAATAAGAAAACCCGCCTTAGCGGGTTTTCTTTTACTGCATATAACGATTCTTAATTCAGACCAAGGCGTTCAAGCTCCTGCTCAACCACAACCCGTGGCAGCGGGATATAGCCATCTTTATCGACTATTTCCTGGCCTTTTTTCGACAGCACCATGCGCAGGAATTCAGCAGTTGCCGGATCCAGTGGCTGATTCGGATGCTTATTTACGTAGACATAGAGGAAGCGTGACAGCGGGTATTTACCAGCCAGTGCATTCTCGGTAGTGGCGTCAACATATTCAGCGCCCTCTTCACGGGCTAATGGCACAGTTTTAACACCTGAAGTGATATAACCTATGCCTGAATAGCCAATGGCATTCAGTGAGGTCGATACCGACTGCACCACTGAAGCAGAACCCGGCTGCTCATTCACGTTGTTACGGAAGTCACCGTCACATAACGCCACTTCTTTGAAGTAGCCGTACGTACCAGATACTGAGTTACGTCCATAAAGTTGCAGGTCGCGGTTTACCCAGCTTCCGGTCAAACCCAGGTCGCCCCAGCGCTGTACTTGTTTGGTCGCACCACACAAGCGGGTTGAAGAGAAAATTGCATCTACTTCAGGAATGGTCAGGCCCTGAATCGGGTTATCTTTATGCACAAAAACCGCCAGTGCATCAATTGCAACGCGCACTGCAGTTGGCTTGTAACCAAAACGCTTTTCGAAGGCTTCGATTTCTTTTGACTTCATCGCCCGGCTCATTGGGCCGAAGTTTGAAGTGCCTTCAGTCAGCGCAGGTGGCGCGGTAGATGAGCCAGCTGCCTGAATTTGCATGTTCACGTTCGGGTACATGCGTTTAAACTCTTCTGACCAGAAGGTCATCATATTTGCCAGGGTATCAGAACCGACTGACGAAAGGTTACCGGACAAGCCGCTAACTTTATTATATTCGGGCAGGTTATCTGTAACTTTCTGGGCCTGCGCCGCCGTTGATGCTGCGCTGCTGACAACAGTTGCCAGGCTTAGTGCAAGAAGTGTTGATTTAAGTTTCATATTGACTCCAATAGCCGATGCTTAATAACAGCGTTGTTCTAAAAACAGACTCAGTGTAGTCGGTCAAGATGACAGTTTGATGACAAGGATAAAAAAATGACAGGGAAAATTAATCGCGGATGACCAACTCTTCCGGCACCCGCACAGCGAACTTTGAACCACGGCCAACCACTGAGTCGATCAGCAACTTACAGTGATGATGCTCCAGCGCCTGACGAACAATAGCCAGCCCCAGTCCTGAGCCGCCTTTAGCGCTGTTTCGGTCTTTGTCTATACGATAAAAACGCTCGGTCAGGCGAGGCATGTGCTCAGCCGGAATGCCGGGGCCATTATCGGTTACGCTAAATTCCATCTGTTGCCCCACTGGTAGCCAGCGCACCTTGATTTTACCTTTGGGTTGGGTGTACTGAATAGCGTTAGCCAGTAAGTTCGAGAATACACTTCTGAGTTCATCTTCCCGGCCATACATCTTCTGACGACCAATCTCGAACTCAATATCATGTTCTTTATTCGCATTGAGCCGGTCGGCATCACTTTTCAGGGTCTGTAACATTGCCGGTACATCAACTTTGTGCTCGAAGATATCTACTGCACTACCTTCCATACGGGACAGAGACAATAATTGATCGACCAGTTTACGCATGCGCACGCTCTGATCATTCATGTCACGCACCGCTTTGTTTAGCATGGCGGGCGGCAACGCTGCAGAGTCTTCCATCATTTCCAGATAGCCCTGAATAACTGTCAGTGGTGTTTTCAGTTCATGCGATACATTCGCGACAAAATCATTGCGCATCTGTTCGGCAAGCTTAATCTGGGTGATATCACGAGCCATCAGCAAGTATTGATTGTCGCTGTACGGCATAATCCGAATTTCAAGTTCGATGTCTTCGCGAACCGGTGACGGCAGCGTGATGTCTTTACTAAAGTCACCGATTTGCAGGTAACGGATAAACTCGGGGTGCCGGATTAAATTAGATAAATGAATACCCATATCTGTCGGCCATTTCAGGCCGAAATAAAATTGCCCGAGCTTATTGCACCAGATCAGCCCGCCATCGCGGCGGAACACAATGGCAGCGTCAGGGATAGCTTCTGAAGCTTCGCGAAACCTGCGTAAGATACTGGCAAGGGCGCGGCGGCGCTGCTGGCTGCGGCGCTGAGTACGGTAGATTCCATCGTAAATATAACTCCAACTGCCTGGCGCTTCCGGCGGCAGCAGTCGGCGCCGGCGCCAGAGCCAGTCAATCAGCTTGTACTGATAGTAATAGTGCCAGCTTAACAATCCCAACAAAGCCAGGCTCGTCACCAACCAGAACGCATCAAGGAGCAGGCCCAGCAGCGCGACCGGCAGCAAAAACCATAACAGACCGCGCAACATAAACAGGCCGGAATACTTTTTATCCATAACGGTTGATTATCCGATCAACGTGTTGAAAAGCGGTAACCGACGCCCCGTACGGTCTGCACCAGACGGTCGTGGCCATGGGCAGTAATCGCCTGCCGCAGACGACGAATATGAACATCGACTGTACGGTCTTCAACATACACATTGGTTCCCCAGACATGATCAAGCAACTGCTCACGACTATACACCCGCTCTGGGTGCGTCATAAAGAAATGTAGTAATTTAAATTCAGTCGGCCCCATATCCAGCCGTTCATCAAAAGCGGTCACCCGGTGCGAGACAGGATCCAGACGCAGGCCTTCAATTTCGATGGGTTCGTCCAGCGCGGTCGGCGTCACCCGGCGGAATACGGCACGAATTCGGGCCATCAGCTCTTTAGGGGAGAAAGGTTTGGTCAGGTAATCATCAGCACCCACTTCGAGACCACGGATTTTATCTTCTTCTTCGCTGCGCGCGGTCAGCATGATGATCGGGATATTGCGGGTAAAGTCATCACTTTTTAATTTTTTTGCTAACTGAACCCCGGTTCCGCCAGGCAACATCCAGTCCAGCAGAATCATATCAGGCAGTGGATCAGTGATCTTCTCCAAAGCCTGATGGTAGTCATTTGCTTCTACCGCCTGGTAGCCATGCTGCTCCATAACAAAGCTGAGCATTTCGCGAATGGCGGATTCATCTTCCACGATCAGTATCTTTCTCGACATCTGCATCACCTGTTGTATTTCAGCAACGCTAATTATCAGGATACTTTATGACATTTTTATGACTCTGCGACAAATTTGTGAATTTTATCGCAACTGAATGTCAATCCACACCAAGCGATGGTCCGATGAACTGCTACGCGAGTTGACCAAATCAGCCTTAGGTTGATCGCTGGCAGGCCAGAATACGCCCGCATCGATAACATGTATTCCCGCCTCGGAAGGTAACACGTAATCCGCCCGCTTCCGCCAGCTGGCAGTGTGAAACGGACCATGGTCGTTAGCGGGCGAATGCTCCAGCCCACCCTGACTGGATGGGATTGGCTCCGCTTGCACAGCCGGATGTTTCAGTAGCAGATCGATGGCGCCGGGTACATTGTCATTACCTTCTGTCGACGCATTGAGATCGCCGGCAATGACGAAACGGCTGTCGGCATCAAGTCCGCCAGGCTGTCCCTGGTCGTCATAAATATACTCGCCCTGCCCCGGAGTAATGTAGTCAGCCCAGAAGCGGATTTCGTCATAGTTGCGACGACCATTACGGTTTTCTTCACCGTCGAAAACCGGCGGCGTCGGATGACTAACCAGCACGTGCAGCAGCTTACCTTTTACATCAATAACGACGTCCCAATGTGACTTTGAACTCAGCGGAAACTCTGCCCATGCGGCGTCGCTATACCAGGGTTCATGAGATTCTGGCAGCAACGGACGCAGAGCGCCTGGCATATCGCGCCACTTAAAATCACGAAACGTCCGGGAGGCAATTTGATCAATCGGATAGCGTGACAGCACCACCATCCCATATTGGCCCGGATACCAGCCGTAGCCCCAGGCATCATCCGCCAGCCCCGTTGCCTTGCCATCACGGTTCAGATCAAAAGGGCTGGGCTGGCCGGTATTGACCGGTGCCAGAAACACATAAGGATAGTGTATAGGCGACTCACCATTCTGGCTTACCCCCAGGAACTCCTCCTGGAAGCGATTGATCCCCTGCTCCGCTGGCAAATAATCAAATTCATTCAGCACTAATACATCAGGCCGGGTATGTTGGATAATTTCGGCCACCGCCCGAATCTGCGGGTGATTGTCATCGAGCGCCTGCGCCAGCGCTTGTGCCCCCTGCTCCGCCAGCGCGTCGTCAGACAAATAATTAGAGGCGTCCATGCTGACGTTAAAGGTTGCCACCCGTAAAGCTACAGGATCAGATTGATTTTTTTTGGACATATCGCATCCCGTCAGAAATGTGAGCAACAGCGCTACAAGTAAGAAAGTATAAGACTTCATGAAATGGCATGCCTCGGTGGTAGGGGTGCTGGGACAAAATAAAATAATAAAGGTTCAATATTCTCTATGCAATCGACTTTATATTTGCGTAAAATAGCGTCACATTTTTGACACAATCGCATGCTATAAATGCTTACGATATGTCATCAAGGTTGCTTCTAGCGGTATGACCTTGGCTCGATTTTTATTACAACCCAACTAACTCCAGGAAATAAAGATGAGTACAACTATGCGATTATCCCGCACCGCCGGTGCAGTTGCTGTTGCTCTTGGCCTTGCCTCAGCTCCAGTAATGGCACAAGACACCTCCGCTTCAATGCGGGGTTCCATCGTAGGCCCCCAAGGTCAGGGTGCTGCTAATACCACAGTAGAAATTGAACACATCCCTTCTGGCAGCCGCTTAGAAGTTACCACTGATGAATCAGGTAACTTTATCGTAAACGGTCTGCGGGTTGGTGGTCCATACCGCATCACGCTAGACTCAAACGTATACCGCGACGCGACCTATGAAGAAGTTTTCCTGAAACTGGGTGAGACCTTCCGTCTGACTGCCCAGCTGGAAGAAGAAAGCATAGAGCGGATCCAGGTAACTGCTGAAGCGATTAACTACGCTCAGTTGAACAGCGGCTCATCAAGCTCGTTCGGCGAAGAGCAAATTGAATCACTGCCTACTTATGGCCGTGACTTAAAAGATATTGTGCGCCTGAACCCACTGGCGACACAAATTGGCGAAGGTGATGAGCTGGTCGTTGCGGGTAACAACCCGAAATACAACTCAATCACTGTTGACGGCATCGGCCAGAACGATGACTTTGGTCTGAACGCAAATGGTTATCCAACTCAGCGTTCACCGATCTCTATCGACGCGATTGAGCAGATTAGTGTTGACGTGGTGCCTTTCGGTGCTGAGCACGGTAACTTTACCGGTGCCAAAATCAACGCGGTAACCAAATCAGGTACCAATGATTTCAGAACCTCACTGTTCTATCAGTACACCAGTGATAGCCTTGCTGGCGATCCTGAGCCATCACGTTACGAGCCAAACCGACCAGCTCCTACCCTGAACTATCAGGAGAAGACCTATGGTCTGAGCGTGTCTGGCCCAGTTATAAAAGATACGTTGTTCTTCTACGCAAACTTTGAAAAAACCGATGAGCCAAAGTCTGTTGAAGCTGGTCCTATGGGTTCTAATGCAGCCAACACCGCTAACGTCACGCAAGCCGAAGTCGATGAAGTTATTCGCATCGCACGTGAGGTTTATGGGGTGAATGCCGGTGACTGGAATGTAAACCCGGTAGAAGAAGATCAAAAAGTACTGATTAAGCTGGACTGGAACGTGAATAACGCCCACCGTGCGTCTTTCACTTATCAGAACACTGATGGTAACTCGACCCGTAACAATGACGGCGGCCGCAACGAATTGCGTTTGTCGTCGCATTGGTACAACAATACCCAAGAGCTGAACGCATACGCGCTGCAAGTGTATTCAAACTGGACATCGAACTTTTCCAGCGACGTCAAATTATCGTATAAAACTGTAGAAACCGGCCAAATCCCTCTACTTGGTAAAGGTTTCGGTGACGTAACCGTATATGGTGCAAATGGCCGTATTGCCCTCGGTCCTGACCGCTACCGCCATGCAAACCAGCTGTCGAATGATACCCTCCAGTTCCAATTTAACGGTGATTATCTGACTGGCGATCATTCAATTGGCTTTGGTTACGAGTTTACCAGTAACGACATCTTTAACGTCTTTGTCGAAAGTTCTCTGGGTCGCTGGGAATTTGACTCGATTGCTGACTTTGAAAACCGTCAGGCGTCAGATTTTGCGTACTCAAATGCGTATACTAACGATGCGAATGATGGTGCTGCAGAATTCACCCAAGGTACTCACGTTCTGTATCTGCAAGATACCTGGCAGCCAAGCTGGGACTTAGAACTGACTTTCGGCGTACGCTATGAGCGTATTACTGCTGAAGATGCACCTACTTTCAACCAGCGCTTCTTCGACCGTTATGGTTTCGCTAATACTGAAAACCTCGACGGTAAAGATCTGATCCTGCCACGTTTCGGCATTAAGTATCAGTTGACTGACGATGTCTTGTTACGCGGTGGATTCGGCCGTTACGGCGGTGGTCGTCCTAACGTCTGGATTTCTAACGCTTACACCAATGACGGCGTAACTATCGTACCTTTCGACGATAATACCCTGCCTGGCTCTGTGTACCTGGATAATGTTGACATCACTCAGGTACCTCAAGCGGTTCAGGACCAACTGGTTCCGGGTGATGGTAACACCAACCCTATCGACCCTAACTTCGACCTGCCGACTGACTGGCGCGTAAGCTTAGGTTTTGACTGGACTACTGACCTGGGTATCTTAGGCGAAGACTGGTACACCAGCGCTGAATATATCTATACCCGTCGTAAAGACGATGTTCGCTGGGTTGACCTGGCGCGTCGTCCGTTACTGGACGCAAACGGCAACGTTGTTACGACCGCTGATGGCGGCCGGATTATCTATGTCGTAGACGATCCTCTTGATAACCATGTACCTAACGGTATTGGCGATGATAACGACGTTGATCGGTATGACCTGATGCTGACTAATGGTGACGGCGGCAAGAGCCAGATCTTTACCGCTACTATGGGTAAAGCATGGGATAACGGCCTGAGTTTCCGCACCAGCTATACCCATCAGGATATCGAAGAAGCTGTTGCTGGCGGTTCAAGTACTGCTACCTCGAACTTCCGGTTCCCGATCGCGAAAGACATCCAGAATGTCGAGCCTGGTACTGCAAGTTATCAGATTGAACACCGTTTCATGGCTGATATAACCTATAACACAGAAATCTTCTCTGGTTATAAGTCAACCTTCGGTGTGTTCTGGGAGCGTTACTCAGGTCGTCCGTTCAGCTATGTTCTGGATACCTTCCGTTTCAACAAGTTTGGTGATCAGGATCAGTTCGACAGCACCTCACGTTACCTGCCGTATATCCCAACGGGTCCAAACGATCCAAACGTCGTTTACCGCAGTGGCTTTGGCTATGACGAACTGGCCGGATACCTGGAAGCAGCAGATCTGTTGAAGTACGCTGGCGGTTATGCCCCACGTAACCCGGATCGCGGTCCATGGAACACCACGCTAGACTTGAAATACACCCAGGAATTACCAGGGCTGTGGGAAGGTCATAAAGGCGAGCTGTATGTCAACATTCGTAACGTGCTGGCAATCTTCGATAAAGAAACTGCGCAGCAACACGCGTTCCGCTTCGGCGATAACGGCAACCGTTTAGTATCGGTTAACCTTGATGATCAGGGTCGTTATGTTTATGGCCGGCCGTTCGGTGGTTTCACGAATGAAGCACCGACCACTTACCTGCCAGAGCGTTCAACCTGGCAAGCTAAGATCGGTGTTCGTTACAGCTTCTAAGCTGAGCGCAACACAACAAAAGCCCTCGCATCGCGGGGGCTTTTTTTTACCCGCCGTTTGTCATTTCGTTTTACACTAGGCAGATTAGCTAAGGTAAGGCGTCACAAGGATGCACTATGGATCATGAAGTTTATATGCGCCGGGCGCTGGAGTTAGCGCAACTGGCTGAAACCCACGGTGAAGTACCCGTCGGTGCGGTTTTAGTTCATAACGATGAGATTATTGGCGAGGGCTTTAATCAGGTGATCGGGCTACACGACCCGTCCGCCCATGCCGAAGGCCTGGCTATAAGGGCGGCTGGTCAGCAACTGCAGAACTACCGGTTGGTCGGCTCCACCCTGTATGTAACGTTAGAGCCCTGCGCGATGTGCTCGGGTCTGATCACCCACGCCCGGGTCAAAACGCTGGTTTATGGTGCGCCGGATCCACGTACAGGCGCCACCGGCACAGCCATAACTGTGCTTAATCACACCAGTATGAATCATAAAGTAGAAGTGGTTTCAGGGGTGCTTGAGGCTGAAAGCGCCGCGCTACTGAGAGCCTTCTTCAGAGCGCGACGCTAAACAGTAGCGGCTTAACCTAAATAAACGCGGGCGTTACGGAACATCCGCATCCACGGGCTATCTTCATTCCAGTCATCCGGATGCCAGCTGTTGGCAATGGTACGGAACACCCGCTCCGGGTGCGGCATCATAATAGATACCCGACCATCCGGGGTTGTCAGGCCAGTAATGCCTTCCGGTGAACCATTCGGGTTCGCCGGATATTTAGTCGCAACCTGACCGCGGTTATCTATATAACGCATGGTCACCAGATTTTGCTGCTGCGCTAGTTCCAGGTTGTTACCCTTAAACTCGGCACGACCTTCACCGTGAGATACGGCGATGGGCATTTTCGAACCGGCCATGCCTGAGAAGAACAGCGAATCGCTTTTCTGAATTTCAACCAGGCTAAACCGCGCTTCAAAGCGCTCTGATCTGTTCGTCACAAAATGTGGCCAGAGATCCGCGCCAGGAATCAGTTCTTTCAGATTCGACAACATCTGGCAGCCATTACAAACGCCAAGCGCAAAGGTCTTCTGGCGTTCAAAGAAGGCGCTGAATTCATCACGCGCCCGGCTGTTAAACAGGATTGACTTAGCCCATCCCTCACCAGCGCCCAGCACGTCACCGTAAGAGAACCCACCGCAGGCGACCAGACCGTTAAACTTCTCCAGCGATGTGCGGCCACTCAGGATGTCACTCATATGCACGTCAATGGCTGCAAAGCCAGCACGATCAAAAGCGGCTGCCATTTCAACGTGGGAGTTCACGCCCTGCTCACGCAATACCGCAATGACCGGATCGCGGCCCGTATTAATATAGGGTGCGGCCACATCCTCATTGACATCAAATGTCAGCTCTGCCGACAAGCCAGGATCATCCAGCTTGCGTTTGGCTTCAAATTCTTCATCAGCACAGGCCGGATTATCGCGCAGACGCTGCATCTGATCCGTGGTTTCGGCCCAGACGGCGCGATAATGGCTGCGCATATGCGACAGAATTTCTTCTCCGTGACGGGTAAAACGGACCACATCTTCCCGCACCGGACGGCCAATGGTATGAATGCAATGTTCGAGACCCGCTTCAGCGTAAGCTTGTTTAACGCTGTCCAGGTCTTCATCAGCGACCTGAATAACCGCACCCAGTTCCTCACTAAATAACACAGCCAGATCATCGTCGCCCAGGTTGTCGAGTTCAATCTCGACACCACAGTGACCGGCAAACGCCATTTCCGCTACCGTGACGAACAGGCCGCCATCGGAACGGTCGTGATAAGCCATCAGTTTTTTATCCCGCACCAACTTTTGCGTCGCGGTGAAGAACCCGGCCAGTAACTCAGCTTGATCCACATCAGGAGTCTGTTCACCTAGCTGTCGGTAGACCTGGGCCAGCGCAGAGCCACCAAGACGGTTCTTGCCGGATCCAAGGTCAATCAGCATCAGCTTACTGGAACCTTTATCGGTTCGTAGCTGCGGCGTGAGCGTGCGACGGACATCGCGAACCCGGCCAAACGCCGTGATGACCAGGCTCAGCGGTGAAGTCACCGATTTGTCGCCATCAGCTTCCTGCCAGCGGGTTTTCATCGACATGGAATCTTTACCCACCGGGATGGTGATACCGAGCGCCGGACATAACTCCTCACCGACAGCCTTAACCGCTTCATACAGGCCGGCATCTTCGCCCGGGTGACCAGCAGCAGCCATCCAGTTCGCTGATAACTTCACATGTTTGAGGTCGCCGATATCAGCAGCGGCAATATTCGTCAGTGCTTCACCAACAGCCATACGGCCGGATGCGGCAAAATTAAGCAGGGCCAGCGGCGTGCGTTCACCAAGTGACATCGCCTCACCGGCATAGCTATCATAGCTGGCCGCTGTAACGGCCACATCAGCTACCGGTATCTGCCAGGGGCCGACCATTTGGTCACGCGCCACCAGGCCGGTTACCGTTCGATCGCCGATGGTGATAAGAAAGGTTTTTTCAGCAATAGCCGGCAGCCGCAGTAAACGCTTTGCCGCTTCACTCAGCTTAATACCGTCACGGTTCAACGGCTCGCCTGCGGCTTGCTTAGACTGTGCGTCGCGGTGCATTTTCGGTGGTTTGCCCAAGAGCACATCAAGCGGTAAGTCGATCGGTTTATTATCAAAATGCCGATCCGACACGGTAAGATGTTCTTCCTCTGTCGCTTCACCGATAACAGCAAATGGCGCGCGCTCCCGCTCACAGATTTTTTCGAAGATCTCCATACGATCAGGAGCGATAGCCAGCACATAGCGCTCCTGAGATTCGTTACACCAGATCTCCAGCGGCGACATGCCCGGCTCATCATTAGGAATCTTACGCAGCTCAAACTTACCGCCACGGCCACCGTCACTGACTAGTTCTGGCATAGCATTCGATAAGCCGCCAGCACCAACGTCATGGATAAAGGCAATCGGGTTTTTATCGCCAAGCTGCCAGCAGCGATCGATCACTTCCTGACAACGGCGCTCCATCTCGGGGTTTTCCCGTTGGACAGAGGCAAAATCCAGGTCTTCGGTGGAAGTGCCTGAAGCCATTGATGAGGCAGCACCACCGCCCAAGCCAATATTCATCGCCGGACCGCCCAGTACCACCAGCTTCGCGCCGACCGGGATCTCGCCCTTCTCGACGTGCGTCTCACGGATGTTGCCAAGGCCACCGGCCAACATAATCGGCTTATGGTAACCACGAATCTCTTCGCCGTTATGGCTGTTCACCCGTTCTTCATAAGTACGGAAATAACCGGTCAGGGCCGGACGTCCGAACTCGTTATTAAAGGCAGCGCCGCCGAGCGGGCCGTCGAGCATAATATCGAGCGCGGTAACGATCCGATCCGGCTTACCAAAATCTTCTTCCCACGGCTGTTCAAAACCAGGGATCCGCAGGTTCGATACGCTAAAACCGACCAGACCAGCCTTTGGCTTGGCGCCACGGCCCGTCGCGCCCTCGTCGCGAATCTCACCACCGGAACCCGTCGCCGCGCCCGGATAAGGCGAAATCGCCGTCGGATGGTTGTGAGTTTCGACCTTCATCAGAATATGGACAGGCTCGTGGAAATAACTGTATTCGCCCGCCGCCGGGGAGCCGGCCGGATACGGGTAAAAACGGCCAGCTTCTGAGCCGGTCATTACCGCTGCGTTGTCTTTATAAGCAGACAACACGTTGTCGGGAGTGACTTCATAGGTATTCTTAATCATCTTGAACAGCGATTTCAGCTGTTCTTTGCCGTCGATGGTCCAGTCGGCATTGAAAATTTTGTGACGACAATGCTCCGAGTTCGCCTGGGCGAACATGTAGAGTTCGATGTCGTTTGGATTGCGTTTGAGCGCGGAGAAGTTATCGTACAGATAGTCGATTTCGTCGTCTGCCAGTGCCAGGCCCATCTCAATATTGGCGCGCTGCAGGGCTTCACGACCACCAGCCAGTATATCAATGCTCTGCAATTCAGCCGGCTCTGCTTCGTTAAAAAGAACTTCAGCAGCTGACATTTCATCGAGCACCATCTCGGTCATGCGGTCGTGAAGTAAAGCCTTGGCTTGATCTAATTGTGCGGCGGTCAGATCGCCACTCAAATAATATGCCAGCCCCCGTTCGATACGGTCGATTTGCTGCAAACCGCAGTTATGAGCGATGTCAGTGGCTTTTGATGACCAAGGAGATATAGTCCCCTGCCGTGGCACCACAACCAGCAATTCACCTTCAGGCAGATGTTGAGCTAAAGCGGGCCCGTAGGTCAGAAGTTTTTTAAGGATGGTCTGCGCTTGGTCGTCGAGCTTTTCGCTAACGTCGACAAAATGCATGTATTCAGCGTAAATATCGGTGACGGGCAGGTCAGCCTGGTGCAGGCGTTGTAACAGCTTTTCCGTACGGAATGCTGATAAAGCCGGGGCGCCGCGTAAAATCTCCACAGATCATTCTCCAGAGTTGGGAGCTCTATAAGTTGGTGGTTATTATAATCAGAAACAGCTGTCGGGGCTACCAGCACAGGCCAGACTTTGACAGTTGATTTTACTCTTCGTCCTGCATCAGCCGAAACCATTTCTGCCGGCGTTCAGTTTGCAGATGGCGTCGTTTACGAAGCCAGGCGCGACGGCGCTCCTTTGAGACCAGGCGTTTCATTTTTCGCATCACGGCTCCTCATCGCCACTGCCTTCTGCCGGCAGCGCAATTTCAAGTGGCTGCGCGGGGATCCGGCCCCGCTCATCTAACCAGACCAAAGTATCATAATACCTGCGGATATTACCTACATAACGCACCGGCTCATCACCGCGGGCGAAGCCATAGCGGGTCTGCCGATAATATTTTTTCTGACGTAATAAGGGTAGTCGTTTTCTGACGTCTATCCAGCGATCGGGGTCAGCCCCCTGCCGCTCGGTGAGAACGCGGGCGTCTTCGAGATGGCCCAGCCCGATATTATAGGCAGCCAGCGCGAACCAGGTACTGTCCGGTTCCGGTATGCGCGCGGGAATGCGATCCAGCATCTGTTCCAGATAACGCGCGCCACCACGGATACTCTGGTCGGGGTCGAGACGACTATCTACCCCCATGGCTGCCGCTGTGGGCAGCGTTAACATCATCATGCCGCGCACGCCGGTTGGCGATAGCGCCTGCGGATCCCATAAGCTTTCCTGATAACTTATAGCCGCCAGCAAGCGCCAGTCAAGGTTGCCAGCATGTTCCTGAAACAGTGCGCGGTAATCGGGTAGCTTAGTTTCGACCGCTTGAATAAATAAACTGGTATCGACATAGTTAAAATGGCTCACGTGTCCGAAGTGTCTGTCCAGCAATTGTTCAAGCTGGCCGTCGCTGCGAAGCTCGCCAAAAAAGTCGATGACTTCGCTATAAAGCGAACCGTCACGTCCCGGCGCCAACATCCAGCTGATATCCAGGTTTTCACGAACGGTAAAGGCGACGCTCAGGTCAGGGTAGTAACGTCGGTGAATGTCGAGAATATTACTGTCGGCAATAGTGAAAGCGATTTCGCCCTCAACCACCTGGCGCAGTAACTCACTGGTGTCCTGTTCGTCGGTGGCACGCCACTGCAGTTCAGGATAATCGGCGCGGTGAGTTAACAACCAGTCGTGGTGGCTGCTACCCGCTACCACCACCAACTCGCCATCAAGTTCTTCTAAGGATCGGGGACGTTCACGCGAGCCCTGGCGGAAAACCACCCGCTGGGCTATTTCCTGATACGGCGGACCAAACCGGTAGAGTTCGTCCCGCTGCGGCGTGCGATCAAGCCCGGCAGCAACCAGATCCACTTCGCTTTGGTCCAGGAGAGTAAACAGCGATCCAATGCTGTAACGCGGTACCATCACCAGCTGAACACCAAGCTGGTCGGCAAACGTCTCGGCGAGTACATATTCAAGACCGGCTTCAGACTCGCGCCCGTGATAGTAAGTGGTTGGCCCTACCAAAGTGCCAACCCGCAATACGCCGCGCTGCTGAATGGAATCAAGGTGATTCGGTTGTGGCTCGGGCGCGCAACCTGCCAGCAGAGCAAAAACTGCTAAGAGGCTAAGCCAGCGCGCCACGAGGGCTATTCCCATTCAATAGTGGCTGGCGGTTTGCCGGAGATGTCATAGACCACACGTGAGATACCGTCGATTTCATTGATGATCCGGTTCGATACTTTTTCCAGAAGCTCATAAGGCAAGTGTGCCCAGCGAGCTGTCATGAAGTCAATGGTTTCTACCGCACGCAGCGCAATTACCCAGTCGTATTTACGGGCATCACCCATTACACCAACCGAACGCACCGGCAGGAACACCGCAAACGCCTGGCTTACTTCGTGATAAAGCCCGGCCGCGCGCAGCTCGCTGATAAAAATATGATCCGCACGACGGAGTAAATCGCAGTATTCTTTTTTCACTTCGGCCAATACCCGCACACCCAAGCCCGGACCCGGGAAAGGGTGCCGGTATAGCATGTCGTAGGGCAGACCAAGCTCAAGACCAATCTTGCGAACTTCGTCTTTAAAGAGTTCACGTAAGGGTTCGACCAGCTTCAGCTTCATATCAGCTGGCAAGCCGCCAACGTTATGGTGCGATTTAATGACATGAGCTTTACCGGTTTTTGACCCGGCTGACTCAATCACGTCAGGGTAAATGGTGCCCTGTGCCAGCCAGCTGACATCGGTAATACGACTGGCTTCTTCGTCAAAAATATCGACGAATACGCCACCAATGATTTTCCGCTTGGCTTCCGGCTCAGGTTCGCCGGCCAGCGCATCCAGGAAACGATCTTCTGCGGCAACGTGAACGATGTTAAGTCCGTAGTGATCACCGAACATTTCCAGTACCTGCTCGGCTTCGTTAAGACGCAACAGACCGTTGTCCACAAACACGCAGGTTAACTGGTCGCCAATCGCGCGGTGCAGCAGCATGGCGGTAACTGAACTGTCCACGCCGCCGGAAAGCCCCAGAACCACCCGGCCTGAACCAACCTGTTCGCGAATGCGCTCGACCGCGTCTTCAATGATATGTGCGGGCGTCCAGTTGGTTTCACAACCGCAAATCTCCACCACGAAATGTTCAAGAATCCGCTTGCCCTGACGGGTATGGGTCACTTCCGGATGGAACTGAACACCATAGAAGTTGCGCTGTTCGTCGGCCATAGCGGCAATCGGACAGGTTGGCGTCTGGGCCACAGTGGTAAAGCCTTCAGGCTTCTCAATTACTTTGTCGCCGTGGCTCATCCATACGTCAAGAACCGGATTGCCATTCCGATTGATGCTGTCTTCTATATTGTGAAATAAAGGCGAATCAGTGATGCGCTCAACCTGGGCATAACCGAATTCACGCTCAAGCGAACCCTGTACTTTACCGCCGAGCTGCGCTGCCATGGTCTGCATGCCGTAACAGACCCCAAAAACAGGCACGCCGGCCTTAAAGACATACTCAGGAGCCCGCGGCGAGCCTGCCAGCGTGACCGATTCCGGACCGCCGGACAGAATGATACCGTTCGGGTTAAAGTCTTTTATATCCTGCTCTTCAACATCCCAGGCCCAGAGTTCGCAGTACACGCCGATTTCACGGATGCGCCGCGCGATCAGCTGAGTGTATTGAGAACCAAAATCTAAAATCAATATGCGATGTGCATGAATATCTTGCATGTCGGCTTAGCCCATCCGGTAGTTAGGTGCTTCTTTAGTGATTTGCACGTCGTGTACATGAGACTCACCCATGCCCGCCGCGGTGACTTTGACAAACTGCGGCTTGGTGCGCATTTCTTTGATGGTTGCACAGCCGGTTAACCCCATGGCTGAGCGCAGTCCGCCCATTTGCTGATGAATAATCGCCGCGACCGGGCCTTTATAGGCAACCCGACCTTCAATACCTTCAGGTACCAGCTTGTCAGCTTCATTTGTAGCCTGGAAATAACGGTCGGATGAGCCATGCCGCTGATTCATCGCGCCGAGGCTACCCATACCGCGGTATGACTTGTAATAGCGGCCCTGATACAGTTCAACTTCCCCCGGGGACTCTTCGGTACCAGCCAGCATGCTGCCCACCATTACGCAGTCTGCACCGGCGGCGATGGCTTTTGCGATATCACCTGAGAAACGGATACCGCCATCTGCGATAACCGGAATATTAGTGCCCTTCAGGGCATCCACGGCGTCGCTGATTGCGGTGATTTGCGGAACGCCGCAACCGGTCACAATACGGGTGGTACAGATAGAGCCCGGACCGATACCCACTTTCACTGCATCTACACCAGCGTCAGCCAACGCTTTGGCACCAGCGCCTGTAGCAACGTTGCCGGCAATAATCTGTAAATCAGGATAGCTCTTACGGGCCCATATTACCCGGTCGAGCACGCCCTGCGAGTGACCATGAGAGGTGTCTATCAGTAGCACATCAACGCCCGCTTCAACCAGCGCATCGATACGCTCATCGGTACCCGGGCCAACACCCACTGCCGCGCCAACACGCAAGCGACCTAATTCATCTTTACAGGCGTTTGGTTTATTTTCCGCTTTGGTGAAATCTTTCAGGGTGATCATGCCGCGCAGATGGAATTTATCGTCCACCACCAGAATCTTCTCAATCCGGTGCTCGTGCATCAGGCCTAGAATTTCCTCGCTGCCCGCATTTTCCTTAACGGTGATTAAGCGGTCTTTGGCTGTCATCAGGCTGCCGACCTGTTTGCTGTCGTCGCGCTCAGCACGGGTATCGCGGCCGGTGATGATTCCCACCAGCTCACCGTTGGGCTCGACTACCGGAAACCCGTGGAAGCCATGCTCCATTGCCAGGCTGCGAATTTCGCCAAGAGTGGTTTGCGGAGATACAGTTACCGGATCGGATACGACGCCACTTTCGTATTTTTTAACGCGACGAACATGAGCAGCTTGTTCCGTGATCGTCATATTTTTATGAATAAAGCCAAGCCCGCCTTCCTGCGCCAGCGCAATGGCCGAATTGGCTTCCGTGACTGTATCCATGGCAGCCGATACCATCGGGATATTTAGTTCAATAGTCCGCGTCAGCCGGGTTTTTAAATCCGCTGTATGGGGCAAAACGGTAGAGTGACCGGGGACGAGCAGAACGTCGTCAAAGGTAAGTGCTTCTTGGGCAATTCGTAGCATGGCAACATCTCACTAGCTGGCTTTATGTTGCGGGCAGATTTTACTCCTAAACAGCTTTTCAGTAAACTGATTTTTTACTTTTCCATAGGGTCAGCCGAATGCAACAACCGCATGTTTTTAGCGTGGCCTCGCTTAATGCCGAGGTACGACAGGTTCTGGAGCAGGGGTTCGGCTCGATCTGGCTGGTTGGCGAAATTTCTAACTTCGCCGCACCCGGGTCCGGACACTGGTACTTTACCCTTAAAGATGAGCGGGCCCAGATAAAAGCCGCTATGTTCCGCAACGCCAACCAGCGGGTAAAGATAAAACCTCAGCATGGTATGCAAGTGCTGGTGCGGGCCAAACTCACAGTTTATGAACCCCGCGGCGATTACCAGCTTATTATCGAGCATATGGAAGATGCCGGCGCTGGTCTGTTGCAGCAGCGTTACGAGCAGCTTAAACAAAAGCTGCAGCTCGCCGGGCTTTTTGAGCCGGCGCTCAAACAGGAATTGCCCAAGACTATCCGCAAAGTCGGCGTCATCACCTCTCCTACTGGTGCCGCCGTGCGTGACATCCTGGCGGTGCTACGGCGCCGTGATCCGGCAATAGAAGTCATTATTTATCCCAGTTCAGTACAGGGGCAAGCTGCCACCGGCGAGCTCCTCCATATGTTGCAACGCGCAATTAGCCGTAACGAAGTTGACGTGCTGATTCTGGCTCGCGGTGGTGGCTCGCTTGAAGACCTCTGGTGTTTTAACGATGAGCAGCTTGCCTATGCCCTGCATAGCTGCCCGCTGCCCACTATCAGTGCTGTAGGTCACGAAACCGATTTCACTATTTGTGATTATGTCGCTGACATCAGGGCACCGACACCATCGGCGGCAGCTGAGCTGATCAGCCGTGACCAGCGTGAAAATTTGCAGCGCATTACCCATTTGCAACACCGCCTGAATCAGCTGTGGCTGCGGCAGCAGCGGCAACTGCAACAGCGACTCATCTATCTGCAGGGCCGGCTGCAACAGCAGGACCCGCACCGTCAGTTACAACAAAATGGCCAGCGCCTGGATGAACTCGAATTACGGATTGAAGGCGCCATGAAACGCATACTGGAGCAGCGTAAACGCCTGCAGGCCCATCAGCAGCAGCGCCTGCTCACTATTCATCCGCACCGCCGGATGCCGGTGGCGCAACAACAACTGAGCCAGGTAAAACAACGGTTGCAGCAAGCAATGATTACCCTGGTTAAAGAGCAGCGCCAGCGCTTTCGCGCCACCAGTCAGGAACTTCACCTGGTGAGCCCGTTGCAAACTATCGAGCGGGGCTATGCGGTGGTACGTACTGAAAACGGAAAGGTGATTCGCGACCCGGCAGAGCTTGCCGACGGGCAGGGATTCAGTGTGCGGGTTGCGAAAGGCGAATTTGCCGCTAAGAAATCCGGTTAAGCAGCGCTTAACCACTGCAGCAGCCAGTACCACAGCGGCAGCGTGACAAAACAGCTAATTACGCCGTAGCCAACAATAGCCGCCGACAAAGTCGGCGCCAGACCCGCCATTATCGCCAGCGCGCCGGCTGAGATCATCGCCGGCATGGCCGCTTCCATAATCGTCACCTTCACCACCAGCTGATCAATACCAAAGCTATAGAGTACGCCCACCGCTACCAGCGGAGTAAGCACTAACTTAATCAGCAGTGCCAGGTACAGGGGTTTGCGATCTTCCTGCGGCAACCGTAGTTTCAGCTGAAAACCAACCGCCACCATAATCACCGGCACCAGCGTCACTGCCAGCGAATCGATAAAAGTATCCAATAATTCGGGATAGCTTACCGAGCGCAATGCCAGAGCTATCAGCAGCGCTATGAACGGTGGAAACCGGACAATGCGCATAACCAGAGCTTTCGCTGAAGGCTTAGCCACCTGCCCGTCTGCATGTCGCGAGTAGATGGCGGCGATAATGCTGGCATAAATCGACAGAATTAAAAACGAGCCTAACTGATCATAAAGCAAGGCGTAAGGAATACCCGCGGAGCCGAAAAAGGCTTCGATCATCGGAAAACCAACAAAAGAAGTATTGCCCAGCGGTACCACGATCAACATAGCTCCGGTGGTCGCACGCGACCAGTTATAGCGGCGCGATAACCAGAGAACAAACGGGACCGTCAGCAATAGTAACAGCCAGGGCGTTATCGCTGGCAGTAGCAATTCGGAAGACAGTTCTAACAGGGGGATTTTTTGCAGGATAACAGCCGGTAACGCGACGTAAATGACGTAGGCATTAAGCACCTGACCGGTATTCTGGGGAAACTGCCGGCTACGCTGCAGCAATAAGCCAATAACTAAATAGCCGGCAATCAGAAAAAAATTCGCCATATTTCATCTGTTTTATGAAGTATGGCGATAGTCTACTCTGTTCGCATTAATACTTAAAACTTATGTTCCAGGCCGATCGCGAAGTAGCGCTGTTCAACGTTGATGTTGTCCAGATCACGGCCCGTATACCAACCAAATACTTTGGTATTTTTGCCCAGTTTATAATCGACACCAGCAGCAATCGAGTTCTCATCACCGTCGGTAAAGTCCATCATCTGATACTGAACTTTATAGGTGAAATTACCAACCGGATGTTTCGCACTAACAACATAACCGTCAGCTTCAGCGGTGCCGTCAACTTCTTCCTGTTGCTGCCAGATCAGGCCCAATACGGTTTTGTTAACACGGGTCGATGCGGCAAAACGCTCGGTATTATAGCCATCCACTTCAGCGTCCATAGCCGCGCCGAGGTAAAAATCAGTGCGCTTTAATTCATCATCACCATAGGTAACCGCAAAGGACACACCGTCATCAATCATATCGTCTTCACTGAAGATATAGCTTGCCGCGATACGGAACTCATTAAAGCCCGGTGAGTAGTAAGAAACAGTATTGCTGGTCCGATTTTCACCTTCAAAGATCGCCTTGATATCACCTTCGTAATCACTAAACAGGTCGATGTCGCCTTGCAGAGTTTTTAATACGGTGTCGCGGCGTCCTACAGTAACTTCACCGAAGTTACCACTCAGACCCACGTATTGATTACGGGAAGTGATATTGTTGCTTTTACCGAGGTCGGCTACATCAACCTGCCACTCAAGTTTGTAGACAACTTTCAGGTCAGAGCTAAGTTGTGCATCACCCTTCACTCCGATGCGTGAGGCGTTGCTTTTCAACTCGCCTTCGCTACCCTCGCCATCGTCGCTGCTTTGCACGGACAGGTTAAGTTTGCCGTAAAAGTCGAAAGAGAACTTTTCGTCTTCAGCTGCATTAGCGGTGGCGGTCATCGCCAACGCAGACACCGCCAGCGGGATAAATAAGTTTTTAGTCGTAAAAGTTGCCATAAATTTCACCATCCGATTATCAGGTTCAAGTCGGTTAAGAGCAGGACCCGCCCTCCTCTATGGTTGGTTATAGTATGGCACTAATATGACAGTTTCATGACTAAATGAACTTTTTCTCATTCACTTTTAATCTGGCGCGTCATTTCACGCATATCCAGACCGCTTGGGTGCTGGAATACGCGCAGGCCAAATTCCGGCAGAATCGACAATAAATGATCAAAAATATCCGACTGGATACCCTCATACTCGGCCCAGACCACTGTATTGGTAAAGCAATATATTTCCAGCGGCAGACCATCTGAGGTAGGTTCCAGCTGGCGGACCATCAGGGTCATTTCCTGATGAACTCGGGGGTGATTACTTAAATATTCTCTGATATAAGCGCGAAAAGAGCCTATATTCGAGATTCGCCGCGTATTAACCGGCTCTTTACCAGCTTCTTCAAGTTGTTGGTTCCATTTGTCTATTTCTTCCTGCTTGCCTTTCAGATAGCTCCTTAGCAACCGAAAACGATACAGGGACTTGCGCTCTTCCTCGCTCAGAAAATGAACGCTTTGCTGATCCAGCCACAACGAACGTTTTATCCGGCGTCCGCCGGATTGCTGCATGCCGCGCCAGTTCTTAAAGGAATCAGAAATAAAGCGCTTGGTCGGAATAAAGGTGATGGTTTTATCCCAATTCTGGACTTTGACGGTATGCAGAGCGATGTCGATCACTTCACCGTCAGCATTCAGATTAGGCATTTCAATCCAGTCACCGACGCGGATAATATCGTGTGAAGAAATTTGAATGCTGGCAACCAGCGATAACAAGGTGTCCTGGAACACCAGCATAAGTACCGCCGCCATAGCACCCAGGCCAGACAGCAGAATTACCGGAGAGCGATCGATCAGCGCAGCAATGACCAGAATTGCAGTGATGACATAGATGGCGATTTTTACCACCTGTATGTAGCCCTTTATCGGCCGTTCATGCGCATCCGGCCGCCGTTCATATATGGTGTTGATAACCGTAAGTACACCACTTAGCCCGCGGGCTATGGTAACCACGATAAATGCCTTGCAAACATTGTTAACAACGATGACGACTTCTTCGGCGAGGTGAGGCACAGAAAAGATGCCATAAGCAATGACCAGGGCCGGTACTACATTAGCAAAACGCGCAACGATATTGCGCTCAATCATCTTCACATCAGGCCCGGCCGGCGTATATGTCAGCCCCGTAAGCACACCGCGGAGTAAGATCTTTTTGACACCAAAATTAGCCAGCCACGATCCTACCAACAGAAAGGTAAGATAAGTCAGGGTTTCAATATCGGGATGCTGTTGCAACCAGCTCTGTAGCGCCTCAAATTCTTCCTGCATGACGTTCCTGTTGTGGCATTCGTTGTTGGTAGCCGAGATTAAGCTTTTGATAATACCTGTTAAGTTAGCATTATAACCGCATAAAATATAATAACGAGCCTAGTGATAGCCGTCCTTCTCAAAATACTCCCGAGGTTGCGCTCCGGCCCTGATTGCTTTAATTTGATGCAAAATAAATTTGAGCGCTTACATGTCTACGTCCAGCATCTCCAAGTCACTTTTAACCAGTGTGCTGTCGGTATATTTTTTACTGACTTTGCTGGTGACTTGTGTGCAGGTGGTCGCTGAGTATTACGATACCAAGGGCATGTTGGTACAAGAGCTGCAGAACCAGCAGAGCACGGTAAGCGACTCGCTGGCACGCTCACTGTGGGAGTTTAACTCACCGCAGGTTGAAGCAACCGCCGAGGGCCTAATCAATATTTCAGCTATCGCTGGGGTTATTGTGCGGGACGATACCGGCGCGGTATTGATTAACCTCGGCGATACCCTGCCGATCTCCGAGTTGCCCGTAAAGCCAGCCGAAAATTTCACCATCAGCGAACGTAATGGCCTGTTTGGCTATTTTTCGACGCTGATTTTTGAATTCTCCGGTAATTCTACGATGGTCGGCGATATTACGCTGTTTTCTACCCGTGACATTGCTATTGACCGCATCAAGATAAGCCTCTACTTCATCATTGGTAACGCCGTTATTAAGAGTCTTTTTCTGATTCTGTTATTCAGCCTGGCCTTTAACCGGATGCTAAATCGCCCGATGCACGATCTAACTAACCAGATCAGGAACTTTCGACTGGATGATTTGAAACACTCACGCCTGGATCTTAAAGACCAGCGCAACACCGAGTTCTTAATGGTGGAACAAGCCTATAATCAGTTGCTTGATAATCTCGAAGACTATCAGGATGACTTGCAACGCACCCAGCAGCAGTTGCTACAGGCTAACCGGCAACTGGATGAGCAGAATGCGATGCTGGAACAGGAAGTAGCCCGCAAGACCTCAAGTCTGAGTCAGGTGTTGGTGGATCTTGAACGGCGGAAAAATGAACTCGAACTGCGCCAGGAAAAACTGGAACGCGAGATCCGGCAGCGCCAGTTGATTGAACAGGATTTGCGCGATACCAATACCCGCCTGCAAAACTCCTTTACGGCACTTGAGCGAGCGCAATACCAGTTGCTGGAGTCGGAAAAAATGGCATCACTAGGTGGCCTGGTGGCGGGTATCACGCACGATGTGAACACACCAATTGGCATCAGTATTACAGCCGCCAGCTTTATCCGTGAACGCATCACTAAACTGGAACAGGCGCTAACCGATAAAAGTCTCACCCAGGCACAGCTACAGGAGTTCCTGAGCACCGGTAACGAAGGCCTCGAGCTGCTCGAAAATAATCTCAGCCGGGCCTCGGATCTGATCGGCAGTTTTAAACAGGTTGCCGTGGATCAGACTTCAGAGGCTATACGTGATATCAATCTCAAAAAATACCTGCAGGATGTTATTCAGGCGCTCCGCCCGCGACTGAAAAACACCCAGCATGAAATTAGCCTGGAATGCGCCGACGATTTGAATATTCGCTGCCCGGCAGGTGCTCTTGCGCAAATATTCACCAACCTCATTTTAAATTCATTAATTCATGGTTTTGAAGACACCACTCAGGGTAAAATTGCCATCACGATTACCCGGGAGCAGGAACAGCTGGCTATCACCTATTCTGATAACGGTAAGGGCCTGACTGCGGAACAAATGGATCATCTGTTCGATCCGTTCTTCACCACCAAGCGCCAGCAGGGCGGCAGCGGCCTGGGTACACATATTATTCGTAACCTGGTCAGCCAGACGCTGAACGGTGAAATTGAAGCCGACAGCGCTCCCGGCCGGGGTCTGACCTATCATTTCCGGATACCGGTTATCTTTTTATAAGTAAGCACTCAGCAAGGATTTTTTCATGTGGTTTCGTAATCTGCGCATTTATACGCTCGCTGAAGATTTTGCCATGCCTGCCGATTTGGAGCAGGCTCTCAGCGCCTATCAGTTCACGCCATGTGGCCGCCAGGAACTGGCCAGCTTCGGCTGGACATCACCGTTCGGCCAGCAAAGCGAGGTCCTTTACCATCAGATCGGTGACAATTACCTGTTCTGCGCCCGCAAAGAAGAGAAAGTACTGCCATCCAGTGTTGTTAATGCGCAACTGGATGAGCAACTGCAGCAAATTGAAAGTGAGCAGGGCCGCCGCGTGGCTGGTAAAGAAAAGCAGGCACTCAAAGAAGATCTGGTGCACCGCTTACTGCCACAAGCCTTTACCCGCTTTAAATTAACCTGGGGCATGATCAGCCTGAAACAGCGAATTGTCGTTGTTGATGCGTCGGCCGGGAATCGCGCGGAAGATTTTCTGGGGCTGATGCGCAGCAGCTTCGGCTCGCTGCCGGTTAAGCCACTGTTTAATGAGCAACCATCTGAAGTTTATTTTACTGAGTGGCTGCGCGCTTCGCAGGTACCGGGCGATTTTGAATTTGGCACTGAGGTTGAACTGCGTGATACCGACGACGAAGGCGGTATTGTCCGCTGTCGGCAACACGATCTGACCAGCACAGAAATTGACACCCACCTGCAGCATGGCAAACAAGCGACTAAACTTGGTCTGGAGTGGCGTGAGCGCATTAGCTTTGTGCTTGAGCATGACCTGGCGGTTAAGCGTTTCAAGGCCACAGACATGCTGCTGGATGAGCAGGACAAACTGGTCGATGCCTCAGCAGAAGACAAAATCGACGCCGACTTCGCCCTCTTTAGCGGTGAAATCAATGAATTCTATCCGGCGCTGGTCAGTTTATTTAAAAGCTAAAAGAGCGTAAATTGATATCCATTGCTTAAGCGCTTCTTTTAAACCCGAACAACAGACTGAACAACAGGTGAGCCATGAAGACAAAAATAAATCGGATCAGCACAGCCATTATGGTGGTTTCTTCAGTTTTATTAGCCGCATGTGGACCGCAGATTAACGAAGATGCTATTGATGAGCCGCTACCACAACTCGAGCTGGTTGAAGGCGCCGAGGCGCGTCTGAGCATTTATACGCCGGTTACTCTTACTGCCGACTTATCCCATCTGTCGAACCGTCAGCACCATGCGATCGAGCTGCTCATTGAAGCCTCTCAGATTATGGATGAGTTGTTTTGGCACCAGGCTTACCCGGGCGAAAAAGAAGCCTTGCTAAACAGTCTGGGTGACCCTTTAGTGCGTCAGTTCGCGGACATTAACTATGGCCCATGGGATCGCCTGAACAATAACGAACCGTTTCTGGTGGGTGTCGGGCCGAAGCCGCCAGGCGCCAACTTCTACCCAGCTGACATGACTCGGGAAGAATTTGAAGCCGCTGACTTTCCCGGCAAAATTGATCTTTACACCCTGGTGCGGCGGGATGCCGAAGGCAAGCTCTATAGCGTTGCATACAATGTCGCTTATGCCGCGCAGCTCAAGCGCGCCGCCGAGCTACTGCGGGAAGCTGCCGAGTTCGTTGAAGATGAGTCTTTTGCGAGTTACCTGCGGTTGCGGGCCGACGCCTTCATCAGTAATGAATACCAGCCATCCGACATGGCGTGGATGGACATGACCACCAATGAACTTGATGTGGTTATCGGTCCGATTGAAACCTACGAAGATAAGCTGTTCGGTTATCGTGCCGGCTTTGAATCTTATGTATTGGTGAAAGATATGGCCTGGAGTGAGCGGCTGGCCCGCTACGCCCAGTACCTGCCGCAATTACAGCGTAATTTACCGGTCCCTGAAAAATACAAACAGGAAGTGCCGGGCTCAGGTGCGCAGTTGAACGCCTATGAGGTGGTCTACTACGCCGGCCATTCGAACGCCGGCAGTAAGACCATTGCGATCAACCTGCCAAACGATGAACAAGTGCAACTGGAAAAAGGCACCCGTCGGCTGCAGCTTAAAAATGCCATGCGCGCTAAATTTGACGAGATCCTGCTGCCTATATCCGAGCTCCTGATTGTTCCAGAGCAGCGCCAATACATTACCTTTGACGCGTTTTTTGCCAACACCATGTTCCACGAAGTAGCTCATGGTCTGGGCATTAAAAACCTGGTTGACGGTGACGGCACTGTGCGCGAGGCGCTGAAAGAGAAAGCCGGGGCCCTGGAAGAAGGCAAAGCCGATATTCTCGGGCTTTACATGGTCACTGAGCTGCTTGAACAGGGCGTGATCAATGAAGGTCAGCTGGAAGATTATTACACCACCTTCCTGGCCGGTATCTTCCGCTCGGTGCGCTTTGGCGCTTCCAGCGCCCATGGCCAGGCCAACATGATCCGCTTTAACTACTTTGAGCAGGCCGGAGCCTTCAGCCGCAATGAACTCGGCCAGTATTCAGTCAATATGGATGCCATGCGCACCGCCATGAATAACTTGTCCGAGCACATCCTTACCCTGCAGGGCGATGGTGACTATCAGGGCGTTACCAAGCTTTTCGACACCATGGGCGGCGTCAGCCCGCAGCTACAGGCCGACCTTGATCGGCTGTCCGATGCTGCTATACCTGTCGACATTACCTTTAAACAAGGCAAAGAGGTGCTCGGGCTGTAAAGCAGCCGGCACCTTGCCAGAATATGTAACTATAGGAACGCATAATGACCCCGGACTGGGAAGAACTGGAACTTGACGAAGAATTAATTCAGGTACTGCTGGGCGCCGAGCTGAATAAGCCCGCTAAAGTGCAGCAGGCGGTAATTCCGGCGGCGCTGGACGGACAGGATCTGCTGGTGACTTCACCAACAGGTACCGGAAAAACTTTGTCCTTTTTGCTACCAGCCTTGCAGCATTTGCGCGATTTCCCGCGCCGTCAGCCGGGCCCGGCACGGGTTCTGATTCTGGCCCCAACCCGGGAGCTGGCGCAGCAGATTGCTGAACAAGCCGATGCGTTTGAAGAAACCACCGGCCTACGCACCGTGCTTATAACTGGCGGTGTTAACTATGGCAGTCAGCACGAACAACTGGAAAAGAGCCATGATATTCTGGTTTCCACTCCAGGGCGTCTGGTTGATTTACTCGGCGCCGATCGGGTCGAACTTGACCTAATCGAATGGCTGATTATTGATGAAGCCGATCGCATGCTCGATATGGGCTTTGCCAATACTGTGAAGTCTATTGCTGATGCGGCGCGTAACTTACAGCAGTCGCTGCTATTCTCAGCCACGCTTGATAGCGTTGGTGTGCGGCGCTTCTCTGCCGAGTTGCAGAAAGAGCCACAGCACATTCTGATCGAGCCGCCCAAACGTGAGAAAGGCAAAATCCTGCAGCGCTGGTACCAGGCTGATACCGCCCAGCACAAATTTCAGCTGTTATTGCGGTTACTGCAGGATCACCCGGGCCGTCGGGTGATTTTTGTGCGTACCCGCGAGAAAGTGGATGAGCTGGCAGGTCGCCTGCAACAAGCCGGCGTGCTGAACCTCACCTTACGTGGAGACATGCCGCAGAGTGACCGACAGAAGATTATCGCGCGTATGGAGAAATTCGATAACAGCACCCTGATCGCCACCGATGTAGCAGCCCGCGGCCTGGATATTGAAGATATTGAGCTGGTCGTGAATTATGATTTACCAAAGCAGGCTGATGTCTATTTGCATCGTATCGGTCGTACCGGCCGGGCGGGTAAATCAGGTATTGCGGTCGCGCTGGTAGAAGCCCATGATGCTGAGCTTCTGCGCCGCATCGAGCGCTACCAGAAAATCAAGATAGAGCGGCGCGTCTATGACGAATTGCGGCCACAATATAAGTTCCCGGAAGTGGTAAAACGTAAGAAAAAACCTAAGACCAAAGCTAAAACCAAAAGCAAAAAGAGCAAATAGTTTAGCTTCTGGCTTTTACCTTGCGCCGCTGGTAACGCCACCAGACCAGCAAATAATAGGCTGCCGCGCCCGCGGCATCTGCAAGTAGATCGCCCATACTGGCCTGCCGGTATGGGAGCAGGTTCTGCACATATTCAATTGCCAGCCCGTAGGCCGTCAGAATTATCAACGCGACCCAAAACGGGATCGGAAAGGCCCGGTGGAAGGTTAGTGCCAGAATGAAAAACGCGCCAAAATGCACGACTTTATCCGCATGTTCAAAACGCGGCAGATCGCCCGATGAGAAACGCATCAAAAATATCGCTGAGAGCCCGATCAGCACCAGTAAAAACAATAATCGGGCGGTATTTTTCTTGGTCATGTACAGATCCTTCTGAATGCGGCTTCATCCTGACCACATCAGTATCTTTTTGGGTTTAATCACATTTTCTTTGGGTTATAAACCGCCACGTTCCGGAACCCCTGTTCTTGCAGGTATAACGCCTGAATCTGACTCATTACCCCTCTATCACAGTACAACAAATAGGTGGTGTCCGGATCAAGTTCAGTAAATTTCGAGGCCAGCCGGAAAAAAGGGATATGCATAACCGGGGCGCCCAGCTCTTCAGCGCTTAACGGCGCCAACTCCTGAACATCATTGGCGCGAATATCCAGCACCGTCATATTGTTACCAAGTTCTGAAATCGTCGCGACCGATTCGACCCGCGCAGCCGCTGCTTCCCCAATGTCGCGCACGTCAACAACATTGGCCGCCGACACCTGCTGCTCAATCAACCGCGAATCAAGCTGAGCTTCAGCCGCAGCAATAGCCCCCCGGTCAGCTTTGACCGTCGGCTTAACAGAAATCACGCCGCAATATTCTGGCATACTTCTGGCAATATCTGCGGTACCAATTTGTTGCGCAATGTTAATGATGTCCTGCTTGTCCATCACAATCAACGGCCGTAGTACCAGTTTCCGGGTTGCCTCATCAATCACGCTCAGATTGCTTAAGGTCTGGCTGGATACCTGCCCTAAGGCCTCACCGGTAACAATGGCCGCAGTATTGAGGCGGTCGGCCACGATTTCGGCGGCGCGCAGCATTTGCCGCTTTAACACCACGCCCATCAAGCCATTATCGACGCGCTCAAGAATCTCCGTTACTACCGGGGCAAAATCGATACTAATAAATTTCAACGGATGGGAGCTGGCATACTGCTGCCATAAATAATAAGCCGTCTGCTGCACACCGGTTTCGTGCTGATCACCCCCCAGATTAAAAAAGCAAAAATGGGTACGGGCACCGCGACGTAATAACTGAAAGCTTGCCACACTCGAATCAAAACCGCCGGACAGCAGGCTCAGTACGGTTTCCTGAGTCGGTAGCGGAAAGCCACCGATACCGGGTTGCTTGTCTTCAAACACTCGCACCACCTGCCGGTCTACTTCAATGCGGACTTCGGTATCGGGGCGGCGCAAATTTACGCGGGCATTATCTACATGCGCCAACAGCCCGCCGCCAATATAGCGCTCCAAATCCTGTGAGCTAAAACTATGCTGGCCTTTACGCTTTACCCGCACCGCAAAGCTGCGTCCTGTCAGGCGTTGCTGCCAGCAGCTTAGTACTTGCTCGAGAATCGGGCCGAAATCGGCTTCGCCTGCTTGCTCGGCCAGTGCTAACTCATGAGAACGGCTGAACCAGGCGATGCCGGGAATGCGCATGAGTTCATCGCTGATTTTGTCAGCTAACTCTGGCGTATTTTCAGCACTCGTTAAGTCAATGCGATCCCAATGCCAGCTTACTGTGACAGGCAGCTGCTTGCGGCTCAATATGTTTTTAAGGTTATTTACCAATACTTTGCCAAAGCGCTTACGAACGCTATCACTTTTAATGGTAATTTCAGCATGTAGCCGGATAATAAATTTCATCGGTGGTGGCTGTTCCAATCCTAAAAAGTGGCGCATTATACCTGATTTGACCACGCATCGGAATCAGGGTAACTTGTGCGGCTGACGAACTCATAGGTGGATTTATGGCTGATTTAACCTTCGAGCAAGCAATGCAGCAACTGGAAGAAATTGTCGTCCAGTTGGAGCAAGGCGAGCTACCGCTTGAGCAAGCACTGGAAAAATTTGAAAAAGCAGTGAGTTTATCCCGCATTAGCCAGAACAAATTACAGCAGGCCGAACAGAAGGTAAGCAAACTTCTGCAACAGCAAGGCGGTGAAGCTGAAGAAGCTTTAGTTCCTTTCGATAATCAGCCCGATAATCAAGAGGATGATGCGTGAAGCTAGCCGCTTTGCTCAATGATTGCCAGCACGAGATCAATGGATTTTTAACAGAGATCATTGCGGCGAGACAAGCGCCCTCTTCCCGGTTAAATAAGGCCATGCACTATGCTTTAGTGCTTGGCGGTAAACGGGTACGGCCGTTCCTGACCCTGCAAATCGCACAGCTATGCGGCGCTCCTCCGGCGCTGGCTCGTCGGGCCGCCGCTGCAGTAGAAGCAATCCATGCGTATTCCCTTATCCATGATGATTTACCGGCTATGGACGACGACGTTTTGCGTCGCGGCCAGCCAAGCTGCCATATAGCTTTTGATGAAGCAACGGCGATATTAGCCGGCGACGCCTTACAGGCGCTCGCTTTCGAGCTGCTGAGCCAGCCCGAGCCACAGGTCAATGCCGCGCAGCAACTGGCGATGGTGCAATGTCTGGCGATAGCAAGTGGCGATAAAGGCATGTGCGGCGGTCAGGCCCTCGATCTGGAAGCAACCGCGCGACAACTGACGCAGACCCAGCTCGAGCAGGTTCACCAGCACAAAACCGGCGCCCTTATCCGGGCCGCAGCAAAACTCGGCGTACTGGCCGGCAGTGTAGAGGCGCAGCGCTATCTGGCGGACTTCGATGCTTACGCTGCGCACCTCGGCCTGGCATTTCAGGTGCAGGACGACATTCTTGACGTAACCGGCAGCACAGAAGCGCTGGGAAAAACCCAGGGCAGTGATATTAACGCCAATAAAGCGACCTATGTCCAACTGTTAGGGCTGGACGGCGCTCGCGCTGAAGTAAACGCATTACACCAGAAAGCGCTTCATGCCCTTGGCAGAATCCCTTACAATACTCTGGTATTAGAAAAACTTGCAGAATCGCTGCTGACCCGGGATTATTAACACCATGTCTTCTTCGCGTAGTAACCAGCCAGCTTCCTTTCCGCTGCTGAATAACATTGAGCTTCCCGCCGACCTGCGCCGCCTGACCGAGCGCCAGTTGCCACAATTATGTGGTGAGGTGCGTGAGTTCCTGCTTAACTCAGTGAGCCGCAGCAGTGGCCACCTGGCGTCAGGGCTGGGAACCGTTGAACTGACCGTCGCACTGCATTATGTTTATGCCACCCCCTATGACCAGTTGGTTTGGGATGTCGGGCATCAGGCTTATCCGCATAAGATTCTCACCGGGCGTAAAGAACAGCTGCATACGATTCGCCAGAAAGACGGCCTGCACCCCTTCCCGTGGCGTGAAGAAAGTGACTACGACACGCTATGTGTCGGTCATTCAAGTACCTCCATCAGCGCGGCGCTGGGCATGGCGATTGCAGCAGAGCGTAATCAGACCCAGCAGAAAGTTGTCGCTATTATTGGTGACGGCGCGCTGACCGCTGGCATGGCCTTTGAGGCGCTTAACCATGCCGGTGATATCAGTCCGGATATGCTGGTTATCCTGAACGACAATGACATGTCGATTTCAGAGAATGTTGGTGCCCTGAATAATCATTTAGCCCGGGTGCTATCAGGTAAGTTCTATACATCTATCCGCGAAAGCAGCAAAAAGCTGCTGCAGGGCATGCCGGGGATTCAGCATCTGGCCAGCCGTGCTGAAGAACACATGAAAGGTATTGTCGCCCCCGGAATTATCTTTGAAGAATTGGGCTTTAATTACATTGGCCCGATCGACGGCCATGACGTGAACCTGCTGGTTGATACCTTACGCAATATGCGCAGCCTCAAGGGTCCGCAATTTCTGCATGTAGTTACCCGCAAAGGTAAAGGCTACGAACCCGCCGAGAAAGATCCAATTGGCTACCATGGTGTGCCCAAGTTCGATCCAACTCTGACCTCGCTGCCTTCCAAACCGGCGTTGACACCGTCTTACTCTCAGGTATTCGGTGCCTGGCTATGTGAGATGGCGCAGCAGGACCCAAAACTGATGGCGGTCACCCCTGCCATGCGGGAAGGATCAGGCATGGTGGAGTTTTCGCAGAAGTTTCCTGAGCAATATTTTGATGTCGCCATTGCTGAGCAGCACGCGGTTACTTTCGGTGCCGGCCTGGCCATCGGTGGTTACCATCCGGTAGTCGCCATTTATTCGACCTTCCTGCAACGCGCCTACGATCAGCTGATTCACGACGTGGCGCTGCAGAACCTGCCGGTACTATTTGCTATCGACCGGGCCGGTGTAGTCGGTGCCGATGGCCCGACCCATCAGGGCGCCTTCGATCTGAGTTACCTGCGGTGTGTACCGAATATGGTGGTTATGACACCCAGTGATGAAAACGAATGCCGGAATATGCTCTATACCGGCCATTTGCTGCAACAACCGGCGGCGGTGCGTTATCCGCGTGGTAACGGCACTGGCTGTCAGTTTGACCAGCAAATGCAGCAGTTAGAGATCGGCAAAGGACGCATACTGCGCAAAGGCAAAAGTGTTGCGATACTGAATTTCGGTACCTTGCTCAACGAAGTCAACGAGTGCGCTGGTGAGCTTGATGCTACTGTCGCTGACATGCGTTTTGTGAAACCGCTGGATACCGCTTTAATTGACGAGCTGGCTGCTGATCATGAGCTGTTGGTGACGGTTGAAGAGAATGTTACCGCAGGTGGCGCAGGCAGTGCCGTTGGTGAGTACTTACAAAGCAAAAACAGCGCAGTTAAGCTCCTGATAATTGGTTTGCCCGACAGCTTTATCAAGCATGGCGGCCAAGATGAAATCCGTCAAGAACTGCAACTGGACGCTGCCGGTTTAACCCAGCAGATTAATGACCGAATAGCCACCATGAAGTAACAGAGCACTGGCCAGGCCGGCGATCAGGTCGTCGGCCATAATGCCAAAGCCGCCATGCAGATTTCTGTCACACCAGCCGATCGGCCCGGGTTTGACCACATCAAAAAAGCGAAACAATACAAAAGCGATAAGTAGGTTGTACCAGGTAAAGGGTACAGCGAACATAGCAATCATAAAGCCCGCAATTTCATCCCAGACAATCGCCGGATGGTCATCTTCTCCCATAGCTCTGGCGGTATAGCCACAAAGCCAGATACCGGCGATACAGGCCACTACCGTAACAATTCCGTAAACCGACAAACCCGCTTGTTGCAGTAACCAGCACAGGGGAATCGCGGCGGCGGTACCGAATGTGCCCGGAGCTTTGGGGGCAAGCCCGCTCCCAAAGCCCAGCGAGAGCAGATGAAAAGGGTTTAGCAGCAGGCGGTAATAGCGGTTTTCAGACATGGCGAACCACCCTATTTGCGCTCACTGAAATGCTGAAAGCCGTTACTTTTGTCGGGCAACTCCCAGGGCTCGCCATCAAGTTCCAGTTTGAGCTTACCGGATTCGTTATTGATGCGGCCAATACAAATCGGCTTGGTCGGGCTATGGGCAATTAAGGTATCAAAAACACCGCGCCGCGATTCGGGCACCGTAAAGCAGAGTTCGTAGTCATCGCCACTTACCAGCGCCAGTGTCAGCGCCTGCTCCTGGCTCACGCTTTCAGTCAGGGGCAAGGATAACGGCACCGCTTCGAGAGAAACCCGGGCACCGACACCCGATGCTTTAAGAATGTGGCCCAAATCCGCTGCCAGACCGTCAGAGATATCGATGGCACTACTGGCTATACCGCGTAGCGACTGGCCCAATGCCACTCGTGGCGACGGAAAGTACAGCCGATCAGTAACGCGTTTATAGTGTTCATCAGTGAGTTTAGCTTTCTGCTGCCGTGCCGCCAACGCCAGGCCAGCATCACCCAGGGGGCCACTGAGGTAAATCCAGTCGCCGGGGCGGGCGCCACTGCGCTTTAACGCGCTGTCTGCCGGCACCACACCATGAGCTGTTACGGTAAGGCTTAATGGCCCCTGGGTGGTATCGCCGCCAATTAGCTGGCAGCCATAGTAGTCACATATCTCGCGCAGGCCGACGGCAAAATCCTCCAGCCAGTCGTGATCAACTTGCGGCAGGGTAATCGCCAGACTAATCCAGGTGGGCTCTGCACCCATAGCGGCAAGGTCGCTGAGGTTCACAGCGATGATTTTGTGCCCTACGGCGCGGGCGGGGGTATCACTGTCAAAGTGGACATCAGCGACCATGGTATCGGTCACGATAACCAGTTCGCTGTGCTCGGGCAAGCTCACTACCGCACCGTCATCACCAACTCCCACAGCCACATCATGACGCTTGGTGGAGCGTTGGGTAAAATAGGTATCGATTAAATCGAATTCGCCAAAAGCCATAACCAATGAGTGCGCTGGCTAGTTACTGGCGTGCCGGACGAAGCGAATCGATAGCTTTATCCAGTACCCCATTAACAAATCGGTGGCTATCGTCGGCACCAAACGATTTCGCCAGTTCGATTGCTTCGTTAATTGCCACTTTATATGGCACATCAAGCCGCTCGCGCAACTCGAAAGCAGCCAGCCTCAGTACCGCGCGCTCAACCTGATCCAGGTCTTTCAGTGGCCGGTCAAGAAACGGCGACACGGCTTCGTCCAAAGACTTCACCTGACCGGCAACGCCACGGACCAGGATTAAGAAATAATCCACGTCAACTTTACTGGTGTCATTGTCAGTCAGAAACTGGGCTTCGATATCGCTGATGCTGTTATCGCTGAGCTGCCACGAATAGATAGCCTGAACTGCCAGTTTCCTGGCCTTACGGCGTGCTGCTGGTTTCATTAAATTGCCTCTTACAACTGACTCAGTACATTGACCATTTCTAATGCGCTTAAAGCCGCCTCAGAACCTTTATTACCTGCTTTAGTTCCGCTGCGCTCTATAGCCTGTTCAATTGAGTCGGTGGTGATTACGCCATTCGCTACCGGAATATTAAACTCGTGTACGACACGGCTCAGGCCGCTGTTACACTCGCCGGCAACAAAATCAAAATGCGGTGTGCTGCCGCGAATTACCGCGCCCACGGCAATGATGGCGTCATATTTGCCACTGGCGGCAAGCTTTCGGGCTACTAACGGCATCTCGTAAGCGCCTGGTACCCGCACCACAGTAATATCATCGGCGCTAACCTGGCCGTAATGTTTTAAGGTGGTCAGCGCGCCATCCAGCAGGCTATCGACCACAAAATGATTAAAGCGCGATACGACAATCGCAAATTTCTTACCCTGAGCGGCGATCCCGCCTTCAATGACTTTCATGGTGGATTCCTTTTGCTGAAAACGGCGCGATAATAGCACAGATTTCGGGTTCAGGCATTCTCTGGATGTTTTCCTTCAGCGTGGGATACCGCAGCCTTAACCCGGGCCAGTTCGTCGTCAATATCGCCGCTGATAATCATGGGTTCAGCGATATTCACAGTTTTTTTGGAAAAATCAAACGAGACCGGAATAACCGGAACGCCGGTTGCTTTCGCAATATGCAAAAAGCCTTTCTTCCATTCTGCCACTTTACGACGGGTGCCTTCGGGCGCCAACGCCAGAATCAGCTCGTCACGCTGATCAAAGGCTTCAATGGACTGTTCCACCACGCCCTGCGGCTTGCGACGATCGACCGGAATACCGCCCAACCAGCGCATGATGCCGTTAATCGGAAAACGGAACAGCGTATGTTTACCAAAAAAAGAGAGCCGGACCCCAAGTGCCAGCATGACAAAAACACCGACAAAGAAATCCCAGTTCGAGGTGTGGGGGGCAACCGGGATTATCGCCTTACGGGTTGCCGGCAAGGTGCCTTCTATCCGCCAGCCGCCTAATAGCCGCATGCCAACCCGACCGAACCAGCGACTGACTTTGTTACCCCGCTTTGGCAAAGGAGCCCGCAGGCGATCTGGGATCTTCGCGTTAACGTTGCCCGTCATAAAGACTATTACTCAGTCAGCTCCTGCTTGATGCTCTCGAGCTTCAGTTTCACACGGCGCATATTGTCCGGGCCTAACCGCAGCATCTGCTTTTGTGCTGGCGGTAATGACTCCAGTGCCGGATCAGCGTACTTATACATGACGTCTTCATCAGTTAATTCAATAACAGTACCGGCTGAAGGCGTATCCAGTAACAGGTTGATGGCCTCGATCAGCACGTCATCCGGGCTGGCGTCAGGATAGCCAATTTCACCCAGCGCTTCGTCGGCCAGGGGCTTATAGTAGCGGAACAAGCTAACCAGAGAATCGGTATTCAGACTAACAAACCAGTCTACCGTGGCGTTATAGCGATCATAGGACCGGGGATCAATATAGATTTTATTGTTCTGCTCAAGCACCCGGAAGCGACCTTTCGGCGCCGGTACCACAGCATTATCGCGGGCCACGACTCCGTTGCGCAGGTTATCAACAAAAACCACGACATCACGGATCAACTGATCACTTTCAATAGGTACAATATTTTGTTCGGCATCACGAAGATCTTCCAGCACCTCAGCAGTGCTGTTATCGAGCGGCGGTAGATCAGGAGCAGGTTCGGGTATATCTTCAAGTGGCTCTTCTGCTTCAGTGATCAAATCAACCTCTGGCTCAGGCTCGGATGGGGTTTGCGGTTCACTCTCGGTTACCACAACTTCGGCAGGTTCAGGAGTGGGCACAGTCTTCGCGCCTTGCTGCTGCCATAACCAGGCAATAACGGCCACGGCCACGGCAATCGCAATAACGATAACCAAAGTGGTCAGTAATTTTCCCTGACCCGACTTTTGCTCTAGCTCTTCTTCGTGGAGATCTCTCATTTCAATTACTCCTGTCGGCGCAGCGTACTACTGGTCGCGCTCGGCGCGATAAAATACCAGCTCAGTCTCACTCGACTGCTCGGCATTATACCTATAACCCGCTGCTTTAAAGTTCTTTAGCTCAGCTACAGACTGAGGCTGCTCGGTCATAATAAAACGTGCCATCATACCGCGAGCTTTCTTGGCCCAAAAACTGATGACTTTAAATTCGCCGTTTTTCTCGTCCTTGAATACCGGAGTGATCACGCGGGCATTCAGGTCAGCGATCTTAACACTGGAAAAGTACTCATTAGACGCAAGGTTTACCAATACATCAGAATCTATTGCGGCTAAATCTTCATTCAGCATGTCGGTAATGATGTTACCCCAAAAGGCATACAGGGTGTTACCGCGCTCCGTATCAAGTTTAGTACCCATTTCAAGCCGGTAGGCCTGCATCAGGTCCAGCGGCCGCAAGACACCATATAGACCCGAGAGTATGCGCAAATGTTCCTGAGCGAAGGCGATTGCGTCATCGCTTAGCTTTTCGGCAGCCAGCCCAGCGTAAACATCACCGTCAAAAGCGTAGATAGCCGGACGGGCATTATCTGGTGTGAACGGGCGTTGCCACTCAGTAAAGCGAGCCGCATTTAGACCCGCCAGCTTGTCGCTGATCTTCATCAAAGAGCCCAACTGTTGCGGACTCAACTGACGGCAGCGTTCAACCAACTGCTCGGCCTGATCGAGTAAACGCGGCTGCGAATGCTCTTTGGTACGCAGATCACTTTCAAAATCCAGATTTTTTGCCGGAGATAATACGACAAGCATTACTTCCTCTCCTTTTCTCCGCTACGTCCAGCTATTCAGCCCATTCAGGGCATCGGTTCGAGATCTTCGCCTTCTTTTTCAACTTCCGGTGGCATCAGATCTTCACGACTGATTCCCAATGCCAGCGCCAGCGAGCTGGCTACATAGACCGACGAGTAAGTACCGATAATTACGCCGAACAGCAATGCTGTCGCAAAGCCATGAATCAGCGCACCACCTAAGAAGAATAGCGCAAGTAGCACTAAAATGGTGGTCAATGAGGTAATTACCGTGCGGCTCATGGTATCCGTCAGGGCACCATCAATGATTTCTTCGGAGCTACCTTTACGGAACTTACGGAAGTTTTCCCGGATCCGATCGCAGACCACGACGGTATCGTTTATCGAGTAACCTATTACCGCCAGCAAAGCTGCCAGTACGGTCAGATCGAACTCCAGCCCGAGAATCGAAAATAATCCAAGGGTAATGATAACGTCGTGCGCCAGAGCACCTACGGCGCCTACTGCCAGCCGCCACTCAAAACGCACTGCGATGTACAGCAGAATACAAACCAGCGCGGTAAGCATTGCCAGACCACCCTGCTCGGTGAGTTCATCGCCTACATTCGGACCAACGAATTCGATCCGCCGCATATCGACGGTACTGCTGCTTTCCGCACGCAACAGCTCAAGGATTTGGTTGCCTATTTCCTGTGCCTTGACGCCTTCCTGGGGTTCCAAGCGGATCAATACATCCTGCTGGGTGCCAAAGTTTTGTACTACAGCACCGCTGAATCCGTTTGCATCAAGAGTATCCCGGATTGCCGGTAAGTCAGCATTCTGAGCATAACCCACCTCAATGATGGTACCGCCGGTGAAATCCAGTCCCCAGTTCAGCTGATTAATACTCAGTGACACTATGGAGGCGATAACTAACAGGCCGCTGAAGATCCAGGTCGGAACCCGCAGCTTCATGAAAGGTATAGTTTTATCTGTTTTAATTAGTTCTCTCATGTGGCCTCCTAAACCGACAACTTATCGATGCGCTTACCACCCCAAACGGCGTTGATAATCGCCCGGGTGCCCACAATGGACGTAAACATCGATGTCAGGATACCGATCATCAGGGTTACTGCGAAGCCTTTCACCGGACCGGTGCCGATGGAGAACAGAATAACCGCAGCAATAAGGGTCGTAATGTTGGCGTCAGCGATAGTCGACAAGGCACTATCATAACCATGATGGATGGCCTGTTGCGGACTTCGCTTCGCTTTTATTTCTTCTCTGATCCGTTCAAATATGAGTACGTTGGCATCAACTGCCATACCCACCGTCAGAACGATACCCGCCATGCCGGGTAAGGTCAGGGTCGCGCCCGGAATCATCGACATGACACCAACAATCAGCACCAGGTTCGTAGCCAGTGCGATGTTTGCCACCATGCCAAATTTCTTGTAGTACATCACCATGAAAGCAAGCACCAACACGAAACCCCAGACAATCGCCTGGATGCCCATGTTGATATTTTCCTGGCCCAGGCTTGGCCCCACTGTGCGTTCTTCGACAATCTGAATCGGTGCGATCAGGGCACCGGCCCGCAATAGCAGCGCGAGGTTTTGTGCTTCTTGCTGACTGCTGATACCGGTAATACGGAAATTACTGCCTAACCGTGCCTGGATAGTCGCAACGTTGATCACTTCAGAATGACGTTCGAAAATGATTTTGCCATCAGCATCACGCTCACCGGTGGCTTTAAACTCGATAAAGAGAGTTGCCATCGGCTCACCGATATTATCGCGGGTGGCGAGTGACATCAGATCGCCGCCCGGACCGTCAAGAGAGATACTGACCTGCGGACGCTGATTCTCGTCAAAGCCCGAGGTGGCGTTAACAATGTGGTCACCGGTCAGGATCACGTCCTGCTCAAGCAACACATTACCGCCGCTACGCGACGGAAATAGCTCAGAACCAAAGGGGACGCGCCCCATTTCTGCATCACGAACGCTGTTTTCGTTGTCCACGAAACGGAATTCGAGGGTTGCTGTAGCACCAAGAATTTCTTTAGCGCGGGCGGTGTCCTGCACGCCCGGTAACTGCACCACAATGCGGTCAGCTCCCTGGCGTTGAACCAGTGGTTCAGCGACGCCCAGCTCATTAACCCGGTTACGCAAAATGGTAATATTCTGAGAAACCGCGTAGTTCTGGGTTTCCTGTAACTTGGCGTCCGTCATACGTAAACGCAACTGACGGGTCTCTGGCTCTTCGATCAGCGTATAACCGTTGTAGCGGTTATCGACGTAATCTTCTGCCGCAGCGTAGTCTTCAGCAGTACGTAACGTAACAACGACTTCGTTGTCACTACGCTCCACGCTGGTATAACGAATCCGCTCTTCGCGCAACTCGGTTCGCACCGTATCGCGCATCTGATTCTGAATTTTGCGGATGGCTTCCTGCATATCGACTTCCATCAGGAAATGCACACCACCGCGCAAATCCAGCCCCAACTTCATCGGCGTCGCCCCAATACTGTCTAACCAGTCAGGGGTTGCCGGCGCCAGGTTAAGCGCCACGACATAGTTGGTTCCTAATTCCCGCAGAATCGCGTCACGGGCGGTCAACTGGTCACTATCATTGGTCAGCCGCACCATGATCTGTTCATCTTGCATAGCAACGGACTTCGGTTCGATCCCCTGCTCGGTAAGAACGTCTTCTACCTTCCCGAGCGTGGTCATGTCGATCGTTGCGTTACGACTGGCAGAAATCTGCACGGCATAGTCTTCGCCATAAAGGTTCGGCAGGGCAAATAGCGCGGCTACCGCTATCACCACGACTACCAGCAGATTTTTCCAGAGCGGAAACTTGTTTAACACATCAAATCCTTATCTCTGCTTACAGAGATTTCATAGTCCCTTTCGGAAGTACCGCTGTTACTGCTGACTTCTGCACTGTTACTTCAACTGCTTCAGCCAAAGCAATGACCATAAAATCTTTATCTTCGCTGATTTTGGTAATGCGACCTACCAAACCGCCATTCATCAGAACTTCGTCACCTTTGCTAACGCTGGCGATCAGTTCTTTATGCTGCTTAACGCGCTTAGCTTGCGGCCGATAGATCATGAAATAAAAAATCAGACCGAACATCAGCAGCATAAAAATCAGTTCCATGCCACCACCGGTTTGTGCTGTGCCATCTTGTGCGTACGCTGTAGAAATTAAAAAGTCCATAATATTCCCCTACAAGTTATTAGTGTTTAATTAGTCTTAGGATGGGGCCAAACTTTAAAGCAAACAAGGCTCCGCCACCAGTTTTTCAGAATTGTGCAGCATTCTAACGAATTTCTGACCAAATAGGGAGAAGCAACTCAGTCCGTTCACGGCTGAGGGCACTAGGCAGGGACAATAAAGCATGCGAAACTGCCGTTATACAAATAACAATAAATAACCATTTGCCATGGAAACACTATTTTACTGGATTGATCATATGGGAGTCGCCGTGTTTGCGATCTCCGGCACCTTACTGGCATTCCGTAAAAATATGGATGGCTTCGGGGTGATTGTACTCGCCTCGGTTACAGCTATTGGCGGGGGGACTGTGCGTGATTTGATCCTGGGCCTGCCCGTATTCTGGGCTCATGACCCCACTTATCTTTACAGTATTCTGGTCGCAGCAATAGCCACTATCATCTGGCTGCGCTTTCGCGATTACATTCACCAGAAATTATTGCAGTCGGCCGACGCGCTTGGCGTCGCGTTCTTCACCTTGATGGGCGCTTCTAAAGCAATGGAGGCCGGGTTCTCACCGGTTATCTGCGTGGTGATGGGCACTATAACTGCCTGCTTTGGCGGGATGCTGCGCGATGTGCTGGCGCGCGATATTCCTATGGTACTCAAGAGCGAGCTCTATGCCACGACCTGTATTATTGGTGCGAGCATCTTTGTTATCCTGGAACCGTATACGCCGGTCGTAGCTGTTATCGCCGGCGGCTTTAGCACGCTGCTGCTGCGGTTCGGAGCCATTCGCTGGCAGTGGTCCTTAACGGTATTTCAGCCCCATGGCGATCAGCACCGGTAACTTATGCTAAGTACATCGCTTACCGTCTTTATTGCCATCAGCTATATCGCCGTGCTCTATAGCATCGCGTACCGCGGCGAGCGCAAACCACCCAATCAAATCAAGCCCTATCGCTACGCCCTGGCACAAGGCATACATTGCACCACCTGGGCTTTCTACGGTACCGTCACGCAGTCGGCTTACTATGGTTGGTCCATGGCACCCACCTATGTCGGCGCTATGCTGGTGTTTTTGTTTGCCCACCGCATTCAGATGCGGTTGCTACACGCCTGTAAACAACAGAATCTGACCTCTATCGCCGACGTCATCAGTAGCCGTTATGGCAAAACCTCATCACTTTCGATAACGGTCGCGCTCATTGCCTTAATCGGCATCATTCCTTACATCGCGCTGCAGTTGCGGGCGGTCACGGGCAGCTTTGCAACAGCTACCGGCTTGGTTGATCGGCCCCTGCCCTGGTTTGGCGACGTTGCAGCATTAGTGGCTCTGGCAATGATGGGCTTCGCGATTTTATTCGGAACCCGCAGACTGAGCCTGGCCGAGCAACATGCCGGGCTGATGGATGCGGTGGCTTTTGAGTCGGTGGTGAAACTGCTAGCTTTCATGGGGGTTGGCATTTTTGTCAGTTACTCTATGTTTGACGGCGTCAGTGATATTTTCCTGCAGGCGGCGAACCACCTTGACGTACGCCCCGTGCTGGAGGGCAAACCCAGCGGTGCCTATATTTACGTGACCCATATTCTACTCGGCGCCATCTCTATGTTTTGTCTGCCGCGCCAGTTCCATGTTTTATATATCGAAAATACCGATCCAGAAGAACTGCGCACGGCACGCTGGGCATTCCCACTTTATCTGTTCGCCATTAACCTGTTCATTTTGCCGATCGCACTGGCAGGTCTGCTATTGGTGCCTGACGCCGCCCGCAGTGATACCTTTATGCTCACGCTGTTGCTGCAGGCTGAACAGCCGGTAATGACCATGATTGCCTTTATTGGCGGCCTCGCTTCAGCGACCAGCATGGTTATTATCGCCACCCTGGCACTGAGTATCATGATGTCTAACGATGTGATCATGCCGATGTGGCTGCGCCTGACTGAGCAACGGATGCGTAAGTTCACTTTCACTCCCGGCCGGGTGCTGCTGATTCGCCGTTCAACGATTATTTTAATCATTGTACTGGCTTACGGCTTTCATAAATTAACCGAGGCCAATCTGCCGCTGGTGAATGCCGGCTTGCTGTCATTGGCGCTGCTAGCGCAACTGGCGCCGGCGCTGCTGGGTGGTTTAATCTGGACCCGCGCCAACAAAGCCGGCGCTATTGCCGGTATTAGTGCCGGAACCCTGCTTTGGGCGTACTCCCTGCTGTGGCCGTCTATTCAGGCTTCCAGGAACCTGACCGACACGGCACTTAGTGACGGCGTATTAGTAAGCCTGGCAGCCAATTTATCCCTCTATATTCTGGGTTCATTATTGTTCAAACCCAGCGCCGTCGAAAAACGGCAGCGGCATCAGTTTATCGATCCCATGGGTTCTCACCCAGAGCTGTATCACCACCAGCCCATTAGCTGGGGCCGGCTGCGGCAGGTACTGGCACGATTCTTCGACAGCGTTGAGATGGAACGGATAAGCCGTCGTCTGCAGTTGGATTTAACCACTCCCGCGGGCGACGAACTGGTGCCCGGCCCGGTATTGGCGCGGGTAGAACGGGAACTGTCCGCGGTAATAGGTAGCGCTGCCAGCCGCATTCTGCTGGAGGCTATAACCCAGCAACCGGGGGTACCCATAGCCCAGGTCGTAACCTGGGCAACGCAGGCCTCGCAGCTGTATAAGTTTAACCGTGAACTACTACAGGCCTCGGTAGAGAATATCCCGCAGGGCATCAGTGTTATTGATCAGGATCTGCGCCTGGTAGCCTGGAACAGCCGCTACATCGAACTCTTTGATTATCCGGCAGGGTTTCTGCAGGCCGGGATGCCGGTAGTGGAACTGCTGCGCTATAACGCTAAACGCGGTTTACTTGGTGATCGCGAAGACGCTGAACTGGCTGACGAAATTGCCAAACGGCTGAATTACCTGCGGGCCGGCAGTGCCTACCGGTATCAGCGCCAGCAAGGCGATCTGGTTATTGAGCTGCAGGGCGCACCGATGCCCGACGGCGGCTTCGTAACCACCTATACGGACATTACCGAACTGGTGGCAGCACAACGCGAGCTCGAAAATATTAATGCGCAGCTGGAACAACGCGTGGCAGACCGCACCCAACAGTTGCTTGAGGCCAAGCATGCCGAAGAGCGGGCTCACCAGAGTAAGACGCGCTTTTTCGCCGCTGTCGGTCATGACCTGATGCAACCCTTTAATGCTGCAACGCTCTTTTGCGACATGCTAAGGCAGCGACTTGATGGTGAGCAGGGGTTATTGGTCAGACAAATCCAGCAATCGCTGCAGAATGCTGAAGAGTTGCTTACCATGCTGATGGACATGACCCGGCTCGAAGCGGGTAATTTACCAGTAAACCGGCAGACCGTATTACTGCATGATATTATCCAGCCGCTACTGGAGAACCAGCGTATTATCGCGGCCGAAAAACAGCTGAAAATTCGCTATGTGCCCAATATGGTGATGGTGGATACTGATCGTAAGTTGCTGAGCCGCATCATCCAGAACCTACTTTCCAATGCCGTGCGCTACACCGATCAGGGTAAGATTCTGGTGGGTGGCCGCCGCCGCGGTAATACTCTGGAACTGCATATCATTGATACCGGTCGGGGTATTCCGAGTGACCAGCGGAATAATATTTTCCGCGAATTTCACCAACTGGCGCAAAGTGGTGATAACCCGGGCCTGGGGCTGGGGCTGGCTATTGTGGATCGCATGTGCCGGTTGCTGAATATTCCGCTCGATCTGCACTCAAAAGTCGGTCGTGGTACACGCTTTACCCTGGTCCTGCCGGTGGCCGCCTGGCGAAAGGTTCCCCCAACCCGGTCGTTGTCCCAGCCGGAGCGCAATGAAAAGTTCCTGAATGGCCGCAGTATCTGGGTGGTCGATAATGACCTCAGGATCCTCACCGCTATGCAACAGCTATTAACTGGCTGGGGCGCACAGGTGCAAACCTTTGCTAACCGCGAGCAACTTCCTCAGGCTACCGGAGACGCCCCTGATCTGGTTATTCTGGATTACCACCTGGATCACGGCGATACGGGCATAGCAATACTGCGGCTACTACGTGAAGTCTATGGAGCAGATTTACCGGCAATTCTGAATTCGGCCGACCCCGATGAACATCTGCGTGAACAAGCCATAGCACAGCAAGCCGCCTTTATTCCTAAACCGTTAAAAACAGCAGCGCTCAAACGCCTACTCAAACGCCTGATCCGCTGAATCCGGCGCACTGAGCATCTGCTTAAAGAGAATGCCAGCCTGGGTACGGTTCAGTACATCAAGTTTGCGCAAAATAGCTGAAACGTGCTGCTTAATGGTGGTTTCCTGCACATTCAGCTCATATGCGATTTGCTTGTTCAGCAAGCCATCTGCTAAACATTCGAGTACTCTGAATTGTTGCGGAGTAAGTTGTTCAAGGCGACGCGCAAAGTCGAGCGTTTCCGGCGCGGGAGCCTGATTAACGGCGTCAATAAGGTGTTCCGGCAGCCAGGTATCGCCAGCCAGCACAGTATGCACCGCACCCTGTAGTTCAGCCAGCGGCATTGATTTGGGAATATAGGCGCTGGCGCCATAAGCCATAGCCTGGCGAATAACGGACAGCTGTTCATTGGCAGAAACAATGACCACCAGAATATCGGGGTAACGGCTGCGCAAGGAAGTCAGTCCGGTCAGCCCGCGATTGCCGGGCATGGATAAATCCAGTAATACCAGTTCAATTTGCGGTTCGTGTTTGAGAATCTCGAGCAGCTGTTCAAAGCTGGCTGCTTCTTTGATGTCCGTTGAAAGGGTTTCGGTAAGCGCCTGTTTCAGGGCTGCCCGAAATAACGGATGATCGTCAGCTATAATTGCACGCGCCATAGAGGTGTCGGTTTGATTTGGAAACAGAGGTTCCATGCTAACGCGTCCATCGGTAAAAGTCAGTGCCCGCCGGAAGTTATCCTCCGGCGGGCACCGGGCAGGGTCTTAGAAACGATACCCCACAGTCAGGGAGATAGTACGTGGGTCGCCGTAGTAAGCGGTCAAGGTGGTATCACCACCTAAGCCAGGCTGATACAAACTGGTATCATTCAGGTTGCTTGGATCAGGCGTAACGAACTGGTAGCCACCGACCATATATTGCTCATCAGTCAGGTTCTTACCATGCAAGCCAACTGTCCAGCGACCGTCATCGCTATACCAGTTGACACCCAGGTTCAGGATGCCATAAGCGTCTTGCTTCAGCAGGTTCAGCTCTTCGAACAGGTCATACTTACCGCGGTAGTAGTAGTTACCCACGACGGCCATATCACCGATTGCTGAGTCAATGTTGTAAGTGAAGCCAAGATTTGCAGTAACCTCAGGCGTGTTCGAGATGGTGAACAGTTCTGATTTATCGAAAGTAGCACCAGTATTCGGATCGGTATCCAGTACTTCTTCGAACTCTGCATCGATGTAGCCCAGGCTGAAATCTACATTAAGCGCATCAGTGACCACATAAGTGGTTTCGATTTCGATACCTGTGGCGCTTGATTTCCCGATGTTACCCAAACGTTGGTTCAGATCAGTCGCCGTTTCACCCGGTAATACCGAAATGTACTGACGGTCTTCGTGATCCAGCATAAACAGGGTTACGTTGGCGCGCAGACGGTCATTCCAGTCGCTCTTCATACCAATTTCGAATGAATCAACGATTTCCGGATCAGCTGCTGGTTCGTTCGTAGTCGCCCGCGGGTTGAAGGTACCGGACTTGAAGCCCTGACCATAGCTGGCGTAGAACATAACGTCACGATTGTACTGATATTCAACACCAACGCGTGGGGTAAAGCGCGACCAGTCAGCAGATTTTGGCGCGTCGAGTACGCCGTCACCATCAGTATCCGAGCCCAGTACGATTGGAGTAGCCGCAGCAATTGCCGCTTCGTCACGGGTAAAGCCGTCGATCCAGCCGTCCAGCGGATAAACCGGAGCAAATAACAGACCGTTACGAACGATCGCTGACTTCTCATCTTTAGTATGGCGAGCGCCCAGAGTCAGTGACCACTGATCGTTCAGATCAATTGATCCCTGTGCATATACAGACAAGCTTTCACCGTAGCTACAGCCACTGACTTCGCGGGTCAATCCCGGCAAGCCAAATGCGGCCTGACCAAGCACAGTCAGAATCGCATCAAAACGGCCACACGAATCGCTCTCATCATAATAAACCCCCGCAACAACCTTATACGAAGAAGCATGATGCGTTATCTGCAGCTCATGAGATGATTGCTCATCATCGTAGAAAGCCGGCACGTCAAAGATTGGCAGCGGCGTGCTGTCAAAGTCGATGTTGGTTGGTGAATAGCTCTCGCGGGCAGCACCGATGTATTTCAGTGAGGTATCCGCTGAGATTTCCCAATTTGCGGTTAAGCTAAGATTCTCCAGCTCAACCTTGTTCCAGGTTGGCATAGAAGAATATGAGTCATAGACACTGTCAGGGATTTGAATTGGTGCTAACAGACTTGGCAGTAAGCGATAACCACCTTTGGAATTTGAATCATCCTCGGTTTTATCCCAGGCTAACCGGAAGAACAAATCGTCCGTTGGGTGAAACTCAAGAGTTGCCCGCATGGCGGTCAGATCTTTGTTGTAGTTCTCTTTATCCTGATTTGGATAGCTCACTTCCAGAAATTCGCCGTAACCGTCACGGTTCAAATCAGCGATACCAACACCCAGGTATAACGTGTTGTCAATTAATGGCATCTGCCCCGTGATTTTTATATCGCGCTGGTTGTAGCTGCCTACAGTACCGCGAATATTAAACTCAGCATCGCCGGTCATTTCTTTGGTAACGTACTTAATCGCACCGCCGGTGGTGTTTTTACCGTACAGCGTGCCCTGTGGACCACGTAGTACCTCGATCCGTTGGACGTTAAGGATATCCAGTACGGCACCTTGGGGACGGGCGACAAATACGTCATCGATATAGATACCGACGCCCGGCTCATAGCCCCAGAGTGGATCCTGCTGGCCCACACCACGGATAAAGGCGGTTAAGGTTGAGTTGGTACCCCGGCTGTTCTGTAAGGTAGTATTGGGAGAGAACTGCTGGACTTCGGTTAACACGGTGATGCCGTTGTTTTCCAGTTCCATTTCTCCGACCGAGGTGACCGCTACCGGCACTTCCTGAATGCTTTCAGTGGTGCGGCGTGCAGTTACTTCGATTCGCTCCAGACCCTGATATTCATCAGTGGTGGCGGTGTCCTGGTCCTGCGCCAATGCTGGCATGGCAACCACCGAAGCGATTGCAGCAGCAACTAACGAATGACGAAATTTGGGTTGACTCATGGTGTCCTTCTCCCGGTTCCTGATTATTGTTGTTTAAAAAGCGTTTTTTGGTGTATCAGCACACACTCTTGTTGTCATGGCACAGTTACCCTAACCTAAAGCCACAACTTTGTATTCTGTACGTTAGTACTATGTAAAAAGAGGTCGGTCTGCCGCATGATGTGGTCCATCATCAGCGCAGTATCACCAGGTCAGGTCATGGCATACCTGAAACCTAATACTCAATGAGGTAATGCATGTTAAGCATGATTGGATTGATCGGTGGACTGGCGCTGCTCATCATTCTCACCCTGCGTGGAATGAATTTATTTATCACCGCGCCGCTGTGTGCGGTAGTGGTAGCCCTTACCAGTAATGTGCCATTGTTCCAGGGTGATGTGAACTTTGTCAGTGCTTATATGAATGGCTTCGCCAGCTTTGTCGCAGCCTGGTTCTTTATGTTCCTGCTCGGCTCCATGTTCGGTAAGTTCATGGAAGATACCGGCGCTGCAGATAGTGTCGCCAAATGGATCATTGGCAAGCTGGGCCGTCAACAAGCCGTATTGGCCGTAGTGATGGCCTGCGCCATTTTAACTTACGGCGGCGTCAGTGTATTCGTCGTTGCTTTCTCGGTATTCCCGATGGCGCTGGCTTTATTTAAAGACGCCAACCTGCCGCGCCGCTTTATACCGGCTGCGCTGGCGTTCGGTTCAGTAACCTTTACCATGACCTCGGCCGGTTCGCCGGAGATCCAGAACTGGATTCCGATTCAACACCTCGGAACCTCGCCGTACGCGGCCTGGGAAGTCAGCCTGTTTGTGGCGATTCTGATGGCGCTGTTCGGTTACTGGTGGCTGAAAAAATTAATTACTAAGGCAGTCAACAACGGCGAGCATTTTGAAGCGCGCGAAGGCGACCCGGTATTAGTCGAGCGCAAATTGCCGTCGCCATTTAGCGGCCTTATTCCGCTGGCTACGGTACTGACCCTCAGCTTCATGTTCCATGATGATCTCAAACAGAATGCACTGATTATCGCGCTGCTGGGCGGGGTAATAGCCATCGCTATTATCAATCACAAGTATTTCCAGAATATCTCGCGGGCAATTTCCGAAGCCTCTACCGGCGCTCTGATAGCGATTGGTAATACGGCGGCAGTGGTCGGCTTTGGCAGCATCGCTAAAGTTACGCCCGCATTTACTGACGCAGTCGCGTTTATGACCAGCCTGCCCGGTAATGAGCTCGTCAGCGCCGCAGTTGCGGTAAGCGTGATCGCTGGTTTAACGGGTTCGGCATCAGGCGGCCAGGCTATCGCCCTGCCGATTCTGGGCCCGCATTACATTGATGCTGGCGTGAATCCGAATGAGTTACACCGTATCGTAGCGATCTCTTCGGGCGCGTTGGACTCGTTACCACATAATGGCTATGTGGTGACCACAATTCGGGCGATCTGTAATGAAACACATAAAGCTGCCTACTGGCCGGTGGCAGCAGTCACCGTGGCTGTGCCCCTGATGGGCCTGGCCGTAGCTATCGCACTATTCATCTGGTGGTAAGAGTATTATGTTTGAGACAACCCAGCTGGCACCGGCTCTCCCCGGTGCCATGCAAGCCAGCCAATTACTAATTATTGACCTGCTGCGTCATGCCGTGCGCCGGCATCCGCGGCAAGAAATAATCAGCCGCCGTCTGGAAGGCGATATCCATCGCTACACCTATGCCGAATGTTACCAGCGCAGCTGCCAGTTAGCCCATGCTCTGACTAAGGCCGGTATCAAACCCGGAGACCGGGTGGCGTCGCTGGCCTGGAATACCTACCGGCATATGGAGCTTTATTATGCCGTCAGTGGTATCGGCGCCGTGTTGCACACTGTAAATCCACGTTTATTCGCCGAGCAGATCCGCTGGATGATCGACGATGCTGAAGATACCTGGTTATTTGTTGATATCGGCTTTGCCGGCCTGCTCAGTGAGTTTGCTAATGAACTGAAGTCAGTGAAAGGCATAGTGATGCTTTGCGACAATGAGCATTACCCCAAACAAGAGTTGCAGCAAATCTGGCTGCCGGTGGAACCCTATGAAGAATTTATTGAACCCCACCCGCTGGAGTTTGACTGGCCGGCTGTGCATGAAGACAGCGGCGCCCTGCTTTGCTATACCTCTGGGACCACCGGTAATCCGAAAGGTGTATTAAGCTCGCACCGCGCTATGGTACTGCACGCACAGGCCACTGCCAGCCGCGAACTACTTGATCTGCGCGGCGATACCGTACTGATGCCAGTGGTGGCCATGTATCACGCCGGTGCCTGGGGCGCACCCTATGCTGCGCCGCTGTCCGGTTGCAAGCTGGTATTGCCGGGCAGTGGTATGAGCGGCGAAGCCCTGCACGAACTTATCAGTACCGAAGCGGTTACCGTCGGGCTAGCCGTGCCGACTATCTGGCTGGCGCTACATAACTACTTGCGTGAATCAGGCCGGTCGATGCCATCACTCGAGCGGGTCTGTGTGGGCGGAGCAGCCTCGCCACTGGGGCTGGTTAAAACTTATGACGAAGTTTACGGCGTCTACTGGCAGCCAATCTGGGGTATGACTGAAACCGGCCCGCTGGCCAGTTCCGCGCCGCCAGAACCGGCGCTGATGGCGCTGCCGAAAGCGCAGCGCTACGCCATCCAGACCACCGCCGGACGCGCCTGCTTTGGCGTTGATATGCAGATCGTAGATGCCGATGGTAAAGCCCTGCCGCACGACGGCACCACCAGTGGTGAATTGCGGGTACGGGGTCCCTGGATTGCCAGCAGTTATTACCAGCGCAATGACCCTGACACTTTTGCCGATGGCTGGCTGGCCACGGGCGATATCGCAGTGATTGACCCGGACGGCTATATGAAGGTGGTGGACCGTAAAAAAGATGTCATCAAGAGCGGCGGTGAGTGGATCAGTTCACTCGAAATCGAGAATATCTGTAGTCAGCATCCGGCCGTTAATGAAAGCTGTGTGATCGGCGTAAAACACCCGAAATGGGATGAGCGCCCACTGCTGCTGGTAGTCGCCAATAAAGGCATGGAACTAACTACCGACATGATTTATGAATTTTTACAGGGAAAGATTGCCAAATGGTGGACACCGGATGAAATTCTGATTGTCGACTCATTACCGCATACCGGAACCGGCAAACTGGTCAAAAATGAATTACGCAAAGAGTACGCAAATTACCTCGTGGAGCGCAATTGACATGAAAAACCTATTATTATCCATCGGCCTAATCAGTGGCTATCTGCTGGCCACGCCGGCCCAGGCCGATATGCTGGTCGAAAAACAGACCTTCACAACCGAGAACTTCGCCACGGTAAGCGGCGAAGTGATCCCGGTGGTCAATGTAGGCTGGGAAAGTTATGGCCAGCTTAACGAAGCTAAAGATAACGTGATTCTCATCACCCACTATTTCTCGGGTAATAGCCACGCCGCTGGCAAGTACACCGAGAATGACCCTATGCCTGGCTACTGGAACAGCATCATTGGCCCGGGCAAGGCCATCGACACGGATAAATACTTCGTAATCAGTTCAGATACCCTGGTTAACGCCTTCCCGAACGACCCGAACGTGATTACGACCGGGCCAATCTCAATTAACCCGGCCACCGGCGAACCCTATGGCCTCGACTTTCCGGTCGTGACTATCCGCGATTTCGTCAATGTACAGCGTGAACTACTTAGCAGTCTGGGCATTGACAAGCTGCACGCCGTAGCGGGAGCCTCGATGGGCTCACTGCAGGCGATTGAGTGGGCAGCAGCCTATCCGGATCAGGTCGAACGCATGATTTCAGTCATTGGCACCGGGGCTATGGATGCCTGGACGATCATGGCACTGGAACACTGGGCGCGCCCCATTAAATCGGATCCAAACTGGAATCAGGGCGATTACTACGATGGCGTGGCGCCACTGGAAGGTGTGACCAGCACCCTGGCTATGATCACCCAGGAAGCCATGCATCCGGTGATTATGAATATGCAGGCACCGCAGCAGGAAACCCTGCCGGAGGACGGACTGGTCAGTGTCACCAACAGTCTGCCGGCGGTTGACTACCTCTTTGGTGCAGCAGCCACCCGCGCACCACTGGCTGATGCCAACCATCTGTTGTACCTGATACGGGCTAATCAGTTATTTGTGGCTGGTCATCAGGAGGATTTAGCCAGCGGGCTGGCACGGATCAAGGCGAAAACCTTATTTCTGCCAGCGAGCAATGATTTGTTGTTACAGCCTTACCTGGCAAAACAAACCGTTGAGCTGTTAAAGGCCCAGGGCAAAGACCCCATCTACGAAGAAATTGACGGAATCTGGGGCCATCTGGATGGTATTTTTGGCATCCAGAGCAAAGCTGAAACCATCAAAGATTTCTTAGAAAACTGATTTCCAGGCGGGGCTACTCACCATTGCCGAGTAGCCCTTTTAACCGGCCTTTTAATTTATCCTGTAAGCGATCCTGTAGTTTTACCGATAGTAAATCATTCAGGCGCTGTTCGCGGTTTTCCGCATCCTTGAGCAGTGCCAAAATCTCATTCAGATCGTTCTGATTTTCTTCCGTGAAGCCACTGGCCTGCGCCTGCAGACGACTACGTAGTGCTGACAGCTCCTGCTCACCAGCTTCTAACGCCGCTCTTTTCAACGCCCCACCGAGTTGCTTATCCAAATCCGAACGCAGGTTAAATAGCGGCGTGGTCATCGCACCGCGAATATCAGCCTTAATGTCGAGCCGCTGTAAGGTTTCCAGAGCTTTTGCCACAACTTCAGCAAACCGATTGTCCGCTGCCGCGCTTACCTGCATATCCGATAGCCGGACCACGCCGGAGCCGTCCAGCTGACTATCGCGCAGCGATACCGAACCATCGCTGTCCAGCAGCGCATTGATCAGGCTGGCGGTAAATTCATCGCTGTCGCTCAGGCCAATATTACTCAAATTCACGCCCTGCAGTTGCCACTGCTGACGGGCATCCACGCCGGCATCCGTCATTTTTAATTCGCCGTTCAGATTCAGGCTACGCCAAAGCGCCTTGTTATCGGCCGACGCCCGAAATACCGTAGGTTGCCCCAGTTGCTGATGTTGGTGAGTAATATTATCCCAGTCGATATTAAGCACCGTACCGAATAGCTCAAACTCGGTCCGCGCCTCTTTGATCAGAAAATCCGGCGCCGCGTCGGCACCGGTATAAGAAAACCAGATGCCTTCTCCGCGCTGCGGCTTCACCACCGACTCGTCAGCAGCACGGGCAATCATGGGTGCCAATTGCTCATAGGCCAGCAAAATGTATTTACTCCACACGCGCATCTGCTCACCAAAGAGTACCTCAGTAATCTCGCCCAGCCCCTCGGCATTAAACTGCATAAGTTGCTGAACCCGGTTCAGATCCTGCTGGGGCGCCGCTTTGACCCGCTCAAGGTTTTCCCGCAACACCTTAACTGCTTCCGAGGCCTGCTCCTGAAACTGTTGTACCGCGTTGCGATCTTTCTCAAACTGAGCTTTGAGTTGCTCAAACTTCTCCATGCGTTGCTGCAGTTGCTGCGGATTACTGATATCGCCTTCACTGAGTGCTTTGACCTGCTTTTCATATTCAGTCAGCTTCTCTTTGCCAGGCAAACCATCAAGCGCTGCCTTTACCTGCGCCTGCTGTTGTTTAAACGCAGTACGGGCTTGCTCAATCGCGGCCGGGGTCTTTAAATCAACGCGGCTGATAATATCATCCACCGACGGCATCTCGAGCCCCAGGTCAGCAAGTTTACCTTTTGCCCAGCCCTGCATGGCTTTCTTATCAGGCAGGCTATAGACCTCACCGGGCGATTCGCGCTGCTGCCGCAGGCGGATACCAGTACTCACCACGTCGTCAAAATGAATGCGGCCAAGCAGCAGTTGCTCCCAGTTCAGCACGCCGCGGGCTTGACCGATCACCACCCGGTTGAACTCGGGTTCAGCGGGGTCTGTCATCTGCACGCCGTCCACCTGAATGGTCAGGGGCACCCACTGGTGTTCAACCCGTTCAATATTGACCTCGGCGCCATTGAGCGTGCCCAGGCTGCGTTCAAAGGTCCAGCGCAAAATGCTATCCAGCAATAACCATGAAAATGCCGCCAGCAGCGCCAGAATAATCAGGAAAGCAGCCAATCCAGGCCAGCGTACTGCACTACGACGAACGTGAGTTGCCATATCCGTTACCCCCGTAAATTTGAGTAAATCGCCCAAAAGCGGTTGGCTTTCAGCGCCTGTACAATGCGCAGCTGATTAAACCAGCGCTGAATGCGCCGCCGGTACTGGCTGATAATCCAGAAGCTCACCCCCGCCAGCACCGGCGCGAAGGCCAGACTGATCACAATGCTGCCAATGGTGATGGTGTGATGAAACTGTAAGGCCCGCCAGAAAGCCGAGTCATACATTGACTGCCACACCGGTTGCCAACTCTCTGCGGACAAAATCGCAAACCCGAACTGATGAAATAGCGGGTCAAGCAGGTAGGCAAAGCCTGAAAACAACAGAAAGCTCAGAATAAAGCCAGTGAGATTGACCCGAAATAATAATGCAATTAACAGAATCAACAGATTATGAACGCGCCATAAAGGGGTCAGCCCCATAATCATGCCCAACACAAACGCAAAGGCGAGCGCCCAGGCGCCGGTCTCCGAGTTAAGTGCACGCAGAAATTTTGCCAGCAGAGTCAGCATGTCCAGCCCTCCATCACCTTTAAGTAGCGCAAGTTTGTTACACTTGGCTATATTATTGATTATTGAGAATAGCTTACATCCTATTGATGGACGAATGCTTTACGATATTTTGGTAAAATAGTTCTTGTATTTTTTGCTTAATGAGCATAAAAATGCGCCGCATATCCACCTCGGAGCCGCTATGCAAAACTCTGCGTTAATTATTCTAGATGACATTACCGACTGGCAGCCCTACTACCCAAGCCAATCGACTATTACAGCAAGCGAATACCTACTTCAGCAGCCTTCAAAAACCCGCACACAACTGCTGAACCTGTGCGGAGATTTGAGTTACCTGTCTACGGGCTATTATGTGAGTCTGCTAGCCGAGGCACGGGGGCAACGTGTGCTGCCGTCGGTAGCTACTATTACCGATTTGACGAACTTCTCACATTATCAGCTGTTGCTGACCAATACTGATAAGCAGCTCAGCAAGTTTCTGGCAAGTACGGATCAGAATGAACCCGTATCGGTGTTAATTTGTTTTGGTCAGGCCGAGCAACCGCAGCTTAGCCACTTTGCCCGGCAGATTTTTGATCGTTATCCGTGCCCGGTGCTTTGGGTGGAATTCGCCTATCAGGGCCGGTGGTTCATTAATAATCTGCGGGCCGGTGGTTTGCCTGAGCTTGACGATGAGCAGCAGACCTTTTTTGGTAACTCGCTGGATACCTTTAGTAAGCGCGTCTGGCGCAAAGCTCGGGCACGCAAAGAATACCGCTATGACCTGGCAATTCTGCATGACCCGGACGAGCATATCCCGACCAGCGATAAAAGAGCCTTGCAGCGCTTTGTGAAAGCCGCAAAAGACGCTGATATCGAAGCCGAACTCATCACTGCTGACGATTTCAACCGGTTGCTGGAATTTGACGCGCTCTTTATCCGTGAAACCACACGGATTAACCATTACACCTACCACTTCGCCAAAAAAGCAGAAGCAAACGGGCTGGTGGTTATTGATGCGCCGGATGCGATCCTGCAGTGTGCTAACAAAGTGTTCCTTAAGGAGTTACTGGATAAACACAACATTCCTACGCCCCGCACGGAGCTATTGCTGAGCCAGCAACCGATTGACTACCACGAAATTGGCGGGCGGCTGGGCTACCCGGTCGTACTAAAGATTCCGGATGGCTCTTTTTCCATCGGTGTGGAAAAAGCCGAAAACGAGGCAGACTTTAAGAAAATTGCGACCGAACTCTTTAAGAAGTCGACCATATTGCTGGCCCAGGAATTTGTCCGAACCGATTTTGACTGGCGCATCGGCGTACTCAATAATCGCCCGATTTACGCCTGCAAATATCTGATGGCTCGCAATCACTGGCAGATCTACAACCATGCCAGCGCCAGCAGCCGCGGTAAATCCGGCGGCTTTGAAACCGTAAGTCTGCACCAGGTGCCGAAGGAAATCGTGAAAACCGCGCTACAGGCTACCCGCCTGATTGGCGACGGCCTGTACGGTGTTGACGTCAAAAACACCACCAACGGCCCGGTTATCATCGAGATCAACGATAACCCGTCAATCGATTCCGGCGTTGAAGATTTACTGCTTGGTGATGAGCTTTATCACATCATCATGCGTGACTTCGCGCGGCGGCTGGACGAAAAATAAAATGACTACAGCACCGGGCTGGATTATCCGGCCCGCAGAAGTAACTGACCTTGATCAACTAGTGGCACTGGAAGCCGCGACCTTCAATTACAGTCAGATTGGTCGTCGCAGCTTTCGCCGGCTGCTGAAATCCCCCAGTGCCGCCCTGCATATTGCGCTTACCAGCGAGCAACAGCTGGTTGGTTACTCATTACTGTTGAGTCGCAGTAATAGCCGTAACTGGCGGCTCTATTCGCTGGCCACGTTAGCGAGTACCCGGGGTACCGGGCTGGGTAAAGCCTTATTGCAACATGCGATGAACTACGCTCGAACACAAGGCGCTGGCAGCATTTCACTGGAAGTAAAAACAGATAACCTGGCTGCTATCCGGCTATACGAGAAGTTTGATTTCGCGGTAATCGATGTGCTTGCTGGTTACTACGATGAAGGCAGCGATGGCTACCGCATGCGGCATACTTTTCCGCCTGCTTAGCGGTGCCGATCAGGGAAGTCGGTAAAAACACCATCAATTCCGGCCTTGCGCAACCAGGCATACAGTTGCTCGTAACCGGATACCCCTTTAGGTAAATCGTCGGCACGCAAAGTATAAGCATGAACAAAGAGCCCGGCCTCGTGCGCATCTGTAATCACGGCTGAAAACTCTGGCTGCCCTTGTTTATTAACTCCCAGCAACACCTGTGGTACCCAAACACCAATTCCGTCGGCGTAGCTGCTTACTGCCTCAAGCCCTGCTGCGGTACGCATAACATCATAATCCGCCGGGCTCTCATTCCAGCGATTTTCGCCGATCAGCTGCACCAGCGGGATAAGGGTGTGGAATTCTCGTTTGAGGCGTCGTAATACTTCAGGATCAAAGCTCTGCAGATATACCGGGGTGGGCCTCACTTCGTCGGTATAGCCGTAGTCATGCAGCACCCGCATCACCGCTGCCGTTATGTCATAATTCTGATCGCGGTGCCAGCGGGCGGCTTTAATCTCTATATAAATGCCAACCTGTTGATTGCGACTGACATTGAGCCCCTGAATAAGCTCAAGTTGCTCGGCCAGGCTCATAATATCAAACTGCCCCTGGCCTGCCGGAAACCGCTGCGGGTATTTCACCTGACCACTGACAGGGTCAATACGCGCCTGCAACGTGAGTTGCTGCAACTCGGCGAAACTGAAGTCTAATACGTAATAGCGACCGTCCGGTCGGGTTCGATCGGGAAACACCTCAGCGACATTGGTTATCGCATCGAGCTGAAGGTCATGCAGCACCACCGGCACCTTATCCCGGGTTAGCACAATATCTTGCTCGATATAATCAGCGTCCATAGCGTGTGCCAGTGCCACTGCCACACTACTATGTTCCGGCGCATAGCCCGAGGCGCCGCGATGCGCAATAACCAGCGGCTCCTGCTGCTGCGCCAGCGCCGGCGACAGCAATTGCGCCAGCGATAGTAATGTAATTAGCAGCAGCGCTTTCAGCTTCATGTCAGCGATACCAGACTCTGTCACCGGCCTCGCTATAGCGCGCCAGCATCTCAGTAATGGGTTCAGGCTGATCGCTCAGGCCGCGATTAGCCAAATAATCAGGATTATAGAGTTTGCTGGCTGAGCGTTCGCCCAGGTCACAGGCAAAGGTCACGATTGTTTTGCCCGGCCCATGCAGGGCTGCGGCCTGCAGCGCGCCGGCCAGATTCAGCGCCGAACTGCTACCCAGCACGATGCCATCATGTTCACGTACATGGCGCGACATGCTGATAAGATCCTGATCCGGCAGGTTAACCGCCGCATCAATCTGCGCCTGCTTAAAGTTTTCGACCAGCCGCATAATGCCTATGCCTTCAGTCATTGAGCTACCGTCAGCGATATGCTGACCACTCTTAAGATAGCTGAATATCCCGGACCCATCGGGGTCGGTCAGCCACACCTGCACGTCAGGGTTCTGCTCCTTGAGATACATCGAATTGCCGGCAATAGTGCCGCCAGTTCCCGCTACCGATACCAGAATGTCGATGTTTCCCTCGGTCTGCTGCCAAATTTCAGGCCCGGTATGCAGGTAGTGGGCACGCAAGTTACTGGTATTCTCAAATTGATTTGCCCACCAGTAATCAGCCCGCGACTCTGCCAGCCGCCGGGCGGTGTGGTAAAAGTGATTGTCATCGCGGAATGGCACCGGATTTACCGTTTTAAGCTGGGCTCCATGCAGCGCGATCATGCGTTCCTTTTCCGGGCTTTGATCATTAGGCATCACCGCCAGCATATTGAGTCCAAAGCCGCGCGCGACGATTGCGAGGCCAATACCGGTATTGCCGGCGGTGCCCTCAACCACTGTCATACCCGGCCGCAATTCCTCCCGGGCCATGGCGTCGGTGATCATCTGAAGTGCCGCGCGGTCTTTAATGGATCCGCCCGGATTTTGGGATTCCAGTTTTACATACATTTCACAGCCAGTTAATTCAGACAGTGAATTTACTCTCAGCAGATCGGTCTGACCGATTAGATCGATCGCTCGCCGCGCCTTGCGCATAACTAAACCTCTTTTGTATTATTGAAGTGACCGCATATCGTGTGCCGTTCCTGTGCAAACCCAGAGTTTTTTACAACCACCGCCGGCCGGCTGCTGGCAGCTTTGCAGAACCACTGCATTGGCACCGAGCTCCGCCGCTGCGATCTTTAGTTCCAACAGCGCGCGTTCCTGGGTTGCCCGGGGAGCCAGGACATTAGCCTGACAAGACTCGCCAACCACCTCACCGCGGCTCGTAAATTCCACATCGGTGCGCGACAGCTCATAAGGTTTAATGAATGTAACATTGCGGGCCTGCGCCAGCTGCTGATCGTTCAGACTATCCGGGACCGTGGCGCATGCAGACAACAGCAAAGCGGTAACGGCGATAGTCAATTTTTTTATACTCACTTCACCCACCTCTTATATATCTTTAAGCATCTCAAACTGGTTCCTCAAACATTACGGCCTGTTCTCACCAGTGTCCAGTATGAATCGGTGCGTGATTGCTGCACCAGTATGTTGCGAACGCCGCGTGCACCGCACCCTGGTGGTGCGCAGCCAGCGCGATGGCTATTAATAACAACGATATATCAGTTGCTTACGATCTGGCACGATGCTTGCTCTAGTAACGCCTGACACAGTACGAAATAGACAAGGAGAGGCGTATGCAACTGGTTATAGCCGTTATCAAGCCATCCAAGCTCGGTGATGTCCGCGAAGCGCTTAGTGAAATTGGCTGCCAGGGTATGACGATCACCGAAGTTCGGGGATTTGGACGACAAAAAGGTCACACCGAACTGTACCGGGGAGCTGAGTACCGTATTGATTTTCTGCCGAAGATAAGAATCGACATCGCGGTTACCGATGACCAGCTTAATGCTGTCGTCGATACCATCCAACAGACCAGTTATAGCGGCAGCACCGGCGACGGCAAAATCTTCGTGATTCCCCTGAGCCATGTAGTCCGAATTCGTACCGGCGAAGTTGACGCTGAGGCAATCTAAGGAGAACAATATGTCTGTTAGCGAACTAAGTTACGCCCTCGATACCTTTTACTTACTGATCAGTGCTGCCTTAGTCATGTGGATGGCGGCGGGCTTTTCGATGCTTGAAGCCGGGCTGGTGCGCAGTAAAAATACCACCGAAATACTGGTCAAAAATATTTTACTCTATGCCATCGCCTGCACCAGTTTTTTGCTTATTGGCTATCAGCTAATGTACGGCCAGCCAGAACCTGGCGGTCATGCACCAGCGGCAAACTTTTTCTTCCAGGTTGTCTTTGTCGCCACCGCTATGTCAATTGTATCGGGTGCGGTCGCTGAACGAATGAAGCTAACCAGCTTTCTGCTATTTACCATTATCCTTACCGCCGTTATTTATCCTATTGAAGGCCACTGGACCTGGGGCGGAGGATTTCTCGCCCAAGCCGGTTTCATAGATTTCGCCGGCTCGGGCATTGTTCATATGGCTGGCGCTGGGGCCGCGCTTGCGGGGGTGCTGCTACTTGGTCCCCGTCACGGAAAATATGGGCAGCAAGGACGCGTTTATGCCATTCCCGGGGCTAACATGCCTCTCGCCGCATTAGGCACGCTCATTCTCTGGATGGGTTGGTTCGGGTTTAACGGCGGATCTCAATTGCAGATAACAGGTATGGCGAACACCAACGCGGTCGCCTCGATCTTCGTGAACACCAACGCGGCAGCTGCAACCGGAGCGATCAGCGCTTACCTCTTAACGCGACTTGTTTGGAAAAAGGCCGATTTAACCATGATTCTAAACGGCGCCCTGGCAGGCCTGGTGGCGATTACTGCGGAGCCGGCAGCACCATCGCCTGCGGTAGCCAGCCTGATCGGAGTGGGCGCCGGGCTGCTGGTGGTTTTAGCAATTATAGCGCTGGATCGTATGCGACTGGATGACCCGGTGGGAGCAATATCCGTGCACGGTGTAGCCGGCTGTTATGGGCTGCTTTGTGTGGTGCTGACTAACCCTGAAGCAAGCCTGCTTGCCCAGCTTTATGGCATCGGTGTCATTTTTGGTTGGGTATTCATAACCAGCCTGGCGGTATGGTGGACTCTGAAAAAAACGCTTGGCATTCGTATCCCGGCAGAAGCCGAATATGTCGGTGCGGATGTGACTGACTGTGGTGTCGAGGCTTACCCTGAGTTTGTTTCATCGCGATCATCTTAATCGCTGAATATGCAAAAGCATGAAATTCGGCCTAGAATGATGCAGCGACTATCTTCAGGAGGAATTCATGAGTCAAGCCAGGGTCTTTATTCAAGAACTATTAAAAGAAGCGGATATTGAGATCAATGGACATCGCCCATGGGATATCCAGGTTAATAATGAGGGCTTCTTTCAGGATGTATTGGCGCGCGGCAACCTTGCGCTTGGCGAAGCCTATATGGCTGGCGAGTGGGACTGTAAGCAGCTGGATGAATTCTTCCACCGGCTGTTGCGGGCCCGAATCGGCGAAAAAATCAAACCCAGCCGGTTGCTCTGGCATCACCTGAGAAGCCGCTTCTTCAACCTGCAGAATACCAAACGTGCCTGGAAGGTTGGCGAGCACCACTATGACATCGGCAACAAGCTCTATCAGCAGATGCTCGACAAACGTATGGTATACACCTGCGGCTACTGGAATAACGCCCAGAACCTTGAACAGGCCCAACGCAACAAGCTCGAGCTGACTTGCCGTAAGTTGCAACTGCAACCCGGAATGAAACTCCTCGATATTGGCTGTGGCTGGGGCAGTTTCATGAAATACGCTGCTGAAAATTACGGCGTTGAATGTGTCGGTGTGACGATCTCCAAAGAGCAGGTCAAACTAGGGGAACAGCTATGCGCAGGGCTGCCAATTGAATTTCGCCTGCAGGATTACCGTGATCTGAATGAAAAGTTTGACGCTATTGTCAGTCTCGGCATGTTCGAACATGTCGGCCAGCGCAACTATAAAGATTACTTTGAGGTGGTTGAGCGCTGCCTGCGCGATGACGGTCTGTTTTTACTCCACACCATCGGGCGTAACCGCGATATGCACGGTACCGACCCCTGGATCAGTAAATACATATTCCCGAACGGCGAGCTTCCCTGCCTGACACACATCGACCGGGTATCCCGGGACATACTTTGTACTGAGGATGTCCATAATTTCGGCGCGGACTATGACCCGACGCTAATGAGCTGGTACCGAAATTTTGAGGCCAACTGGTCAAAGCTCGAAGGCGATTATGACGAGACTTTTTTCCGCATGTGGCGCTACTATTTGCTGTCCTGCGCTGGCGCCTTCCGCGCCCGCAATCTGCAGCTCTGGCAATGGGTATTTAGTAAACAGGGCATCACCGGCGGCTATCACCGTCCGCGGCTGGACAGCGATGCCGCTGACGCTCAGGCTTTGTGATCCTGGTTAAAGTCAGTCATAAAAATTTGCCAGCAAGCTAAGAACAACGCTGCCAGCAATGGCCCGATAACGAAGCCGTTGATGCCGAACAGCGACAAGCCACCGATGGTGGAGAACAGCACCACATAGTCAGGCAGTTTGGTATCGCGGCCAACTAACACCGGGCGCAGCACGTTGTCCGCCAGGCCGATGACAATGGCGCCGTAAGCCACCAGAATACTGGCGCTGATCCAGTCACCCGTGGCGAACAGATATAAGCTTACAGGAAACCAGATTAAGGCCGCTCCGACTGCCGGGATCAGCGATAAGAAAGCCATCACCACACCCCAAAGGAAAGGCCCGGGAATCTCTAATGCCCAGAAGATAATTCCACCCAGTGCGCCTTGTACCACCGCCACGACCAGATTGCCTTTTACTGTCGCCCGGGTAACTTCTACAAATTTTTTAAACAGCGCATGTTCACGTTCATCGCCAAGGGGCAGCGCACGAATCATCAACTGTTGTAATTTGCTGCCGTCACGTAGAAGAAAGAATGCCAGATAGAGCATCAGTGCCAGACTCACCAGAAAACTGAATGTATTCTGGCCAATTGCCAGGGTCTCCCGCGCCAGCAGTCGACTGGCATTTTTCGCCAGCTGGGTAATATGCTCACGGATATTTTCTGTATTCACGCCGAACTCCGCCAACAATGAATCCAGTAACGGAAAGGCTTCACGCAACTGCTGCAGAATAAGCTGCGGATCGATCTCCCCGGTATCCAGGCGCTGATAGAACTGAATCCCTTCCTGCACAAACATGACGCTGAGAAAAATCACCGGAATAACCACTATAGCCATACAGATCAACAGCGTCAGCAAGGCAATACTGTTCGGGTGATCACCCATCCGCTGCTTAAAGAAGCTTTGCATAGGGCTGAAAATAATTGCGATAGCACAGGCCCAGAAAATGGCTGACCAGAAGGGCTCAAGAATAAGGAAAAAGGCCAGCGAGACGCCGGCGAGCAATATCAGAAAAGCTTTACGTTCCAGTTGCTCACGCATTTAGTTATCCTTGTGGTTTAGAGCAAACGCGGTAATATTGACAACAAAACAACAAGTGAGCAAGCCCATGAAAACAATAACTGAGCATCTTGCCGGCTATGCCGCCTATCATCGCAACCGCCGTAATATCATTACCCATATTGTGGGCGTGCCTATGATTGTTATCGCTATCGAAATATTGCTCTCGCGACCGCTGTTTTTCGCCAGCCTGCCCGGCACTGAAAATTTGACTGTTTGGATTAGTCCCGCCCTCATTATCAGCCTGTTTGCTGCGGCTTTCTATGCCCGCCTTGATCTGGGTATCGGCCTGCTGATGACAGTACTGCTATTGCTCGCGGTGTGGCTTGGCGGCATAGTCGCGCAACTGGATACCGCTGCGTGGCTGGGCTGGGGTATTGGTCTGTTCGTAATCGGCTGGATCATCCAGTTTATCGGTCATTACTTTGAGGGGCGTAAACCGGCCTTTGTTGACGACCTGATGGGTCTGGCGGTGGGCCCGCTGTTTGTAGTGACTGAAGTGCTATTTCTGCTGGGACTGAAAAAACAATTGCGCCAGGATATTGAATCCCGGTTTCAACACGAATAAGAGACATCCGTGTCTGAAATATCCTTAGTCGCTGTCGTTTTTTGCGACCTTAATGGTAGGCGGGTTAATCCAGATAATTTCAACTCGCTTCGCTGAGCTTTTATCGGCAGCATCTTCAACGGCCTTTACGTAGTCATAATTGACAGTCCGTTTTGCGACAGCCGCAGAGTTTGTCTGCTGGCAGCCTGATAAGCTGAAGCTTATTAACCCCATACCAATAGCTATTAGTAAGTACCGCATAATCACCTCCTGGCAGTCTGTTGCCACTGATCAGCATAGTACAAATATTAACCGACTCGCTAGTGGGTTAATGCAATTTTAATCGCGGCTTCAGCCGTCGATTAATTTTTTGCACAATGATGAATAGCAACGTCCGAAAATACCCGTGCACTTCAACCTGATGCATGCGGTAAAGCGATTTATACATAAACCGCGCCAGCCAGCCCTCCACCTTCATCGCACCACGGGTCAGACGCCCCATCACCGTGCCGACGGCGGTATAGTCCGCCAGCGATACCAGCGATCCGTGGTCGCGGTAAATATAGGGTTTTAACGGCTGACCTTTAAAGTCGCGCTGCAGCGCCTCGTACACATGCTTTGCCATCTGATGTGCCGCTTGCGCCCGCGGCGGCACGCGTGAGCCGTCCGGCTGCACACAGGCAGCACAGTCACCAATGACATAAATCGAGGGATCCGTGCTGGCTTGCAGCAAAGCGGTAGCCACAATGTGATTATTCTTATTGGTTTCCAGACCTTCAATCTGGCTCAGGAACTTCGGCGCCCGCACCCCGGCAGCCCAGACTTTCAGTTCGGCTTCAATCATTTCGCCGCTGTTGGTTTCAAAGCCTTTTTCATGAACTTCGGTAATAGGGGTATCGACAATAACTTTTACACCTATTTCTTCGAGCTTCTCGCGCGCTGACTCAGCAATGCGTTCCGGCAACATCGGCAAGATCCGCGGTGCTGCTTCAATCACGCAGATCTGCAACTGGCTAAGATCAAAGTCCTCAAAACCATAGGTCCGGATCAGCTCAGCTGATTTGTATAGCTCTGCGGCCAGTTCGACACCGGTAGCACCAGCGCCCACTATCGCCACCCGCATAGGATGATCGTAGTTATGCGCCTGCATAGATAAGAACGTATTAATCAGGGTATGGTGGAACTGCGTGGCCTGCTTTACATCATCAATAAAATAGCAGTGTTCTTCAGCGCCTTTGGTGCCAAAATCATTGGTCACTGAACCAATCGCTACCACCAACCGGGTGTAATCCATGGTGCGGCCGGGCACCAGCTCATCGCCTTCCGCATCATAAATTGGGGCTAATACAATTTTTTTGTTTTTGACGTCGATATCGGACAATTCACCGGGGCGGAAATGGAAACCGTGGGTTGCTGCCTGGATCCGGTAATCGACACCATCAGAGTCGGCATCGAGGGCTCCGGCAGCCACTTCATGTAGCAATGGCTTCCAGACATGGGTAAGGTAGCGGTCAACGAGGGTAACCCGTACCCCGGGATCGTTCTTAAATTTTTTACCTAAGCGGGTAACCAGTTCCAGACCGCCGGCACCGCCGCCGACGACGATAATATGTTGGTCTTGCATAACTGATCCTGACAGAAATTAAGCTGGTATTATAGCCGAAGCACAGAGCGCCGTAACTCGATTCATAAGGAAGTTTTTATAATGCCGGGTTTAACTAAACGATATACAACTGCAATCCGCACCAGCGCTTTGCTGACAGCGGCCACGACACTGCTGGCTTGTACCGCCACGCCGCCACGGTATGAGGCGACTAGCCCTGATGTCCCTTATCCCGCTGTCGCTCAGTTAGAACCTGGCACTCCCGTTCAGGTGGTGAGTTATGGCCCCGATGCCCTGCAATATGCTGAACTATGGTTACCTGAGCAGGCCGACGCAGTACCGGTGGTCGCTTTTATCCATGGTGGCTGCTGGCTGAACGCCTACGATATCGCCCATACCCGGCCTTTCACCACAGCCCTGGCTGACGCCGGTTTTGCGGTCTGGTCCATTGAATACCGCCGCACCGGCGATGCGGGTGGTGGCTGGCCAGGATCCTACGAAGATATTCAGGCGGCCCTGGCGATGCTCGCTAAACAGCAAAACCCACAACTGGATCTGTCACGCGTAGCCTTGTTGGGCCATTCAGCCGGCGGCCACCTGGCATTACTAGCCGGTACCAACGCGCCAGCGCAGCTCGATGTCGACGCGGTAATTGGCCTGGCGGCCATCACTGACCTGCCGGCTTATGCCCGCGGTGATAATAGCTGCGAGAGCGTAACCGCCGCGTTCATGGGCGGACTCCCAGACGCTATCCCGGCACTTTATCAGCAGGCAAACCCCGCCGCACAGCAGGCTCACCCACAAACTATCCTTATCCATGGTCGTGCCGATAAAATCGTTTCAGCCGAACAGGCACAGCTTGAGGGCGCAACCACAGTATGGGTCGAAGATGCCGGGCATTTTGATATGATTCACCCGGGTGCGCCAGTCTGGCAACAAATTGTTGATGTACTTGAAAAAAGCTTACAAGAGGAAGCGGCTAAAAAGGAAGCGGATAAATGAGCGAGCTAATCAGCACAAGCGATATCAGCCGGCTGGATGAACAGGATCCGCTCGCTTCGGGGCGGCAGCAGTTTCACCTGCCAGCGGATACCATTTATCTCGACGGCAACTCACTGGGCCTAATGAGCTACGCCACCCGCGAACGTGTGAGCGAGGTCACCGCCACCCAGTGGGGCGAACACCTGATCACCAGTTGGAACCGCCACAAATGGATCGACCTGCCGCAGCGGGTCGGCAATAAAATTGGCCGGTTAATTGGCGCTGCCGATGGCCAGGTCGTCTGCTGTGATTCGATTTCGGTGAACCTGTTCAAGGTACTGGCCGCCGCCCTGTACATACGGCCTGGACGCAATCAGATCCTATCGACGGTGGACAACTTTCCAACGGATCTCTACATGGTGCAGGGGCTGGAACAGCTTATCGGCGCCGGCAACTGTCACCTGGTAATGGTCGAAGAAGATGAACTTGAAACGAGCATTAATGAGAAAACTGCAGCGGTGCTGGCCACTGAGGTGAACTTCCGCACCGGCCGCCGACTGGAGCTGCAATCATTGACCGCCGCCGCCCAGGCCGCTGGCGCCCTGATGATTGCCGACCTGGCCCATAGCGCCGGTGTGATGCCGGTGGAGTTGGATAACTGGCAGGTTGATTTCGCCATTGGTTGCACCTACAAGTACATGAATGGCGGCCCGGGTGCACCGGCCTTTGTCTATGCGGCGCAGCGCCATCATACCGCCCTGCAACAACCCCTGTGCGGGTGGATGGGTCATGTACGGCCGTTCGATTTCAGCCCGCACTATGAAGCCGCCGACGATATGAGTCAGTTTCTTTCCGGAACGCCGCCGGTGATATCCATGAGCGCGGTGGACGCAGCGCTTGAGGCATTCGATGGCGTCAGCCTGGCAGAAGTGCGCACCAAATCGATTCAGCTGTCAGAACTGTTCCACTCCTTAGTGGAGCAACATGGACTTAGTACTGAGCTGCGGCTGATCTCGCCAAAAGATCCAGTGACCCGCGGCAGCCAGCTGTCCTATCAGCATGAGCATGCATATGGCATCTGTCAGGCCCTGATTGAAGCCGGCGTGATTGCTGATTTCCGCGCACCGGATTTTCTGCGCTTTGGCTTCGCCCCGCTGTATAACAGCTATGCGGATGTCTGGAATGCAGTTGAGCTATTAAAAGAAGTCATTAGCAGCGAAGCGCATCTGGACCGCCGCTGGCAGGAGCGCAATCCGGTTACCTGAGCCGGTTAGTTTTCGTCGGAGATGCGGGTACCCGCATTACCCTCGAGTATTTTCAGGGCGTCCTCAAGCCGGCCGATGGCTGCGAATTTGCCACTGCGGGCAAAGCGCGCCGCGGCAGCAATTTTTGGCCCCATGGAACCTGACGGCGCATCGAAATCCTTCGCTTCGTCAATGGTCATCCGACCGATAGCCTGCTCATCAGGCTCGCCAAAATTTTTATAAACGGCATCGACGTCGGTTAGCAGCAAGAGTGCTTCAGCATCGACCTGCTCCGCCAGCAAGGCGCTGGCGGCGTCTTTATCAATCACCGCTTCGACGCCAGTATAGGTGCCGTGTTCCTGACGCACGATAGGGATACCCCCACCGCCAATGCAGATGGTGATGACTTGCTGCTGCAGCAAAATTTTCAGTACTTTCAGATCCTGGATCTTCTGCGGCTCAGGCGATGGCACCACGCGGCGCCACTTATCGCCGTCCTGAGCGATATCCCAGCCATGTTTGTTCTTTAATTCTTCGGCCTCGTCTTTATCGTAAACCGGACCGATAAACTTGGTTGGCTGTGCGAACGCAGGGTCATCGGGGTCCACTGCAATCTGAGTTAACAGCGTGGCTACGGCATGGCTCTCGCCAAGCTGGTTTTCCAATTCCTGCTCCAACAGGTAGCCAATCATGCCCTCGGTTTCAGCTCCAAGGATATCCAGCGGGAAGGTTTTGTCCGAATCATAGGCATCGTTCTGCAGCGCCAGCAGACCAATCTGCGGCCCGTTGCCATGGGTAATGACCAACTGATGGCCGGCGCGCACCACATCCGCCAGCGCGTGCATGGCCTTCTTCACATTATCGCGTTGATTCTCCGCAGTGACGGCTTCGCCGCGTTCTAATAACGCGTTGCCTCCTAAAGCTGCTACCACCAACATCTGAAATCTCCAAATGAAATAACTACAGTTAACCCTAGTCGATGACCCGCCGCGCCGTCCAGCATCGCAGCAGAGCCGGCGATAGTTCGCTATACTCTGATTAAATCAAACAGAGCGAGGTTGTAGCTGCCCATATGCATATTGATATTGTTTCTGACATTGCCTGCCCCTGGTGCGCCATCGGTTATGCGCGACTGCAAGTCGCGATGAAAGATCTGGCCGACGGACAGGATTTCACCATTGAATGGCATGCCTTTGAGCTTAATCCTGATCCGAATATGGAGCAGGAACCGATCCTGCCGGCACTGAGCCGCAAATATGGCCGCAGCGAAGCTGAAATGGAAAAGAGCCAGGCGCAGATGATGGAGATTGCCAGCGATCTGGGCCTGGATTTCAGCAAGATGCAGCAGCGTCTGACCTGCAATACCTTTGACGCCCACCGGCTGGTGAAATGGGCCAAACAGTTTGATCGTCAGACCGAGCTGAAAATGGCCTTATTTGAGGCTTACTTCGGCCATGCCGACGATGTATCGGATCATAATGTGCTACTTACCTGCGTTGACCGGGCGGGGCTGGATGTGGCCGCCGCACAGCACATACTGCAATCAGAGGATTACGGCAACGATGTGCGTCAGGACGAGGCTGTCTATCAGCAAGCCGGAGTCACCGCTGTACCCGCTTTTATCATTAATCAGCAGTACATAATCAGCGGCGCGCAGGAGCCCGAACTACTTAAAAAAGGCCTCCAGGAGATTGCTATAGAGGCGAAGTAATCACTAACTAAAAAACATATTGACAGCCAACCAGCTCCGCGATTATAAAAAGCGAAATATCTGCCCTATCAGAAGGAATTCGCACATGTCATGGGCTAAATTGTCGATGATGGCGCTCAGCGCGTGGTTACTGGTTGGCTGCACCGCAGCAGAACTGGATGCGTTCAATGATTCACTCCGCTGTGTAAACGAATTCCCTAACGATACTTACCGGCAAAACCAATGTATCAGTTATATGAATGAAGCTCGTGAGACGGAACAACACAATGCCTTGTATGACTGGTGTCAGGCCTACGCGATACGACCAATACAAGCAGCGTCTCCAAAACTGGATCGTGATATAGAAGCCTTTGATCGAAAGTTTGAGTCATTGCGTTCGCGCGTCGAGCAAGTAGCTGACTATTACGGCGATTACTGTAATACCCCGCAGCAACGCCGTGCCAATTCCAACTGCCAATATCAGCAAATGCAAGGATTTCTAAACGAATTCAACGCACTACAGGTAGAGGTTGCACGCCTGCAACCCGAAGAAGCCCGGGTGAACAATCTCTTTACGACCTTCAATAACGAGTGTTTAGGCCTGGATGGCGCACAATATATGCCCTACTCCAGCAATGCGCCTTATCTGGCTGATCGCAGAGCGTTTTTAGAGGGCGCAGCCGCAGAGCTCAGAGCTTACCTGGCTAACTGGTAAGCCCGTAGCTGCCATACTCTTGGAGAGCGTGCGCTCATAATCCATGCGGAAAGGTATCCGGAATTTTAGCGACATCTCTGCTGATATCGATGTGGTGCAGCGCCTGGCTGTCATCAAAGTGCACAAAGTGATCATAGCGCTTCGGAATCACCGTTGGTACGTAGTTGCCGTAGCGCTCGTGTCGCGGATTATAAACGACTCCGACGGCACGATGTGGAAGGCGCCGCTTTAGACCGGAGTTCGACTTCAAATCTTTAGAATGTACAAAAAATTGCTTACCGGCCTGATGGCAGATATCTTCCCAACTGCCTTCCCGGGCTGCCGGTAAATCCATGTCCTCTACTTTGGCGCCCCAGGCACTACCTGCAGTAACACTGCCCCGGTAGCTGCCAAAGCCAACCAGCGCCACCTGCTCGCTACCATATTCTTCGCGGCCCAGCTCGCCGAGATTAAACAGCCCCTGATCGCCCATGTCGGTGTAGGACGCATCGCCGATGTGGGTATTGTGGGCCCAGACGATGCCTTTGGCATCTTTGCCGTGAAAATCCATCAGTCGCTTCAGGGTATCCATCATATGACGGTCACGCAGGTTCCAGGTCGACTCGCCGCCGCTGGCCATAATCCGATAGTAATGCTCAGCGTTTTTGCTCACGTTGGCGTTTTGCTCGGCGCTGAAGGCTTCCTCGGGATCAGAGTTATAGCTGGGCGCTTTGCTGCGTACCTCACTTAGCAACCGGCCGACTTCATCGCTGCAGCCTTCAGGCACCAGTCGCGTGGAAATTGCATAGCGCTGACCGTCTTCATCCCGATAAGGTTCAAAGCAACGCATTGCGGTTTTGGCGGTTTCATAGGCTTCAGGATCTTCATCGCGCAGATACTCCATAATGGCGTCCATTGATTCCCACAGGCTATAAACGTCCAGCCCGTAAAAGCCTTTACGCTTGTCTTCATCACGTGACTCATTAAATTCACGCAGCCACTGAGCAAATTCGTGCACTTCCCAGTTCGCCCACATCCAGCTCGGCCAGCGCTCAAACTCTTTAAGCACCTGCTTCGTATCCCGGATGGCATCGTCATAGCCTTTCACATGGCGATTAAGCTCATAGCAAGGCGGCCAGTCGCCCTCAACCACCACAAAATCAAAACCGTAATCCTCCATCAGCGCTTTCGATATCTTTGCCCGCCACTTGTAGTATTCATGGGTGCCGTGGGAAGCCTCGCCAAGCATCACTATTTGCTTGTCTTGAACGGCTTCAAGCAGCGGGCGCAGATCGTCGATACTTTCAAAATCGTGTTTATTTTCCTGAACGGTCTTAAGGATTGAATCTGTCATCGTCTTACTCCCTGTCTGTCGGGTCATCGCATTAAATGCGGGTGTAGATTTCCGGCTTCTCTTTCGCCAGTAAGCTAGCAGCCAGGCTCACCTCATTAATATCCAGATGGTCCTGAAAAGTCGAAGCCTGCTGGTTTTTCTCAGCCAGCCAGAATGCTTCAATGTCATCGGCCATCTGCCAGATGGCTGAATCAATCTGTGGCTCGACGGCATTTTCTTTCAGCAAGGCTAAATTGCCTTTCAGGCAGCGCAGACCCAGAGATAATCCGCATTCACGAAATGCCAGCCGGTAGTTGGCTGACTCATCCGCGTTGAATGAGCGGTAAATCGCATCCAGTCCCTGCTCAGCATCGCGCAGCAGGCGTTCGGGTTTAACCGCTGGTGGCAGTTCCATAAAGGTCTGTAACTCGGCCGCTCGCACCACGTTAAGCAACAACGACCCGACACCAAGCGCGTCGTCCGTGGCCCAGTGCGAACGGGCGCAGAGTGCCTTCAGCTTGTCTATGTAACCGTCAAACTCATACTTGAACGAGCCACTTTCAGCGTAGGCCTGCATCGCGCATAGTAGTCCTTCTAACGGGTCATGGGCGCCCATCATAGGTACCAGCGGACGCGACAGATCCACGCTCATCTTCCAGTACATCTTGGTGCCTGCCCCCTCCTTGTCGGCGATGAAGCGCGAGCCGGCGATGCTGAGCTCGGCGGCCCAGGTCGCCAGTTGCTTATTGTTGAAATGCTTGCTGGCGGTGAGCAGTGCGTTGATCCAGCGGGTATGGTAGTGGTAGTACTGGCCGTCGCGCTCCCACTCCAGCTTCTGGTCGTAGTGTTCGCCTTCTTTGCGTTCGGGTCGCTTTTTGCCTATACGCAGACCGCCGACCGTAGGGTGTTCGCGGCCCTTTTCCTCTTCCAGGCCACTGATCCAGCCCGCGCGGGAATCTTGCTCCGCGTACTGTCCCAAATGGCAATGGACCTCTTTAATAGTGCGCAGCGCCTGCGCGTCAAAAACTTTGTCTCCATCCAGATTACTTAATGCCAGGAAATTTAGCGTCGCGAAAGCGTCTGTCCAGAGATAGCGGCGGGCGGCGTCACCGCTGTCATTAGCAAGTCCGGACCGCTCAGCAAAACCTTGCATAAGTTCGCGGGCCGGCGCCAGCTCATTGCTATCGGTTAATTCACTCATAATTACTCCTTCCCCGCTTTACCGGTCATGGGTACAAAGCGTACCAGCAGCAGCTTAGTCTCCTTGAATTCGTCCTCGCTAATGCGCTCAACCAGCACCAGTTCCTGCTCTTGCTTGCCAACGGGGGCCAGCAGTTTGCCACCTATTTTTAGCTGATTCTTAAGTGTTCCCGGGATTTTTGCCGGTGCTGCGGTCAGCTCAATGGCGTCAAAGGGCGCCTCTTCCGGCCAGCCTTCGTAGCCATCCCCATAGCGGGTTTCGATATTATCGATATCAGTTTTCGCGAGGTTTTTCTTTGCCAGTTCTGCCAGCCACTCGATAATTTCGATCGAGTAAACCTGCTTTGCCAGGCGGGATAAAACCGCGGCGTTGTAGCCGCACCCGGTACCAATTTCCAGCACCTTATCATCCGGGTTAAGCTGCAAAGCCTGTGCCATATAGGCCACAATATAGGGTTGGCTTATAGTCTGGGATTTGCCGATAGGCAATGGGCGATCGTCATAGGTGTGCTGCTGTAATTCTTCGGGCACAAACAACGAGCGATCGACTTCACGCATCGCCTCAATCACCCTTGAATCCTGAACATCCCTGCCTTTTAAATGGCGCTCAATCATCGTTTCCCTGGTGTTCATAATAGATACCTGCCTGTCTCTGTATAGGAGGGGGCTGACACCGCCTCCGGTTGCGCGTTACTCTAGATAAACTTCAGTTAAGTGTAGTAACCCAACCCAGAATCGGGCAAATTCAGCAAAGGGCACTGGCATGAGAGATGTATTTATCGGGATTGATGTAGCCTGCGCCAGGGCTAAATACCTGCCGGTTGTAATGTGTTATCAGGACGACGACATTCTGCGCCCGCTGGCGCTGAATACCTTTGCCCAGAAACCGCCACAAGGCCGGGGAAACCCATCGACAGTGTCGGCCGCAATCAACCGTGACTACGCCCGCGAAACCCGGCAGTACATTGAAGAAGTTTGTCGGCAGCACCATCTGAATCCGGTACGCATTGGTATTGATTCCGCATTGCGAGCCCGCCCCAATCATATGCCTTCACGGCTTGCGGAAAGTGCGCTGAACGCAAATGGCATTAGTTGCTACAAAACACCATCCATTGATGACTTTGACCGCATTATTGCCAAAGGCAAGGCCCATCTGGCTCAAGGCGGCCCGGCCAATCGGATGCCCCACGCCATGCAGCTATTTATGTTGCCCGGCATCGCGATTGCAGAAGAAGTCACGAAAATTGCACCCAGCCTGGAGATCTATCCACAAGCCATCGCGCGCCGGCTGGGATCGGCAGCACAGCATAAAACCAAGAAAGGCCAGCCGATGGTGCAGCTGAAAGCTGTGAGCCAATATACCGGCTGGCCCAATAGCGAAAATGACTGGGCCGAATTAAAACACATTTGCCGGGGCGCAATGCACGACAAGGTGGATGCTTACAGCGTAGCCTGGGTAGCCAGCCTGCCCGAGAGTCAGCGTGAATACTTTGGTGATCCACAGCAGGAGGATGCGATCTGGGTGCCCAAGCTGGACCGACAATAGTTAGACCGCTTTTGCTATAACCAGGGTATCCAGTACCGCTCCACCGCGATGTACGCCACCTTCCAGGCTATGTTGCGCTTTGGTACGGCACAGGTAGCCGCCGTATTCCGACGTCAGGCCCAGAGTAAAGATGCCGAGCTCGCTGATATGGAAAGACAGCCTGATCAGTTCGCCATTCACTAACTTACTGATGGGCGCCGAACGAACCGCGGCGTCGATGTTTGCCATCAGGATATCGGCAGCATCCCGGCTGGCGTAATGTGTTAGCGCTGAAAGGCCGCGCGCGACGCTGCCGCCGCCCTCATGCTGGGTTTTATACCAGTAACCCTGATTGACCAACCGGTGAAATTCAGGCACAGATAAATCGGCTACTGAATAAGAGTGCAGACAAAGCTGCTGCAGCAGCGCCAGTTCGCGTTCATCCAGACCGAAGTAGTCCGCAAAGCCGTCAATATAGTGAACCTGCCTGCTGACAACATGTTGCAACCACTTGCTGCCACTCAGTTGCGAGGCTAAATCCGGGCATTGAGCGATGCGGGTTTGCTCAAGCTTCGCGCGAAACTGCCAGAGCGTATCATCACTATAATCTTCAGCGTTGTAGCCGGTACGCCAGTAGATTAAATCTACCCTTCGGCCATCGGGCAAAAACAGCCGCTGATCACAATAGCTAGCCGCAGCTGAGAATTCTTTAAGTGTCAGCCGCAACACACTGACGCCCTGACGCTCGACTTCCTGGGTCAGCAACTGCTGGTCATAAATGTTGTCCTCATCGTCGGTGACAACCATAACCATCATTGGCGAGTCGGAGCCAAACTCAGCTGCCAGTCGGCGGGCCCCATCCGCCAAACTAAAGCTTTGCTTCTTGATCGCCGGGTTCGTTGCGTAAAACGCGGGCTGGACAGTAGCAAGCGTCTCCAACCAGCGCTGATTCAAGGGCCCCATGCCGGCCGCAATCGGGTTGGTTTCAACCCAGCGCCACAGGCCGTCGGTATCCATTAGCAGGTCGTGACGCTGAAGCGCAACAGGCACGGTTTGCACCTGGTCAGTTGGAATAAGGCTCAGCAGTCGCCAAATCGTCCCCGGCACCGAGTCAGAAGCTTCAAGCCCCGCTGTATGTTCCAGCAGCCAGCTCCGGTCGCGCACCATAAGTTGTGATAACCGCCCGAGCAAGTCTGCAGCTTCCAAAGCTTGCTGCCATTGGCTATCCGATAAACGCCAGGGGCTGAGAGAAACCGGCGCATGGGTAAAGCCCTGCCCCTTGGTCTCAAGGCCGACCGAAGCCTGCCGCAGTCGGTCGCGCCACTCAGCGGCAGTCAACGCGCTTGCGTTATCATCTGCTGAATAAGCCTCAATGTTCATGGACCGCCCCCTACATCACCAGATCAATCGCGAAGCCGGTCAGGCACGCGGTGACAAAAACCACCCCAATAAAAGCCAGCAACAACGGCCACTGGAAAATACGCTTAAGGATAATCATTTCCGGCAGGCTGGCACCCGCGCCGCCGATGGTCAGCGCCACCACGCTGCCGTAACTCATGCCTTTGCCTACCAGGCTCAGCGCCAGCGGAATCATGGTACTGGCACGAACATACAGCGGAATACCTAACAGCGCCGCGACCGGAATCAAGTACCAGCCCGATACCTGACTGAACTGGCTGAAAAACTCAGCAGGAACGTAACCATGGATCCAGGCACCCACCACCACCGCGGCAACCAGTTGCGGCAGGAAGGCGCGGGTTTCTTTCACCGCACGCTTAAATAAATCCGCCAGGTACGGGCTGAGCGTCGGCTTTACCGGCTCAACGGCACCAGTACAGGATGTGTTGCAGCAACTTTTCTGCTCAGCGGGCAATGTGATGAAACGCTCGAAATGCAGCGCAGAGAGCAGAAAGCCAGCGCTAAGCGACAGCGCCAGCACACCGGCGGCATATAGTAGCGTTAAGTTTGCGCCGAATATAGTGAATAACAGCACCATCAACACCGGATTGAGCAGCGGCGAGGTTAACAGGAACGTCATCACCGGGCCAAAATCTGCCCGGGCCCGCAGCATGCCCACCAGCATCGGCAATGTTGAGCAACTGCAAAACGGCGTGATTGAGCCCAGTGCCGCCGCAGTAAAATAGCCACTGCCGCCGCTTAACATGGCCTGAATACGCTTAGCCGGGAAGCGATCCTGCAACCAGTACACAAACATACTGATCAGTACAAACAACACCAGAAGTTCGGTGAGCGTGGTTACAAAAAACTGCGCGGCAGATAAAAATGAAGTAGACATAACGGCTCCAATATTTCGATTATTGTCGAATTATATTATTTCGACAAATATCGAAGTGTCAATCTATATTTCGATAAATGTGGAAATTATTTTCAGGAGCAGTAAACTGGCTGGTAACGAATAGGCCGGATGGAGTGCATGTGATGGAACAATCCCTTGAAATCGAACAGGCAGCAGCCCAGTTAGCGGAGCTGGGGCACCCAACCCGCCTGGGCATTTTCCGCCTGCTGGTACGAGCCGGACGCCAGGGCATCCCCGTGGGCGACATCCAACAGGCGCTGGAGATCCCCAACTCCACCCTCTCACACCACCTGAGCAAAATGAGCAAAGTGGACTTGATGGAACAGCGCCGCGACGGCCGCACGCTCTACTGCACGCTCAAGTTTGAACAAGTTGAGGCGTTGCTGGGCTTTTTGTATTCGGAGTGCTGTATTGAGGCGCCGGAGAGCCTGGCAGGGATGGGTGAAGATAAGAGGGGCTGCTGCGATTAACCCCCTTCCAGAAGTAAATCTATTTTATCAGTTAACCTGCGAAGACGGAGGAGGCGTTCATTATTCTGGCTCGGACCACACCGCAAACTCATTGCCGTTAGGATCAGAAAAATGAAAACGACGGCCTCCGGGAAAGGAAAAAATTTCCTGCACAATTACACCGCCAGCAGATTTGACCCGCTCAAGGGTCGTTTCAAGCTCGCTGCTGTAAAGCACAACTAGCACGCTGCCAGCGCCGGTGGTCGCTATTTTATCCGACTTAAAAAAGCCGCCATCCAGGCCGGCTTTTTGAATAGATACGTAGTCGGGACCGTAATCGATAAACTCCCAGCCAAACACATCGCCGAAAAATTGCTTCGTGGCTGTAATATCTTTAGCAGGCATTTCAACGTAATTAATGGTTCCTGTGGCTGGCATAAGATCAAATCCTCCCGGGTATCCCTTAATCCAGTGACTCCGCATAACCGCTCTTACGCACGATCTCATGCGGATCGGAGAAACTCAGTAACTCTTTTAGCGCGGCTGCTTCATCAACCGAGTTCGCGACGTAAGCCTCAACAATCCGTCGCCCAATGCTGTAGCCAAGATCAGCTGGCCGGCCTTCAACCTGCCGCTGATACATCCAGGGCTGCAGCGTGTGGCTATCAAGCTGCGCAGAAAACTCATGCCAGAGTTCAGCTTCGTGCTGCACTACGTAGTCATAGCGCTCTGCTTCTGACTGGGTACTTTTGCCCTGCAGCCGCACCGCAATATAATCCGCTAAGCCCTCGACCAGGCTCTGACTGAGCACTGTGGGCCGCATGCTGGCAAGCTCTGATGATACATTGCGGATCTGGTACACATGGACAATTTCGTGGGCAACCAGGTTCGCTATCAACGCATTCGCTTCATCGAGGTTTTGCACCTCCTGACACGCAACTTCCAGGCCAATTACAACCCCATCAGGCCCCGCGGTCCCGCCTGAATTCATCGCGCCGAATACCATATAGATTGGCGCTACCTCTTTTTGCTGCAGTAATTCCGCGGCCCGGCGAAGTACGTCAACAGCTTCGGCTTCCAGTGCCTTTACAGCCGGCAGGCAGCGTTCCACAGCATGCAAATAGGCTTCGGGATTGCGATGAAGTTCAGCGTGTAAATTTTTGGCATTCTCTATCCGGTTCGGCGTGAAAATTTCAACACCCCGTGTGGCATGGTCAAGATAGGCTGTTTGAATGGCTTCAGCGTCTGGCAGCTCAGCGCTGCTCTGTAGTAACTCAGCAAAGCGGACCGCATCACTGAAATGATAAAGGTCTTGCGACTGACCGGAATCTGATTCATAGCCGCTAACTAAAGTTGCACCGAACAACAGAGACACTATGAGCTTTTTCATGGTTGCTTCCAAATAAAATAATTACCTGGATTATAAAATCCAAAACTGTGATTCCGTTAGGTAATTAGTGTGACAATCTGTAACCGTCGCTAAAGCTATTCAGTGGGATGCCGGCGGCTATTGGAATAGAAACTCAACGCCGTTACCGTGATCAAAATCAGCGCTATGCCGACTACCTGTGAGACCGCAAGCCTTTCACCCAGAATCGCAACGCCGAACATCGAGGCGGTGACAGGTTCAATCATAGCCACAATCGAGGCCACCGCCGGCGCGGTATGGTTCAGGCCAACGATATATAAAATAAAGGACAGCCCGGCGCCAAGCACGCCCAAGATCAAGAACAACGGCCAGGACTGGGTGGTGAACGCCGCCACCAGTTGCCCGGTGTCGCCCAACACACCTAAGATGAGGGCGAGTACCGCGAAAGCGACCAGCAAAATCTCCTGGGGGCTGCCGTGCGGGGCCGCGTATTTAAAACCGAAGATAAAAAGTGCATAAGACAGACCCGAGAGCAGGCCGGCACCAGCAGCCAGTAAAGTTACCTCACTGGCATCCATATCGTAGATACCGGTCAACAGCACAATACCAAGCATGACCAAAACCATTGAGAGCCATTTAAACGGCGTCGGCTGCTCGAGTCTGAGAATGAAGGATACGAGATAAACAAAAACCGGAGCGCAGTACATGAGGGTCGCTGCCACTGCAACACTACCCTCAGCGATACTTAAAAAGTAAAATCCGAAATTGCCTGCAACGCCCACGCCTGCAACTGCTGACCAGAACCATAGCCGGCTCTTTGACAGCCCGCTACCGCCCGGGCGCAACGCCAACCAGATAAGAACAAACACCAGCCCGATCGCACCACGGTAAAACGACACAACCACTGGACTCCAGCCTTGATCGGTCAGCATGCCGCCAATGCCGCCCGACAGCCCCCAGAAAAAGGCTGCAAGCGCCACGAAAGCTGTGCTTAACAGAACGCGATTTGGATGTGGCGCCATCAGATTAAACCTCTGTTGGTTTTACCCGCTGTTTCGTTGCTCTTCTATGTATTTAAGCTCATGCAGCGCAACTTCGTCGTTAGGATCAAGCTCCAGGCACTCCCTGAACTTTGCCTCTGCCTCATCGAGCCGACCTAACTCTATCAGGCTGAACCCCACTCCTCGTTTCGCGCGGGCTAATTCACTCGCTTTCAGTTCTTCCGGCGAGAAGGCAGAGAACTCTTCGGCTTGTGCAAAGGTATCCAGTGCCTTCTGCCAGTCTTCTTTAATATGGTAGATGTGCCCCATTTCTGACAAGTACATTGAATTTACCGGAGAAAATTCAAGCGCTTTGTTCAGATGCTGTTCGCCAGCATCTATCTGCCCTAATTCAATACTTGCATAACCACGCAAATAAAAAGCATCGGCGCAGTCGGTAGCCACTGCCACCGCCGATTCATTATCGACTCGTGCTTTTAGCATATAGTAAATACTGTCTGTCATTCCCCGTGCGACATAAACCCGTTCTTCACTACCAGCAAACTGCTTTTTACAAAGCGCAATTGCCTGATCGAATTCGCCGAGGGCTTTCTCCGGGTGTCCGTAGGATAAATCTTCTAAGCCTTGCTCCATGTACTGCTGAATCAAATCTCCCTGACGAACTGCGGCCTGTTCATTACTGTTTTTGGTGGTGGCACAGCCTGATAACAGCAGCACCAATATAATTATTAATTGTTTCACTGTGGGCATTCCTTGCATCGTGAGAAGGCAACAAGTTTTCATCATATTGCTCATTAAGTTAACGAGCAAGCAGAACCTGAGACGGCTTTTTAAGTTTCTCTGTAGCTTTAACGTGCTAAGTTAATAAGCAGACTAATTGCTCAACGGTAGGAAACCACGGTACTTAACTATGCGAACATTTTCATGTCAGTGCGGTAATACGCTGCATTTTGCCAACACCCGTTGTGTGGTGTGTGGGCTGATGCTGGGGTTCATGCCCGATGAAAAAAAACTGAGTGCCTTTACCCGGCATGCGGAGGGCGTGTGGCGCGCCGCAGCTAACGGCCAGTTATACCGGAAGTGTATAAATTATTCGGTGCAGGATGTGTGTAACTGGATGGTTCCGGCTGAACAGTCCGGTGATCTATGTGCTTCGTGCCAGTTAACCCGCACCATTCCCAATCTGGATCAGCCGGAGAACCGCCAACTCTGGTCCCGTATGGAACAGGCCAAACGGCGGTTGCTCTACACCCTGTATAAATTGGAGCTGCCGGTGGTATCCCGCTATGAGGATCCACAACATGGCCTGGGCTTTGAGTTTCTTGAAGATGAAACTGAAGACGACTATGGCAACGAGCTGACCGTCAAAAATTTCGTCACCACCGGGCACAGTGCCGGCATTATCACCCTGAACCTGAAAGAAGCTCAACACAGCTCGCGGATGAAAATACGTGAGGAAATGAATGAGCAATATCGCACGCTGCTGGGGCATTTTCGCCACGAGTCCGGCCATTATTACTGGGACAGACTGGTCCGTAACAGCCAGTGGCTGGATGAGTTCCGGGAGCTCTTCGGTGATGAGACGCTGAATTATACCTACGCGCTGCAAAATTATTATCAGAATGGTCCGGCGGCGGACTGGCACAAGGTATGGGTGAGTGCTTATGCCAGCATGCATCCCTGGGAGGACTGGGCGGAAACCTGGGCGCATTACCTGCATATGGTGGACACACTGGAAACCGCCAGTGATTTTGATTTCAGCGTATCATCACATCAGGTTATCGACCCTTTGGAGCAGCTGCCGCAAAGTGACGAGACCAGAACAGAAGCGCATTTTAATCAGCTCTATAACGACTGGTGCCGGCTCACGGCCGTTTTGAATGCACTTAACCGCAGCATGGGCCTCGAAGATGCCTACCCTTTTGTGCTGTCTTCCAGCGCCATCGATAAACTACGCTTTGTACACAAAATTATAAGTACTGCGTACCGCGCACAAAATTAATCTTCTTTTTCCCAATCGAACCGTGGCAGGCCCGAAAATGCCTGCCGCAGCCCCTCATTCCATTGTTTCTGCATGGATTTAAACATTGGGCTGAACGCGCGATATTTGTTGTGCCAGGGCGTCTCCAGGCTATCGCAGGTGTAGATAGCCAACTCGATGGGCAAGCCCACACTGATATTACTGCGCACAGTCGAATCAAGTGAGACCATGGCACAGCGGGCAGCGTCTTCCAGCGATGTGCTCGCTGTGATAATACGATCCAGAATAGGCTTGCCGTATTTGTTCTCACCGATCTGTAAATAGGGGGTATCGTCGGAGGCGCTAATATAATTGCCCTGCGGATAAATCATGTAGATTTCGCAAGATTTACCGGCTATCTGGCCGCCGAGGATAAAACTCGCTTCAGCGCTGACTTTACTTTTCTCAAGCGCCGGAGCGTGCTGTAGCTGCTCTCGCTGACTCAAACTTCCGATGTAACTGGCGACATCATACAAGTGCTTGCCTTTGCGCAGGTTAAAGGGCGCATCAGGATCTTCCAGATCCGAATTAATGGCGTTAACCACCGCCTGAGAGGTGGCCAGGCTACCTGCGGACAACAGCACCAGCGAGCGCTCACCTTCCCAGGTAAAACGGTTCATTTTACTGTAGGTGGCTACATAATCGACCCCTGCATTGGTGCGCGAATCAGACGCAAATACCAGGCCTTTATTAACACGGATTGCCAAACAATAGGTCACAGAATACTCCAGAAATATCAGCTGAGACTCAGCCTGAATTCATCGTATTTTCTATGTTACTCAGCATAAAAACAAACCATTTTTTGTCTTTTTGGTGGAATTGCCACTATGGTTATAGCTGGATAATAAATCACCAGAGGGAGTTGTGCATGACCATTCGTTGGGGAAGTTACAAAGTCACCAACCTGTATGATGAATTATTACGGGCGTCGGGGAAACCGCGTGCTGCAGCTGAAATTATGTGCGGCTATTTACGCAACCTGACGGATAACGATCTTGAAGAGTTTAAGGCGGCCGCAGAGTCAGCCATTCATGTAATGGGAATTAGCTTCCGGGTTTATCACGAGGAAGAAGGCTCTATCGACCGCGACTGGCCGTTTGACATTATCCCGCGAATTATCGACAAGCAAGAATGGGAAAAGATAGAAGGCGGACTGAAGCAACGGGTCAAAGCCCTGAATATGTTTATCGATGACCTCTACAATGATCAGAACATCGTTAAGGACGGTGTGTTTCCCGCTGATCTGCTGAAAAAATCGAAAAACTTTTTGCCTGAGTGCAAGGGCGTTCGTCCCCCGCTGGGTGTGTGGGCGCATATCTGCGGCTCGGACCTGGTCAGGGACAACGATGGCACCGTGTATGTCCTTGAGGATAACTTACGGGTTCCTTCCGGTGTGTCTTACATGCTGGAGAACCGCAAGGTGATGAAACGGGTTTTTCCAGAGATGTTTGAGCAGTACAGCATTTTACCGGTGGATGATTACCCGTCCCATCTCTATGACATGCTCTGCGAGCTGTCGCCCCGAGACATTGATCAACCCGAAGTGGTGGTATTGACCCCGGGTATCTATAACTCCGCCTATTTCGAACACGCGTACCTGGCCCAGCAGATGGGAGCCGAGGTGGTTGAAGGTCGGGATATGTTCGTCGATGACGACGATGTGGTCTATATGCGCACGATTGAAGGGCCAGCGCGGGTGGATGTGATTTACCGCCGCGTCGATGACCACTTTATCGACCCCGAGGTATTCAATCCTGATTCGATGCTGGGTGTGCCCGGCCTGATGCGGGCCTGGAAGGCCGGCAACGTGGCACTGGCCAACGCCCCTGGTTCTGGGGTGGCGGATGATAAGGTGGTGTACGCCTTTGTACCTGACATTATTAAGTACTATCTGAATGAAGATCCGCTGATTCCGAACGTACCCACCTACAAGTGCATCAATAAGGACGAGCGCGACCATGTGATTGAGAATATCCATAACATGGTTGTGAAACCGGCCAACGAATCCGGTGGCTATGGCATGCTGATTGGTCCCCATGCCACCAAAGCCGAGTGTGAAAAATTTAAGCGCCTGATCCGCAGAGACCCGCGTAACTATGTTGCGCAGCCGATGCTGATGCTGTCCACCGCACCAACCCTGATTGAAAACAAAGCTGAACCGCGACACCTTGATTTGCGGCCCTTTGTGTTAAGTGGCAAAGATATCAAAGTCACTATGGGTGGACTCACCCGCGTAGCCTTAACCAAAGGGTCTATCGTGGTCAACTCGTCGCAGGGCGGGGGCAGTAAAGACACCTGGATAGTGGATATGGAGGCTTAATCAATGTTGTCACGTGTAGCAAGCAATCTCTTCTGGATGGCCAGGTACCTGGAGCGGGCTGAAAATACCGCCCGGCTGATCAACGTAAACTCGCATTTGCTAATGGACATGCCCACCACCGTAAAGCTAGGCTGGGAACCAATAATCGATATTTTATCGGCCCGCGACGATTTTTATGAGCATTATGAAAAGGCCGACGAGCATAGCGTGGTCAAATACATGGTCACGGATAAGAATAACCCCAGCTCGATTATCAATTCGCTCACTATGGCGAGGGAAAACGCCCGCACCGTAAGGGAAATTATCCCCACCGAGAGCTGGGAGCAGATTAATTCCCTTTATCTCTCGGCCATGCAGAATCGCCCGTCGATGGTTGGCCGCCGCAAGCGCTATGAGTCGCTGACTGCGGTCATCCGCGCCAACCAGACACTTACTGGTATTTTGGCTGGCATTATGACCCATGATGAGGGCTATGCCTTTTTGCGTCTGGGGCGTAATCTGGAGCGGGGCGACATGACCACCCGTATCATCGATGTCCGTTCGGCTACCCTGCTCCCTGAGCTGAAGGATGAGACCCCGGCTTTTGAGAATATCCAGTGGATGGGTGTGCTGAAATCCATGTCAGCCTATCAGATGTACCGCCAAAAAATCCGCCTGCGCATCAACCGACCGGATGTGCTGAAGTTCCTGCTCCAGGAGGAGCGTTTTCCGCGCTCATTGTCACACACCCTGATGCAGGCGAAGTCGCTGCTGCAGGATCTACCGCACAATGAGAACGCCATCAAGGCAGTTGAAACCTTGCAGTCGAGGCTGTCGGACGGCAAACCGCAGTCACTCAACCAGGGCAGCCTGCATGAGTTCATTGATGAGATGCAGGTGGGGTTGATTACCGTGGCTGAGAAGATTAATGAGACCTATTTTTAAGGGCGAATGTAGACCGCTTAGCTGACGCGTCTGTTGGTGCTATTGGTAGTGATTCCAAAGCGGAAAGTTTCACTACCTTTTTTTCATCGAACACTGTCTACACGAAGCGACGCTAAATATTAAATTCGACGTGAGCTTTTCAAACGGGGCGGCTTTGTTCCGCCTCATACCCGTGCTAGTAGTCGGTTGCTGCGCGCCTCGGTTACTGTGATGCTGGTCATGATCTACCTCTTACATGCTCAAACATGCACTAAAGGTGCGCTTTTAAGTACGTACGTTAAGTCAAACGTGTTGTGCTGACGCGAGAAAAATTGTCATCAGGGATGCCTGGATTCATTAATTTGGGAGAATAACTTGAGAAAGCATCCTAGACTAATAAGCCTAGCTAGAGTAGGAGGCGTTTTATGACTCGAATCTCAGGCATGCGCTTTGCACTTATCGGCGCCATCCTTATTGCCATAAGCTTTGGTTTAGCTCGTTTTGCCTTTGGATTGTTTGTTCCACAAATACGTGCTGACCTGGATATGAGCGCTCGTACAATAGGTCTTATCGCCGCTCTACCGCTGACTAGTTTCGTCTTTATCAGTTTAATTGCCCCATTGGTCACCAAGTATTTCGGTGCACGCAACACCACCGTTTTATCTGCTTCGTTTAGTGTTCTCGGCCTGGCGCTCATTAGTCAGGCAAGTGGCCCATTTATTCTGGGCTTAGGCGTCATCGCTTGTGGTATCTGCACCGGCTTAATGATGCCAGCCTTAACTTCTGCGATGCAGGCCTTGGTAGACCGTTCCATCCATGGGCGTGTCAGCTCAATTATGAATGCTGGCACCAGCATTGGTGTCGCGTTCTCTGTTCCGGCAGTTTTATTTTTAGTTGGGGCATGGCGCTACGCCTATTTATCATTCACCCTGATAGCCATTGGGGGCGTTTTTCTTGCTTGGTACTTCATTCCGTCAGTTTCTAAGATCACCCCCGCAAACGCAGCACCGCCCCCTAAAATTACTGTGAGGCAGTGGTGGCGACTCTTAAAGCTGTCCTTGTTTGCTTTTGCTATGGGCTTTATTGCTTCAGCATACTGGACCTTTGGCCCCGATTTAGTCACCAACCTGGGCTCATTAACTTCTCAACAAAGTGGTTGGTTGTGGTTAGCCGTAGGTATTGCTGGCTTAGGGGGAGCCGTTATCAGTGATCTGGCCGATAGAAATAACCCTGCTATTACCCACGCACTTATGCTGATGATGTTGGCGACCAGTTTAACTTTGTTGGCCGCCAGCCCAAGTCAGCTCTATCTTGCCATTTTTTCAGCCTTGGTCTTCGGTTTGGCCTACATGAGCTTAACCGGCCTTTACTTGATGACCGGCATTCGCTTATTGCCGGGTCGGCTGTCGATGGGGCCGGTGCTACCCTTTTTGGCTTGTGCCTTAGGCCAGGCAGTCGGGGCGCCGCTGATTGGTTTACTAGTGGGTAAGTTTGGTTATGCCGAGAGCTTCTCTATGTTTGCATCAGTGGGAATTCTTATCTCTCTGCTATCTGCATTTTATCCAGGCCATACTGAAGATGAGCTTGATATACCTGAAGAAGAGACTGGCCTGCAAGCAGCTTTTGACTATCAGCTTCAGGACGACGAAGGTGAGCCTTTAGAAATGACGCGTCCCGAACAAGTGAATAAGGACGGTGGACCCTGAGTTAAGAAAAGCCAAGGCGGCGGTTCGAAGCAAGTATGGTGGCCCCGGGTTCTACCCCGTTTTAGCGGTGGCAACTACAGGTAGCTGTATTTCTGGTGGGGCGGGACTGAAGAAAATTGAACACAAACCAAACTTTTACAAATAGCGGAAGTGTTTTCCAATTATCCGAAATTTTGTCAATCACAATGCGCTCCTGAATCAGGATTATTGTATAAATTGACTCCTGTCAGAAACCAAAAAAAGCCGACATTTACCCGCCATCTGGCACCTAAGCTGCTATTCCTGACTCTCGCCGCAAAATCCGGTAAATACGGCTACGCGTGTAGCGCTGCAGCAATATCGGATAGACGTTTACCACAATGTTGCCGGCACTCAGATACAGCGCCCAGCCATGCCAGCCAATACTCCATGCGTGGGCTGCTGAAACGGCACCGATAGCCAACAAAACGATATGCCCTCGCTCGCTTTGTTCGGTGCGTTTGATGAAATCGGCTGCCGATTTGCGCGACCGTATCATGCGGTAGTTGGGATCTTTGCGGCGTTCCCAGCGATTGGCGAAGTCCCCATCCGGGACCAACTTCCGGAAAACCAGTACGCCGAGTAATTCATAGACCCGACCGGTCTGCTCAAACTCAGACACGCGAAAGTAGCCACGCGGAATAATCCACCATAGGGCGACTGAAATGGCCATCGCGAACAAGACAAAGACTCCAGGCATGAGGTCGCCAGCTGGGTAATCGAACGGCCTGAGCGGACCCCAGACATAGAGCCAGAACATGATGAGCGGGGCCAGCCAACCTCCCGCCATAAAGGCGAACGGAATAATATTGAGTCCGTGCGTGGGTGGTTCGTAACGCTGGGGTTCACTTCGTATCATAAACGGAGTTCCAAATATGTTTTAGCGGACTGGCCCGCTCTGATCATGGTTATCTTATTTCAGATCGGGCTCGTTTTATCCAGTCGATAACCCACCTCGCCATCGGCTCTAACCTCGCCGCGCGACCAGCCTTGCCTCTCATATAACCGGTCGGCGCGCGTATTCGCATCGGTACTCAAAATGATACTCGTCGCGCCCATGTCGAACAGCCAATCAGCCGCCAATTTCAGGAGCCGTGCGCCGATACCTTTTCCCTCATATCCGGGCTTCACGAACAAAGCCCAAATGGACCCATCGTTGAGCGATGCGACCGAGAATCCGACCACCTCGCCGTCAATTTCACAAAGCCAGCCCTTGCCCGACTCACTTAAATAGGCGACGTACATCTCAGTTGTGACTTTGCCCGGATCGGACAAAACATTCTCTTTAACCGAGAGACGTATCCCGGACAAGGCGGGGATATCTTCAACGTTCGCTTCACGGAAAACCATTGGCTTTTCCTTACCATTGGCGGCAGAACCTGAGATTGCTTAGTGTAAACTAACTTCGGCGTTACCAGTGCAGCTTCTCATCGCATTTATCCACAGCAGTATCCATCCCCTCACGAATAGACTCACGCATCCCAGGAACAGCTAGCAGGTAGAATGTTTCCTGAATTGCAGACCAATTTTCTTCGGAGACCAGGACCGCATTGTTCCGCTTACTTGTAATAACGATGGATCGACGGGACTCGGCCGTCTAATCGATCAACCAATAAAGGTTGCTTCGCCCGTCAGCTATCATGATTTTGATAATGACTCACCTATTCTATGCCAAAAATTTTACCGAAATCTACGCATTTTATGTCCGTACATCAATGCAGACGCTTAGGGTCGTTGCAGGCAGATAACGCTAACGGTCAATTAATTTATACGAAAAACTGCTGTCTAAAATGGGGGGATTACAGAGTATGTCGAATGAGCTCTAAAAAAGGATTTATTCTTCTTCTATTTATCGCTAATTTTGGCACAGCACTTTTCTCTGTTCCGCAAGCTCTGGCAGAGGAGGAAGTGCCAGAAGAGCGAATTCAGGTCACGGCACCACGACTTAAACCCGAGCCCATAATCGTCTTTAACTCTTTCTGGATGATAGACTTGCAGGCTTCGATCGGTTCTGACGTAGCAAACGTAAACACCTATATTGAAGAGCAAAAGGAAGACAGTTGTCGGGCGGGTAACCCCGTCATCGTATCATCAGGGGAAAAGGTCGAATCAATTACCGATGTCGTACTTAAAGGGCAGCTCCCCTTTTCGCTGACGCGCGACTACTCAAGTCTAAACAGTCACATTGGCGCTTTTGGGCCAGGCTGGCATCAGCTTTGGATATAAAGCTTATCCTGACTTCAAATGTCGACGGTGACGCCTGGCCAGATTACATCCGCATGGGCGCAGGGCGAAAGATTCATTTTGAGGAGCCAAGGCAACGTTCTCCGGGCGAGCCTCCTGAGCTATCCTTTTTAAGCTCTTCGGGGTCGAACGTACTGAACACGGTACCGGATTTTAGCGGCTGGGGCCTGTTCTTCGAAGATGGCCGCAAGTTTGTATTTAACAGCGCAGGTCGACTAACCAAGATAGAGACATACTCAGGCGGGCGTGGCGTTACGTTCAATTATGTTGCTGGAAAGCTAAGCGAAATAGTCGCCGTTGGCGGCCGTAAGCTCACGGTGCAATGGAACGCTGCTGGTCTCGTATCCAAAATTATTGATAACCAGGGCAACCAATATGTGTATGGCTACACCAACGGTGTACTCACCTCGGTCACTTATCCAGACAGCACTACGCATACATACCATTACGACGCCAGTGTCACCCATAGGTTGGTCGGTGTAAGCTATGGCGGTCAGCGGTATTCGTGGTTCACATACGACTTTAACGGGCGAGTGACAGAGAGCCGTCACGCAAACAATATTGATAAAACGACATTCAGCTATGGATACACTACTTCTGTCGTAACTAATGCGCTGGGGAACAAGACAACCTACACATACGCGAATTCAGGAAAGAGCCGTCTAACAAAAGTAACAACCGATGGTACGCCATACTGCGGTACCGCTATTACCTCTCAAACACATAACAGTATTGGTCAGGTAAATTCAAAAATCTCAGCCACGGGCGAAAAGTCCACCTATCAGTATTACCGCCGTTCGCCAACCAAAATTGTTCGGGCTGTCGGGACAGCCGACGAATATAGTGAGTCCTATACATGGGAGAACACCTCGCGGCGACTGACCTCAGTCAGCCGAAGCGATGGTCGCAATGAAAGCTATACCTACAACTATCAAAAGGACCCGACAAAATACACCCTGTCCGGTGGCGGTTTAACACGGGAGTGGACCTATCAATATACCTATGGCACGGGTAACCTCATAGCGAACCGTACCACTACGAACCCGCAAGGACAGACGCGTTCAGAATCCTACGATAGCCTGGGTAATTTAACCCAGGTAACTGACGAGCTGGGATTCATCACCTCTTATCAGAACTATGACGCCCTGGGCAATGTCGGCACCATTATCTATCCCGATGGCACGAAAACTGAATATACCTACGATGTTCGTGGGCGCATTCAGACCGTGAAGCAGCGCGCAACGAACGGCAGCTTCAATCAGGTAACGTATTGGTATAACCGTTTTAATAAGGTTTCCCGGCAGCTTTATAGTACCGGCGAAGACATCAATTACGAATATGACCTGGCAGGCCGCTTAATCCGCGTCCAAACAAGTAAAGGAAGCAACTATGACGAAATTATTCTAACCCGTGATTTGGCCGGTAATATTACCCAGCGGCAGATTAGAGAAAAGGTCGGAACGACCACCACTTCAGTATACCTTGAGACCCTGACATATACTGCCAGGGGAATGTTGCGCGCCGTTAAAGACCACAACGGCAATATCATTTCACAACATCTTTATGATGCTTCCGGGCGTGTCATTGAAACCGAAGATGGCGGTGCGAAGACCCAAAAATTCAGTCACGATTTACTGGACCGCCTGGTACGGGCCGAGGAGGCCGACACCAGCCAGACATCCCTCAGTCACTCGCTAAAAGGAATAGAAGCTGTCACCGATGCGCGGGTTAATCAGACCAGCTACAGCCGTAATTTGTTCGGTGAAACTGAGCAGTTGATGAGTCCCGATACAAACACGAGCTCTATGATCTTTAATAATGTGGGCGCGGTGGCTTCTATTACGGATGCCCACAACATAACAACAGCGTTAAAGTATGATGCTGCTGGCCGCTTGACGAAGCGCTTAAACAATCAGACAACCCAGTTTTACTACGACCAGGGCGTACAGCTCCATCGTGGTAAGCTCACATCATTTACTGACCCCAGCGGCTCAACATCCTATACGTACGGAGCCTGGGGTAAAATGACAGGGCAGAGCAGTACAATCGGAAGTAGTAATTATACCGTAGGCTGGGCCTACGATTCCCAGGGGCGCGTTAGCTCAATGACCTACCCGGGTGGCAACCGGGTTAACTATCAGTACAATGCGTACGGTGAAGTTGCCTCACTTTCCGTAACCATTAACGGTGTCACCTCGCCGCTCCTGAGTAGTATTTCCGCACTGCCCTCCGGCCCAGTAAACGGCTGGGTATTTGGGAATAACCTTTCGCGGACGATTAACTATGACTCGTCCTATCGGGTGACATCAATTACGACCCCGGGAATTCAGTCGCTGACCTACAGCTACGATAGCTCGGGGAATATCAGCTCTATCACCAATGGTATACGTAGCGGCGACTCCCAGACATTCAGCTACGATAATCGTAACCGTTTGACGGGTGTCACTAGTTCGGGGCTGGGTAATTCAGGCTTTAGCTACGATACGCTGGGAAATCGCCTGAGTCGCTCAGGTACGCTGAGCGAAAGCTACACAATGGATGCGAATTCCAATAGGCTATTGTCAGTGACACGCGGCACCAGTCAGCGGAGTCTGAGCTACGATGCGAACGGAAACGTTATCAGTGAGAACGGCTTTAACGGTCAGACGCGTAGCTATTCGTACAATAATGATAACCGCATGGTCAGTGCCGGGAGTGCAACCTATGGGTATAACGCTTTAGGCCAGCGGGTGCGCAAGACTGCAGGGGGTGTTACCACGCACTTCATTTATTCGCCAGAAGGTCAGTTACTGGCTGAGGGAGCGACCAAGCAATATATTTATTTTGCAGGCCAGCCGGTCGCTCTCATTAAGAGCAATCAGCTTTACTATGTGCATAACGATCACTTAGGGCGCCCGGAAGTGCTGACAAACAATTCGGGCAGCATTGTCTGGCGAGCTAAACTGGAAGCCTTTGATCGGAGCGTGCTGACCAGTTCAGTTGGAGACTTTAATATTGGCTTCCCGGGACAATATTGGGACGCTGAAAAGCAAAGCTGGTATAATTATTTCAGGGACTACGATGCGACAACAGGACGTTACCTTCAGAGTGACCCAATAGGGCTAAATGGGGGACTAAATACTTATACCTATGTTTTGAATAACCCTATCTTAAATACGGATCCTATAGGGCTGCAGGTATTTGTTTGTAGCCAACCAGCCTTTGGTTGGATGCCCATGGATCATCAATGGTTAAAGACTAATTCATATGAGTCAGGTATGGGGGCTCCCGGGGATGACGATGTAGGCAATAATTCCCAGCTCCCTTTCACAAGGGTTGAAACAGTCGATCATACTGGGCGTTCAGGGGATCCTAACGCAAGCTGCACAGAAGTTAGCGATGTTGACGAAAATATCGTAGATAAGCTAATTAGACCAGGACAAGAGTTGGGAAGATGGGCTCCTACTAATCAGTGCCAGTCGTTTGTTTCAGATGTGATATTTCAAGCGCGCACAGCTACATGGCATAAACAACGCCGTGAGCAAGTCATGAATTCTCTCAATAATGTAACGAAACTGTAGAGTGGTAACTATGCTTAATAAAGTGCTTACTATTTTAAATGTATCGCTGTTCGCAGTTCTGCTGTTTCTCTTGTATCCCAGCATGTTTGATAACTCGGAAGCGAGCTGGGATCGAATGTTCAGTTATCCCCTAAATTGCGTATCAAATGCCCAAGAAGAAGTTAACTTCACGGGAGGGGTTGGGGAGCAGAGAAGAGCTAGACACTGCGTAATTCGGCACGGGTCGTATACAGAATGGCAGAACGGCGTGCTTGTAATGGAAGGAGAATATAGCTATGGCAAAAAAACGGGCAAGTGGACTTGGTATGACAATACTGGTGAGACAATAATTAACCAAGAAAATTACTAAGGTAATAATCAACTATTTAGGGTTATTTTGCGCGGTGCCCCCAATGATGGACAGCTCACTCCGGCCTACAATGAACTTTAAAATGGGGCGGGGTTGCTGGGGATCTTGACTTACCAGACTCCAAATATGATTCACTCGCAAATCAACTGTTGCAGCTATTATGGTAAATTTCCATTTATTGTGGAAATTGACAAAAAGGCTTGAAAGTGAACTGCTACTCGGTCAAACGGGTTCTACCCAGTTATCACGGACGGTTTAAAATCGCACTAAACTGCTGATCTCGTTTTGCCAGTCTACGACGCATTCTTGGATTATGAAACCGTTCAATATAATCAAAGATATCTGAACGCGCTTCATCCCTGGTTCGG
>NZ_JAWVYM010000005.1:0-123292 GCF_033722695.1 Pseudidiomarina sp. | reverse complement strand
ATTGAGGAAGGTCATGGAGTTAAATGACATCGTTGCCGCTGCGCAAGCGGCCGTCGCAAAGGCAAATACGCCGCAGGAACTGGACCAGGTCCGGGTGGACTATCTGGGCAAAAAAGGCCAGTTAACAGAGCAGCTGAAAAGCCTGGGTAAACTGAGCGCGGAAGAGCGTCCGGCTGCCGGCCAGGCAATTAACCAGGCGAAGCAGGAAGTTCAGCAGGTTATCAATGCACGCAACGAAGAACTCAAGCAGGCCCAACTGGCCGAGAAGCTCGCCGCCGAGCGTATTGATGTCAGTCTGCCGGGGCGCCGCCCGCAAGTGGGGGGATTTCATCCGGTTACGAAAACAATTCAGCGGATAGAAGCGTTTTTTGGCGATTTAGGCTTCCGTGTAGTGGAAGGGCCAGAAGTTGAAGATGACTTTCATAATTTCGACGCCCTGAATATACCGGCCAATCACCCGGCCCGGGCTGATCACGATACCTTCTATTTTACCCCGAAGACGATGCTGCGTACGCAAACCTCCGGTGTTCAGATCCGCACTATGGAAGCTGAGCAACCGCCGCTGCGCATCATCTCGCCAGGGCGCGTGTACCGTAACGATTACGATCAGACGCATACACCGATGTTCCATCAGGTTGAAGGCCTGATGGTAGATACCGACGTGAGCTTTACCCAGTTAAAAGGGATTCTGGAAGACTTTCTGGTCAACTTCTTTGAAGAATCACTGGAAGTTCGCTTCCGTCCTTCGTATTTCCCGTTTACCGAACCTTCTGCTGAAGTGGATGTGCGCCGTAAAGACGGCCAGTGGCTTGAAGTACTGGGCTGTGGCATGGTGCATCCAAGCGTACTGACCGCGGTTGGTATTGATGCGGAAAAATACACTGGCTTTGCCTTTGGTATGGGCGTTGAGCGTTTAACTATGCTCCGCTACGGGGTGAACGACTTGCGTGCATTCTTTGAAAACGATGTACGTTTTCTGAAACAATTTAATTGATCGTCGGGTGAGCAGATGAAATTTAGTGAACAGTGGCTACGAACCTGGGTAAACCCGGCTCTTGATAGTACCGAACTGGCAGAACAGCTGAGCATGGCTGGGCTGGAAGTAGACGATATTATTCCCGTTGCTGAAAGTTTCAGCAAGGTTGTGGTGGGTGAAGTGGTCAAATGCTGGCAGCACCCGGACGCGGATAAACTGCAGGTAACCGAAGTCAATATAGGTACCGAAGAGCCGGCGACTATCGTTTGTGGCGCTCCGAACTGCCGTACTGGTATTAAAGTTGCCGTTGCAACCGTCGGTGCGGTATTGCCCGGCGATTTTAAGATTAAGAAAGCCAAGCTGCGCGGCCAGCCCTCCCTGGGCATGCTGTGTTCCAGCTCAGAGCTGGGTCTGACTGACGATCACGAGGGTATCATCGAGCTGCCTGCCGATGCTCCTGTTGGTATGGACTACCGTAAATACCTGGAACTGGATGACGTCACCCTTGATGTTGATCTGACGCCTAACCGCGCCGATTGCCTTGGTATCCGGGGCATCGCCCGTGAAGTGGGCGTGTTAAACAAGCTTGCAGTCACTGAACCTGCGATACCGCCGGTAGCGGCTACGTCTGATGCCAAACGTCCTGTTGTACTTGATGCGCCAGCGGCGTGTCCGCGCTATCTGGGCCGGGTGGTCGAGAATATTAATATTGATGCGCAAAGCCCGTTGTGGCTGACCGAGCGCCTGCGTCGCAGCGGTGTGCGCAGTATCGATCCGGTAGTTGATATTACCAACTACGTATTACTTGAACTCGGCCACCCCATGCATGCCTTTGACCAGGATAAATTACAGGGTGCTGTGCACGTACGCCAGGCTAATAAAGGCGAGAAGCTTACATTGCTTGATGGCAATGAAGTTACTCTGGACGAGGAAATACTGGTTATCGCCGATGAGAGTAAGGCGCTGGCCATGGCCGGTATCTTTGGCGGTGAGCAAAGCGGTGTCACTGAAGCCACCAAAAATGTATTCCTGGAGAGTGCTTTTTTCGCGCCTGATGCGATAGCAGGGCGTGCGCGACGCTTTGGTTTGCATACTGACGCATCCCATCGCTACGAGCGTGGTGTTGATCCGCAACTGCAGCGTACCGCCATGGAGCGGGCCACAGCGCTACTATTGGAGATTTGTGGTGGCGAGGCAGGGCCTATTGTTGAAGCCGCGGCGGAGCAGCACATTCCTAAGCCTGTTACCGTAACCTTGCGTGAAGAGCGTCTGGCACGGGTGCTGGGCATTCACATCGAGAATACCGAAGTAAGCGAAATTCTTGAGCGCCTGGGCTTTACCGTAAAATCGAACGACGCCGGCTGGCAAGTCACTGTCCCGACTTTCCGCTTCGATATCAGCATCGAAGAAGACTTAATTGAAGAAGTTGCACGCATTTACGGCTATCACCGCATCCAGGCTTCTGCTCCTGCGGCCCGGTTACAGATGATTCCACGGCAGGAACGCCTGATTGCCGCCACCAGTTTCAAACGTCTGTTAGTCGATCGTGGCTATCAGGAAGCTATTACCTATAGTTTCGTCGATCCGAAACATCAGGCTGCACTTTTTGGTGATGTCGATTCGCTGATTCTGCCGTTCCCGATTTCAGTTGAAATGTCGGCAATGCGCGTCAGCCTATGGCCCGGGCTGATTGGCGCGGTAGCACACAACCAGAAGCGGCAGCAGCAATCACTGGCGTTCTGCGAAACCGGCTTGCGTTTTCTACCCGACGGTCAGGCTGAAAATGGTGTGAATCAGCAGCCGATGATTGGCGGTGTTCGCGCGGGCAAAGCGTTTGGCGAGCACTGGAGTGATGCTGATCGACCGGTTGATTTTTACGATATCAAAGGCGATATTGAAGCCTTACTGGCACTGACTACCGACAGCAAAGCCTTCCGTTTTGTTGCCGAGGAACATCCCGCACTGCATCCTGGTCAGTCAGCGGCGATATACCATGGCGGTGTTCGCATTGGTTATGTCGGTGCAATTCATCCGCAGTACGAGAAGAAGCTCGGATTGAACGGCCGTACCTTTGTATTTGAACTGGGACTTGATGCTATAAGTCAGCGGCCGGTACCTAAAGCGCAGCCCGTTTCAAAATATCCGATGATACGCCGTGATTTAGCGCTGGTTGTAAACGATCAGTACGCGGCCGGCGATATTCTGGCTGCCATCGAAAATATTGGCGTTAATCATTTGGTTGGCCTAAACTTATTCGACGTTTATCAAGGTCCTGGCGTGACCGAAGGCCATCGCAGCTTAGCGTTGTCGTTAACCTTGCAGCATGCCGAACGGACTTTGGAGGAACAAGAAATCAACAACGCAGTGGCTGTGATTGTTGAGAAGCTGACATCTGAATTTGGGGCAACCCTAAGAGAGTGATGATATGGCGCTGACCAAAGCTGAACTGGCTGAACATTTGTTTGATAAGTTTGGGATCAACAAAAGCGACGCAAAAGAATTGGTCGAGAATTTTTTTGAGGAAATTCGCCGTTCGTTAGAGCAGGGCGAGCCCGTCAAACTGTCGGGGTTTGGTAATTTTGAATTGCGTACTAAGAATGAACGGCCCGGGCGCAACCCGAAAACGGGTGAAGATATTCCGATTTCGGCTCGCCGGGTAGTGACTTTCAGACCTGGTCAGAAGCTGAAACAACGGGTCAGTGGCGCTAAGCCCCGGGCCTGATCTGCAAGCCGGGGCATCAAAGGCTATTTAAAGAATAGGCTGCTGAAGGGATTCAGCAGTCTGCTAATTCCTGACGTGAACTGGAGTGGCGCATCCAGGGTGGCCAGGGTCAGGCAGTCTTCCTGCTGAGTTTGCGGCGTATGTTTATGTTGACCGTCCAGCAATACAAAGTCACCGTCCCGGTATTCGTCACTTTCATCAACAAAAACACCGTTAATAACTAATGTCGCTTCAGTGCCCCTGTGGGTATGCTCAGGTACCTGCGCGCCAGTCCCCATGTAGATAAAGTTCAGTACTTCACCACTACCGAGATCAACCGGAGCTCGCCACATTTTGCCCAGCATTTTGTGCCAGCTACCAATGCGATGGTAGTTACGGGCCAGGGTCGCGGGTAACTCAAAGCGTTTGCCCTCCAACAGCAAATAGTTATCGCTGTCGCTCAGACTACGGTGAACAGGCATCGCTGCGTTTATAATTTCATCTATCATGACGTCTGCGTTCGCTATCCAGCGGGCAGGCAGGTCGGTTACGTCACCAAAAAGGCGTTGCGCGAGTTTTTCCTCAATATCCTGCACATGACTCTGGCAGTGGCGACACATATCAACGTGGGTGCCAACAGTCATCAACATCGCAGCAGTCAGATCGCCTGCAACGTACTCAACTAGTTGTTGCTCTGAGGGATGGAATTTAATCATCGCTGTGTATCAACTCTTTTAATTTCTGAATAGCCAACCGGGTACGGGACTTTACAGTGCCAAGTGGAATCTGCAGGGCGTCTGCTACTTCCTGTTGGGATTTACCTTCGATGTAAATAAGCTGGATCGCGATACGTTGCGCATCGGGTAACCGATCACAGTATACCGCCAGTTGCTGCATCAACAGATCCTGGTCTAACGCATAATCGTCATCAAGGCTTTCATTCTGTTCAGCCAGAACCGGCCATAAATCGTCCGCACTCAAATCGTGCTGGCGATATTTGTTTTTGCGAAGAATATCGAAGCGGATATTTCTGGCGATGGTAAATATCCAGGTTGCAGCTGAGCCACGATCGGGCTTAAACAGGTGTGCTTTATTCCATACGTTAGCCATGGTTTCCTGAACCAAATCCATAGCAGTCTGCTCATTACCAAATTGGCGGGTAGCGTACGCCTGCAGCCGCGGAGCGAAATGCCGGAACAGTTCACTGAACGCGGCACGTGACTGATCTGCCGCTATTCGGGAGAGCAGTTTGGCAGCGTGCTCTGGATCTTCCGGCCGAGCTGAGGACATAGTTTTCCGTGATGTTATTGCTTCAGTTCCTAACTGCATAGTCTATACCTGCTGGAATATTCCTCAAGTTAAGATTGTTACGCGATGTAAGTTTTTCTGGATCACTCGCGGCTTTGTGCGACCAGCTCATGCAGATAATTCAGGGCTTCCTGACAATCAGACTGCGCCAGTAATTCCTGTTTGATATCAGCTGATACTGGTAATAATTCGAGCCAGCGCTGACAAATCCAGTCAGCGCGGGAGAGACATTCTTCATCGGGACAGACTTCCAGTTCCGGGTAGCTGGAATATACGGCCTTAAGATGCTCAGCCAGTACACTGTCATCAGGCGCCAATTCAGTTGCCGGCCAGTGCTCAACGAGTTGCACAGTGCCGCTGCGTAAACCATCAGCAGCGGTTTCTATGGCGTCGATAGCAAATAGCTGTTCGCCAGCTATGGTAATGCCAAGCATGCTATCGGGCAGGGCATCGAAATCGATAATCCGGCACAAGGTGCCAAATTTATGAATGTGCGTATTGTCGGCACTATTGCCTTCCTCATTAAGCATGCAGATGCCGATAGGAGCAGTAGGTGACTGGCCGCAGGCCTCACGCACCATACGTACGTAACGCGGTTCGAAGATTCTTAATCGCATCTTTCCGCCCGGCAGGATATGACCGGCTAGCGGAAATAAAGGAACCTTAACGGGTTCAGCAGACATGATAATCCCCTAAATGTTTGAACAAGACATTTAACGTTCTTGTACTCTGTTGGTTGATACGCAGTTTTATCGCTGGTGGATTAGTCGCCGCTGAACTTTTATGGATATTTTTCGTAATCTCAGTAAGGATTAGTTGTGTTAGGAGTCAGCTGAATGCTGCGAAGATTTAAGCGAAGGATGATATGACGCGTTTAAAAGTAGGAATTAGTGCTTGCCTGTTGGGTGATGAGGTTCGGTACGACGGTGGTCATAAGCGGTCGTTCTTCTGTGCTGAAGAGCTCGCGCGCCACGTAGAATTTGTGCGGCTGTGTCCGGAAGTCGGCATCGGCATGCCCGTGCCGCGCCCGACCATACGTTTAGAGCAGAACGGTGAAGGGTCGGATTCGGTGCGCGCCGTGGTGCCTAAAACAGGGGAAGATGTAACGGCCGCGCTTGAGCGTTTTGCGGAGAGAGCCACTTCCCATATTGAACAGGTGAGTGGTTATGTATTATGTGCGAAATCACCCAGCTGCGGTATGGAGCGGGTAAAGCTCTATGATCCCGCTACCGGCCATGCCCAGAAATCAGGGCAGGGGATCTTTGCCGCAAAGCTGCAGCAACATTACCCGGCCTTGCCGCTAGAGGAAGATGGCCGGCTCAATGATCCGGGCCTGCGCGAAAATTTTATCATGCGGGTGTTTGTGTATCATGGCTGGCAACAGTTACCCAAGCCCGTCACTAAAGCCGCATTGCTGGAATTCCACACCAGCCTCAAGTTGCTGCTCCTGGCGCACAATCAGCCGGTATACCGGACACTGGGCCGGGAGCTAGCAACCACGGACACTATTACGGAAGATTTCTGCCGTTATTATATTGAAACGCTGATGAACGCGCTGGCAACACCGGCCTCCCGCGAAAACCATACGAATGTGTTACAGCATATACAGGGCTACTTTAAACAGCAGTTAAACCCGGATCAGAAGTCTGAGCTAGCTGAACTGGTGCTGGCTTATCACGCCGGTCATCAGCCACTACTGGCACCCCTGACGCTGATTAAGCATTATCTGCGGGAGTTCCCCGATGACTATCTGAGTAAGCAGCGTTATCTGCAGCCTTATCCAGCAGACCTTAAACTAAGGTATGGACTCTGATGGCTGCCGGGATCTGGTTTAAAGGCGACTTGCGGCTTACGGATAATCCCGCGGTTACAGCGGCCCTGGGTGAGCGAGCTGATGAACTGCCGGTGCATGCCCTGTATCTGGCCGCCGCCGGTCAGTGGCAACGCCACGACTGGGCACCGATAAAGGTCGACCTGTTATGGCGGCATCTGGAGTGTTTCCGGCAGAATGCGGCAGAGCGTGGTGTGCTGCTGCACATTGTGGTAATTGATACCTGGAAAGAAGCGCCACGGGCCGTGCTTCAGTTTTGTCAGCAGTATGATATTGATGCACTGCACTTTAACCGAGAGTATCCCGTTGACGAGCAGCGGCGTGACCGGGCCGTCGCCGCATGGTTGGCAGAACATGACATCAGTTGCCAGGGCTACCACGGTCTGTTGCTGGTGCCACCGGTGCTGGAGCCAAGCACTGAGAATGCCTATTACCAGAAGTTCACCCCATTTAATCGGGCCTGGCGTGAGCATTTAACTTTGTCCGGTATTCCCGCACCCGAGGCGATGCCAAAGCTGGACTGCCGGTCACAGCTGCCAGACATGCCTGAGTGTCCGCATGAACGGCGTGACAGCAGCGCCTGGCAAGTGGGGGAGGACGCCGCCCAGCAGCAGCTGCAGACATTCATTGATGAACAGGTGGCCTGTTATCACGAAGACCGCGATAACCCCGCGCTTGACAATACCTCCAGGCTGTCGCCTTACTGGGAGCTTGGCATCCTGTCGCCGGTCACCGCCGCTCGTAAATTACAGCAGCTAAGCCCTGATTTTCCGCATGGTCTGAACAAGGGGGCTGACACCTGGTTAACGGAATTGGCCTGGCGGGAGTTTTATCAGCACTTGATGCATCACATTCCCCGACTAAGCTATAAGAAGGCATTTAAACAACATACGGATGATTTTCCCTGGCGCGACAGCGATGAAGATTTTGAGCGCTGGTGTGAAGGGCGCACCGGGTATCCGATTGTTGATGCCGGTATGCGTCAACTGGCAGCAGAGGGCTGGATGCATAACCGCCTGCGCATGATAGTCGCGAACTTTCTGGTGAAAGACTTGCGCCTTGACTGGCGTCGTGGCGAACAATTTTTTATGCAGCATCTGATTGATGGCAGCTTCCCGGCGAACAACGGTGGCTGGCAGTGGAGTGCTTCGACAGGAACAGACGCAGTGCCTTATTTCAGGGTATTTAACCCGACGCGGCAGAGCGAAAAAATTGATCCGGACGGCAGCTATATCCGTAAATGGGTGAGTGAGCTAAAAGACTGCCCAACCAAATGTATTCATGCTCCGGAGTCCTGGTTACGCACTCAGCCAGACAATGACTACCCGGCGCCTATGGTGGATCACAGCGAGGCGCGGGAGAAATTTCTGGCAGCTTTCAAACAGTTGTAATGCATCAGACTAAGCAACGGAGAACGATATGAGCAGCGACAGCAGTCCTGAAAAAAAAGACGAAAAGGTCAAAAGCGAAGATCGTCCCCAGATCGTGGAACGTTTGGCAAAATTCTATGACGAATTCGGTAAATGTGATTTCGATAACTTAGGTGATTTATACGATGAGGATATTACCTTTTCGGATCCCATCCACCAGGTGCATGGCCTTGACGATCTGAAGAAATACCTAAAGCACAGCATGAGCAATGTGGAACAGTGCCATTTTGCCTTCACCGAGTACATGCTCAATGATAAGCAACTTTTTATCAGTTGGCAGATGCGCTTTGTGCACCCAAAAGTTTCCGCCGGGCGCGAAGTTGTGGTTCCCGGTGTCAGTCATTTTAAACTTAAGGATGACAAGGTTTGCGAGCAGGAAGACTTTTATGACCTTGGGGTTATGATCTACGAGCAAATTCCGGTGCTCAGCTATTTTGTAAACAAAGTAAAACAACGGATGGTGCCAGATTCATGAATATTCTTATAACGGGTGGGACATCAGGGATTGGCCGGCAGTTGGCCATCGATTACGCAGAAGCAGGGCATAACGTCATTATATGTGGCCGTACGGAAGAGTCACTGCATGAGTTGCAGGAGCGCTATCCGAATAACATAGCCGGCCAGAAACTCGATGTAACAGACGCGGATGCGACACTGCAGGCCTTGCGTAGCTATACCGATGTCGATTTGGCGATCTTGTCAGCGGGCGTGGCTGAGTATGTCGATATCGAAGACTTCAATACCGCTTTGTTCGAGCGTGTGTATGCGGTCAATGTATTTGGTACGGTGCGCTGTATCGAGGCGCTGCTGCCAAATCTAAAGCGTGGTAGTAAACTGGTCCTGGTCGGTAGTACCGCGCGGTTGCTGCCGTTTACCCGCGCTCAGGCCTATGGTTCATCAAAGGCAGCACTGCAGTACATCGCCCGTAGCCTGCAAGTTGATCTGGATGAGCGGGGCGTGAAAGTACTGACGGTTTCTCCCGGGTTCGTCAAAACCCCCATGACCGATAAAAATGACTTTGACATGCCGATGCGTGTTTCTGTTGAATTTGCCTCGGAATCTATTCGCCGTGGTATTGAGAAAAACAAAACCGATATCAGCTTCCCCAGAATTTTTAGTTTCTTTCTTAAGTTTATGGCGTTGTTGCCCCAGCGGCTGCAGGTTGCTATCTCAAAGCGACTGGCGTAACAGGGCTGATATATGAAAATAGCGATAATTGGTAGCGGGATTTCGGGCCTGACAAGCGCCTGGCTGTTAAACCCTGAACACGAGATCAGTGTATTTGAAAAGAACGATTATATTGGCGGACATACCCGCACGGTAAAAGTCAGACAAGACGGTCATGACTATCATGTCGATACCGGCTTCATTGTCTTTAACGATAAAACCTACCCCAACTTCCGGGCCCTGTTACGTAAGCTGGATGTGAAGTGGCGTGATACAGAAATGAGCTTCAGTGTGCGCGACCCGAAATCTGGACTAGAGTATAACGGGCACAACCTCAACACCTTGTTTGCGCAGCGTCGCAACCTGTTTAGTCCGGATTTTTATCGCCTGATCACTGGTATCCTCAAGTTCAATAAAGCAGCTAAGGCCGCCTATGATAAAGGTGATGCTCTCAACGAGATGACCCTGGGCGATTTTCTGCGCCAGCAGGACTTACCGCAATCCGTCTCCGATTTGTATTTGCTGCCGATGGTGGCGGCAATCTGGTCGGCGAGCCTGGCAGAAGCCGAAGCTTACCCGTTAGGATTCTTCCTGCGTTTCTTCAACAACCACGGCCTGCTTAACATCGCCGATCGTCCGCAGTGGCACACGGTCATTGGCGGCTCATCCGCTTATATCGAACCGATGATCGCAGGCTTCCGTGATCATATTCAACTCAATACCGAGCTGCGCTCAGTGCATCGCAATCATCCGGACCGAAAACTACCGGTCACGCTGGAGTTTGCCGATGGCCGGCTGGAAGACTTTGACGAAGTGGTTTTTGCCTGCCACAGCGACGAAGCCCTTGCTTTGCTGGCGGATCCGACCGATGCCGAGCGGGAAATACTGAGCGCTATGCCTTACCAGATGAACGATGTGGTGTTACACACGGATTTACGCTTGCTCCCCAGGAACAGACGGGCCTGGGCTAGCTGGAACTATCTGCTGCACAGCGATTCTGAAGCGCGGACGCGGCCCAGTTCAGTCACCTATAACATGAACATACTGCAGGGCATCAAAGCCCCAGTTACTTTTTGCGTCACACTAAATAATACCAATGCCATTCACACTAAAAAAATCATCGGTAAGTACCAGTATGCGCACCCTGTCTATAGCGTAGAATCACTGGCGGCAACCCGGCGGCGCGGTGAAATCTGTGGTCAGCAGCATACCCATTTTACCGGCGCTTACTGGTATAACGGTTTTCACGAGGATGGTGTGTGCAGCGCCATAGACGTCGCCCAACGCCTGGGAGTGAAATGGCGTGTTGAATAGTGCCATCCAGCGGGGCAAGTTATTTCATCAGCGGTATAAGCCCACTGAGCACGGCTTTTCTTACCCGATTGCCCAGTGGTGGCTGGCGCTGGATGAGTTAGAACAGGTTGGCGGCATGAGTCGCTTGCTCTCGACCCGCGGCTTCGCACCCTTATGGTTCCGTCGTAAAGATTATTTGCGGGGCAGTAGTGGTGATCTGGCCAATGCGGTGCGGGCTAAGGCCTCTGAATTAGCCGGCGCAGCGGTAAACGGCCGGGTGTTTTTCCTCGGCGGATTGCGCACTTTGGGCTGCTATTTCAGCCCCATCAACTGTTACTTCATTCAGCCGGCCGGCCAGACGAGCTACTCCCATATGCTGGCTGAAGTCAGTAATACGCCGTGGAATGAGCGACACTATTATTTGCTTGATTTACGCGAACAGATGCCCCATCAGGCCAGCCATGATAAGGCTTTCCATGTATCGCCCTTTAACCCTATTGACATGACCTACCAATGGCGCCTGAAGCCACCGCTGAACAGGCCCGATAGCCGCACTATTATTCATCTGGAAGCGCACCGAGAAAGTCGCCATTTCAGTGCGACCATGAAATTAAAGCGGCACGAATTGAACCCTCGCGCGATTCGTCGCGTATTAATGAGATTCCCGGTAAATACAATAACAACCCTGGGAGCTATCTACTGGCAAGCACTGCGGCTCTGGCTGAAGAAGACACCGGTTTACAGCCACCCGCCGGAGTAAAATGAGCAACAGAAGGATTCGCTATAATGCTTAATGGTAATTCCGTTACCATGACTCGGGATGACCTGAGTCTGCTTGATAACCTGGCCCGCAAGACGGTGCTTAAACTGCTGTCTGGTATTCGTGAGGGATACCTGGTGATCAGCGAAGAGGGCAATCGTATAGCCGGTTTTGGTAACAAATCCGATGAATTGCAGGCTGAAGTAGATATACTCAAGCCTGATTTTTACCGGAAGATGCTATTTGGCGGTAGTATTGGGGCCGGTGAGCTTTATATTGATAAGGCCTGGGAAGCCAAGGATCTGACCTCGGTTATTCAGATTTTTGCCCGCAACCTGCCGGCCCTGGATGCTTTTGAAGCCAGGTTCAGCTGGCTGCTATTGCCGCTGCAGCGCCTGCAGCACTGGCGTCGTAGTAACAGTAAGCAACAAGCCAAAGAAAACATCTCTTCGCATTATGATTTGGGCAATGACCTTTACCAGGCTTTCCTTGATCCTGAAATGCAGTATTCCAGCGCCGTTTATCCGAGCCCGACTGCCAGCCTCGAAGAAGCCCAGCAAAACAAACTGCGACGCTTATGCGACAGTCTTGAACTGAAGCCTGAGGACCACTTGCTCGAAATCGGCACCGGCTGGGGTGGGCTGGCGGTATTTGCCGCTAAACACTATGGCTGTCGCGTAACCACTACCACCATCTCGGAAGAGCAGTACAAATATGCTAAAGCGCGGGTAGAGCGTGAGCAGCTCAGCGATCGCATTACTTTACTAAAGAAAGACTATCGCGACCTAACGGGCCAGTACGACAAACTCGTGTCCGTGGAGATGATCGAAGCGGTAGGGCGCAAATACATGCCGACTTTCTTCCGCACCTGCAGTGCATTGCTCAAGCCCGACGGAAAGATGGCCTTGCAGGCCATTACCATCGCCGACCAGCGGATGAAAACCTATGCCTATTCCGTGGATTTCATTCAGAAGCATATCTTCCCCGGTGGCTTTCTGCCCTCATTGACCATGATGACTGAAATGTATACCAACCATAGTGATCTGGTGGTACGGCAGGTTGATGATATCGGTTTTGACTATGCGCGGACCCTGCGGCACTGGCGCCAGCGTTTCAACGCCAGTCACCCGAAGCTGAAAGAGCATGGCTACGATGAACGTTTCGGGCGCTTGTGGAATTACTATCTGGCGTACTGCGAGGGCGGCTTTCTGGAACGTACTGTGTCAGCCGTGCAGCTGGTTGCGAGCAAGCCACAGTGTCGCTACTAACATCCTTAGCCCGACCTTTCGGGCGTCGGCTGTTCGGCATCCTCTGGTTCGATCTGGTGTGGCTGAGTGCTGTCGCCGGGCGCCATGAATGGCTGTTGGTGACGCTTGGTCTGGTGCTGACCCAAATCGTTGTTAGTGCCCGCACCAAAGTTTTTAACTGGACGCTCTACCTTGGCTTATTAGGCTGCGGAATACTGCTGGAATGGGTGGTTGTGGCGCTGGATGTGCTGAGCTTTACCGGCGGTCTGGTGCCGCTATGGCTGGTGCTGCTGTGGTGCGGTTTTGCGGCGATGATTATTACCACACTCGACTGGCTGGCAGGGCGCTATGTTGCTGCAGCACTACTCGGCGCCATCTCCGGGCCGGTTACCTACGCCGTGGGTGTACGCCTGGGAGCCGCTGAGTTAATCCGACCCGAATGGCAAATGTGGTTGGTATACGGGACTTTGTGGGCACTGTATATGATGCTCTATGCGTGGGCGATAAAACGATTTGGAGGTACTGATGTTAAAAATCGCGACAATCAGTCAGTCGATTAAAGCGCTGGCGGCAAGTCTGCTGTTGGCTCCTGCCAGCGTCATGGCTGCCTGTAATCCACCCGTAACGGCCGATATGCAGCAAGTGGGCAGTACGCGTCTGTCAGTGCTGTTCTGGGACGTTTACGACGCCGAACTGCTTACCGACACCGGCTCGTACGACAATTATGAGCAGCGGGCGCTGCGATTAACCTATCTGCGCGACATTGAGAGCTCGGAACTGGTCGAATCCACCCGGGAGGAATGGCAACGCTTAAACATCGAGATTACCGCGCAGCACGAACAGTGGCTGGATCGGCTTAACAGCATGTGGCCGGATATTACTGAAGGCGACTGCCTGTTGCTGGTAGAAAATGAGGAAGGGCACGGCGTTTTCTACAACGACCAGGGTCAGCTTGGCAGTATTGAGAACCAGACCTTTACAGATCAGTTTTTTGCGATCTGGCTTGATAAAGACTCTCGTTTCAAAGATGAACGCGACGAACTGTTAGGAGTTAACTAATGAAAAAATTAATCACGGTATTACTGACTTCGATCAGCCTGTGGGGCTGCTCAGCGGGTATTTCTGATTATGCCGGCGAATCACCAAAGTTGAAGCTGGAAACCTTCTTTAACGGCGAACTGGTCGCCTATGGCACAGTGCAGGACTACAGCGGTAAGGTGATTCAGCGTTTTCGCGCCGATCTGACCGGCACCTGGGATGGTAATGAAGGCACCCTCGATGAGCAGTTCTATTATGCCGATGGCTCAACCCAGGAGCGCATCTGGCGTCTGACCAAAACCGGCAGTGACACCTATGAAGGCAGAGCGGGCGATGTCGACGGAGTGGCGATCGGCCAGGTGGCTGGCAACGCGCTGCACTGGAGCTATGTGTTAAATATAGAAGTCGACGGCGAGCCAATGAAGATCAAACTGGATGACTGGATGTATCTGGTTGATGAAAACAACATGATAAACCGCAGCCAGATGTACAAATACGGTCTGCCGGTGGGTGAGATAACGCTTTATATCGGCAAGAAATAAGACCTGAAAGGAAACCGCCGGTTAAAAAAACCGGCGGCTATATTTTAGCTTTTTTGCCCGCGGGGCAGGCGCGAGATGGTCATCCCTTCTTCAAGCTTTTTGCGCCACAATTCACGTGCGGTCATGCCGCTTCCTGAACTTTTAGCTTTGGCTTTTTTATTCACTTTAGGTTTTTCCGGCGACTGCGCAGCAGGCTTTTTGCCAGGCTTTGGTGCTGTAGGTTTATCTTTGCTGCTGCCCTTCAGCGTTTTTAGCTCTTCCGCTAGTTGAGCCAGGCGCACATTTTTGCCACCATCAACGCTGTACCAGCCACCTTTTGCTTCAATTTTTGGTTTTTTACCGTAAGCTTGCTTATAAGCTTCAGTGAAATCAGCAAGAACCTGTTCTTTATCAAGTTTGCTCATGCAGTGTATCCTATAGTTTGGGCTGTTAAATGGTTAGCTTTTTTATACCGTTTTTTCACGATATTGTCTAATTTTGCCGCTAATTAACGAGGTATACCGTGCGCCGTACACAATTAGAAAACTATCTGAACGAGCTGTTAGCGATTGATCAGATAAATGATTACTGTCCCAACGGGCTGCAAATCGAAGGCCGCGACAGCATCAGTACTATTGTTACCGGCGTTACCGCCAGTCAGGCGCTGATTGATGCGGCAGTGCAGGCTAAAGCCGACGCGCTGCTGGTGCATCATGGTTATTTCTGGAAGGGCGAACCTGCTGCTATCGTCGGCATGAAAAAACGCCGCATCCAGACGCTGTTGCAACAGGATCTGAATCTGTTTGGCTACCATCTGCCGTTAGATGTACACCCGGAGCTGGGTAACAACGCTCAGCTAGCCCGCTTAATGGGCTGGAATAATGTTGGGCCGCTGAGCGGTATCAAGCCAACCGGCGTGGTAATGACCTCCGAGCTTAATAGTGAGCTGTCAGCAGAGAGCCTGGCAGAACAGCTTGAATCCATTCTGCAGCGTGCTCTAACCTGTTTCGTACCTACTGAACAGCCAATTAAGCGGGTGGCCTGGTGTACGGGTGGCGGGCAGGGCTACATTGACGCGGCTGCCGACGCCGGTTGCGATGCCTTTATCACCGGTGAAGTATCAGAACAGACCGTTCATAGCGCACGCGAGCAGGGTATCGCGTTCTACGCAGCCGGACATCACGCTACTGAACGATACGGTATTAAAGCGCTGGGGGAGCATCTGGCGGAACGCTTTGACTTAACCCATCATTTTATTGATATCGATAACCCGGCATGAGCAAAACCCCGAAAGGCGATCAGAGCTTTGCCGGCATAGGCAAAAAATTCAGCCGCAATATTTACGATACCGGCAAGGGTAAAATTCGCCTGGCGGTGTTGGAGCGTGATTTAGCTGATCTGATTAATAGAACGGAGCCGCTCAGTATTCTGGACGTTGGCGCGGGGTTGGGGCAGTTCTCGGAGCGCTTCGCCGCTGCCGGTCACCAGGTTACTCATACTGATATCGCCGCTGATATGGTTGCGGCCGCACGTGCGCGGCATCAGGAGCGCCAGCTCGGGCAGCATTATCAGTATTGTGTTGCGCCATTGCAGGATTTGCCGCAACAGCTACAGCACCAGCAATACGATCTGGTGCTTTGCCATGCGGTGCTGGAGTGGCTGGCTGATCCTGAAGCCGCCATCAGGCTGCTGAAAGGCCTGCTAAAGCCGGAAGGTACACTCTCGCTGATGTTCTATAACCGTGACGCAAAGATCCTGGCGAACGTGATTTTCGGGAACTTTGATTATGTCGATGCGGAGCTGGAAGTGAAGAAAACTGTCCGCCTGAGTCCGCAAAGCCCGCTGTCGCCGGTTGATGTGGCGCGCTGGTTGCAGGAATCCAGGCTTGAAGTTTGCAGTCGTACCGGGGTCCGTTGTTTCCATGATTATCTGCGTAACCGTGAGGATCAGCAGCGCTTTGATCAATTGCTGGCACTGGAGCTTAAATACAACCAGCAAAGTCCGTTTAACCAGATTGGTCGCTATCTTCACTGGCGGATCCAGCATGGTTAGCAATTCAATCGTTATTTATTTTAATAGCCTGTTAAAGGGGGCCCGTAAAACGGCAGAGCGATATCGCGAGTATTTTTTGAAAGAAAATATTCACCGGGTTATCGCGATTATCCCCAGTACGGCGGATCGGGAAAAAGATCTGGCGATGCTCCGGCAACTGCAGAACGATACTGATGAGTTTATCGCCATCGGCGGTGACGGCACCTTGAACATAGTCGCGCAGGTAGCGGCCTTTACCGATATTGCGGTAACGGTGATTCCGCTTGGAACTGGCAACGACTTTGCTCTGGATCTCGGTATTAAAGGCCGCTGCTGGCGAATGAACGCGGCGATAAAAGCCACCTCAATCACCATAGGGCGGGCTGGTGATCTCTTCTTTGTTAACCATGCAGGTACCGGACTCAGCGCCGACTTGAAAGGCCTTCAGCCACGCTGGCTGAAACGCTTTGCGGGTAGTCTGAGTTACCTGCTGGCGATTGTTCGCTATCTCACCGGCCCGATGGAGCGTCGCTCAGCGATTCTCCGTGATAAGGGTATTGATGATTTTCAGGTGGTCGCTGTCAGTAAGTACATTGGCGGCGGCATCCCGGTCAATCCGGATGGCTCAAGATCACAGCAGTACCTGTACTGGTTAGCGGTACCGCGACGCTCGCGCTGGCAGCAGACCAAAGCACTGTTGCTGGTGATGCGGGGTAAGTCAGAGCAATGTAGCTGGCTGGTTCGTGATCGTGCTGCTGAATTCACCCTTGGTGACAGCGAAAACGCATTTGAACTGGATGGGGATATTCTGGGAATCGGGCCGGTGCAAGTTTCCTGTTGCCCGGCCGCATTGCGCGTGAATTTGCCGCTTACGGATTAGATTTTACAATTCAGAACCAAAAGAGGACAGGTAAAATGACATTACGTTGTGCATTTATTGGCTTGGGCGTTATGGGTTATCCGATGGCGCGGCACCTGCAGCAGAACAACTTTCCAACTACGGTATACAACCGCACCAGCGAGAAGGCCTGCAAATGGGCCGACGCTTACCAGGGAAATGCGGCCAGCACCCCACGTGAAGCAGTGCAGGACGCCGACGTTGTGCTGATTTGTGTCGGCAATGACGACGATGTCCGCAGTGTTGTTTATGGTGATGAAGGCGTATTGGCGGGGCTGAAGCAGGGCGCTATCGTCATTGACCATACGACCGCCTCGGCGGAGCTGGCCCGGGAGCTGGCCGAAGCGCTGGCCAAACAAGGCAGCCGCTTTCTTGATGCGCCGGTATCAGGCGGTCAGCAGGGCGCAGAAAACGGCGTTTTGACTGCGATGATTGGTGGCGATGAATCAGCGCTGAAAGATACGGATCAGGTACTCGCCGCCTATGCCAAAACCCGCGAATACATGGGGCCAGCCGGCCATGGGCAACTGGCGAAGATGGTTAATCAGATATGCATCGCCGGTGTGGTACAGGGGCTTTCTGAAGGCCTGCAACTGGCCCGCAAGGTCGGCCTGGATGCCGATACCCTGATCAAAGCGATAAGTCAGGGCGCAGCCGGTTCCTGGCAGATGCAGAATCGCTATAAGACCATGTGGGAGCAGCACTACGAGCATGGCTTTGCGGTTGACTGGATGCGTAAGGATCTCAAAATCGCCTTAGCAGAGGGCGACCGGCAGGGGCTGAGCATGCCGCTAACGGCGTTGGTAGACCAATTCTATGCCGAGGTACAGAAAATGGGCGGCTCCCGTTGGGATACCTCGAGCCTGCTGGCCCGGCTGGAACGTGAATAATTACGAGGATAGCGGGGTGAATAACCAGCCAATAAAAAAGCCAGCAACAGCTGGCTTTTTTATGAACAACAATCAGTTACTGCGAATTAACGGATACCCATACGACGCAGAGCTGAAGTTGTGAAGTCGCTACGACGTGGTTCGATGTCGAAGTCCATATATTCACTTTCTTCGTTCGCCAGGCCTAATACGATATAGCGGCCAGAAGTCAGGTCATACAGGGCTTCAGCAGCCATCCACGGCGTGTCGTGATAGTAGAACTGCGTGTTGTAAGCTTCTGCTACGCGCCACAGTGAACCACGGTCGTCATAATGGTCGATGACTGAGGCCGTCCAGGTATCTTCGTCGATGAACATGTGACGAACAGCGTACTGGTGACGCTCACCTTCTTTCAGGGTTGCTTTCACTTCCCATACACGGTGTTTTTCGTAACGGATGTAATCCTGATTCATATGGCCGGCATTAATAATGTCGTCATAACTCAGATCGGTATCCATCAGCTTATAGTTGTTGTAGCCGATATACATCTCGCGCTTACCAATCAGTTCCCAGTTGTATTTATCCGGGGCACCGTTGTACATATCAAGACCATCGGAAGTACGCAGGCCATCTGACGCTGTACCCGGACCGTCATAAGCAACGTTAGGGGCGCGGCGAACACGACGCTGACCGGCATTATACAGCCACGCGCGGCGGCCTTCTTTAACCTGGTTGATGGTTTCGTGAACCAGCAGCACAGTACCTGTCATCCGTGCCGGAGCTAAAACCTCCTGCAGGAAGTAGAACAGGATATTGTCATCGGCTGATTCGCGGCCGCTAGCCATGTACTCAGGGAATACCAGACTTTCACGCAACAGTACCGGAACAAAGTTACCGTTTTGCAATACCGGGAATTGGTTTACCAGGCGCGTTACTGCACCACCGCGATAGCGGGTGATGTGGTTCCAAATCACTTCGATGCCAGAAGAAGGGATAGGGAAAGGCACGTGCTTGTCAAAATTATCCAGACCATTACCGCCGGCTACTAATTCGGCGTTCAGGGCATTCTTTTTCACCACATCGTAAACTTCCTGCGGATAGGCTGCAGAGCGACGAGTCGGATAGATATGCATTTTATATTCAGGATACTTCTCGAACATCGCAACCTGACCAGGCGAGAGCATGTCTTTGTGCTCGGCAAGGTTAGCGCTGGTGATGGTAAATAAGATTTCATCATCAGTGAACGGGTCGGCCGGACGCTCAGGAACTTCACCTGTGGCGGCAACACTATAACCACCGGTCCAGGCTGGGATTGAGCCGTCGGCATTACCTGCCATTTCAGCGCCAATCGGAGTTAAATCGTTGCCCAGACGTTCGGCTTCTTCCGGGCTTACTTTCGCTAGCACGCTGGCTGAAATTACAGATAGCGCAAACACTCCAGCTTTCAGCATCATTTTATTCATGGTTGCTTTTCCTTGTTTGATCTTTGTACTTGTTTCGTTGTACTAGCTAAAGCTACATCAAAACCTGGCTAAGTTAAATGACCAACTGCTACTAGCGTTAAATTCGATCTCGCGTTAAGGTATCAGCTGGTTTGACCTGCTACGGAATAGTCATAGCATGTATTGCCTGCAGAAATTTTGCAACAGTTACGGTGACAATTCTGAGACTACAAATTTGCAAGAGGGTTCCATGATAAAAGCGACTGCTTATGCTGGTACTTTGTTGGCGCTGTCATTAGCGTCCGTTCCAGCCACAGCACAAGTGCAGGACTACGAAGTAATCACCGCTCCGGCAATGATTGCGCCGGAAGCAACCAGCGCTGTATTAACTGAAGTCACCATGGCTGGCGATCGCCAGATAGCCGTTGGTGATTATGGCCTGGTGATATCCCGAGACAGCGCTGATGCCGAATGGCAGCAAGCACTGGTCGATACCAGTGTGTTTCTGACCTCGGTCGATTTTGCTAATGAACTGCAAGGCTGGGCCGTTGGTCATCATGGCGTGATTATGCATACCAGTGATGGCGGTCGCACCTGGCAACGGCAACTGGATGGCTTTCAGTATATTGAACTGCAGCAGTTATATTTTGCCGCTCAGGTTGAGCGTCTGACCGAAATGCTGGATAACGACGAATTGTCTGAAGACGAGCGTTATGAGCTGGAAATGGAGCTGGAAACAGCCGAATTCCAGTTAGAGAATGCTGAGTTTGCTGTGCAGGAAGGGCCCACTAAGCCGTTTCTTGACGTGCTGGTGCTTTCGGAGCAGGTCATTTTAGTCAGTGGAGCCTACGGTAGTCTGTTACGTAGTATCGATGGCGGAGCCACCTGGAACTTACTTGATGCCGCTGTCGAGAATCCCGATAACTTCCATTTGAATGCACTTGAAGGTGGCGCTGAGTTTATCTTCCTTGCCGGAGAAGCGGGTCAGTTGTTCCGCAGTAACGATCAGGGCACCAGTTGGGAAACCCTGGAATCGCCTTATTACGGTTCGTACTTTGGTCTGCACGTCGACGCGCAGGACCGCCTTTGGGTATTTGGTCTGCGGGGCAATATTTTTGTCAGTGACGACCAGGGTGACAGCTTCAGACAAATAAAGCTTGAAGACCCGGTCAATATCAATGCCGCCGCGGATGCTCCTGATGGTGGTGTCTATCTGGTCGGTAATGCCGGCGCGCTGGCCTGGGCCAGCGCTGACGGCGAGATCATTGAAACCCGTCATGCCAGTGGCGCGGCCTTAACTGACCTGGTGATTAATAAGGACCAGTCACTGACCCTCGTAGGTCAACTTGGCGTTTTAACATTGCCAGCTTTCGCGCAGTAACCAGGGGATTTGCAGATCAATGTCTGACCAATTAAAAAATTCAAAAAGCGTATTTCTTGAACGCCTGCTATTTAATTTTCGCCCGATCTGGCTGGTACTTTTTGCGCTGATCACGGTCTTTCTTGCCTGGAACGCCAGTCAGGTTCGCCCGGAAGCCAGCTTCACCAAAATGATCCCCACCAATCACGAGTTTATTCAGAACTATTTTGATCACCGTAATGATCTGGCGGGCATGGGGAACGTGGTTCGGATTGCAGTTGAGACCACCGAAGGCAATATTTTTACCGCTGACTTCCAGCAGACTCTGCGCGACGTAACCGATGAAGTATTCTTCATTCCCGGCGTTGATCGCAGTGGCTTGCGTAGTATCTGGACGCCGAATGTGCGCTGGAGTGAAGTGACCGAGGAAGGTTTTGTCGGCGGACCGGTGATTCCGGATACCTGGGATGCTTCTGAAGAATCGTTAGAGCAGCTACGCACTAATGTGCTGCGTTCCGGTGAAATGGGCAACCTGGTCGCCTCTAACTTTAAGTCGGCGCTGATCTTTGTACCGCTTAATGAGATCAACCCCGATACCGGCGAAGCTCTTAATTATCAGGACTTCTCAGAGAAGCTCGAGACCCTGATTCGCGAAAAGTACGAAAGTGAAACCATCAAGATTCATATCACTGGTTTTGCTAAGGTGATTGGCGATTTGATTGAAGGTGCCGAGCAGGTATCGCTGTTTTTCCTGCTAGCCATAGTCATTACCCTGCTGATGCTTTACTGGTATAGCCGGTGCTGGCGAAGTGCTTTTGCGGTACTCGCTTGTTCGATTATTGCGGTGGTCTGGCAGTTGGGTATTATCGAGCTCATTGGCAGCGGTATTAATCCGTATTCGATGCTGGTTCCCTTTCTGGTGTTCGCAATTGGGGTCAGCCATGGGGTTCAGATCATCAATGCCATCGCCAATAATTGCGTTGACGGAAAAGATAAAATTGATGCGTCACGACTGGCGTTCCGCGGCCTGTATATTGCCGGTCTGACCGCACTTATTTCTGATGCCATTGGTTTTACCACACTAATGGTCATTGATATCGCGGTTATTCAGGAACTTGCTATCGCCGCCAGTATTGGTGTCGCCGTGGTTATCCTGACCAACCTCGGTTTGTTACCAATTCTGATGTCCTACATCGGCGTATCTACCGCAGGTACTAAATATACCTCTCAGGCGCGGGCTGAATCGCACCCCGTACTTAGCTGGTTCAGTAATTTCTCCCGACCAAAATGGGCTTATGGGGCACTACTGCTCGCTCTGGTGGGACTAACCTGGGGTCTCGTCTACAGCCAGCAAATGAAGATTGGCGATTTGGATGCCGGTGCGCCGGAGCTTCGCCCGGATAGCCGTTACAACCTGGATAACCAGTTCATTGTTGATAACTACAGTTCAAGTACCGATATTTTTGTAGTAATGGCTGAAACAGCGCCTAGTCAGTGTATCGCATACGATAATCTTGAACTGATGGACAGATTCAGCTGGCATATGCAGAACACCCCGGGTGTCCAGGATGTGAAATCTGTGGTCTATGTAGCCAAAATGGGCTCTTTTGGGCTGAACGAAGGTAACCTCAAATGGTTCAGCCTGAATCGTAACCAGTATGTGCTTAATGCCAATACCAGCCGCACACCGTCGGGGCTAATTAACCCCGACTGTTCGATGGCGCCGATCATCATTTACCTTAATGACCACAAAGCAGAAACCCTGAAAACGGTAGTCGCTTCGGTACGTGAGTTTAACAGCAACTATCAGGAAGACGGGCTGAAATTGCTGATGGCCGCCGGCAACTCGGGTATTGAAGCGGCCACCAATATGGTCATCGAAGACGCTCAGTACAAAATGCTAATGTGGGTATATGGCGTAGTGATTGTGCTGGTGTTCATTGCGTTCCGCAGTATTCCGACGGTAATCTGTATTATTCTGCCACTGGCACTGACCACAATCATGAGCCAGGGCCTCATGGCCGTGCTGGGCATTGGCGTCAAGGTTGCGACCTTGCCGGTTATTGCACTTGGCGTAGGTATCGGCGTCGACTATGGCATCTATATCTACAGCAAGATCAAAGAGGCGCTGGAACAGGGTATGACACTGGACGACAGCTATAAATATGCCCTGGCTAATACCGGTAAAGCAGTTGGATTCACCGGTTTGACGCTGGCTATCGGTGTGGCTACCTGGATCTTCTCGCCAATTAAATTCCAGGCCGACATGGGTATCTTGTTAACCTTTATGTTCCTGTGGAATATGCTTGGCGCGTTAATCCTTATTCCTGCACTGGCCCGGCTGTTTGTTAAAGCTGGCGCCAAGAAGCTTATGTAGTCTGCATCCGATCAGGCGTCGGCGAGAATGAAGTCGGCGCCCTGATCGGCAATAGCCATAGTCGGTGCATTGGTATTGCCGCTAATAACCTTCGGCATCACCGAAGCATCGATTACCCGCAGCCCGCTCACACCCCGAACCCGCAATTGTGGATCAACCACCGAATTTGAATCCTTACCCATCCGGCAGGTGCTGGTCGGGTGATAGATTAAGCCTATTTGCTGTTTTAATTTAGCCAGTAGCTCATCGTCTGAAGCGCATGGGCCGGGGAATACTTCGCCGCCGTTATGCTCAGCCAGCGGTTGTTGGCGCATAATGTCCTGCGCCTGCCTGACGCCGGACAGCAGCACGTCACGATCATCCTGATGGGTTAAAAAATCATAGGTAAAAGCCGGTGGCCGGGCCGGGTCTGCGCTTTGCAGGTAAACCCTGCCACGGGCTTTGGGTCTGAGTACGCAAACATGGCAACCAAAACGGTGCCGCAAAGCTGGAGTCAGATCATAGCCGCTGTCATTAAAGCTGGCGGCGATTAGGTGAAGCTGAATGTCTGGAGTGGTTACCGCCGGCGAACTTTTCAGGAAGGCGCCAACCTCGACTGGTGGCTGTGCCATAGGCCCGCTGCGCCGACGCATATACTGCCAGCAGCCCATAGCTAGCTTGAGTATCCCGCTGGGGTTCAGGCTAATGCCGTCGCGTTTTTTATTGCGGTATTGCAACAGAACGTCGACGTGCTCCTGCAGATTTTCACCGACTTCCGGGCGATCGGCAACCACTGGAATGTCAAAAGCGGTCAGCTCTGCGGCGGGGCCTATGCCGGACAATTTAAGTAAATGTGGCGAATTAAGGGCGCCGGCACTGAGGATAACCTCACGCCTGACCCGCACCTTAAACCGTCGACCACCTTGCTGAACTTCAATCCCGGTAGCCTGTAGCCCCGCGGTCGTTATTTTTCGAACCAGACAGGTGGTGTGCACACGCAGATTAGAGCGCTTAAGCGCAGGCTCAAGAAAGGCTTTGCGGGCACTCCAGCGCTGGCGATCATAGATGGTGAACTGATAGGTGCCTGCACCATACAGCTCGGCACCGTTAAAGTCAGGGTTCAGCGGGATGCCGGCCGTTTCAGCGGCGCTGAGGAATTGCTTCGCCACGGCAAAATAGGGTGGGCAGTCACTGACGTGCAGCGGGCCCGAATCGCCGTGATAGGCATCAGCGCCACGTTGGTTCGCTTCGAGTTTACGGAAACGCTGGAGCATATTGTCCCAGTTCCAGTCATCACTGCTCAGGCGCGCCCACTCATCGTAGTCCGAAGGAGCGCCCCGGGTATAAATCATGGCGTTGATTGCGCTGCTGCCGCCCAGGCCTTTCCCCCTTGGGGTATAAAGCCCGTTGCCATCGCGCAGCGGGGCTTTATCCTGGCTGCGGTAGCGCCAATTGAACTTGCGGCTGTGAATGAAACGGGCGACGCCACCTGGCATGTCAATAAACGGCGATTTACCGTTACCGCCTGCCTCAAATAAGCCAACGTTAAAACGGCCATCGGCGCTGAGACGGTCGGCAAGTACACAACCGGCACTGCCACCGCCAACGATGATGTAGTCATATTCGTACCGATAGTCCGTCATAGTCAGAGGTTTTCCACGTAACGGTAAAGGTCGTTCAGTAAGCGCAGTTTTGCCGGGTTGGCCGCGTGCCGCTCGGACGCATCCTGTAGCGCCTGGATGAACTGATCAGCTGATAGTGCGCGGCCCGGCGGGTGCGTCAGCCGTTGCTGGCAAAAGCGCTGCCATTTCTGTAGTTCAGTATCACTCAGGGTAGCGGGGAAATTGCGGGCCCGGTAGCGAAATACCATCTCTGGCAGGCGCGGGTCGCTGAAATTTAGATCCAGCCCCGCCAGCTGCTCCGGAGCAGTTTCCCGGATGATTTGCATCGAGGATTTATCCTGATCGGAAAAGAAATCACCGCTGTAGAGCATCAGATCCGGATCCGATTCGGGTGGGTAATCATGGCTGCTCAGGCAAGCCTGAATAATGCGTTCACGTAGCTCCGGATTCCCTGTCAGCTGGTGCCGGCGACGCTCCATCAGTTCAAGGTCTAATTGCCAGCGCTCAGCGACATCGGCCGTTATAACATTGGCTTTGGCAACGAAGGGACAACGGTTGATTTGCAGTATCTGACCACCGAAAAACGGCAGTTGTTGCTCCACTAGCTCAGCGCGACGGGTAAAGCGGCGCTCTACCAACAGCTCCGGTGTTAACTCAAGGAAGTCCTCAGGGTCGCAGCGTAAGTCCCAGTAGATCAGGCTATTGGGTTGTTCCGGGTGAAATGCGAGGGGCACGATCACACTCAGATAGCCGGTTTGCGCACCGTAAAAACCGCACACGTGGGCAAGGGGCTGAAACTTAACCAGGTCAATGAGTGACTTTACCGCTTGCTTGCGGCGCAGCCCGTAAGCGTACTCAAATAACTTTGGTTGGGCTTTGCGAACCAAACGGGCAATTTCTATGGTGGCATACACATCAGCCATGGCGTCATGGGCCTGGCCATGATCGATCCCGTTAGCCCGGGTAAGATCTTCAAGCTTCATACTAACCCGACCGTCATCGTGGCGGGGCCATTCAATACCCTCAGGGCGCAGCGCATAGCAGGCCCGCATCAGGTCGATTAAATCCCACCTGGAGTTATTGTTTTGCCAGGTGTGTTCATAGGGGTCAATAAAATTACGGTAAAACAGATTGCGGGTTATCTCGTCATCAAAAGCAATATTGTTGTAGCCGACAATGGTGGTTTCCGGCTGCGCGAACTCAGTAGCGATGCGGGCGGCAAAACTGGTTTCATTCATGCCCTGATTCAGGGCGTGCTGTGGCGTAATACCGGTGATCAGTACCGCTTCCGGATGAGGTAGAAAATCAGGGGTAGGTTGGGCGAAGAACGTCTGCGGGCGGCCTACGGGTTCCAGGTCAAGGGTGGTTCGCAATCCGGCAAACTGCGCTGGCCGATCCAACTGCGGATTGGCCCCCCAGGTTTCATAATCGTGCCAGTAGAAAGTGGGTTCTGTCATGCGCCTGAAGGTATCCATTTAAAGTGATTTGTTGTTACTGCTTCAGCCTAACCGATTGCGATATATGCCGCAATTATTACGCTTGATAACGCGGCTTTAGGGTGGCGTGAGCCGGTGAACAGTGGCAGGATAGATAGTTCCTGTCACTGTAACGAATGAGAATAACAATGAAACAGACTAGCTACTCAGATCTGACCAAAGCGACTGGCAAGCTTGCCGTTATTGGCGCGGCTTTATTACTGACCGCGTGCGCCGGGGAAGAGACCCGGGTTGATATCGCTGATGAAGCTGACTTCGCCATTGCCATTCATGGTGGCGCTGGCACTATAACCCGCGCGAGCCTGACATCTGAACAAGAAGCCGAGTACAAAGCCAAGCTGGCAGAGGCGGTTAATGCTGGCCATGCCATTCTCGCGGAAGGCGGCACCAGTCTGGATGCGGTAATTGAAGCGGTGCAGATAATGGAAGCATCACCATTATTTAATTCAGGAGTTGGCGCGGTCTACACCTTCGACGGCGAGCATGAACTCGATGCCTCGATCATGGATGGTGCAACGCTGGAGGCGGGTGCCGTAGCTGGTGTGAAGACGGTAAAAAGCCCAATCGCGCTGGCGCGTACTGTTATGGACGAGTCAGTGCACGTGATGCTTAGCGGCGCAGGTGCTGAGGCATTTGCGGCAGAGCAGGGGCTGGAACTGGTTGATAACAGTTATTTCAATACCGAGCGTCGTTATCAGCAATTGCTTGATGCCAAAGCGAAGCTTGGTGAGGCGGACAAGCAGGCCTGGCTGGAACTCGACGATCGCTACAAATATGGTACTGTCGGCGCGGTTGCCCGTGATAAACATGGCAACCTGGCTGCGGCAACCTCTACCGGCGGCATGACAGCAAAACGTTATGGTCGTATTGGTGACTCGCCGATTATCGGTGCCGGTACCTGGGCGGACAACGACAGCTGTGCGGTATCCGCAACGGGTCATGGCGAATATTTTATCCGCTATCACGTCGCTGCCGATATCTGCTCACGCATGAAGTACAAGCAGGTTGATGTAGTAACCGCCGGCGATACGGTTATTCACGATGTATTGTTGCCTGCGGGCGGAACGGGTGGCGTCATTATCGTTGATCATCAAGGTCATGTGCATATGCCGTTTAACACCGAAGGCATGTATCGTGCATCGCGTCGTGGCGATGGCGAAGCTGAGGTTGCGATCTACAAAGATTGACTATACTTACTCCTATGATTGACGCACTCGCATAAATCGTAGGAGTAAGGCGCTATGCAATCACTGAAAATCGCTGACTATATGAACCGCCGGCCGCTGATATTTACGGCCAGAATGTCGATTGAAACCGCCGTAGAAAAGCTGCTCACTAGTGGTCAGCGCGGTGGTCCGGTTGTTGATGATGATAACCGGGTTATCGGCTTCATTTCAGAGCATGATTGTCTCGAAGCCATGCTGCGGGATACCTATCATAAAGAACAAAGTGCTACCGTTGGTGACTGTATGTACGGCGGTGATGTTTTGACGGTGGTCGGTTACGATAATATTACTGATCTTGCCCAGCGTATGGACCGTAAACGTCCGAAGATTTATCCGGTACTTGATGAGAATCGCAAACTTATCGGCATCATCACGCGAACGGATGTCTTAAAAGCCATCAATCAGCAGCTACGCGACAGTTATAGCAAGAGCTAACGGTGGATTTAGCGTTAACATAGCAAGCTGGCGCTGGTAAACTGGCGTCAGCTTTTTTAATCGCTTTTTATAGGACTTACGTGCAGTCGATTCAGTTTCCGGGTGACCTGCCGGTCGTCCAGGCCAAGGCCGAAATTCAGCAGGCGATTAGCAGCCATCAGGTGGTCATTATCGCCGGTGAAACCGGCTCTGGTAAAACGACGCAACTTCCCAAAATGCTGCTGGAGCTCGGCTACGGTGATCCCGAGCGCGGCGTGATGATTGGGCATACTCAGCCACGGCGGCTGGCGGCGCGCAGTGTAGCGCAGCGTATCGCGCAGGAACTCCAGACCGAACTCGGACAACTGGTTGGCTTTAAGATCCGCTTTCAGGATCAGACTGCGCCTGGCACGCGCATTAAGCTGCTTACCGACGGTATGTTGTTAGCCGAGCTGCAAACGGATTCACGGCTGAGCAAGTACGATGTGATCATCATCGACGAGGCTCATGAGCGCAGTCTAAATATTGATTTTCTGCTGGGGGTATTGTCGACCCTGTTGGTTAAGCGCCCCGACCTGAAGCTGGTTATTACCTCTGCCACTATCGAAACCGAGCGTTTTGCGAAACACTTTAATAATGCTCCCATTATTACGGTTACCGGACGTACTTATCCGGTTGAACTGCGTTATCGGCCACTGAGCGGCGAAGATGATGGTGGTGATGTGGTGCAGGGGGTCTGTGACGCGGTTACCGAACTGCAGCGCGAAGGTCCGGGAGATATCTTGATTTTTGCCAGCGGCGAGCGCGAGATCCGCGATTTTGCCGAAGCCATCAATGATTTGAAGCTGCATGATACCGACGTGCTGCCTTTGTTCGCCCGGTTATCCTCCGCGGAGCAAAACCGCATATTCCAGCCCCATAGCGAACGGCGGGTGGTTATCGCAACCAACGTAGCGGAAACCTCACTGACGGTGCCTGGTATTCGTTATGTAGTGGACCCGGGTACCGCCCGCATCAGCCGCTACAGTTATCGCACCAAAGTGCAGCGGCTGCCCATCGAGAAAATATCTCAGGCCAGTGCCAATCAACGTATGGGTCGTTGCGGCCGGATTGCACCGGGCATCTGCATCCGACTCTATGATGAAGAAGACTTTTTAGCCCGGCCGGAATATACCGAACCGGAAATACTGCGTACCAACCTCGCGGCGGTTATCCTGCAGATGACCTCCGCTAAGTTGGGCGATATCCGGCGGTTTCCCTTTATCGAACGACCGGATGAGCGTTACATTAAAGATGGCCTGAACCTGCTGCAGGAATTACACGCACTGGCTCCGGCCAAAGGTAAGCGCAAGAGCCAGCAAGGACCGCGGTTAACGCCAATTGGCCGCCAGCTGGCACAGTTGCCGGTGGATCCGCGCCTGGCACGGATGGTGCTTGCTGCCAACGAATTTGGTTGCATGCAGGAAGTCCTTATTATCACCGCCGCCCTGAGTATTCAGGATCCGCGCGAACGGCCTCAGCAGGCTCAGCAAAAAGCGACAGAATTACATCAGCGCTTTCATGACAAAGATTCGGATTTCGCCAGCTACCTGAAGCTCTGGCAGTATCTTTCAGATTTACAGAAAGAACTTTCCAAGAGCCAGTTCCGCAAACGGATCAAAGACGAGTTCATTCACTTTTTGCGGGTGCGTGAGTGGCAGGATGTCTATACGCAGCTGCGGCAAACAGTGCGCGGGCTGGGTTACAGAATCAATCAGGAGACGGCTAGTTATGAGGCCGTTCACCGTGCCTTACTGACCGGCATGTTGTCGCAGCTGGGGCAGAAACAGGAAACCCATGAGTTTCTGGGGGCGCGCAATCGCAAGTTCTATGTATTTCCCGGCTCAGGGCTATTCAAAAAGCCGCCTAAATGGCTAATGTCCGCTGAACTGGTCGAGACCTCACGACTCTTTGCCCGGGTGAACGCACGGATTGAGCCCGAGTGGATTGAACCTCTGGCCGGTCATCTGGTAAAACGCAGTTATTTTGAGCCGCATTTTTCAGCGAAATCAGGCTCGGTAGTCGCTACTGAGCAGGTCACTCTGTTTGGTCTGATTATCGTGCCGCAGCGCCGCGTGCAATACGGCCCGGTGGCGCCGGTGGCTGCGCGTGAAATCTTTATCCGCGAAGCCCTGGTGCAAGGGCAGCTAAAGCGAAAGCTGCCCTTTATTCAGCATAATCTGGCGCTCATTGAGTCGGTTAAGGAACTCGAAGAAAAATCCCGGCGGCGCGATATTCTGGTTGATGACGAAGCTTTGTTTGCTGCGTACGATGAGGTTATTCCTGCGGCGATTTATAACGAGCAGCTGCTGGCTGGCTGGTGGCATAAGGCGATAAAAGAGCAACCAAGGTTACTCTATTTTGAACGTCAGGATCTGATGGCGCAAAGTGCGGCCCACGTTACGGCTGCAGACTACCCTGAGTTCTGGCGCCAGGGTAATTTAAAATTGCCACTGAGCTATCGTTTTGAGCCCACTGCTGAAGACGACGGTGTAACTGTACAGATTCCCGTGGCCTTGCTGAACCAGATAAACAGAGAAGGCTTCGATTGGCTGATTCCGGCATTGCGTGAGCAACTGGTGGTGGCCTGGATAAAAAGTCTGCCGAAAACCTATCGCCGTAATTTTGTGCCGACACCGAATTATGCCTCGGCATTTTTAGCCGATTGTGATGAGAAAACGATCGCCAACTATTCGCTGTTAGAAGCGTTGAGTGCCAAATTGCGGCGTATGACCGGGGTTACTGTGCCGGACGATGCATGGGATGCAAGCCAGCTGCCCCGGCATTTACGGATGAATTTTGCCGTGACTGATGATCAGGGCAAGCCCCTTGCCAGTGGGCGCGACCTGGAATCTCTGCAGCAAGTGCTGCAGGGCAAGGTAAAACGCGCGCTACAAACCGCGGTAGAGAAAACCGTTGATGAAGAACCCGTAGTCAGCCGGGAATGGACTTTTGGCCGCTTACCCGAGACCCTTGAAAAACCGCAGCAAGGTTTCACCATTAAAGCCTATCCGGCCGTGGTGGCTGCTGCTGATGGTGTGCGCCAGGAGCTGTTTGATAGCGCGGAACAGGCTGCATTAGCTCATCATCGTGGGGTGCGCTCGTTGTTGTTACTGCAACTGCCGTCACCGGTGAGGTATTTACAGCAATCGCTTTCGAATAAGGCGAAGCTGGCGATGTATTACAATCCATGGGGCCAAATCAATGATTTAGTCGAGGACTGCATCGTGGCAGCACTGGATGAGTTTATTATGGCGCAACCGGTGCGCGATGAAGCAAGTTTTCAGGCGCTCTTTGAGCAAGCACGGGCCCACCTGAATGAGCGGGTAACTTATATTGCCCGGCAGGTTGAACCCTGTCTGATCCTGAGCCATAACATTCGTAAACGCCTGAAAGGCAAGGTTAGCCTGGATCAAATTCAGGCTCATGGCGATATCAAGCAGCAGTTGGAAGGCCTCATTTACTCAGGTTTTGTCAGCGCTGCCGGAGCGTCACGCCTGCCGGATATTGAGCGTTACCTGAAGGCGATTGAGCGCCGTTTGGATAAGTTACCCGTTGATCCGAATAAAGACCGGTTACACATGCTGACGCTTGACAGTCTGCAGCAGGCTTATGAGCAGCAACTCAAGAAGTTACCGAAACAGCAGGCGGTGTCGTCGGAAGTAGTTGAAATACGCTGGATGATGGAAGAGCTGCGGGTGAGCTTCTTCGCCCAGACATTAGGAACCCGCTATCCGATATCGGAGAAGCGGGTTCGTCAGGCGCTTAGTGAAATTAGTCGTTAGAGTACAAACCTAATTTGGCATGCGCATAAGCTTCGAACTCGGTACAACCACCGATATGTTCTTCGTCGACAAAAATTTGTGGCACGGTATGGACCGGAGCGCCAACTGTTTTTTCCAGATCGGCTTTAGTAATGCCTTCCTCGTGCATATCAATATAGCGAAACTCAAAGTCATCGCGATCCCGACTCAGTTTTTCCGCAATTTGGTTTGCCCGAACACAATATGGGCAGCCAGGACGGCCAAAAATAACAGTAAACATAAACACTCCTTGCTTTCATTAGTCGGAAATTGATTCGGTCTATTTTCTTATAGTTTAGCCGATTTCGCTAATTACTTTAAAAAATGGGGGGTATCGGGTGAACCGATTAGTGATTTATTTCGAGATCGCTGGCAGCTATACAACAACAGGCAAGGCATTCACCAGGACGAACAAAGGCTAACGGCTCATTAATATAGGTTACTTCGCCTTTTACCAATTGGGTGCGGCAAGCGCCGCAGAAGCCATTACGGCAATGATAGTGAGTCTCGATTTCGGCAGCCTCCATGGCTTCAAGCAAAGTGCCTGTGGAAGCGTCAACGGCCAGCGTATGCTGACCGTTGATTTTTATCTTGTAGCTTTTATTCATGGCCTGCTCAGAGTTCAAAGTCTCCTAAATCAGAGGCGCTCACTTCGCTGTCGATCTGACCGACCAGATAAGACGTGATTTCTGCTTCCTGCGGTGCGACCTGAACGTTATCGGAAACCAGGTATTTGTTCATCCAGGGCAGGGGATTACTGCGCTGCTTGAAAGGTGAATCGTACCCTATGGCTTCCATCCGCATGTTGGCAATGTATTCCACGTACTGGCACAGAATCTCTTCGTTGAGACCAATCATGGAGCCGTTGCGGAACAGATAATGCGCCCACTCTTTTTCTTGCTCTACAGCTTTCATAAAGATGGCCAGGGCTTCGTCCTGCAACTCATCAGCAATTTCTTTCATTTCCGGGTCATCATGACCGTACTGCCATAAGTTTATAATTTGCTGGGTTGATACCAGATGCAGGTTTTCGTCACGGGCAATCAGGCGGATAATCTTAGAGTTACCTTCCATAAGATCCCGTTCGGCAAAGGCGAACGTACAGGCAAAACTCACATAAAAACGGATCGCTTCAAGTGCATTGACTGAGTTCACACACAAGAACAGCTTCTTTTTCAGATTACGCATGGTCACATTGTGCGTTTCACCGTCTATCGTGATCTCCCCTTCGCCGTGAGTCTGCCATAACTGGGTGTAGAAAATTAAATCGTCATAGTAAGAAGAAATGTCGCTTGCGCGTTTTTGGATCTCAGTATTAATAACGATATCTTCAAAAACTTCACTCGGATCAGTAAAGAGATTACGCAAAATATGGGTATATGAGCGTGAGTGAATCGTTTCAAAGAACGACCAGGTTTCAACCCAGGTTTCCAGCTCAGGAATTGATACAATCGGCAAAAACGCGATATTCGGGCTGCGGCCCTGGACAGAATCGAGCAGCGTCTGATACTTCAGGTTCGAAATGAAAACATGTTTTTCACTAGCGGTCAGATTTGCGAAGTCGACCCGATCGCGGCTTACATCAACTTCTTCCGGGCGCCAGAAAAAACTGATTTGTTTTTCGATTAATTTTTCAAAAATGCTGTGCTTTTGCTGATCATAGCGCGCCACATTCACAGAGTTTCCGAAGAACATGGGCTCAGTCAGCGGATTACTCTGCGTTTTATTAAAGGTTGAATAACTCATAAACGACCAGATCCTTATTATATTTTGCAGGCGCCGCCGGCGCAGTCATCGTCTTCTTCTTCAACAACAGTGACAGTTGCTGCCTGGCGTTCAGCCTGGCGCTGTTTATCGTCAATTTTATCGCGCAAATCGACCTGATTATCCGCCGCACCATCACGGGTATTATGGTAATACATAGTTTTTACGCCCAGCTTGTACGCGTAAAGCAGGTCTTGTAATAACTGCTTCATGGGTACTTTGCCGGCGTCAAACTTGTTCGGGTCATAGTTGGTATTGGCAGAGATCGTCTGATCAACAAACTTCTGCATGATGCCAACCAGCTCCAGATAACCTTTGTTATTGGGAATGGTCCATAGCAATTCATACGCATCTTTGAGGTTTTCGTAGTCCGGTACTACTTGTTTGGTCACGCCATCCTTAGATGCTTTAATACTGATATGGCCTCGCGGTGGTTCAATACCATTGGTCGCATTGGAAATCTGTGACGAAGTTTCCGACGGCATCAGTGCCGACAAGGTTGAGTTGCGCATGCCATATTGCTTGATGTCTTTACGTAACTGATCCCAGTCCAGCTGCAGCGGCTCATTGCAGATCGCATCCAGATCTTTCTTGTAGGTATCGATAGGCATAATGCCTTGGGAATAGGTTGTTTCGTTGAATTTAGGGCAGGCACCCATTTCTTTTGCCAGGTTCACTGAGGCTTTCATCAGATAATACTGAATAGCTTCAAAAGTGCGATGCACTAAGCCGTTTGCGGAACCATCAGAATAGCGAACGCCGTTTTTAGCCAGGTAATACGCAAAGTTAATGACGCCTATACCCAAAGTACGGCGGCCCATGGTGGCATTGCGGGCAGCAGGTACCGGGTATTCCTGGTAATCGAGCAGGCTATCAAGGGCGCGAACCGCCAGGTCAGCCATTTCTTCAAGATCGTCAAGTGAGTTAATAGCGCCTAAGTTAAAGGCCGACAGCGTACACAGGGCAATCTCGCCTTCGTCATCATTTACATGCGACAAGGGCTTGGTTGGCAGGGCGATTTCAAGGCACAGATTGCTTTGGCGGATCGGTGCGACCTTAGGATCGAACGGGCTGTGGGTATTGCAGTGATCAATATTCTGCAGGTAGATACGACCAGTACTGGCGCGCTCCTGCATAAATAAACTAAACAGTTCGATAGCCTTGATGCGTTTCTTCCGAATCGAATCGTCCTGTTCATACTGGGTATAGAGCCGCTCAAACTCAGCCTGGTCGGCGAAGAAAGCGTCATACAAGCCCGGTACGTCAGACGGACTGAACAAGGTAATGAAGTCGTCTTTTACCAGACGCTGATACATAAGCCGGTTGAACTGCACGCCATAATCGAGATGGCGTACACGGTTCTCTTCAACGCCGCGGTTGTTCTTCAGCACCAGCAGGCTTTCAACTTCCAAATGCCAGAGCGGGAAAAACAGGGTTGCCGCTCCGCCACGAACGCCGCCTTGTGAACAGCTTTTAACAGCTGTCTGGAAATATTTATAGAACGGAATACAGCCCGTATGGAACGCTTCACCGCCGCGAATCGGGCTACCCAGCGCGCGGATGCGGCCGGCATTAATGCCGATACCGGCACGCTGCGATACATATTTAACAATGGCGCTGGCGGTCGCATTAATCGAATCCAGACTGTCGCCAGCTTCAATAAGTACGCAAGAACTGAACTGCCGGGTCGGTGTGCGAACACCGGACATAATGGGCGTCGGCAGCGAAATCTTGAACAGCGAAGTAGCATCATAGAAGCGTCGCACATAGCTCATCCGGGTTTCTTTGGGATAATTGGCGAACAGGCAGGCTGCCACTAACACGTATAAGAACTGCGCGCTTTCATAAATTTCACCGGTTACCCGGTTCTGTACCAGGTATTTGCCTTCCAGCTGCTTGATGGCGGCATAAGAGAAGTTCAGGTCCCGCGCGTGGTCCATAAACGCATTCATTTCTTCAAATTCTTCTTTGCTGTAATCAGTCAGCAGGTGCTTATCATAGCGGCCTGACTCAACCATCTTCTGAACCTGGTCGTATAAATGAGGCGGTTCGAACTTGCCATAGGCTAACTTACGCAGGTGAAACACAGCCAGCCGGGCCGCCAGATACTGATAATCAGGTGCTTCTTCAGAAATCAGGTCAGCCGCTGCCTTAATGATGGTTTCGTGAATATCTTCAGTCTTGATACCGTCATAGAATTGAATTCGTGATTTGATTTCAACCTGTGATACCGAGACGTTGTTCAGGCCTTCCGCGGCCCAGCTGATTACACGGTGAATTTTCTCTAAATCCAGCGGTTCACGTTCACCACTGCGTTTAGTCACGAAAAGCTGTTGATTCATGCGGCTCACCCATAGAAATTATCGTTATGTTTGTTTTATGTCGCCACAAGATGTTGTGTAGTTAGTGGGTTTTTAGTGTGATTTTTACACAATATCTTGGGTTGGTTGTTGAAACTGTATCCTAGGCACTATTTGCTACGGGATCAAGAAGGAAAGTGGTCTGTCTTGTGAAAAATATCGGATCATTTCGGAGCCGTTAAGCTAAAACGCTTGTCCTTATAGAGCTTTAGGTAAATCGAACTTTGCTTATTATTTTTTGCTCTTTAACACACGGTTATCAGACCCCAATGCTCTAAGCCATAACCATCAAGGTCTGCATAGAATCAACTGGTTTTGTCATCAAGCAACGCGAGTAAATCCTGCGGATTGTCAATATGGGCATCCGCGCCCCAGTCACTGGCACGATCCTCATCAGTCAGGTAGCCATAACGTGCCAGCACAGTAAACATCTTCGCTGCCCGGCCGGCCTCTATATCGCGTTGAGCGTCACCAACATACCAGCACTCGGTTGGTTGAACCTGCAATATATCCGCGGCGTGGAACAGGGGATCAGGGTGCGGTTTGGCCACCTGCAAGGTATCGCCGCAGACGATTGCCTTTACAGCTGCGAGGTCGGGGAAACCGGGTAACAGCTGCCTGGTGAGATTCTGTGGCTTATTGGTCACTATACCTACGGCGATGTCGCGTTCAGCAAGCGCCACCAGCAACTCAACGATACCCTCGTACACTTGGGTATTAACGGCAATATTTCTGGCATAGGCGCTCAGAAACGCCTCTCTCAATTCGTCACGGCGCGAATCAAATTCGTCGCCATAAGCATGTCGCAGCAAACCGGTCGAACCGTGGGAAGCAAGCGGCGTGTACGCTTCAGGGCTGACTTCAGCGCGGTGTTCACTGCGCAGCACGGAATTAAGTGCTGCCCCAAGGTCGGGTGCGGTATCCAGTAAGGTCCCATCCAGGTCAAACAATATGGCTGCGGGTTTTAGCATGGTTTTTCGAGTACCACTATGTAGTTCACATCAACGTTACTGTCGTCCAGATAAAAGCCGCGCAGCGGTGAATAGTGCATGCCGGTCATGTGCAGGGGATTCAGGCCTGCTGCATCGGTCATCCGTAGCAACTCGGCCGGCTGAATAAATTTTTTATGCTGGTGAGTGCCCTGGGGAACCCAGCGCAATACATATTCAGCGGCAACGATCCCCAGTAACCAGGATTTCATATTGCGGTTGAGGGTTGAGAAGAACATTTTACCGCCGGGTTTAAGCGCTTGTGCGGCCGCGGTAACAATAGCGGCCGGATCCGGCACATGTTCAAGCATTTCCAGACAAGTCACCACATCAAATTGCTCCGGGTGCCTGGTGGCAAATTCTTCAGCGGCAATACATTGATAGTCAATGTCGAGCTTGCTTTCTTCACTGGCGTGCAAACGCGCTACCTGCAGGGATTGATCGGCCAGATCGATACCGGTTACTTTAGCACCGGCGCGGGCCAGCGCTTCTGCTAATAAGCCACCGCCGCAGCCAATGTCGAGTACGTTCAGATCAAAAACGCCGTCACAGTGTTGCTGGATATAACCTATCCGCAGTGGATTAATTTTATGCAGCGGCTTGAACTCACCTTCAGGGTCCCACCAGCGTGAGGCAAGGGCACTAAATTTTTCTATTTCGGCAGGATCAACATTGGAAGATAAGGTCATAGGACTTCTGCTCTGGCTGAAAACTAGGTACAGTGTACTCAACCTGGCGGTGTAAAAAAAGCACCGGAAAAAAGGATGCGGTAGGGCATGGCTACGGGTACAATGCTGCTATCTATAAAATTATAAGAAAGTTAGTTCGTTTAGGGATATAGCTATGAGTGATCTCGCCAGAGAAGTCAGTCCGGTAAATATTGAAGATGAGTTAAAGAGTTCGTATCTCGATTACGCGATGAGTGTAATCGTTGGTCGGGCACTACCGGACGTTCGTGATGGACTCAAACCGGTTCATCGACGCGTGCTGTTCGCGATGAATGAGCTGCGCAACGACTATAACAAGCCTTATAAGAAATCAGCGCGTATCGTTGGTGACGTTATCGGTAAGTATCACCCTCACGGTGATAGTGCTGTATATGACACCATTGTACGTATGGCGCAGCCGTTCTCGCTGCGTTATATGCTGGTTGATGGCCAGGGTAACTTTGGTTCTGTTGACGGGGACTCGGCAGCAGCCATGCGTTACACCGAAATCCGTATGGCCAAAATCGCCGCCGAGCTGTTGTCCGATCTGGATAAAGAAACGGTCGACTTTGTGCCTAACTATGATGGCACCGAGCAAATTCCTGATGTGCTGCCGACGCGGGTGCCGAACCTGCTGGTTAACGGCTCTTCAGGCATCGCGGTTGGTATGGCGACGAACATTCCGCCACATAACCTGACCGAAGTTGTCAACGGCTGCTTAGCGATGATCGACAACCCGAATATTACTGTCGAAGAGCTGATGGAGCACATCCCGGGACCAGACTTCCCGACCGCGGCCAGTATTTCTGGACGGGCCGGTATCGTAGAAGCCTACAAGACCGGACGTGGTCGCATTCACCTGCGTGCCAAAGCGGAGATTGAAACCGATAGCAATGGGCGTGAAGCCATTATCGTTAATGAAATTCCGTATCAGGTTAATAAAGCCCGGCTAATTGAAAAAATCGCTGAGCTGGTTAAAGAAAAACGCCTGGAAGGTATCAGCGGCCTGCGCGATGAGTCAGACAAAGACGGCATGCGCATCGTTATCGAACTGAAGCGCGGTGAAGTTGCAGAGGTGGTGCTGAATCACTTGTACGCCAACACCCAGATGCAGGTTGTCTTTGGTATCAATATGGTCGCGCTGGATAAAAATCAGCCGCGCCTGTTTAATCTGCAGTATATGCTTGAGTGCTTTATCCTGCATCGCCGGGAAGTGGTGACGCGGCGCTCAGTATATGAGCTGCGTAAGGCCCGTGAGCGTGCGCACATACTAGAAGGCCTGGCGATTGCACTGGCCAATATCGACGAAATTATTGAACTGATCCGTCGTTCGCAGACTGCGGCAGACGCTAAAGCCGGCCTGACCGCCCGTTCATGGGTGCTGGGCGATGTTTCAGCTATGCTTGAGCGCGCTGGTGTTGATGCTGCACGCCCTGATCATCTGGATCCAAAATACGGTATCCGTGATGGCGAGTACTATCTGACTGAAGAACAGGCACAGGCTATTCTGGACTTGCGTTTGCACAAGCTGACGGGGCTGGAACATGAAAAAATTCTTGATGAATACAAGAGCCTGCTGCAACAAATTGAAGAGTTATTGCATATTCTGAATAGCTCAGAGCGACTGATGGAAGTTATTCGTGAAGAGCTGGAAAAAATTAAAGCTGATTATGGCGATGAGCGCCGCACCGAGATCACCGCGGCCGCCCACGATATCAGCATGGAAGATCTGATTAACGAAGAAGACGTTGTGGTTACGCTGTCACATCACGGTTACGTGAAGTACCAGCCGCTGACTGAATATGAAGCTCAGCGGCGCGGTGGCAAAGGTAAGTCAGCCACGCGCATGAAAGAAGAAGATTTCATTGAGCGACTGTGGGTGGCAAATACCCACGATACCATTCTGTGCTTCTCAACCCGTGGCCGCATCTACTGGATGAAGGTTTACCAGCTACCACTGGCAACCCGAACTTCTCGTGGCCGCCCAATTGTGAACTTACTGCCGCTTGAAGCCGATGAGCGTATTACCGCGATTCTGCCGACCCGGGATTACCCGGAAGATAAGTTCGTCGTTATGGCAACCCGCAACGGTACTATTAAGAAAACCCCACTGGTTGACTACTCACGGCCACGTAACGGCGGCATTATTGCCCTTAATCTGGTACCTGGCGATGAGCTGATCGGTGTTGACCTGACCAGTGCCGGCGACGAGATTATGTTGTTCTCTGACGGCGGTAAAGTCGTGCGCTTCAGTGAAGATCAGGTCCGTTCGATGGGACGTACCGCAACCGGCGTCCGAGGTATTCGTCTGGCTGATGATCAAAGCGTTGTTTCACTGATAGTGCCGCGCACCATCGAAGATGAAATTCCGACCATTCTGACAGTGACTGAAAACGGCTTCGGCAAACGCACGCCAATAACTGACTACCCGGCCAAGAGCCGTGCCACCAAAGGCGTGGTATCGATCAAGGTCAGTGAGCGTAATGGTAGCGTAGTCGGAGCTATGGAAGTGATCGATACCAACCAGATCATGCTGATTAGTAACAAAGGCACCCTGGTTCGCACCCGCGTTAGCGAAGTATCTGTAGTCGGACGTAACACTCAGGGGGTGCGGCTGATACGCACCGGTTCCGACGAGAAAGTTGTCGGCATGCAGCGCATTGACGAGATTGATGAGCTGGAAGAAGTCGAGTCTGTTGACGAATTGCTTGATGACGAACTGGCGCCTGATTTACCCGCCGCTGATGACGCTGACGACAAGGAATAACTACCGATGAATGCCCCGTTTAACTTTTCTGCGGGGCCGGCAATGTTGCCGGCAGAGGTGATGGAGCAAGCGCAGGCTGAGTTCCGGAGCTGGCGTAATAGCGGTATTTCAGTGATGGAGATCAGTCACCGCGATCCTGCTTTTATGCAAATGGCAGCGCAGGCCGAACAAGACCTGCGCGACCTCATGTCGGTACCAGCGAATTACCAGGTTTTATTTATGCATGGCGGCGGTCGCGGCCAATTTAGCGCCGTGCCGCAGAATATCGCGGGTCCTGGCGATACAGTCGACTATCTGAATAGCGGTATTTGGTCTGATTTCGCTATCCGGGAAGCGGATAAATACGTCAGCAAGGTTAATGTTGTCGGTGGCACCGAGCTCACGCCCCAGGGCAAAGCAATATCAGCCCCCGAAACCTGGCAGCTATCCGATAATGCGGCTTACTTTCACTATTGCCCCAATGAAACGGTCGACGGCGTGGCTCTGCATCAGATCCCTGAAGGTATCCGCGCGCCGCTGGTGGCGGATATGTCCTCCACGATTTTGTCTGAGCCACTCGATGTCAGCCGCTTTGGCATTATTTATGCCGGCGCGCAGAAGAATATCGGCCCCTCAGGTTTCGCTATAGCTATTGTCCGCGATGACTTGCTTGGCAAGGCACAGCGCAATACCTCAACCATCATGGACTACAGCGTTCAGGCTAAAGACGGCTCCATGTATAACACCCCGAATACGTTCGCCTGGTATTTATCCGGGCTGGTGTTTGAGTGGTTGAAACGCCAGGGCGGTATTAACGCCATGGGTGAGCTTAACCACAAAAAAGCGGCTTTGCTGTATAACTACATTGACCAGTCGGATTTTTATTCGAATCCGATCCACCCTGATTTTCGCTCCCGTATGAATGTGCCTTTTATGCTGGCTGATGAGCGGCTTGATAGCGCTTTTCTCAAGCAGGCTGCTGAGCGCGGCATGGTGGGCCTGAAAGGTCATAGGTACGTAGGTGGAATGCGCGCAAGTATTTATAATGCAATGCCGTTAGCTGGTGTTGAAGCCTTAGTCGATTTCATGAAAGATTTCCAAAAATCTAATGGGTAAGTGTTCTGCATAGCCGTTCAAACGCCCAAATAGTACAAAATAAGAGTGTAATTATGACTGTTTTTGATGCAAAAGCCCTGGCCAATGCCGGCGTCCGAAATCTGAGCCCCTACCAGGCGGGTAAGCCCATCGAAGAGCTGGAACGTGAGCTTGGTATTTCTAATATCGTCAAGTTAGCGTCCAATGAGAATCCGCTCGGCTTAAGTGCTAAGGTCAAGCAAGCCCTGCAGGATCAGTTATCCGGGCTGGCTCGTTACCCTGATGCCAACGGGTATTACCTGAAAACCAAAATCGCTGAAAAGTTTGATTTAAAACCAAACCAAATCACCCTCGGGAACGGCTCTAATGATGTGCTTGAGCTTATCGCCCGTACTTTTGTCAGCGATGAAAATGAAGTGATTTTTTCGCAACATGCCTTTGTGGTATATCCGCTGGTTACCCAGGCCATTGGTGCTAAAGGCATAGCAGTGCCTGCCCGCGACTACGGCCATGACCTGAATGCCATGCTGGGAGCTATAACTGACCGTACCCGCATGATTTTTATTGCCAATCCGAACAACCCGACCGGCACGTTCTTAACCTCGGAAGCGCTTCACGAATTCCTGCAAAAAGTACCAGCTCAGGTGTTGGTAGTGCTGGATGAAGCCTACTCAGAATACGTGGCCGAAGATGAGCGTGCGCCATCATTCAGCTGGGTTGCTGAATTCCCTAACTTGCTGGTTACCCGAACATTTTCCAAGGCTTATGGTTTGGCTGGTTTGCGCGCTGGGTTTGCGGTGACGCGGCCTGAAGTTGCCGATCTGCTGAATCGTGTCCGTCAGCCATTTAATATGAACAGCCTGAGCCTGCGGGCCGCTGAAGTCGCGCTTGAAGATACTGAATATCTGGAAAAATCGGTGATCGTGAATGACACCGGAATGGCACAGCTCACACTGTTCTGTGAGCAGAACGGGCTGAAATATATTCCGTCGCGGGGTAATTTCCTGACTATCGAAGTCGGTGACGATGCGGCTGGGATTTACCAGAAGTTATTGCATGCTGGTGTAATTGTTCGGCCAGTGGCTGGCTATGAGCTACCACGCCATCTGCGGGTAAGCATCGGGCTACCGGAAGAAAACGAAGTATTTATCAGTGCCATGGACACAATCCTGGCAGAGCAGGCCGGCTAGTTATGACTGCGGCACTGGAACTGGCTGGTTTGCAGCAGTGCCGTGGCGAGGTTACTCTGCCTGGTTCAAAAAGTATTGCTAACCGGGCGCTGCTGATGGCTGCTTTATGCCAGCAGGGTCAGCAGACAAGGCTCACCAATGTGCTGCGCAGTGATGACACTGAGCGGATGCTCGAAGCGCTGACCGCGCTCGGCATTGCCGTCGGGATTGACGTTAAAGCAGGAACGACTGTCACCATTACCGGGTGCGGAGGGCACTGGCAACAGGTTCCGTCGGAACTGCAGCTTGGCAACGCCGGTACCGCTATCCGTCCCTTAACGGCAGTACTTAGCGCTACCCTGAACGATCAGACCTGTGTGCTTACCGGCAACGAGCGTATGCAGGAACGTCCGTTAGCGGCGCTTACAGACTGCCTCAGTGCGGCTGGCGCTACCATCCACTATCTGAGCAATGAAGGTTACCCACCGGTGCAGCTGGCCGGTGGCTTGCAAGCCGGCCACCTGAGCATCGACGGTAGCGCTTCCAGCCAGTACATTAGCGCGCTGCTGATGGCATTGCCGCTGCTTGCCGGTGATAGCATCCTGCAACTTGAAGGAAAGGTTGTCTCCTGGCCGTACATTGAGCTCACGGTGGCCATGCTGGAGCGATTTGGCATCCGGGTTCATCAGATTGGCGGGCAGGAATTCATGATCCCGGGCAATCAGGTTTATTGCTCACCAGGTGAGTATTGGATCGAAGGCGACGCCAGCGCGGCTTCATACTGGCTCGCGGCGGGGGTACTGGGTGGTGGTCCGTTGCGCATACATGGGATCGGCCAGGCCAGCATTCAGGGGGATTTAGCCTTTGCCGGGTACTTGTCCGGGATGGGCGGTAATCTGCAGGTTGATGAACGCTTTATCGATGTCCAGGGCGGGCAGTTGCAAGCGATTGATGCCGACCTAAACGCGATCCCCGATGCTGCAATGACTTTTGCTACCCTGGCTTTGTTCGCTCAGGGTACAACCCATATTCGCAATATCGCTAACTGGCGGATCAAAGAAACGGATCGTCTGCACGCAATGGCGACCGAACTTCGCAAAACCGGTGCTGTAGTAGAGGAGTTTGCAGACAGTATTCGTATCACGCCGCCGGTGGCTATCGAGCACGCCGCCATCGCTACTTATGATGATCATCGGATGGCTATGTGTTTTGCGCTGCTGGGATTTGCGCCGGCGGGGGTGCGAATTATTGACCCGGACTGTTGTTCCAAAACCTACCCCGATTTTTTCCGCGAATTTAACCGCCTGTGCCGGTAAAGCAACTCCGCTAACAGGCTGCGGGTGCCTTGCCAACAATCAGTCAGTCGAATAAAGGTGCAATTTTCCGCAAAATCCGTATAATTGCCGCGCTTTTATCCGGAAGAGGACGCTCATGACCGAAAACATTCCCGTTATAACTATCGATGGCCCAAGTGGGGCCGGCAAAGGTACCGTAAGTCGTATTCTCGCTGAGAAACTTGGCTGGCACTTGCTTGATAGCGGGGCAATTTATCGGGTCCTGGCATTAGCTGCGTTGCATCATGACTTTGATGCTGACGACGAAGAAAGTCTGGTGGCACTGGCAAGTAATCTTGACGTTAAGTTTGAGGTTGAAGAGGAAAAGTCACTGACTCATATCATCCTCGAGGGCGAAGACGTAACTATGTCTATCCGGGCTGAAGCAGTCGGCAACATGGCGTCTAAGATAGCTGCACTGCCACGGGTTCGTGAGGCGCTACTGCGTCGGCAAAGAGCTTTTAAAGAGCTTCCGGGGCTGGTTGCGGACGGCCGCGACATGGGTACTGTGGTGTTTAAAGATGCCGCTGCCAAAGTTTATCTGACCGCCAGCGCCGAAGAACGCGCGCGGCGGCGCTACGAACAATTGCTAGAGAAGGGTTTTACTGCTAAAATTGACCAATTAATCGCCGAAATCCAGGAACGGGATGAACGCGATACCAACCGCTCGGTTGCCCCTTTGCAGGCTGCTGAGGGTTCGTTGTTTGTAGATTCAACTGATTTACCGATCAATGAAGTGGTCGAGCAAATACTCGAGTTTGCCCATGGCAAACTCTCGAATACTGAGAAGGTAGGCTCTTAGGGTCGCCGGCTTAGCGGTCTGCAGTAAGGATGCGAGCAGATTATTTATAACAACCCCGCCTCACAGGATTGTCTGGTGGACGTACTTAACTGAAGAAAGCCAACTCATATGTCAGATAATTTTGCACTACTGTTTGAAGAAAGCCTTAAAGAGGTAGAAACACGCCCGGGTTCAATCGTTAAAGGTACAATCGTTGCTATTAACCGTGATGTTGTATTAGTTGACGCTGGCCTGAAATCTGAAAGTGCTATTCCTGTTGATCAATTCCGTAACGCTGATGGCGCACTGGAAATCCAGGTGGGCGATCAGGTTGACGTTGCGCTTGATGCTGTGGAAGACGGCTTCGGCGAAACGATTTTGTCGCGTGAAAAAGCTAAGCGCCATGAAGCATGGCTGCAACTCGAGAAAGCTTACGAAGACCAGGAAACGGTTATCGGTGTTATCAGCGGTAAAGTTAAAGGCGGTTTCACCGTAGATTTGGGCGGTGTTCGTGCGTTCCTGCCAGGCTCTCTGGTTGATGTGCGTCCGGTTCGCGAAACTGCGCACCTGGAAAATAAAGATTTAGAATTCAAAGTTATCAAGCTGGATCAGAAGCGCAACAACGTGGTTGTTTCACGTCGTGCTGTGATCGAGACTGAAAACAGTGCAGAGCGCGATGCGCTGCTGGAAAACCTGCAAGAAGGCCAGGAAGTTCTTGGTATCGTTAAGAACCTGACCGACTACGGTGCATTCGTAGACTTAGGCGGCGTTGACGGCTTGTTGCACATCACTGACATGGCCTGGAAACGCGTTAAGCATCCAAGCGAAGTCGTGAATGTTGGCGACGAAATCACTGTTAAAGTACTGAAGTTTGATCGCGAGCGTACTCGCGTATCTCTGGGTCTGAAGCAATTAGGCGAAGATCCATGGTCAGATATCGCTAACCGTTATCCTGAAGGTCATCGCCTGACTGGTCGGGTTACTAACCTGACTGATTACGGCTGCTTCGTAGAAATCGAAGAAGGCGTTGAAGGTCTGGTACACGTTTCTGAAATGGACTGGACGAACAAAAACGTTCACCCATCTAAAGTCGTGAACCTGGATGACGAAGTTGAAGTGATGGTGCTGGAAATTGACGAAGAACGTCGCCGTATTTCGCTTGGCCTGAAACAGTGCAAACCAAACCCTTGGGAAGAGTTTGCTAAGAACTTCAATAAAGGCGATAAAGTTTCCGGTAAGATCAAGTCAATCACTGACTTTGGTATCTTCATCGGCCTGGACGGCGGCATCGACGGCCTGGTTCACTTGTCAGACATCAGCTGGGAAGCTACCGGTGATGAAGCTGTACGTGAATTCAAGAAAGGCGAAGAAGTTACTGCTATCGTCCTGCAAGTTGACGCCGAGCGTGAGCGTATCTCTTTAGGTATTAAACAACTTGAAGAAGATCCGTTTAACAATTATCTGGCAGCCAACAAAAAAGGTGCTATCGTTACTGGTAAGGTCACAGAAGTTGACGCTAAAGGTGCGAAAGTAGAACTGGCTGAAAGCGTTGAAGGTTATGTTCGCGCATCAGACATTTCTCGGGACCGGGTTGAAGATGCGACAACTGAACTGAAAGTTGGCGATGAAATTGAAGCTCGCTTCATGGGCGTTGATCGTAAGAATCGCGTTTTGAGCTTATCAATTCGTGCTAAAGACGAAGTTCAGGAAAAAGAAGCGATTGAGTCGGTGAACAAGCAGCAAGACGAAGGCGACAAGTTCTCCAGCGCAATGGCCGAAGCTTTCAAGGCAGCGAATAAAGACGACTAATCAGTTGATTCGTTAGCTGCCTGATAACATGGATCGTGCGTGCAACAGCACGTTAGAGGAGCTTAAGATGACAAAGTCAGAACTGATTCAACAGTTGGCAACGTTGTATCCTGAGCTTTCTCCGCGACAGGTTGAAGATGCGGTGAAAGAGATTATCGAACAAATGGCCCAGCAGTTAGCTGGGGGCGGGCGCATCGAAGTCCGTGGGTTTGGTAGCTTTTCACTGCATTATCGGGCGCCACGAGTTGGTCGCAACCCGAAAACCGGAGAGCAGGTTGAACTGGAGGGCAAATATGTTCCCCATTTCAAACCAGGCAAAGAGCTTCGGGAACGGGTCGACACGATTTAACGTCGAGTAAACGAAAACGGCATGCTATATTATGGCATGCCGTTTTTTTATGAGTGTCAGACAGGAAACACTATGATCCGATTTGTTTTTGTCAGTCTGCCGTTATTAATTTTATTCCTTATTGCAGTGTTTTTCGGGGCACTGAATAAGCAGGTTGTCATTATTGATCTTTTTGTTGCTGACGCCAGCTTGCCAGTCGCTGCCATTGCCGCGGGCTTTTTATTGATCGGCTTTATTATTGGCTTGCTGAGTATGGCCGGGCGGCAGGTCCTGCTGCGCAGCGAGAACCGTAAACTACGTAAACAAGTGATAAACACGAGCCAGAACTAATGCTTGAACTTTTGTTTCTGTTGCTACCAGTTGCTGCCGCTTATGGCTGGTTCATGGGGCGTAACAGTGTGCGTAATGAAGGGCGCCGCGAGCAGGAACAGTTCTCCCGGCAGTATGTCACCGGGCTCAATTTACTATTGTCCGATCAGCCAGATAAAGCGGTCGATCTGTTTATCGAACTCCTTGATGTTGACTCCGATACCCTTGAAACCCACTGGGCCCTTGGCAAGCTGTTCCGCCGCCGGGGTGAAGTTGATCGCGCGATCAAAGTGCATCAAAATCTGACCTCACGGCCTAATATTTCCGAGCAGGAACGTCGCGAAGCGATGTTCGAGCTCGGCCTCGATTATCTGGCCGCGGGCATCTACGACCGGGCCGAAGATATGTTGCTGGCGTTGCAACAGGACAAAGCCTTCAGAGAAGCCTGTCAGCGTCATTTACTCGAACTTTATGAAGCCACCCATGAATGGGATAAAGCCATTAAGGTTGCGCTAAAACTGACCCGTACCGATAGCTCAGCAGAGCGCGTCGTTGCACAGCTCTACTGCGAACTAGCAGAAAAGCAGGAAAACCCCGAACTGGCCGGAAAATATTACAGCAAAGCTCGCAAGCATGATCCGGGCTGTGCCAGAGCAGCCCTGGCTTTAGGTCGGCTGTGGTTTAATCAGGGGCACTATCGTAAAGCCCAGCATATTCTGGCTGGCATTCTGAACGACGATCCGGCTTTTATCGCTGAAGCATTACCCCTGATTAAAGCTTGTTTTGAGGCTCTTGATGATGAAGCTGGCCTGATTCATTTCCTGCATGATTGTGTGAAGACAAGCCAGTCCACCAGCGCCGCAGTGTTACTGTCAGAATTAATCGCCCGTGAAAACGGCATCGAAGCCGCAGAGAAGTTTGTTCAGACCACCTTAATAAAACACCCTACCATGAAAGGCTTCCATCAACTGATGGCATTCCATATCCGGGCTGCTGATGTTGGTAAAGCGCGTGATAGCTTAAGGATGTTGCAAAAACTGGTGCAGCAGCAGTTGCAGCAACGGCCTAAGTACCGTTGTCGTCACTGTGGATTCGCCGGTAGCACGCTTTACTGGCATTGCCCGTCTTGTCGAAGCTGGGGAGAAATTAAGCCGATAATTGGTTTAGATGGAGAGTAGATGAAGCCTAAGTCACAGATTTTTGTAGCCCTGGATTTTCCTGACGCCGTTTCAGCCTGGCCCTTGGTGCGCCGGCTTAGCCCTGATATGTGCGGCCTCAAAGTAGGCAAGGAGCTCTTTACCAGTGCGGGCCCGGAGTTTGTCAAACGTCTGGTGGACGAAGGCTTCAGGGTTTTTCTGGATCTGAAGTTTCATGATATCCCCAACACTGTCGCAAAAGCGGTTCGCGCTTCGGCTGAACTTGGCGTCTGGATGGTTAACGTGCATGCCAGCGGGGGCCGGCGGATGATGGAAGCAGCGCGCGTCGCCTTGGCTGATTTTCCTGAACCGCCTTTACTTATCGGCGTTACCGTGCTGACCAGCATGACCGCGGATGACCTGGCTGAGACTGGTATAGCCGTCGAGCCGGCGGACCAGGTGCAGCGACTGGCCCGGTTAGCGGCGGTAAGTGGCCTTGACGGGGTTGTATGTTCGGCCTGGGAAGCAGAGCAACTGCAAGCTGAATTTGGCCGTGACTTCGTTTTGGTTACGCCTGGTATCCGGCCGGTTGGCAGTGATCAGGGTGATCAACGACGGATAATGACGCCGGAACAGGCTCAGGCGCTTGGAATACATGTGCTGGTTATTGGCCGTCCGATCACGAAGGCTGATGATCCTTTGGCTGCCTTACAGGCAATTAATCATAGTCTTACATGATAGTCCGCTGCTGCAGTTAACGCTTAACCGGTAACAACAGCTAGACTCCTGAGTGCTGCATTTCGCAGCTTCTATCAGGAGAAATGCTATGTTACGGAAGACACTTCTTTTTGCCTCTATGCTATCGCCGCTGGTATTACTACAGCCTGCTGCCGCTGAGCCGATGCCGCTTTGGGAACCCGCCGTTCAGCAGGTCGCTCAGGTTAACCTGAATACTGCGTCTGCAGAGCAGCTGGCGATGAAGCTGACCGGTATCGGGCTAAAGCGCGCCGAAGCCATCATTGATCTCCGCACCAAGTTGGGAAGTTTTAGCGACATCAATCAGTTGTTACAAATCAAGGGGATAGGTCCACGTGTACTTGAATTAAACAAGGAGCGGATCACGTTCTGACTTTTTTCAGGCGCGGCAGTTTGCCGCGCTTGCTCACCACTGCTAATCAGCCCGAGTTAACGCAGCCAGTCGTCGCTGATGCAGCCACCAGGCCAATACAGCAGCTAGAAGTCCGCCAGCATGCATTACCCAGACATCCTCACCGGCGCTTAGCAGCGTCGTACTGGCAATCAGGCCCATGGCCTCGAAGGCGACTTTGCTGATAATAAAAACGGCGCCGATCGCGAGGGTCCAGTCCCATCGGTAGCGGCTGGCGGACCATTCCAGCAGAATGCCGCATAAAAACAGACCGTGGATAATGCCCGACAAGCCGACAAAGCGCTCGGGGAAGCCGACTAACCAAACCCACAAACTTATGCCGACAGCGATGATCGTTACGGCATTGAGCCAGCTACGGACATTAAAGTGCCGCAAAAACAGTATAGTGACTATGATCAGCCCGATGCTGTTGAGTACCAGATGCCGCAGATTCAGGTGTAGCACATGGGCGGTGAGAATACGCCAGGGTTCTTGCCAGATCAGATTCCGATGAAAATCGAAATCGTCGTATAAGGCTGGAACCTGAGCCTGATAAAAATGTAGCCAGGTCGCGATGATAATAATCAGGACCGAACAAATAATAACCTGAAGCTGCTGGGGCATGGTAAAGGATTCCCTGAATCATTCATTGCCGGTGGTTGCTGAGGTCTTTATCATAGGAATATTCGTTCGTTCATGTAAACAGTAAAACGTAAACAATAAAACATCCGAAACTAAAGGAATTCAGAATGCGATTAAACGGATTGCTGCTGCTTCTCTGCTTTCAGTTAGCTGCCTGCAGCCCCGAGCTCCCGCCTGCGCAAACTCAGCAACCCGAAGCTGCCACCGGCTTCACTGAAAAACAGGGCCTGATCACAGATGACTATATGGTTGTTGCCGCGACACCTGCAGCCAGCGCAGCCGGTAAGTCCGTGTTAGCAGCCGGCGGCAGCGCCATCGACGCGGCTATCGCGGTGCAGGCGATGCTGACTCTGACTGAGCCGCAATCATCCGGGATCGGTGGTGGCGCATTTATCCTTTACTGGGATAACGCTGAGCAACGTCTGTATACCATAGATGCGCGCGAACAGGCGCCACAGGCTGCGGGCCCTGATTTATTTCTTGATGAGCAGGGAAGGCCGCCGGAAAAGTTCTGGGATGCCGTTATTGGCGGGCGCTCAGTGGGCACCCCCGGCGTACTGCGGGGGCTTGAGCTTGCGCATCAGCGGTGGGGGAAATTGCCCTGGCGCGGCCTGTTTGATGCGACCATCACCAAATCCGAGCAGGGCTTTGAGGTATCGCCGAGATTGCAACGCTTGTTGGAGTTAGAAATTAACCCGGGATTAGGCAAACTGGCGCCGGCCCGGGACTATTTTTACCCGAACGGCGAAGCGCTGCAGGCAGGGCAAATCAAGCGTAATCCTGAGCTTGCCGACACCCTGACACAAGTCGCCCGGCAAGGTGCGAGTGCCTTTTATACCGGTGCAATCGCGCGGGATATAGTTAATGCAGTGCAAAATAGCGGCGGTACGCCAGGCCTGCTGAGCGAAGCTGACCTCAACAACTATCGCGCGGTAATGCGCGAACCCGTTTGTTCGGGCTACCGGGTTTACCGGATTTGCGGTATGGGTCCACCCAGCTCCGGCGGTATTACGGTATTACAGATTCTGGGATTACTCGAGAATTTTCCGGTCGCTGACTGGAGCCCCACCAGCACAGACGCCATTCACTATTTCACCCAAGCTGCGCGACTGGCTTTTGCTGATCGTAACCGCTATATCGCCGATACCGATTATGTGCCGGTGCCGGTAGAGAAGATGCTGGATAAGGATTATTTAGCAAGCAGGGCGGCGCTTATTAATGGCAAGGATATGGGAAAAGCCAGCGCTGGGTATTTGCACTTGTATGAGCAGGGCGATGATCAGTCACCGGAATTTCCCAATACCAGCCATCTTTCAGTTGTTGATGCTGACGGCAATGCTGTGGCCATGACCACCAGTATTGAAATGGGCTTCGGCTCGGCGGTTATGGTGCGGGGCTTTTTACTGAATAATCAACTGACCGACTTCTCACTGGTACCCGAAGCTAACGGCGTGCCCGTTGCGAACCGGGTTGAAGCGGGCAAACGGCCCCGCAGTTCGATGGCGCCAACGATGGTATTTAACGAGGATAGTGGGCAGCTAATGCATGTGCTGGGATCGCCTGGCGGGCAGAATATTATTCTTTATGTGGCGCAGACACTTATCGGCTTACTTGACTGGAATCTGGATATGCAGGAGGCGATAAGTCTGCCGCATGTAACCAACACCAACCGGCTGACTGTACTGGAGGCAGAGACTCTGATTGTGCCGCTGGCTGATGAGCTAAAGGCTCGCGGGCATCAGGTGAGGATTGGCGATCTGAACAGTGGTTTACATGGTATTAGCGTGTTGCCGGACGGGCGGCTGTTTGGTGCGGCAGATCCTCGCCGGGAAGGCGTCCCGGCAGGGCATTAAAAAGGCGCTCAGGAATCGCCTTTGTTATTAACTTTGGGAATATAGTCACCGTAACCCCGGGCTTCCATTTCTTCCAATGGAATGAATTCCATCGCAGCGGAATTCATGCAGTACCGCAAGCCTGTTGGCTCGGGGCCATCTTCAAAGACATGACCCAAATGAGAGTCTGCATAGTTGCTGCGAACTTCTGTGCGTGTCATGAACCAGGAGCGATCCTTGCGGGTAACAACGTACTCATTATCAATTGGTTGGGTGAAGCTGGGCCAGCCAGTGCCCGATTCAAATTTGTCCGCTGAGGAGAAAAGTGGTTCGCCGCTGATTACGTCGACATAGATACCCGGACGCTTTTCATCGTAGTAGGGGTTTTCAAAAGCCCGTTCCGTTTTATCCTTCTGGGTGACTTTATACTGAATTTCCGTCAGCTGTTCTTTCAGTTTTTCGTCCGAAGGCTTTTCAAAGTTTTCCATCTTTTTGGCAGACCAGGTTTCTTCTGAACTATGTTGCTTACTTGATGAATTCTGCGAGCTCTCCTTCATTGTGTCCTCCATTGCCCTTGTTTCCGGCACGCTATTTTCAAATTTTGTGTAGTCAACTTCATAGTCATCGCCCCAGACTTCCTCGGTATACTGAAAGCGACCCGAGTTGAAGGTATAAACCTTGTAGCGCACCGGATTCTTTTTATAGTAATCCTGGTGGTAGTCCTCGGCGCGGTAAAAGGTATCGAGCCTGGTTATTTCAATCACCACAGGCTCGTTATAGCGACCCGAAGCCGCTAGTTGCTGCTTCTCATGTTCGGCGATCTTACGCTGCTTTTCATTGTGATAAAAAATTGCTGGCCGATATTGCTGACCCCGATCAACGAACTGACCCTGGCTATCCGTTGGGTCCATCATGCGCCAGAATGCCTGAATAAGCCCCGTATAAGTAACCACTGAGGGGTCATAATGAACTTGTACCGCCTCGGTGTGACCGGTATTGCCTGCGGAAACCTGCTCGTAGGTTGGGTCAGGTTCCTCACCGCCGGCGTAGCCCGATACCGCTTCGCTGACCCCCGGTACTTCTTCGAAGGCCTTCTCGACACACCAGAAACAGCCACCAGCAAAAGTTGCGGTGGCAGATTCAGCAGTCCAGGCGGGCGAGCTGAGGCCAAAAACTAAAGCGCCCCAGACTAAACTGAGATATTTTCGTGTCGTTATCGGATTACCAATCATTAAAACTCCTTAACACGTTTACAGACGTTGATCCAACTTGTTGATAAAGGTACGGATGCGCTCGGCGTTTGCGCCCACATCGCTGCGGCCAACACGTGATTTGCTGCGCACATCGACCTCAGTTTGTCCGTCGGGCTGCTGAATACGAATGACGACGTCATCTTTAAAGCCAAACCAGGTGGTTGTCGCCGTTGCTTCAATACGGCCGGCGGCTGAGTCGCTGGCTACCAGCTCCCATCCCATCTCGCTGGTAACGGCCAGGGCAGCGTCAAATACTGCGTTCGGATTGGCAGCGGTGGTATAGGTTTCGATGTCAGGATAAGCCTGACGTTGCTGCTCGGCAGTCTCTTCACCCGGATAAGCGACTGGGTTGGGCGCGTCGGCGCGCAGCGGGGCAATAGCTACAAAATCCGGCGGATTATTAGTGTCCGTTGTAATGTCGTGGATAGGCGGCACGCTGCGGGCAGTCTGTAACTGCGAATAGGGCAGGTAAAAACTGATGAATGCGGCTACGGTCGCCAGCGTCATTAAACCAAGCATAAGACCGCGGGGCCGTTTCCAGATCATAAAGATTATAGTAAGCACCACGGTTGCAGCACCAACATAGGCAGCCCAGCGCATCAACATAAAGGCCTGGCCCAGATCCAGCACGTGCAGCCGATAAAGCGGGCCGGAGCCTGCCAGCATCAGAATGGCGATAAAGCCCGCGATGATAAGAAGTGAACTGATTTTCGTGTACATGAGTATTCCTTGTTGTTGTTTTATTTTATTACGCTGGTTGGGCAGTACAGGATCAAATTGAATAAAGTCATGAAATATCGAAAAAATTCAGCAAGATCGGCTAAACTACCTGTTATGAATTCCGGTAAATTACACTATAAAGGATAGTCTATGTTTCGGGTAAGCTCTTCACGGATATTCGCCGTTTCCCTATTAACCGTGCCGCTGGCAAATATGGTCTCAGCGCAAGAGCAGGGGACGGCAGGCGCTCCGGCGGATAAGGACATAGAAATAATAGAAGTTACCGGTAAACGCGCGGATGCAGCCGGGATTTCCCCAAAAAGCACCCTGGTTGAGGGCGCATTTGGCGGGGACAAGACACTTGCTGATATTCCACGTTCGGTGACCCCTATTTCATCGCAACTGCTCGAAGCTGCCGCGATAAATGATTTACATGATATCAGCAAGGTCGCCCCTAACACTTATTCTGCCGCCGGCTTTGGTGCGCCAAGCCTGCCAACTATCCGGGGGCAGCTTGGCGAAATATTTCAGCTTGGCATGCGCCGGCAGGGCGGTAATAACGGGCTTGGTATTCCGCTTTCATTTAACAGCGTGGCACAGGTTGATGTGGTGCGAGGCGTGGCGCCGGTAATTTTCGGTAGTACCCAACGCACGGGTGGGTTCGTCAATTTGCAGCCAAAGCAGGCACCGTTGCAGGCTACCGACAATACTGTACAACTTGCTGCCGGGCGCTGGAACCAGTACCGCGCCCAACTGGATGTGAACCAGGTGCTTGATAGTGGTAAACAAGGCTTGCGGGCAAGTGTCGAGGTGGTGCGCGAGGATAGTTTCTACGACTACGCAGGCTATGACAGTGATAATCTGTACCTGACCTGGCGCTGGTTACCCGACAGCGCCTCAGAGCTTAACCTGCACGCTGAATTCTACGATGTAGACTGGACTGATAACGCGGGGCTTAACCGACCAACCCAGGATCTGATTGATCATGGACTATATGTGCAGGGACAAGGGGTTCAGCCCAATGGCTCGACTGTACCAGGAGCTTTCGCTGTGGTTAGCCCTACCGGTCTGGTGAAAATTCCACGAAGCCAGGTTTATACCGATCCGCTCGATATTAATAACGCGCAGACTTATCTGCTGTTTGGTGATTATCAGCGTGAATTAGGCGATGGCTGGGAGTTCATCCAGACCGCCTATTTCCAGCACCTGCAGCGCGAAGAGATTGCTCAGAACAGTTTTGTTGAAATTATTGATGGTGCTACAACCTTCGAAACGCGAAGCACCTGGCAGCGCGAATGGACGCCGGGTCAAATAAGTTGGTTTGGAGCTAATCTGCGCTACAATGACGTGCTTGGGTTCAGCCAGTTTACCACTGAGGCGGATTTGCCAGTGGATCTGACAGGTCCGTTAAGCAATCGCCGGATTCCGCTGACTGCGAGCCAGAAAGCGCGCCTGGTTCAGTTGCGCCCGGGTGTATGGGTGTCACCGGGTAGCCAGTATGATCGTGATGGGGATGGCGCCGGTGACTTCAATGTTTCGGATACTACCGACTCAACCAGCTATCAGTTCGGTATCTTTGCCCAGCACGAACAGGCCCTGAACGCCGACTGGGAGTTACAGGTGGGTCTCCGGGCCGACTGGTATGATGTCAGCGCCCGGGACCCGATTGCACCAGCGGGTGTAACCCCGGCTCGGGACAGCCACTCTGAATGGTTATACGGGGCCCAGAGCAGCCTGAGTTATAGCCTGAATCCTGACAGCACCTTCTACCTCAGTGCAAATTATACTGAATCAACCTCGAATAGCATGGCTGGTGGTACAGTGCTTGGTGCTGATCAGCAAATCAACCCACTGAATTTCGCCACCGAAAATGAAGCCATTGAACTGGGCTATAAATTTGCACCGGCCGGTTCTCCCTGGTATCTGGATGCGGCACTGTTTGCGCAAACGCGAAGTCTGCGCAACCGTGACGGGAGTAATTCTGGTATCAAAAACCGGGGTTTCGAAAGCCAGTTATTTTATACCCAGGATGCATTGTGGTTAAGTATGGGGTATACCTACCTTGACGCCCGTTACGATGAATCCGCCAGTTTTCAGGATTCCCGTCAGGTTTACGATGCCTTTGATAACTCTCGCCCGGATATCGTACAGGGTACCGGTGTTGGCGCACCGAACTTTGCTTTCTTCCCGGCCTCTTCAGTACGCGTGCAGGGTCAGCCCGACCACACAGCCGCCATGGCGTTGGGCTACCGGCTTTCGCCGGTCTGGGAAGTTGGTGGCCAGTTGAGTTACAGTGGCGACTACAAACTTGATTATCTGAATAAAGTGCGGATTCGCGAGCAGCATACCCTGAACCTTTTCGCCGAGTTGAAGCTGAATAACGAACGGACCCGGATCCGTCTGGATATTTTTAACGTGACTGATCAGGAGAACTGGTCACCGGTGTTCGAGGGCGGTTACTTTGGATCGACTCTGGTATTCCCCGAGCTTCCCCGGCACCTTGAAGTGACACTGACGCACCGTTTTTAGGGAAGGGATCACAAACTAAATTATGAAAAAAACCACTGGATCAACCACCAAACTAATCATCCTCGCAGTTATAGCCGTGCTGGCTGCTGTTATTGTGGGGTTTGATCTCCATCAGTATCTGGAACTTGACCGCCTAAAAGCGCATCAGGAAACCCTGGCACAGTGGGCAAATGAACACTGGCTGGCCTTGTTTGTGGCTTATTTTATAGCCTATGTGATTGTTACCGCGCTGTCTGTTCCCGGTGCGGTCGTTATGACTTTAGGGGCTGGGGCTTTGTTTGGCTTGTGGTGGGGCTTGCTGCTTGCGTCTTTTGCCTCAAGTTTCGGCGCTACGCTGGCATTTCTCAGTGCCCGGTATGTTCTGCGTGACTGGATTGAGGAGCGCTTCAGTAAGCGGCTTAAAGCAATAAATAAAGGTATTGATCGGGACGGTAAATATTATTTGCTGACATTGCGTCTGGTGCCGGTATTTCCATTCTGGATTATTAATCTGGTCATGGGGCTAACCCGTATCCGCTTGTGGACTTATTACTGGGTTAGTCAGGTTGGTATGTTATTGGGCACGGCAGTTTACGTAAATGCCGGTACACAGCTTGCCCAGGTCGACAAAATTAGCGACATTTTTTCACTGGAATTACTGATAAGCTTTGCTTTACTGGCGATATTCCCTTTAGTTGCCAAATGGTTAGTTACCTTAATTAAAAAACGCAAACTGGTTAGTCACTGGCAGAAGCCAAAAAAATTCGATGACAACTTACTGGTTATCGGCGCTGGTTCAGGGGGCCTTATCAGTGCCTACATAGCCGCGGCAATTAAGGCAAAAGTTACTTTGGTTGAGCAACATAAAATGGGGGGCGATTGTCTCAATAACGGTTGTGTCCCGTCTAAGTCGCTGTTGCATATTGCTCATGGCCGGCACAAAGCAAAACAGTTAAATGCGCAAGGCGTGCCCATTACCGCCAATGCGGTTGATTTTGGCGCAGTGATGAAATCAGTGCATCAGGTTATTAACAGCATTGCGCCCCATGATTCACCGGAGCGTTACCAATCGCTTGGTGTTAACGTTGAAATCGGGCGCGCTCATCTGGTATCACCATGGAAGGTTGAAATCACGGCGGGTGACGGCTCAAAAACCATCCGAACCGCCCGTAATATTATTCTGGCAACTGGAGCGAAGCCTTTTATTCCGCCGATTGAAGGCCTCGATGATGCCAATTATTTAACGACCGAAACCATCTGGTCACTCACTGAATTACCGAAAAAATTTGTCGTGATGGGCGGTGGCCCGGTTGGTGCTGAGCTGGCACAGGCGTTTGCCCGGTTAGGTTCCCAGGTAACTATCGTCGAAGCGCAGCCGCAGGTGCTACCAAAAGAAGACGCTGACGTGGCTGATCTTGTGCGGTCGCAGTTTGAAGCCGACGGTATTGAGCTGATGTTGGGTTGGAAGGCTGTTGCGGTAGAGCGCAGCGATGATGGTACTGCTTGTTTACGGATTGAGAACAAAAATGACCAGCAGCAACTGCTCGAATATGACCAGTTGCTGGTGGCGGTCGGACGTAAAGCTAATCTTGAGGGTTATGGTCTGAGCGAAATAGGCGTTGAGGTTAATAATACGGTGCGCACCAATGAATTTCTGCAAACCAGCTCACCGTCTATTTATGCGGTCGGCGACGTTGCCGGGCCTTATCAGTTCACTCATACCGCCAGTCATCAGGCCTGGTATGCAGCGGTAAATGCGTTATTTGATCCCTTTAAAAAATTCAAAGTAGATTACCGCGTGATTCCCTGGGCGACCTTTACGGATCCTGAAGTCGCAACGGTGGGGTTAACGGAGCAGGAAGCGAAGAATCAGGATATCGATTATGAGTTAACCACCTATGATATCGGCGATCTTGACCGCGCCATTGCCGATCAGCAAGCCAGAGGGCTGGTGAAAGTACTGACCAAGCCGGGTTCAGATAAAATATTAGGCGCCACCCTGGTTGGCCATCACGCTGCCGACATGCTGGCAGAGTTTATTCTGGCAATGAAGCATGGCCTGGGTCTGAAAAAAATATTGGGCACTATACATATTTATCCGACCATGTCAGAAGCTAATAAATCTGTTGCCGGCAACTGGCGGCGGGCAAATCAGCCGGAACGTCTGCTGAAATGGCTGGAGCGGTTTCACCGATGGCGTCGCGGTTAGTGCCTGTTCTGTTAGCCTGCTTGCTGATCTTAAGCAGCATGAGCATACCAGCGCAATCGGCGGCTGAGCGATTTGAGGAAACCGCGCCGGTATACTTTTATGCCTGGGGCGGCTCCAGTGAAGTAAATAATTATCTCCGGTGGGCCGCTGAAGAGCTGAAAGCGCGTGATAATATCGAATTGATCCACGTAAAAGTCGGTGACATCAGCGAAGCCGTAGCCCGTTTGCTTAACGAAGACAGGAACGCCAGTGCTATCGATTTGCTCTGGATTAACGGTGAAAACTTTCATGCGCTGAAAGCCGCCGGAAAATTATTAGGTAAGCTCCCTGAGCGCGTTGAAAATGCCAGTAAGATTAACCCTGATCTTAACTGGCAAACCGATTTTGGTGTGCCGGTGGATGGTTATGAATTGCCATGGGGGGTGGGTCAGTTTCATCTGTTGGTGCGTGAGAATACTTTACCGGTGCAGCCCGATCCGGCGCAGCTGTTGTCTTATGCCCAACAACACCCAGGCCGGTTAAGTTATCCGAAGCCACCTGAGTTTCACGGTACTACCTTCCTGAAAAGCTTGTTAATCAGCCTCAATAATCAGGACGAACGCCTTTACTCCAGCCCTGATGCGCAAACCGCAAAGGAACTTCTGGCGCCGTTATGGCGCTACCTGGACCAGCTGCACCCGCTGTTGTGGCGACAAGGCCGCGACTTCCCTGGGTCAGCGGTGGTGCAGCAGCAACTGCTTGCTAATGGGCAGCTTGATATGGCGGTAAGTTTTAATCCTCAGGAACTAACGGTAGCACATCGACAACAGCGGCTGCCGCCGTCAATCGTTGCTACAACTATCGGGCAGTCGGCCATAACCAACAGTCATTATCTGGCCGTGCCGGCGGCAAGTCCGCATAAGGATCAGGCACTGGCGGTAATAAATTTCTTACTCAGTGAGCCCGCGCAACGCAAGAAAATGGATCCCATGGGCTGGGGAGATCCGCCTGTTATCAGGTTAAACGCAGGTAAACACGCACCTGATTTATTCCCGGCACAATCAGAGCCCCATCTTGACTGGCTGCGGTTAATTGAGCAGCAGTGGCTGGAACGCTATCAACGATGATAGTCGCTCAGTTAAAAACTAAAGGCGGGCTCGCACTGGCCCTGTTGGCCTTGGGGTTGCCGCTGATTGCCGCTGTGCTGGGATTATTGTTGAACCTACGGCAACTTAATTTTGTCGCCTTACTGAGTTATCCCGGCATATGTACCATGATCTGGCAGGGACTGCTGGTGGCAATTGTGGTCACGGTGATTGCGACGCTGGTGGTAATGGTGTCCAGCTATGCTATCTCTAGTAGCGGCCTGCGTAGCATTATTGCGATTCCAAATCTCGCCTTTACGGTCGGCATCCTTTGGCTTATTACGCCGACTGGCTGGTTATGGCGGCTGCTGCCCGGTATCGAAGTAGATCTATTTGATCGGCAGTATTTGCTGACCTTCATCCTTATCCTGTTGTTGAAGGAAATTCCCTTTCTGTTATTCATGAGCCATCGGGCGCTGCAGCAAATTCCTCATCAGAAATGGCTGATTATTGGTCAGAGTCAGGGACATAGCAAAGCCAAAACGTGGTGGCTGATCGTGATTCCGGCATTGTTGAAACGGCTGCGCTTGCCGCTGATGGTGGTCGCCGTGTATAGCTTCAGTGTAATCGACATCGCTTTACTGGCGGCCCCGCAGCTACCGTCAACGCTGGCCGTGCAGGTGTTTGAGTGGCAACTTAATTTCACCCCGGATGCACGGCGGTTGGCTTACACTGGCGGGCTGGTGCTGCTGGCTCTCAGCGGTCTTTTATGTTTAGTCGTTATCGGTCAGGAATATCTGATCGGGCAATGGAGCCGCAAGCGACTCTCCAGTCAGGTTAGCAGAGTAGAAAGGCTGGCGCTTAAGCTATTAAAAGGGCTCGGAGCATTGCCGGTCCTGACCCGGGTATTTGGCATCCTGGCGCTTGGGGCACTGCTCGCACAGTCAGTGAGTAGAGGCTGGTTTTATCCGGCGATTCTGCCGGCAGACTGGACGCTGCAGGGCTGGCTACAAGAATGGTCATATATCTGGCCGGGGGTTATCAGTGCCCTTGGTATTGCGTTGATCGTGGGCCTGTTAAGCGTGCTACTGGTGACTGTCTTACTTGAACTGAAACGCACATATCATTGGCGCTATCTGGCTATCTGGGTGCTGTTGCCATTACTGGTACCCCAGATTCTGCTGGTACTCAGCTGGCATCAGATGACGAACTACTCCGGGTCTGAAGCGGGCTACTGGCTTTGGGTGATTTGGTCCCATATGCCATTTTCCGTAGCTTACGCTTATCTGGTTCTGGCACCGCAAGAGCACGCTTTTGATCAGCGCTATGTATTGGTCGGACGGGCGTTAGGCTACAGTTTCTGGCGCAGTTGGTGGCGAATCAAGAGACCCCTGCTGGCGGGGCCACTATACTTGAGTCTGGCATTGGCTATGTTTATCAGCGTTACCCAATATGTGCCGACGCTGATTCTGGGCGGCGGTCGGGTGGCTACTGTCACCACCGACCTGATGGCCGCGAGCAGCGGTATAAATACACAATTGGCGGCGATCTACGCTTTGATGCAGTGGCTACTGGCTACCGGTATTCTGATCGGGCTAACAGGGCTAGCCGGACAGCGCGGCAGTTCGGCAGGAGAGCAATAAATGGGCAAAACCGTATTAAGTACCAGTGACATCAGTATGCGCTGGCCGGATCATCGGGTTGAACTGCCACCCATTCAGGTTAACGCCGGCGAAGTGCTGGGGATTATGGGCCCAAGTGGTAGCGGTAAATCGACCTTGCTGCGCTGGCTGGTGGGCGAACAACAGCAGTTTGTACGTACCGTCGGCTCAATTTTTGTCGACGGTGTCAGTGTCCAAGGGGTGCCTGTTGAGCAACGAAAAATAGGTATTTTGTTTCAGGATGTCCTGCTGTTTCCACACCTGAATGTTTTCGATAATTTACGCTTTGGTTTGCCGGCTGCCCAGCGGCAATTGTCGATAGCAGAGCAGACCGAGCGGATTATGGAGCAATTGCGGGCGATTCAGATGAGTAAGTACGCCCAGGCGGCAGTGTCGAGCCTCAGTGGCGGGCAGCGAGCCCGTATTGGCCTGCTACGGGCGTTACTGAACAAACCCAGGGTCATGTTATTAGACGAGCCCTTTGCGGCACTGGATGCGCGTTTACGCTGCCGGATCAGGGAGTGGACGTACGGGCAGCTGGCAGAGCAGCAGGTTGCGACTATAGTCGTCAGTCATGACCCTGATGATATTCCCGCTAATGCTAATAAACTCTACTGGCCGGAGGCGCGTGATGCTTGATCCTATTTTGTCACGCACTATTCGGCCCATCGTAAAAGCGACTGCCGGGCCATTAGTTAAAGCTGGTATTACTGCCGATCAGGTTACTATTACCGGTTTTCTTATTGGCATTCTGGCAGTGCCGGCACTGGCTTACGGGCAATATGAACTGGCGTTGGTGCTGATCCTAATCAATCGTATCAGTGATGGTCTGGATGGCGCGGTAGCCCGACTGACACAGACCAGTGATGCCGGCGGCTACCTGGATATCAGTCTGGACTTTATTTTCTATTCTGCAGTTCCCTTTGGTTTCCTGCTGGCTGATATTCAGCAGAACGCTATTGCGGCCGGCTTTCTGATGCTTACCTTTATGGGGACCGGTGCAACCTTTCTGGCGTTTGCCGTGCTGGCCAATAAGCGCGGTATCGTCAACCCGAACTATCCGAACAAGTCGCTTCATTACATGGGCGGATTAACCGAAGGTTTCGAAACTATTGCTGCTTTTGTGATTTTCTGTTTGTGGCCGCAGTGGTTCTGGTTTACTGCTTTACTGTTTGCGGGATTGTGCTGGCTGACCGCACTGACGAGGCTATGGGCTGGTTATCGAACGTTGCAGACTAATCTGACTTTGGATCCCGGAAAGGAATAGTCAGCATGCCTTTGAGCCCGGTTGTCTCGGTAACATCCTGATACTGTTTAAGACCAATATGAATGCCGTCGGAGCCATCTTTTGATTGGCGGGTATAGCTGCGAAATAAGCGATCCCAGACCGACAGGTTAAAACAGTAATTACTGTTGGTTTCTTCTTTGCGCTGGCTATGATGGATGCGGTGCATTTCCTGAGTAACGATAAGCGCCCGAAAAGGCGCTTCGAGCCGGCGCGGCAGTGCAACATTGCCGTGGGTAAAGAGTGAAGTCGCGTTCAGTATCACCTCAAAAGTAATAACGGCCCACAAGGGAATACCAAAGAGCAAAACGACGCCTATTTTTATGCCCATGCTAAGCAGGATTTCAATTGGATGAAAACGCAGCCCGGTGGTGGTATCGAACTCAGGATCAGCATGATGAACCCGGTGAATCCGCCAGAGCAGGGGGATGGTATGGAAAAGTCGATGCTGCCAGTAAATTGCCACATCAAGAACAATCAGGCCGATAATACCAATCAACCAGGCTGGCCAACCTGCCCACTGTAATAAGCCAAAATCATTCTCAGTTGACCAGATCGCGGCACCAACGGCACCCGCGGGGATTAAAATGCGCAGTGCGAGGGTGTTTATTACGACCAGACTCAGATTACTGCGCCAACGTTGGCTGCGTTTAATTTTGTTACTGCGTTTTGGCCGGCGCCATTCCCACAGCCACATTAAAAGTAAGACGCCGAGGAAACATCCGATACGGATCCATACTTCAGCCGCGACGCCTACGCCCATTTAGCCCGCCTTGGGTTTATTATTGGCAAAAGGGGGCCAGCCCATGGTGGTTCCGGCGAGCAGGTGAAGATGAATATGGTAAACCGATTGCCCGCCATCGTCATTGCAGTTCATTACAGTCCGGTAGCCGTCTTTTGCAAAGCCATGCTGGACGGCAATACGGCCGGCCACCACATACAGATGGCCGACTAACTCCCGGTCATCTTCGGTAATGTCGTTGATCGTGGCGATCCGTTTTTTCGGGATAACTAAGATGTGAACAGGTGCCTGCGGATTGACATCTTTAAAGGCGATACTTATTTCGTCTTCATAGACGATATCTGCCGGTACTTCGCCGTTAATAATCTTATCGAAAATTGTCTCTGAACTCATAGTCACCTCAATAAGTTACTGAATGTATACCCTGGTAATACTAGTCAACTCAACCGCGCAGCACCAGCCCTTTCAGGTAGAGCGATTCGGGGAAATTGGTTCGTACCGGGTGATCGGCTGACTGGTAGAGATGTTCAATGATATGTAACGGGCGTTTGGCATCCAGTGCGGCATCAGCCACCACTTTCTGAAACAGCTCGCCGGATAATAACCCTGAACAGGAGAAGGTGATCAGGGTGCCGCCTGGCTTTAAGATCATGCAGGCGAGGCGATTAATATCTTTATAGCCACGGCAGGCATTTATCAGATTAGCCTTACTGTCGACGAACTTGGGCGGATCGAGCACGATCACATCGAAGCGTTCGCCCTGATGATGAAACTTACGTAGTGCCTCGAACACATCAATTTTCATATTTTCAAAGCATTCAGCCGGCAGATTATTCTGTTGCTGGTTACTGACTGCCTGCTCGAGTGCCGGCTCAGATACGTCCAGATTCACCACCTCACTGGCACCAGCTGCCGCTGCGTAGATACCAAAACCACCGGTATAACTAAAGGCATTGAGTACCCGCTTGCCTTTGGCATAGGCCTGAATGGCATGACGGCTGTCGCGCTGATCCAGATAGTAGCCGGTTTTATGACCACCCTGAATATCAACACCCAGTTGCAGACCATTCTCGTTAATCCAGACCGTAGCCGGGGGCGGTTCGCCATCGGCCGAATAAAGCAACTGAACGACAGGCTCCAATCCTTCTTTTTTACGGACATCAACATCGGAACGTTCGAAAATATTACAGTCGGGGAAGTAGCTGCGCAGTGCGGTAACGATGCTGTCGCGCCAACGCTCGGCGCCGGTGCTGAGTAACTGACAAACCAGCCAGTTATCATATTTATCTATGGTGATACCCGGCAATTCGTCTGACTCTGCGGCCACTACCCGCCAGGCGTTACTGTTAATGGATAAGCTGTTGCGTAATTCAATCGCCGCACCAATGCGATCAGCAAAAAATTGATCGTTGATTTGATCAGACTGATTGAAGCTCCAGATCCGCACGCGGATCTGCGAACGCGATGACCAGGCACCATAACCGAGCCAGTCACCGGTGCTACTGTGTACAGATACAGTTTCGCCATCAGCGGGGCTGCCTTTAACCCGGGCAATGGCGCCGCTGAATACCCAGGGATGCAGGCGGCGTAATGATTTTTCTTTGCCGGGGCTCAGGTGGATGGTTGCAGGCATCTATTTGACCCGCATGCCCGCGCGGGCACCATCGTGGGGATTCAGAATATAGAGTTCGTCACCGCCAGGCCCGGCCGCCAGTACCATGCCTTCGGATAAGCCGAAGCGCATTTTGCGTGGTGCCAGGTTCGCAACCATTACGGTGTGTTGTCCAATCAGCGTGGCTGGATCATAAGCGGCCTTAATACCGGCAAATACCTGTCGGGTTTCGCCACCCAGGTCGAGTGTCAGCTTGAGTAATTTATCCGCGCCTTCCACATGCTCGGCATTCACAATCTGCGCCACCCGCAGGTCAACTTTAGCAAAATCGTCAAAACTGATTTCCGTGCTGAGTGGGTCTTTCTTTAATTCATCATTAGCGCTGGCTGGCGCGGTAGCCGCCGCGTTCTGTTCTTTAGAATCATCGATCATCGCGTTCACTTTATCCATTTCAATTCGTTGTAGCAGGGCTTTAAAGGGGGCAATGCCGTGATCTTTTAATACGACTTTGTGGCTGTCCCAGCTGAAGCTGTCATTCAGGAATTCCTGCACGCGGCTGGCCAGGGCTGGAACCACAGGCGTCAGATAAATCATCAGCAAACGGAACAGGTTGATGCCGATAGAACAGATTTCCTGTACTTCGCTGGCCTTGGCTGGATCTTTAATCAGCTGCCAGGGTTCTTTTTCGGCAATGTAAAAGTTTGCTTTATCTGCTAATGCCATGATGTCGCGCATAGCGCGCGAAAATTCACGCTTCTCGTAAGCATTGGCGATAGTGTCGCCGGCGGCCTGAAACTCATCCAGTAAGCTGGTATCGCTGATTTCTGCGGATAGTTTGCCGTCAAACTTCTTGCTGATAAAGCCGGCGCAACGGCTGGCGATATTAACAACTTTGCCAACCAAATCGGCGTTGACGCGCTGGGCGAAATCAGTCAGATTCAGGTCAAGATCATCAATACGGCTAGTGAGCTTCGCGGCAAAATAATAACGCAGGTAATCAGGATCCAGATGATCAAGATAGGTGCGCGCCATAATGAAGGTGCCTTTAGATTTCGACATCTTGGTGCCATTGACGGTAATGAAGCCATGCGCCCAGACGTTAGTTGGCTGCCGGAAATCGGCACCTTTTAACATGGCCGGCCAGAACAGGCTGTGGAAATAGATAATATCTTTACCGATAAAGTGATAAAGCTCAGCGTCGCTGTTCTGCTTCCAGTAGCTGTCAAAATCAGCGTTACCGGTGACGGCACAGTAATTCTTAAAGCTGCTCATGTAGCCAATAGGCGCATCCAGCCACACGTAGAAATATTTGCCCGGCGCATCGGGGATCTCAAACCCAAAGTAGGGCGCGTCACGGCTAATGTCCCACTGCTGCAAGCCTGATTCAAACCACTCATTCAGTTTGTTAGCCATCTCATCCTGCAATGAGCCCGAGCGTGTCCAGGCTTTAAGCATGTCGCTGAATGCAGGAAGATCAAAGAAATAATGCTCTGATTCACGCAGTTCCGGGGTTGCACCGGAAACCGCTGACTTCGGATTTTTCAGTTCCGTCGGTGCATAAGTGGCGCCGCACACGTCACAGTTGTCACCGTACTGATCGTCCGCGCCGCATTTCGGGCATTCACCTTTAACAAAGCGATCGGGCAGAAACATCTTTTGCTGCGGATCATAGAGCTGTTCGATAACCGAGGTCTTAATATGGCCTTTCTCGCGCAGCCGCGTATAGATGAGCTCAGCCAGTTCCCGGTTCTCCGGGCTGTGGGTTGAGTGATAATGATCAAAGGCAACGTTAAAGTCCGCAAAATCTGCCTGGTGGGCCTGGTTCATCTGCTCAATCATCTGCTCAGGCTGCATACCTAACTGTTTAGCTTTGAGCATGATAGGCGTGCCATGGGCATCGTCGGCGCAAACATAATGGCATTCATTGCCACGGAGTTTTTGAAAACGTACCCAGATATCAGCCTGAATATAGCCGAGCATATGGCCGATATGGATTGGACCATTGGCGTAAGGTAAGGCGTTAGTAACCAGAATTTTGCGTGTCGCTTGGGTCATGAATGCTTCCGTTGATTCGGTGATTCTGAAAGGCTGAAGTGTACCTTAATCATCACTGGCAATCCAGCCAGAGTCACCGTATCATGCGGGCTTCAATGGCATTTGCACAGAGGCGTTCTGATGTTCGATCGATTCCGCAAAAGCAAGCCTGGCAGCAGTGGCCTGAGCCCTGCACAGGTAAAGGCGCTCCAGCAGTTGCGACTACCTGGTTGGTCAGGTTCAGTGCCGCCCGGATGGGTACAGATCGCCGGCGATCAGGCCACCCTTACCGTACCCTTTGCCGCCGGCGATAGTATCCTGCGGCCCTTCCGTGAAGATACTGAGTTAGGCAAGCTCCATTGGGAGCGCCGGTTAAATATAGCGAAACTGCCTAACTCGCAGCCGGAACTGCCGTTGATTTATGGCAACGTGATTGTGGTGTCCTCAGGCAAAGGTGGCGTAGGTAAATCATCGGTGAGCGTACAGCTGGCATTGGCATTGTCCGGCTTTGGAGCGCGGGTTGGTATTCTGGATGCTGATATTTACGGGCCCTCACTACCAACCATGCTGGGCGGGCTGGACGAAAAGCTGGAGTTTAATGAACAGCAGAAAATGATTCCCCATCAGCGCCATGGTATCTCAGTGAGCTCGCTTGGCTACCTGACTGAAGCAAAGGACGCTGCCATCTGGCGCGGGCCTATGGCCAGTGCTGCTTTGCAGCAACTATTTCGTGATACCAAATGGCCGGCCCTGGATTATCTGATTGTCGATCTACCGCCGGGCACTGGCGATATTCAGCTTACTTTCGCGCAGAAGCTGCCTATCACCGGCGCAGTGGTGGTAACCACGCCGCAGACTGTGGCACTGGCGGATGCTGAAAAAGGTATCAGCATGTTCCGTAAAGTTGGCGTGCCTATTACCGGCTTGATAGAGAACATGAGTTTTTATGAGTGCGGCCAATGTGGTCATCGCGAAGCCATCTTTGGTACTGAGGGCGGTGCTCGCGTAGCGGCCGCAGAACAGGTGCCATTGTTAGGGCAGTGGCCGTTAGCGTCGCGGCTGCGGGCCGGACTTGACGACGGACAGCCACTACTAGTCAGCAACCCGGCCGATCCACTTTGTGAAATCATGCGCGATAGCGCCACGCAACTGGCTATGCAGCTATACCAGCAAGCGCAGAATCAGGTATAGTCTGCACAACAGGGAGATTACTAAATGCGTTTAACTGATCGTCAAATCGAAGCTTATCTGGCTGCCGGCAAAATCGGCATTGAACCGGCGCCGTTATCCGAAGATATCAGCGGTGTAACCGTTGATATTCATCTTGGCAATGAATTTCGGGTACTGCAGGATCATGCCGCCGCCTTCATTGATATCAGTGGACAGCGTGAAGACATCAACCGCGCCATTCAGCAGGTCATGAGTGACCCTATAGTGCTGACGCAAGAGCAGGCGTTTTTTATCCATCCTGGCGAGTTTGCGCTGGCGGTGACGCATGAGTCGGTAACTTTGCCTGATGATATGGTGGGCTGGCTGGATGGTCGTTCGTCGCTGGCGCGACTGGGTCTGATGGTGCACGTTACGGCGCATCGGATTGATCCCGGCTGGTCAGGGCAGGTGGTGCTGGAGTTCTTTAATAGTGGCAAGCTGCCACTGGCATTGCGGCCGTTAATGAAAATCGGCGCCTTGAGCTTTGAACAACTGGATGAACCTTGTGCACGTCCTTACAGCAAGCGCGATGATGCTAAATACAAGAACCAGCGGGGGGCGGTAGCCTCCCGCATTGCAGCTGACGATAACAGCTGAGTTCTTGTTGTTTCAGCACTAATTTAGCGAAGTGGGGTGGCGTGAGAAGCGCCACCAAAAATCGCATTCATCAGTAATATATTCAGCCCATCCAGGTATGCCCGATAAGTAGGCTCCTGGGCGAAGCTGATAACCATACCTTTGCCTTTCGGTTCCCACATCAGATAAGGCTTATAAGCGAGCTGGGTCTGGTTTTCCGACCACAAATAACCGCTGGCCAGTAACTGGTCTTCGCCGGCGTAAGTCACAATGTTACGACCGTTATCAATTGTCAGCGGCCGGTAGATCTGATTTCCGACAGTTAACGCGATGACTTCAGGTTTAACGCCGGCACTCAGCCAGTGCTCCTGATCCACGTTCATGCGGGTCAGAACGCCTGAGCTCCAATATGGATCGGAGCTGTCAGGCGTGATGTAGTGGGATAACTCAGCGGGACTATCCAACAGCATGCCGGGTACTTTATTTTCCTTACCATGCCCTGGCTCCTTCGTTTGCACTACCTGCTCCAGGGCGCTGCTCAGTAAGTCATGCTGAACTGCCCAATTGGTCGCCGTACCAAAAGTAATCAATACACCGCCCCGGTTCACCCACTGCTGGATATTAGCGATGCCATGCTCGCCGAGCACCGCGCCAAGATTTCCGGCGGTAGCCGGAATAATTAATACCTGGTAGTGGCTTAAGTCAGAGCTTGCCAGCCGGTTAGGGCGAATGACCGTAGTCGGATAGTTAAACTGTTGTTCAATGACATAGCGGGTATGGCCGGCGTTCAGGCTGGACAGCGGTTCGTCCCAGGCAATGGCAATATTGGGTGCATGAACACGTTGAACATTAGTGGAGCCAAAGTTAGGGCCATCAGTTACCCAACTGCTGTCGACACCTTCAATGTGTGCGCCGGTGCTGGCGGCAAGCTGCATTAAGCCGGCAGCCAGATTGTCATCGTTGTCAGCGCGGGTAAAGATCAGGCTGCCAGCAGGATAACGGCTGCCGTTAGCATGAGTAAAAGGCAAGTCAGATTGCTTTACCTGCAACCCCTGGCGCAATGCAGCTGTGAGTAGCCGGCCGCTGTTCATATCGCCCCAGGGCGCTATAAACGCAACCCCAGCGTCAGGGTTAATCACTTTACCCGGCACAATTAACCGCTCATCAACGGCGCTCAAGCTGACTTTGGGCGCTGTAGCACAGCTTTTGCGCTCGAGGTTGAACATGAGCGGCAGAGACCAGGCGGTGACATCGTATATCTGATCAGGCAGGTTCTGCGCCCGGCGTCGCTCCTGTTCCTCAATAAAGTAATCCGCCATAGGTACATTAACATCGAGCAAGGTACGGACCATGAAGTGAGCAGGCTGGGCGCTATCTACCACATAGCTACCGGCGGGGAACTCAGTACCACAAACCTTAAAGTTATCGGTTGCCTGTTGCACGTCGATACCGTGTTGGACCAGCAGTCCGGCTAGCTTACGGGCACCGGCAGGATCTTTACTTCCGGGGATGATGGTATAACGTTCTTTGCTGGCTTTACCCTGGGCAATCGCCTGTTGACGATAATTCCAGAAGTTACGCAGCAGATTCTCGCGCTCCCGGGCTGTGGTTTCAATAGTGGCCATCGAGGCGACAAAATGTCGTTGTACACCATCACCGTAGGTCAGGATATCGCCATCTTTGGTACGAAACTTATGGCCTCGTGCTGACGCCATTTCATAGGTCATTGACAGGGCGCCATGATAAAGCGGCCAGCTGGCACCATAACCAGGGAAGAATGCATCAAATATTTCACGGGTAAAATAATCGTATCCGCGCTCGTCAAACCAAGCGCCGTTGTTCTCGCCTATAGTCCATAAGGATTTGCGCTGAGCCTCAGTAATCAGTGGGTTGTATGGCTCTGCCTCGGGGGTGAAATAGTAGCTGGTATCACCGCCCATTTCATGCAGATCCACAAACACCAGCGGATAATAATTAAGCAGGGCATCAACCTGGCCAGCAATTTCTGGCTGAGTGAGCGCTATCCAGTCGCGATTCAGGTCAAACAGGTAGTGGTTGCTGCGTCCACTTGGCCAGGGCTCATTATGTTCAGCTGAAATACGATCGGCGCTGTGTTCGATTCCGGCTGTCATATAGTAGCGGCTGACGAAGCGCGCGCGACCGTCAGGATTCTGCAGCGGATCGATGAACACGATTGCATTATCCAGATACTCACGGGTCTGCTCATCTTCGGCTGCTAACAAATGCCAGGCAGTTACCATGCCTGCTTCCGGCGATGAAATCTCATTGCCATGCACACCGTATGAAAGCCAAACGCTTGCGGGCAGGGAGCTGATTAATTTTTCTGCTTCGGCTGTTGACGTGTTACGTGGGTCTGCAAGTTGTTGCATGCCCTCTTTAAAGTCGTCCAGCTTACTGATATTGGCCGCGTTCGAAATTGCTACATAGTAAAGCGGTCGACCTTCCCAACTGGTGCCGTAATAGTTTAGCTTCACTTGCTGGGGGTGCGCTTTTGCCAGGGCCTGGAAATAGCTATGCATGGCGTCAGGTGCAGTAATACGGCTAGCAGCGGGATAACCCAAAGTCGATTCAATTGTTGGCGTCTGGCTGTTATAGGTCACATCCAGACCGATCTGATCCGCGGCGTGGCTGAGTGGGGATAATAACGTATATCCCATTATCAGGCTTATGACAGAAGCAAGTCGGTTTGATTTCATTGGGTTTTCCTTAAACTGAATCGTTGCCCTTTAGTGAGGGGATTTTTGTATGTAATAGCTCGACGGCCGCTTTAATTGCGTTGAGCAGGCTATCCCGATCGTGACGATGGCGTGCGTCACGCGCCGCGGCGACATGTCTGACATAGGGTACTGTCAGTTTCTCATCTGGCGCATTAGTAATGACCAGATCAATCATTGTTCGGCCAAGCTGTTGCTCCAGCCAGTTAATACGTTCTGAGAGGTCTAAGCGGCCAGCCGGGCTGTATTCCGGGCTAAGGTTATCAATAAATATAACTGGCGCATGGCTGTCTGCGATGGATTGCGCTAAATCAGCCATCAGCAACGGCGGCATGACGGAGGTCAGAAAGCTACCGGGACCAAGCATAATGAGATCGCTACGGCGAATATGACGCAAGGCCTCAGGTGTAGCAGCGACTGCAGGGGCAAGCGTAAGCGCGGTCGGCATATGATGAAGTTGATCGACATCCAGCTCACCAAAGCACTCCAGGCCCTCATGGGTGCTGGCAACCAAGTCTACCGGGGTTTCTGACATAGGTAGCAAACGAATACTGATATTCAGCAAGCGGCTTAACAACTGAATTCCGTCAAGCGGCCTGGCGCTTAACTGATCCAGTGTATGCAGCAGTAGGTTGCCAAAATTATGGCCATTGAGCTCGTGCTCATCACTAAAGCGGTAGTTAAGCACATCTGCAGCTAAGGGCTGCAATGCCAGTTGTGACATGCAGTTGCGAATATCGCCCCAGGCGATGGTTTGTTGGCTTCGCCTGAGCAAACCACTGGCGCCGCCGTTATCGGTGGTGGCGACAATACCGACCAGCCGCCGCTGCAGGAAGGACAAGGTGGAGAGGACACGGCCAAGCCCATGCCCACCGCCAATAGCTGTGACACAACGCAAATCTTCGAGCTGAAGCCGGGGCCGTGCGCCTGCGGCGGCACCAGAGATTTTAGAGTCAGTTGTGTCAGTCATGCTACCATTAGGGAGTGGCCGGAATTAGAGGTACTTTATGACGTTCTGCTTTGACAATCAATTCTTGCAGCGCTTTCCGGATCTTGCCCATACGCAGCACCCGGCCGGATTTACCAAAGCGCAGGCGGTAATACTCAATACCGGATTACGGGATGAACTTAGCTTGCCGTACACGGATCAGCAGCTCACAGCTATTGCTGCCGGGCAGCAACTGGATCCTGCCATGGCTCCGCTGGCACAGAAATATACCGGGCACCAGTTTGGTCACTACAACCCCTATCTGGGCGACGGCCGCGGGTTGCTGCTGGGCGAGTGGCAAACCGGTTCAGGCCGCTTTGATCTTCATTTAAAGGGCGCGGGTCCGACCCCCTTTAGCCGCGGTCATGATGGCCGTGCCGTATTGCGCTCGTCTATTCGCGAGTATCTCGCCGGTGAGGCGCTATTTGCCCTGGGAATCCCGACCACCCGTGCGCTCGCGGTTACCCGAGGCGACCTGACCGTATACCGGGAACAGCCAGAGCAGGGCGCGATGCTGTTGCGTGTAGCAGGCACTCATATCCGCTTTGGTCACTTCGAATACTGCTATCACCGTGGAAAAGCCGGTGATCTGAAAGAATTAGTAAACTACGTTATTGATACGCAATGGCCGGATCTTAAGAATCTGCCACTGGCGGAGTTTTTCCAGCGGGTGGTAGAACGGACCGCAAAGATGATCGCCTTATGGCAGGTGTATGGTTTTAATCATGGCGTCATGAATACGGATAACATGAGCATTATTGGCGAGACCTTTGACTTTGGCCCCTATGCCATGCTGGATCGTTATCAACCTGAGTTCATTTGCAATCATAGCGATACCACCGGGCGCTATCGTTTTTCTGAACAACCCTCCGTGGGTTTGTGGAATCTTAATTGTCTGGCCCAGGCACTGAGCCCGATAATCGAATCGGAGCAACTGGTTGCGTCGCTACATACCTATACAAAAGTCTTGCAGGAACATTACTGGGAAAAGATGACAGGGCGCCTGGGCTTGTCGGATAGCGTCATGGGCCGGGATATTGTCCGGCGCTGGCTAAAGCTATTGGATGAGTCAGGCCAGGATTATAATTTGAGTTTCCGCAGGCTCATTACAGCGCTGCGAGATTCACCAGAAACTTTACCGGCCAATCTGAAGACAAATGCTAATTTTTCGTTGTGGTTGCGCGACTATCTAAATTTGCTCGAGACTGAAGCTAGCGACAAAGCCCAATTACTGGCGCAAATGGAATCGGTTAACCCGCTGTATATTTTGCGCAATTATTTGGCGCAACAGGCAATCAGTGCTGCGGAAGATAATGACTTCAAGCCGCTGCAACGGTTGGCTGAAGTATTGCGTAAGCCGTTCAGCGAGCAGGATCACGCCGAAGCCTACGTGGCTGAACCACCAGACTGGGGCCGACACCTGCAGATTTCCTGTTCCAGCTAAAGCCCATCGCTGTTCGTAAAGTATCGATAAAGCGAGCGCAAAAGCTTGGCTGTATAGTTTTCGCTGTGCTATATATATATATGCGGACTATAATAGTAGCGGAGGCTTGAAAATGTTAAATAAACGTATTTTGTTCCCTTTAGGAGCAGTGGCTGTTGCGAGTACTTTTTTAGTCGCGTGCGGTGGATCTGACTCGGATGAACAACAGGTGCAAATGGGCACTTTTACTCTGGCGGTTAGTGATGCGCCAGTGGATGAAGCTGATGAAGTGTGGGCCTGTTTTAACGCGATTGAACTGGTCGGTAATGATCAGGGCAGTCAGGTTTTTACCATTGGCGAAGATACTAACACCATAGCCGCTAACGATGTTTGTAAGGATGAGAACGGCGACACCATTCCGAATACCCGAGGTATTAACTTACTTGAATTTACCGGTTCGGCTTCAGAGAATCTGCTATCGGGGGTACAGGTTGTTGCCGGCACTTATGGTCAGCTGCGCCTTGAAATGGCTAACGGTTCCTATGTTCAGGTCGGCACTGAAAGCATTCCGCTCAGTGTACCTTCCAATGAACTGAAATTTGACAGTGTAACCATCGATGTGGCCGGTACTTCTTCTTATACCATCGAATTTGATTTACGTCAGGCGTTGGTCAATCCGGTCGGCCAAGCTGGCTATTTCCTGAAGCCGCGCGGCGTTCGCCTGGTGAATGATTTAGCGGTCGGCCATGTAGAAGGTACTATTGCGGAATCACTGCTGATCAATACTGAAGGCTGTACCGTTGCTCCTGCTGATACTTCGGACCCTGTCGCGTCAGTCTATTTCTACAGTGGTGCGGATCTTGCTATGGACACCCTGGCGGATATTGGCGGCGCTGAAGAAAACGAGCCTTATACCAGTGCTGGCGTGTTCTTCGACGGTGCGACTGAATATAGCTTTGAAGTCGGGTTTGTCGCAGCCGGCGATTATACTCTGGCATGGACCTGTGAGCTGAACGATGATCCTGAAGCTGATGATGCGATTACATTTAATGGCACACAAACCATAACCGTAAACGGTGGGGAAGCAGTAACAACTGTTACCTTCTCTGACTAATCTCAGAAGTTGTAATTGAAGCAAAAAGGGCTCCGTATAAGGAGCCTTTTTTATGTCTGGCTCGGTAGCGCTCCGCCGGGGCTTTTTTTCCCCGGCTAATCAAGACATACTAAGCCATTCCTCGTCGTCTTATAATGAGCATGCAATAATGAAACCTTTACTTTTGTCGGTAGTATTAACTCTTGCAGTAGGGCTGCTTCCAAGTGCTAGCAGTGCTGCTGAAGAGATGAAGACAGCTACGCTTTGCCTGGCTGACCACCCTCATAAAATTCAAGTCGAAGTTGCTGAAACATTACCGCAGAAAGCGCGCGGATTGATGATGCGTGAGTCCTTGCCGGAACATTCTGGTATGTGGTTTAAATATGACCAGGAGCGGCCAGGCGATGCAGGTTTTTGGATGTTTGCCACATGGATTCCGCTGGATATAGCCTATTTAGACGAAGACTTGCGGATTGTGAAGATCATGCAGATGAAACCTTGCGAGACCATTATTCGTGAAAATTGCCCGGCTTATGATCCAGGTGTTACTTATTATAATGCGCTAGAAGTTAATTATGGCTATTTCGACCATTTCGGTATCGAAGTTGGCGATCAATTACAACAATGTGAATAACAGGAGAACCATCCCTATGAAATATCTATCGGTGTTGGCTGCGAGCTTGCTATTAGGAGCATGCGGGCCAGCCTCTGAGCCAGAGTCGGACGCCTCGCGCGCCGCTCCCGAGGTTGCTGTTGATCCCTACAGTTTTAATGAAAATTACCGGGGGTACCTGAAAACCTTAAGCTCTGACGAGTTTCTTGGCCGCGCCCCGGCCAGTGAAGGCGAAGATAAGACTGTTGCGTTTGTTGAGAGCAAATTCCGTGAATGGGGTCTGCAGCCCTATAACACTGATGAAAATAACTATCGCCAGCAGGTGCCACTGGTAAAAATGCTACCTACCCAGGTAACCGATATGCAGTTGGACAACGACGACGTCAGTAGCCTGGCCTATCGGACTGAGATGATGGCCTGGACGCCACGGGTTCAGGAAGAAGTGGAAATCACAGACAGTGAACTGGTATTTGCCGGCTTTGGTATTGTGGCTCCCGAATATGGCTGGAATGACTATGAAGGCCTCGATGTAGCAGGGAAGACGGTAGTGGTACTGGTAAATGACCCAGGCTATTACACTAAAGATCCTGAGCTATTTAAAGGCAACGCCATGACCTACTACGGCCGTTGGACTTATAAGTTTGAGGAAGCGGCGCGCCAGGGCGCTGAAGGCATTATCGTGATTCATGACACCGGACCTGCGGGTTATGGCTGGGGTGTTATTGCTGGCGGATCACCGCTACGTTTTGATCTAGCCCGTGACAATAAAAATCTGGACCGGGTCGCTATTGAAGGCTGGATGACCAAAGAAAGTGCGGATAAATTATTTGCTCGCCTCAATAGCAGCTACGAAGAAATGCAAGTTGCAGCACTGAGCAGTAACTTTGTACCCGTATCACTGGAAACGGCACTTTCAATCAAGGTGAACACCAAATTTGAGTATCTCGATTCGCCAAATCTGATTGGCTATATCGAGGGCAAAACTAACACTGAAGAGCATGTCATTTATATGGCGCACTGGGATCATTTAGGGGTGAACCCGATTGATCCCGACGACGGTATCTTTAACGGTGCGCAGGATAACGCAACCGGAACCGCCGGAGTAATGGCTCTTGCTGAGTTCTTTGCCAGCCAGCCGCAGCCCGAGCGAACTATCGTATTCGCGCTGGTGGCTGCCGAGGAGCGGGGGCTGCTGGGATCGGGCTGGTATGCCAATAATCCGATGTTGCCACTAAGCCATGCGGTAGCCGGGATTAATATGGACGTTCTTAACGTCTACGGTCCGATGAAAGATATGGTAGTAGTTGGCCACGGTAATTCAGAGCTGGAAGAATATCTGGCTAAATACGTTGAACGGCAGAACCGGTATGTAGCACCTGAACCAAACCCTGAGGTTGGCTCGTTCTACCGCTCTGATCATTTCAACCTGGCCAAACGTGGCGTGCCCATGCTGTATGCGAAAGGTGGCATCGATCACGTTGAGTTTGGCAAAGAATATGGCGAGGAGAAGCGCGCTGAATATCTGCGGGAGGCCTACCATAAGCCAGCCGATGAATATAATCCCGACTGGGATCTGCGCGGAGTCCAAAGTGACCTCTGGCTGTATTACTGGATTGGCAATGAACTGGCGAATAGCGAGGACTGGCCAAACTGGTACGAAGGCAATGAGTTCCGTGCGATTCGTGATGCAACTGCGACTGCACGTCAGGACTAGATTAAGTTAAACTAGGTGATATACCACGGCGATGTCGGGTTAACTCGATGTCGCCTTTTTTTTGGCTGGAGAATGATTCCCCCGTGAATTACCTTGCAGAAGTTTTTGGCATCATTGCGCTGGTTACGAACTTTATTGCTTATCGCCAGCAAACCGGCGATCGCTACCGGATTGTCTCAGCCTTAGGTCTGGCGGCACTATCCACACACTTTTTTATGCTCGGAGCAGTGGCTGGCGGTATCGTTACCGGTATGGCTGTGTTACGTAACTTTGTCGCTTTGCGCTGGCAAGGCCCGATTGTGCTTTGGGGCTTTGTGTTGCTGAACTTTGTGTTTCTCGGTATCGAATGGTTTAGTCCCATCGCCGGTATTGAATTAACCGGGGCAGGGGTTGTGGTCAATTGGTCAGAATCACCGGTTCACTGGTCCATTCTGGTTGCCTATGCATCGTCATTAATTTTTACCGTGGGTTCTATCAAACTGAATGATCCCGCCGCCATCCGGCGCTGGTTTTTGCTTGCTGAACTGTTAGGACTAATCTATGCGGTGCTGGTAGGAAGTATTTCCGGAACAATATTTAATATTGTTAACCTGAGCAGTATTTTACTCAAATTGTTACAGGATCGCCGCGCGCAAACCTTGTAAGCGGGTTGATGATCCCAATATAGTAGGTATATCTTTTCAAAAAACGCGTGTAACTATGTTGATTTATATTCGCCGGTGGCAAGAAAAACTCACTCCTCAGCCGGGTGCAAACCCGTTAGCAGTGGTGCTTGGCTGGTTATTGTTTGGTGTTTTTCTACTAGTGGCGTTAACGCTTGGTTTACTGTTTCTGCTGGTGGGCTGGATTTTACTCCTGCCCCTGATGTGGCGTCGTCGCCGGCAGATGCGCCAGATGTGGCAATTTACTAAAGCCAGTCGCGCGGCCCAGCAACAGGCCCGTCAGCGGCATCAGCAGCAGCGCGAGCAACGTACCAACCGTGGCGATGATAACGTCATCGAAGGCGAGTACCAGGTAAAAGACAACGACAAAGACTAGCGTCGTTGCCGTTGTGGCCGCCGCAGCCGCCGTGCGCAGGCTTTCAGTAGCCCGCCGCAACAGTCAAGCAGCAGCACGAGCAGCAATGCGAAGACGGCCCCGGTGATTACCGCTTGTTGCGTTAGCGGCACGTTAAAACTGTACGTGCGCCAGGTGCTGGCCCGTAACTCAGGATCGGCCTGAGTGGCAACAAACCATACTTGCTCGGGGAAACTACTGCTATCCAGTTGGGCCTGTTGATACCGATAGCGGGCAACCCGTTCGACTAATTCCCGCAACGGACGGGCTTCGGCCCGGAATACTTCTTCAGTGCTGGTCTCATGTTTACGGATCAGCGCCTGCATATCGCCTTCAAAATAGCGTTCCGCAATTTCTTCAAACTGCACATAGTAGACCAGCGCCTCGGTGAGCTGGGCGTCGAGACGTTGCTGGTATTGAGTCACAAAGTTAGGGATCTGTACGCCGATCAGCAGGGCGCTGGCACCAATAATCAGGACAAAATAACGATAGAGCATGGCTATGACTGAGTAAGTTCAGGTTACTCAACCATAGCATGTCTGTGAGCGAACAAGTTAGTCTTGTTCGCGGACTTTTGGCGGGAACCGGCGGCGTACCAGATAAAACAGCAGTGGGACGAAGAATATCGCCAGAATCATCCCTGCCAGCATACCACCGATAACGGCTGTACCTATGGCCTGCCGGCTAACGGCGCCGGCACCGGTTGATAATGCCAGCGGCAGTACGCCGAAGGTAAAGGCAAGCGAGGTCATCAGAATCGGACGTAACCGCAGCCTTACCGCTTCCAGAGTCGCTTCGAAGAGTTCCTTACCCTGAGCCTGCAAATCTTTGGCAAACTCAACGATAAGAATGGCATTACGGGTGGATACGCCGACGGTCGTCAACAGACCAACCTGAAAATACACATCATTTTCCAGGCCTCTCATCGTGGCGGCAATTACCGCACCCAGAACACCCAGGGGCACTACCAGCATAACCGCGAAAGGTATCGACCAGCTCTCATAAAGTGCTGCCAGACACAGGAAAACGACAAGTAGCGATAAAGCGTAAAGTAACGGTGCCTGGGCACCGGACTTTTTCTCCTCCAGAGAAATCCCGGTCCACTCAAAGCCGATGCCTGCTGGCAACTGGCTGATAAGCTGTTCCATGGTATCCATGGCTTCACCGGACGAATAGCCCGCTGCCGCTTCACCCTCAATATTCATAGCGGGCACACCATTGTAGCGACTCAACCGTTGCGGACCAAAATCCCAACTGGTGGAAGAGAAGGCGCTGAACGGCACCATGTGGCCATTATTATTACGCACGTACCACTTCTCAACGTCTTCCGGCACCATCCGTGCTTCGGCTTCACCGCGCATATAAACCCGTTTCACCCGGCCTCTGTCAATAAAGTCGTTGATGTAAACGGTACCGAACGCGGCGCTAAGTGTGCTGTTAATTGACTCAATGTTAAGCCCCATGGCTTTTGCTTTATTGAAGTCAATATCGATTCGGAACTGCGGGGTATCTTCCAGTGTATTAGGGCGCACACCAACCAGAGAAGGTTCCTGCGCAGCCATGCCCAGCAGCTGGTTACGAGCATCCAGCAGCCCCTGATGGCCAAGTCCGCCGCGATCCTGCAGATAGAGGCTAAAGCCACTGGCGGTACCTAAGCCCGGAATCGATGGCAGATTGAAAGCAAACGCATTGGCCTCACGTAACTGACTCAGAAAGCCCATTGCCCGGCCTATAATCGCGTCAATTTGTAACTCGGGAGTGGTTCGTTCTTCCCAGTCCGTCATGCGCACGAAGGCAAGACCGGCATTTTGCCCTTGACCGGCGAAACTAAAGCCTACTACCGAGAACACGGAGCGTATCCCTTCGGCTTCATCCAGATAGTAATTTTCAATTTTCTGCATAGTATCCAGCGACTGTTGCTGGGTGGAGCCAGCGGGAAGCTGCATCATAGTCAGAAACACACCGCGATCTTCATTCGGAATAAATGAGGTTGGCATGCGGGCGAACAACAGACCCATTACCACAAGCAGAGCCAGGTAAATAACTACAAAACGTGCACTGCGCTTGATAATACCCCGTACCGACTCGGTATATTTACGGGTAGCACGCTCCAGCGTGCGGTTAAACCAGCCGAGCAGCCCTTTAGGTTCATGATCTTCTGGGATCGGCTTGAGAATAGTGGCACACAGAGCCGGCGAAAAGATAATAGCGACCAGCACCGATAATCCCATTGCCGAAATAATGGTGATGGAGAATTGTCGGTACACCGCACCCGTCGAGCCGCCGAAGAAAGCCATTGGCACGAATACCGCGGCCATTACCAGACCAATAGCGACCAGGGCACCGGTAATTTGTTCCATCGACTTTATGGTCGCTTTACGCGGCGATAAGCCTTCCTCGCTCATCAGCCGTTCGACGTTCTCAACGACCACGATCGCGTCATCAACCAGCAGTCCAATAGCGAGTACTATACCAAACATGGTCAGGGTATTGATCGAGAAGCCAAACGCCGCCATGATGCCGAACGTGCCTAACAACACGATCGGGATAGCAAAAGCGGGGATTAAGGTCGCCCGGAAGTTCTGCAGGAAGATAAACATCAGCAGGAACACCAGAACCACAGCTTCAAATAGGATCTTCACCACCTCAGTAATGGAAATTTCAACGAAGGGGGTGGTGTCATAAGGCACGACCAACTCAACGCCATCAGGGAAAAACTGCTCTAATTCGGCAACCGTAGTTTTAATCGCTTCGGCTGTTTCCAGCGCGTTGGCACCGGTGGCCAGGTTGACCGCGAGTCCGGCCGCAGCCTGACGGTTATAGCGGGCAATGGTACTGTAATTCTGACCGCCTAGTTCGACGCGCGCAACGTCACCAAGACGAACCGTTGATCCGTCAGCGTTTACGCGCAACAGAATATCCCGGAATTCCTCAGCACTTTCCAGTCGGGTCTGAGCAATTATGGATGCCGTCAGGCGCTGGCCTTCAACCGCCGGCGTGCCACCAAGCTCACCCGCTGCAATCTGATTATTCTGTGAACGGACTGCCAGTACCACGTCTTGGGCCGTCATCTGATATTCAACCAGTTGATCCGGATCCAGCCAGATTCGCATCGCATACGGCGAGCCGAAGATCTGAACATTACCGACGCCGGGCGTCCGGCTAATAGTATCCTGCAGATTACTTGCCGCGTAATCACTCAGATCAATCTGATTGATCTCCGGGTTGCTGGAAATTAGCGCTAATACCATCAGAAACGCGTCATTGGACTTAACAACAGAGAGCCCTTGCTGCTGCACTTCCTGTGGCAGCAGCGGCAGCGCCAGTTGCAACTTATTCTGTACCTGGACTTGCGCGATGTCGGGATCGGTCCCGGCCTCAAATGTCAAGGTGATGCTGGCGTTGCCGGCAGAAGAGCTGGTTGATGAAAAGTACATCAGGTTATCGATACCAGTAAGGTTCTGCTCAATAACCTGGGTAACAGATTCTTCCAGCGTTTCCGCGTTAGCGCCGGGGTAGCGCGCATTTATCTGCACTGAGGGTGGCGCGATCTGCGGATACTGCTCAACGGGCAGGGCGGTAATCGCCAGGCTACCGCCTAACATAATCAGTATGGCGATAACCCAGGCGAAGATAGGGCGGTCAATGAAAAATCGTGCCATCGTTTATTTCACTTCTTCGGTTTTAACAGAATCGCCGGCACTAATTTTTTGTAAGCCCTCAACGATAACCTGATCACCGGCATCCACACCCTCAGTTACCAGCCAGTCACTACCAATAGTGCGATCCACAGTAAGATAACGTTGTTCAACAACGCCATCCTGGTTAACCACCATGGCGGTCGCCCGGCCACGAGGATCGCGGGTTACGCCTTGCTGGGGTACCAGCAGTGCTTGCTGCAATTCGCCGCGGGCTACTTCAGCGCGTACATACATACCTGGCATAAGAATATGATCAGGATTAGCAAATTGTGCGCGCAACGTTATAGAGCTGGTTTGGGGATCAACGGTCACTTCGTTAAACAACAACTTACCGGTTTCGGCAAAGTTGAAACCTTTACCTACAGTCAGCGTCACTGCGGCCTGGTTATTGTTATCGGTGGTTATCCGGCCAGCACGGATATCGCGCTGCAGCTCGGCGTATTCCTCACTACTTTGGGCGATATCGACATATACAGGATCAAGCTGATGGATATAAGTAAGCGCCTGTGCCTGGCCGGTCGTCACCAAAGCTCCTTCGGTGAGGACAGAGCGGCTTATGCGGCCGGTTATCGGCGCTTCAACCCGGGTGTAACTAAGGTTAAGCTGAGCGCGGTTTAAGTCGGCTTGGGCTACTTTAAGCTCAGCTTCAGCCTGCAGATAGGCGGCTTCAGCTTCATCATAGTCCTGCTGACTGATGGCTTTTTCGTCCAGTAGCTGCCGGAACCGATTAAAACGGGCCTCAGTTGACTTGATCAAAGCCTCTGCACGGGCGACTGCCGCTTCGGCACTGGCGACCTCAGCTTTATATAAGCTGGGTTCAATCTGATAGAGCTGTTGACCCGCTTCGACTAGGGAGCCCTCTTTGAACAGCTGCGCTTGCAAGATGCCGCTGACCTGGGGGCGAACTTCTGCTACTTTAAACGCAGTAACCCGCCCGGGTAGTTCTGTTGAAACATTCACGGTTTCGGGTTTCAGAGTAACAACACCGACAGTAACAGCTTGCTGTTGTTGATGCCCCACGCTGTCGTCGCTATCGCTGCAACCAGCCAGTACGAGCGAGAAACTGACCAACAGGGGAAGAAACAACGATATACGAGCGCGTTGTTGCATTAAAATACCTCATGTTTTTTATAAATCGCCCGGGCTCTGCCTGAGCGCAATGAACTGAACAATGCCCTTAATTATACATACATGCGTGAATGTTTGTAAGGACATTGCCATAAATTTTAGTTACTTCGAGCAGGGAATTTCTATGAGAATATCAGCAAAAAAACGCCTTATAACTGCTGTAACTGCTTTGGTTATTGGGCTTTTATTGATCTGGCTTTTCCAGTTGTGGCAACAAGGATCGGCAGTAAAAAATCGTAACCAGTTGTATCAGGAGCTCCTTGAGCGCTCCGGTGTACTGAACCGGGATTTGCCGAAGTTGCTGGACGAACATACGCGGTTTGAACGCGCCGAAGTGGCTAACTACGGCATGCGCTTTGTGTATTCGTTAATTGGCATCGATAAATACCGCAATGATGTTGCCGGAATCCAGGCGCAGGTTGAAGGCCCTATGCAGCATCATTTCTGTAACAGTGAAAGCTTAGCATTTTATCGCAATCACGCCGATTTCGTTGAGTTTCGCTATCTCGATATGAACGATGCTTCTTTGTTCACGCTTCGTTTCACCCCCGCCGATTGTATTGAATAGCAGGGCAGGCACAACTAACGATCAAACCCGGCGAGTACAATTTTGCCGACGGTATGATGAGACTCAAGCTGAAGGTGGGCCGCGCGTAAGTTAGCTGCGTTTACTGGACCGAGGTTGGTGGTCATGGTGGATTTAATCCTGTCAGCGTCAATCATGGCTGCAACTTTTTTGAGGATCTCACCCTGACGATTCATGTCCGGAGTCTGGAACAGGGATCGGGTATACATAAACTCCCAGTGCAACGACAGGCTCTTCTGTTTCATTTTCATGATGTCCAGTGGCGTGGCAGGGTCGTCAATTAATGCAAGTTTTCCCTGTGGTCGTAATAGTTCGACCAGGTCGTCAAAATGCTGATCACTGTGGGTCAGGCTGGCTACATGGGTAACTGCTGATAAGCCCAGTTTCCGGTACGCGCTGGTAAGTGATTTGCTATGGTCGATTACATGGTCGGCGCCCATTTTTTTCGTCCAGGCTCTGGATTCATCGCGTGAGGCGGTTCCGACAATTGTAGCCCGGGTTAAGGCTTGAGCGAGCTGGATAATCGCCGAGCCGACCCCGCCGGCGGCGCCTGTAATGAAAATGATGGCATCCTCATCTTCTGCGCTGAGCTTCAATCGGTCAAAGAGTAACTCCCAGGCGGTAAGAAATGTCAGCGGCATAGCCGCGGCTTCAGCAAAGCTCAGTGATTCAGGCTTATGACTGATGATGCGGGCGTCAACCGCATGCCGCTCAGCGTTGCAACCCGGCCGGTCGATGGCTCCGGCATACCAGACTTCATCACCTGATTGAAAGGCAGTAACATCGCTGCCGACTGCAGTCACTATGCCAGCCGCATCCCAACCCAGGATGGCGGTTTCGCCAGGCGCGGGTTCTTTACGCATGCGAATCTTGGTATCAACCGGATTCACCCCAACGGCTTTTACCGCGACGAGCACATCGCTTGGGCCCACGTCGGGCTCGGGTAAGCTGATATCCAGTAAAGCTTCGTTATCGCTGGCGGGTAGTGACTTTTTGTAACCTACAGCTCGCATTTCTTCACTCCTCGTTTAAATCAGGCTTTTGAGCGTGTTATTTTGACCTGGCCGCTCAGGAAACCTTATAGTAGTTGCCATGCTTTTCATCTTAAGGATAACTCATGAAATTATTTATGCTTCCCTTTACGATCAGTGCCGTGTTGGCAACCGGATCGGCGCTTGCGGCCATCGAATATGAAGATCAGCAAAAATTGCATGATATTGCAGCGGCGGTTTCGGCGGATCGGATTGAGCACGACATTACGAAACTCGTGAGTTTTGGTACCCGCCATACCTTATCCGAGACCGAGTCAGACACCCATGGCATTGGCGCTGCCCGGCGCTGGATTAAAGCTGAATTTGATGCCATTTCAGAAGCCTGTGGCGGCTGTCTGGAAGTCTACTACCAGTCGAAAGTTATTTCCGGTGAACCTCGTATTCCGAACCCGACCGAAGTGGTTAGCGTGATCGCCATCCAGCGGGGCGAAGTTGACCCGGGTCGTTATGTCATTATGTCGGGTGATATTGATTCGCGGGTATCCGATGTGATGGATTACACCTCAGAGTCGCCAGGCGCCAATGATAATGCCTCTGGCGTTGCCGGTACCCTTGAAGCGGCCCGGGTGCTGACTAAGTATAAATTCGCAGGCTCTATCGTCTATGCCGCCTTAGCTGGCGAAGAGCAGGGCTTATTCGGCGGTAAGATCATGGCCGAACAAGCGAAAGAAGACGGCTGGCGGATAAAAGCCGTGTTAAATAACGACATGATTGGCAATATCGAAGGCGTTAACGGTGTTATCAATAATACTACTGCCCGTATTTTTGCCGAAGGTACGCGGATGGATGAAACCCCGGAAGACGCCCGTCGTCGCCGCTTCACCGGTGGCGAGGTAGATTCACCGACCCGCAACCTGGCCCGTTATATTGACTGGATGGCTGATCGTTATATCACCAACCTTGACACCATGGTCATTTACCGGCTTGATCGCTTTGCCCGTGGAGGCCATCACCGGCCGTTCAACGACCTTGGCTATCCGGGCGTGCGGATTATGGAAACCAATGAAAACTATAACCGCCAGCACCAGGATTTGCGGGTCGAGGACGGTATTGCATACGGCGATACCATCGATGGTGTCAACTTTGATTATGCGGCTAAGTTAACGGCCCTGAATGCGGTATCCCTGGCAAGCATGGCGTGGGCACCAGCCCCACCAACCGACGTTAGCATCAGTGGTGCGGTATCGCCTGATACAACACTGACATGGGGCGCGACCAGCCCGGCAGAAGAAGAGCTGGTTGCCGGTTACCGGGTTTACTGGCGTCATACGGATGCACCAAACTGGGAATTCAGTCGCTATGTGGGTGATGTCACTGAATATACCCTGGAGAATATCGTTATTGATAACTACTTTTTCGGCGTGGCGAGTGTCAGCAAAGACGGCTTTGAAAGTCCGGTCGTATTTCCGGGACCAGCCGGCGCTTTCGGTGAGTAAATAACTGAGCGGTTAAGCCATTAAGTGAAGAAGACCAAGAATACGCGCGCTAACCGCCTGGTAGCGCGCATTCTCAATTCCAACTACTTGTTGACATTAGTATTTCTCGCATCGCTGCTGGAAGCGCTGATCGTCCCCATTCCGTTGGAGCTTATTCTGATCCCAATCCTGTTAAGCCAGAGGGACCGGCTATGGGCTATTTCCTCAATGGCACTTGCCGGCTGTCTGGTTGGCGCCATGATCGGCTACGGCATTGGCTTCTTGTTCTTCGATGATCTCGGGCAGATGCTGCTTAACTGGCTGGGTTATGACAACGGATTTGCTGAGTTTAACCGGCAATTTGAAGAGCATGGCTTCGCCACCGTATTATTTATCGGTATATCAGCCGTACCTTTTCAGACCGCCATGTTGGCTGCGGGTAGCGCTGGCTATCCAATTTATTTATTTTTGATTGCCGCCGCTATAGCGCGCGGCGTTCGCTACTATGGCCTGGCACTGCTGGTGCATTGGTTTGGGGATTATGCGCTGCGCTGGTTCGAGCGTTATGATCGTCGGGTTGCCTGGCTGATCCTCGTTATTGCAGCAATCCTTTACGGAATTTACCTCTGGCTTTGATCCCATCTTAATTCGGCAGCCATTGCACGTAAGCCGCCGATACCTTCCAAATCAGCAGCGAATAACGGCAGGTACAGTTTATCCAGTCCGGCAAAGACACTGTTGATTTCATCTCGATAGCGCAACTCTTGCTGGCGGCGCTGTGCCAGGAATTCACCATCAGCAGTAGCGGGCAGGTTACGGTTGATAACAAGACCTGCCACCGGTAGCTGTTCGGCTTGCAACGCCTTGATGGCGCGCTGGGTTTCCAGAATGGGTAATTTTTCCGGTGTCAGTACAAACAACATAGCAGTCTGATCCGCGTCGATAAGGATGCGACGGACCCGTTGGAATAGCCGCTGACGATGTTGCAAGCTGCGGGTGATCGCGGCAGTACGGTCATCCATATCAGCTACTGCATTATCGGCAGGATCAGCCATAGGGTTGTTGATATCTTTACCCGCCTTCGGGCTCAGATGATCAAGAACGCCGGCGAGCTGCTCTGAACGCGCGGTCTGCCGGAGCATGCCCTGGGTCCAGGCGGCCATAGCTTCAGGTAAGGTGAGTAAACGTAAGGTATGACCGGTCGGTGCGGTATCGAATATCAGTAAGTCGTAGTCTGAGGCCGGCTGATCAATTAAACCGGCAATCCGCTCCAGCAATGCCGCTTCCTGAGTGCCGGGCGATTGTTGTGTCAGGCGCATTTGTCGCTCGATTTCGGGGTACATATCAGGCTGCGTAAAGCGTTTCATCGAAGCCATAACACGCTCAATATGCGCTGTTGCTTCGCGTTCTGGATCAATTTCCAGGGCATCCAGATTTTCCGCGACCCGCGTAATATTGTCGCCAATAGGACGGGCAAAAGCATCGGCGAGGCTATGCGCCGGATCAGTTGATACCAGTAACGTTTTCTTGCCCTCGGCGGCAGCCTGAAGCGCCGTGGCCGAAGCGATGGTCGTTTTACCGACGCCCCCTTTACCGCCGACGAAAATGATTTTCTTAGCAAACAAGCTGTCCATTTTTACTCCGTCAGCAGCAGCGAAAGCCATCCAGCGGCGAGTGCTCCATGCCCATGCGCTGATGCCAGGCATGAAAACGTTCCAGCATCAACGGCTGTAACTCAAGCGTGTAGTAGGCCGCTGGATTGGGGACTCCCATAGCTTCAGAGAATACCAGTAACATAAAGAGATCGTCTTCTTCGCGTTTAGCGCGGGCTATCGCCGAGCGATAAGGCGCATTGTAGACCTCGGTAGCATACTGGTTGGCCTGTTTCAGCCATTGTCGAATCGCTGAAATTTTCATGCGCTTTGCCGTTCTTTGTTCTCGCGACGTAAGCGGGTCAGGGTGCTCGATGCTTCCAGCGCAATCCAGATAGCGGCAATCAGCACCACCAAATCAAGACCGAACAGGAACCAGTCGGACTTCTGATAAAAACTCATCAGTTGGATGAGCAGGGCGTAAATCGTCATGACCAGCAGGAATACCAGAGGTATCAGGGTGAAATACATAGGCCGCCCCAATTTCACCAGCATTGTGGTGATAACGAGTAAGGTGAGGCCTGCCAGCAATTGGTTCGTAGTACCGAATAATGGCCAGATCAGTAAGCCACCGGTGCCGTCAGCGCCGCCAGCGCCGAATGCCAGTATCAGGCAGGAACCAACCGCCAGCAAAGTTGCCGGTGCGGCCTTGCTCATCCATTTAATATTATAAATCTGTGCCCATTCCTGAAATATGTAGCGCTGTAACCGCAGGCCGGTATCCATGGTGGTACCGGCAAAGAGTACTGCCATTACAGTGAGCAGGGTCTGGGAAATTGAGACATCGAGGCCAATACCATTTTGCAGAATATTCGCACCACCTTGCACGAAGGCCGATACCCCACCTTGCCCAAACGAATGATAAACAGCCTGCCAGTCGGCGAGGGTAGCAAAGCCGGCGGTAGCTGCGATGATGGTTGCCAGTGCCAGCGAGCCTTCGCCAATGGCGCCGAAGTACCCAACAAAGCGTGCGTCAGGCTCTTTATCGAGCTGTTTGGAGGTGGTGCCCGAAGCGACCAGCCCATGAAAGCCGGAAATTGCGCCGCAGGCAATAGTGACAAAGAGTAGCGGAATCATGGAGGGAGTGCCGACCGGGGTATTGGTATTAAAGGCTGGCGCAACCAGTTCGGGCCCACTGATAAGCACCGCGGCATAAACCAGAATAAGGCCGATAAAAAGTTGTAAGCCGTTAATATAATCACGGGGCTGTAACAGCATCCACACCGGTAGCAGTGATGCTATAGAGGCATAACCGAATAACACCAGGATCCACTGAGCGTTATCACTGACGCCCATAAATGACTCGGGCAGTGTCAGAGGCATCGATGGACCGCTCCAGATCAGGGCGTACAGCGCAATGACACCCAGAATCGAAATAGTACCCAGGTTCATCCACTTGCGGAAAATAACCTGACCGATGATCAGTGCGACAAAAATTGCTCCCCACACCGGTAGTACTGAACTCGGGAAGCTAATCAGCAACCCTGAAATAGCCGTGGCGAAAACCGCGTTCACCATCAGCAACACCAGAAAAATAACGATCATAAAGAGGCTCTGGGATTTTTTACCAACCACATCGCCGGTTAACGCGCCAATGGAACGGGCTTTATTGCGGTTACTGGCCCAGATGGCACCGGCATCATGAACGCCAGCAAAAAAGATGGTACCAAAGATGACCCATAAAAATGCTGGCACCCAGCCCCAGATAACGGCTATTGCCGGCCCGATAATGGGAGCGGCACCGGCCACTGAAGTAAAATGATGGCCCCAGAGCACAAATTTATTTGTGGGAACAAAATCAACGCCGTCTTCAAACTCATGGGCGGGAGTACGGAAATTGGGATCAAGTTTAAATATTTTCTCCGCTATGAATTTTGAATAAAACACATAACCGAGAAACATCGCTCCTAAACCCATCAGCATCAATAGAATAGCGTTCATGGAATGCCCTTTTAGTTTATTATTGGGGTAATCTAGCTGGTTATCGTACCGCATCAATAGTAAAGCCTGACATGCGACCAAAGTCTAGGCTCACCGGACAAGGACTAATATGTTTCGCTGGTTTGAAAATCGCCTGAATCCCTTTCCTGAGGACCCGCCCGAGCAACCACCAGAAAGCCTGATACGGTTCTGTGTGCATTATAGCCGTGGCGCCTGGCCTTATATTTTCGCTGCTGGCGGGCTGATGATGCTGATCGCCATTACTGAAGTCTGGTTATTCAGTTTCATCGGAAATATTGTCGACTGGCTGGCGGCGCAAAGCCGTGAAACCTTCCTTGAGGAAGAGTTCTGGTCATTAACCGGAATGGCGGCAGTAGTATTAGTTGGCTTGCCATTACTGGTCATTTTGCATTCTCTGGTAACTTTTCAGTCACTCCTGGGTAACTACCCCATGCGGATCCGCTGGCTGGTACATCAATATTTACTGAATCAGTCGGTGACCTTCTATCAGGACGAGTTTGCGGGCCGGATAGCCACCAAAGTAATGCAAACTGCATTGGCTGTGCGCGAGTGCGTGATTAAGCTGTTTGATGTACTCAATTACGTCACCGTATATTTTATCGGCACTGTGGTTATCGTTGGCGCCGCGGATTGGCGTCTGGCTATTCCGTTATTGGTGTGGCTGGTGTTTTATGTGTTGTTGCTGCGCTATTTTGTGCCCCGCATGGGGGTGGTGGCAGAACAACAGGCGGATGCGCGTTCGGTTATGACCGGTCGCGTTGTCGACAGCTACACCAACATTCAGACTGTTAAATTATTTTCCCACGCCAAGCGCGAGAGCCGTTTTGCCAAAGAGGGTATGTCGGATTTCCTTGGCACCGTGCACCGCCAGATGCGCCTGGTTACTAAACTCTATACCTGCCTGTATCTGATCAATTCATTGCTGCTGTTTAGCGTCGGTTTTCTGGCGATAAAACTCTGGCTCGACGCGGCAATCACCGTTGGCGCCATTGCTGTCGCGTTAAGTCTGGTACTGCGGCTATGGGGCATGAGCCAATGGATTATGTGGGAAATTTCTTCATTGTTTGAAAATATTGGCACCGTGCAGGATGGGATAAAAACGGTTTCAGTTCCTCAGCAAATTCAAGATCTTCCCAACGCAAAACCCTTAATTGTAACTGAGGGCGAAGTGCACTTCGATCACGTCGACTTTCATTACAGCGCCGATAAACCGGTATTGAGGGATTTTGATTTAAGGATTGCTGCGGGTGAAAAAATTGGTCTGGTAGGGCGTTCGGGCGCTGGTAAATCAACCCTGGTTAATGTGTTGCTGCGTTTTTACGAAGTATCGGGCGGGACGATTCGCATTGACGGTCAGAATATCGCCGAGGTAACCCAGGATAGCCTGCGCAAGCAAATTGGTATGGTTACCCAGGATACTTCGCTATTGCACCGCTCAGTTCGGGGTAACATCGCCTACGGCCGCGAGGACGCGACCCAGAAGATGATTGAGGAAGCCGCGCACCGGGCTGAAGCCGATACTTTTATCAGTGATTTAAGTGACGCTACAGGACGCAAAGGCTACGATACGCATGTAGGCGAGCGGGGTGTCAAATTATCGGGTGGCCAGCGTCAGCGTATTGCTATCGCCCGGGTGATGCTCAAGGATGCGCCCATTTTAATATTAGATGAAGCCACTTCAGCGCTCGATTCTGAAGTGGAAGCCGCGATTCAGGAGAATCTGTATCGGCTGATGGAAGGTAAAACGGTTATTGCCATTGCCCACCGGCTATCCACGATCGCCGCTATGGACCGGCTGATTGTGATGGACGAGGGTCGCATTATTGAGCAGGGTAGTCATGAGGAACTGCTTGCCAGAAAAGGGCTTTATGCGCAACTCTGGCAACGGCAGTCCGGTGGCTTTCTGCAGGACTAGCAGCAAAAAGGGAACAAGTTAATGGCGTATTCGCGCTTTCAGAAGTTATGGGTAGCCGAATTAGTGCGGCAATATGAATTAACCCATGGCGCACTGGATGATAATCGGGTTTTAGCTTCAGCTCGTCGGGAGACCGCCCTGCGTGACCGGGTGCTGAAGCGCGCCCGGCTGCTTGCGGAAGATGCACCGAAAGCGCTTGCTAAACCTGACTTTTTGCTCTGGCGTAGCGCCAGGCGATGGCTGGCTGGCTTACTCTTAATTTTCGCTCTGGCCGGTGGCTATGGTGTTGCAAGCGCGGCATTGCACGGCGAGCAGCCGTTATCAATGTTACAGGCGCTGATTACGCTTTTAGGACTGCATATCATCATGCTGCTGGTTTGGTTACTGTCGTTATTAGCTGGCAATGACAAGGCCGGGGTTGGCGGCCTGGCGCTGAACATCTGGCAACGCCTCGGGCGCCGCTCGCAGCACGCTCATACCCTGCGCACCGCGGTGCAGGTGGCCCGATCGCAGGGCCTCTTAAAGCCATTGATGGCAATGATTACACACAGCTTTTGGGCAGCGCTACTGATTGCCGCCTGGATAGCTTTGCTGACGAAACTGACGGTTAATACTTACGCGTTTACCTGGGCAACCACTATTCTGGACACCCAAAGTGTAAAAGCTATCGCACAGGTACTGAACTGGCTTCCCGGCTTTTTTAACTATACTGCGCCATCAGTTGAATCCCTGCTGAATAAACCGTCGCCTGAACTCTACCAGCAAGCCGGTAATTGGCTATTGGTTTGCCTGGCAATCTACGGTATCGGCTTACGGCTGGTGTTGCTGCTGGTTGCCGTCTTGGTATTCAGCTGGCGCTGGTTTCACATGCAACTGGATTTGAATAAGCCGGGGATGGCTTATGCTTTGCGTAATCTTACCGAGCCTGATCACGCAGCAAGACTGGTGGACCCCGATAATACCGACTCTGACAGCTGGCTGACCAGCGTACGCAAACGAACCCTGGCGCTGGTAAAAGGCAAGGGCAGGGTATTACTCAGTCTCGATTTTGAGCCTGATCCAGACAGTGCTAAGCAATTTGCCCGTGCGTATCCTGATCTGAATTATATGGGGGTAATAGGGGCTGGCGCTGAAAAACAAAAGGTGATCGAGCAGCTTCGGGCTGGCCCGGTGGCGCTGGCGATCATCAGAATAGATGCGAATCTATCACCGGATCGCGGCAGCATACGTTTTATTGAGCAGTTGAAACCTGGCGCTCAGCAACTGCTTGCCTGGCTGGTTAAAGATAAGGACTCGAAGGCACACCATCAGTTGCATTGGCAAGATGCGCTGGCCGCTATTGAGGTGCCGTTAACCGATGCAGAGGATGTGATCAGCGATTGGCTGGTCAAGGTCGGGCAAAATAAGAGTGACCCAGCATGAACCCGAAAAAGCCAATAAGAATTGCCGTGGTCGGCCATACAAATGTAGGTAAAACATCGCTACTACGAACGCTACTGCAGCAAACAGAGTTTGGCGTGGTCGCTGCCAGCCCCAGCAGCACCCGCGAGGTGATCAGTGCCAGTATTGGTGTCGGCGGCGATGCTGTGCTGGAATTTTTCGATACGCCCGGGCTGGAAGCTGGAACTGATCTTTACGACTTGTTTGCGCAGCGATTTTTGCCAGACCATCGCCACGACGGGCCGGCTCAGGTAGAGGCGTTTCTGGATAGCTCATATGCCAGCAATGAATTTGAACAGGAAGCCAAGGTTTTACGTCAGTTGATGCGCAGTGATGCTGCCTTCTATGTTATTGATGTCAGAGATCCGGTGCTGGCTAAATTTCAGGATGAGCTGACCATTCTGATGCGCTGCGGCAAGCCCTTAGTCGCGGTTCTGAACTTCACTGCTGCGTCTAAAGCCTATACGGCTGAATGGAAAACAGCGCTGGCACGGGTCAATCTGCATACCCTGGTTGAATTTGATACCTTCAGCCCACCTGCTGGAGCTGAACAGGAACTCTTTACCAGCCTGGTGGCTGTGCTGCCATCGGCGCGGGCTGAACTGGACGCGGTTGCCGCTGACCGGGCTCAGAGCCGGGAGCAGCGCCGGCGCGAAGCCTATTTTCAGTTGGCCGAGTTACTTATTGATGTTACGTCCTACCGGAAGCTGGTGCCCAGTGCTGATGCTAAGATTCTGAGTACCGCAATCGCTACTATGCAGCGAGAGGTGAAGCTACGTGAGCAGAGCTGTCTGGCAGAAATTATTGCCTTATTTGCTTTCCGCCTTGATACGGCAGTATTGGATGAGCTGAATATCGACGCCGGTTACTGGCAGGACGATCTTTTTGCTGTGCATACCTTAAAAGACTTTGGGTTGAAGGCTGGGCTGGGGGTTGGCACTGGTGCAGCGGCCGGCGCAGGACTGGATCTTATGGTCGGCGGCCTGAGTCTGGGCGCGGCCACTGCCATTGGTGCTTTAGTGGGTGGTGTTTACCAAGGCTGGCAGAACTATGGTTCAAGGCTTAAAGCGCGTTTTAGCGGGGGCCAGGAACTTATAGTAGAAAATGCGATCCTTGCCTTGCTGGCAACCCGGCAGCGCTATCTTATTGAGCAGCTTACCCGGCGCGGTCACGCGACATCCGGACAACTAATAATTGGTGCGGCCCCTGATCAACAGCCCAGTGAAGCGGTTTGCTGGCAGCCGGGTAACGAGCCTGCGCCTTTGCGCGAAGCACGAAAACATCGAGACTGGTCGGCCATGGCACCCGATGCCTTTGAACCATCGTCCGAGCGTGAGAAACAGGTCCGACGGTTACAGAATGCACTCATGGCTGGGTCCGATCAGCTGTAATCTTTCAGGATTACCGGTTCAATTAGCAGGCTCTCGTTACCATCAGAGACCCAGACCTGCCCTTCATTGATGGTGTACTGCAGGGTCATAGCCCGACGGACTAATTGCCCCATAGCTTTGACTGACGGCTCGGGTATTTCAATGATCTGCAGGTTGTCATAACGGGCCAGATTTTGCTGATTCTGTTGCCACCACACCGGCACGCTACGCCCGCCGTAACAGACTAACTGCACTTGCCGGGCCCGGCCGCTGGCTTTGCGGAGCCACTTTTCATCCACCTGACCAAATTCAATCCAGCGATTAATCACACCACTGTAATCACGATCCCAGAGCTCAGCCTCATCGCCGTCCGAACTCAGGCCTTTGGTAAATGCTAAAGTGGAAGAACTATTTAGCGCAAAAGCGAATAAGCGAATCATGAGTCGCTCATCGGTTTCGGATGGATGCTGGGCGATTGTTAGTTGATGATCCTGGTAGTAGTTGCGATCCATATCAGCAATTTGCATAACAACTTTAATTACTGTGGATTTTAAGGCCATGTATTAAGCTCAGAAAAAGGGGAGGAACTTGATATTACCACAAGCTGGTTTAGTATCATTTATAACTGAATCAAAAAATTCACATTTAGATGAGGATGGTTGTTATGCGTTATTCACTGGTTACGCTTGCAGTATTAGGCCTGTTAGCGGGCTGCGGCCCGAATCCGGGTGTGGATCAGCAGCGACAAGACGGCCAGGCCACCGCAGTGGTAGAGCACCCGGATAAAAGTGAATCCGAGCGCCTGAATGCCTGGTTCGATATTCAGTATCAGCGGCAGTTGCAGTTAAGCCCCATGACCATTACCCGCCTTGGCGGTAAAGACCAGTATGGTGAAATCGATGATTTCAGCCGCGAAGCGCAGCAACGCGAGCTCAGTATGATGGAAGCCTCGGTAAACGAACTTAAACAGCAGTTCAATTACGATGAGCTCACTCCCGAAGCGCGCGAATCGTATGACATATGGGTCTACCAGTACAAATTGCAGAAACAGGCCGATGAATTTCAGCACATGGATTATGTATTTGATCAGATGCGTGGTCCTCACGCCTATCTGCCGCAGTTTTTAATCAATTTTCATAAAGTTGAAACTGAGTCAGATATGGAGGCCTATAACTCGAGAATTGAGGGAATCGCCCGGGCCATGGGCCAGTTCCTTGCACGTGCGAAACAGCAGACCGAAGAAGGGATCCGACCACCGCGATTTGCTTATGAGAAAGTGATTAAGGTTTCCCGAAAACTGCTGGAAGGCCGCCCGTTCACGGAGGGTGAAGAAGCGTCGACCCTGATGGCTGACGCAACGATGAAAATTGATCAGCTGGTTGCGCAGGGAACCATTAATGAAACCCGTGCTGATGAACTGCGTCAGGCCACCAGTAACGCTTTAACTGAATACTTTAAACCTGCCTATGAGGACGTCATCAGCTGGCTTGAAAGTGATATCGAAAACACCCCGGAAATCGCCACTGGCGTGCATAGTTTCAGAAACGGTAACGTCTATTATCAGACGCGGCTGGAAGCATCAACGACAACGGATTTGACTCCTGAAGAAATTCATCAGCTAGGTCTTGATGAAGTGGCTCGGATTACTGAAGAAATGAACGAAATCCGTAAGCGCGTTAAGTTTGATGGCGATTTACAGGAATTCTTTGAGTTTATTCGTACCGATGAGCGTTTTTTCTACCCGGATACCGACGCAGGTCGTGAAGCTTATCTGGAACAGACCCGCGATTATCTCGACTTTATCAATGAGCGCTTACCCGATTACTTTGGTGTATTACCACGCGCTGGCTTAGTGGTTAAGCGCGTTGAGTCGTTCCGCGAGCAGGATGGCGCTCCAGCGCATTACTCAGCGGGAACCCCGGATGGCCAGCGCCCAGGTGTTTACTATGTCCATTTGTCAGACATGAACGCGGTGCCCAAGAATGAAATGGAAGCAATTGCCTACCATGAAGGTAATCCGGGCCATCATATGCAGGTCTCCATTGCCCAGGAACTGGAAATGCTGCCACGGTTCCGCACCCAAGCCCGCTTTACGGTGTATTCAGAAGGTTGGGCGCTGTACGCTGAAAAGCTGGCTAAAGAGATGGGCGCTTACCAAAACGACTATTCAGACTTTGGCCGCTTAACCACGGAACTCTGGCGCGCCGTACGGCTGGTAGTAGATACTGGCCTGCACGCTAAAGGCTGGACTGAACAGGAAGCGGTTGATTACTTCAAACAGCATACGCCCATTGCTGAGGAAGCTATTCGCGCTGAGGTTCAGCGTTATCTGGTTATGCCGGGTCAGGCTACGGCTTATAAAGTTGGTATGCAACGTATCGAAGATCTGCGAGCTAAAGCTGAGGAGAAGCTTGGTGAGCACTTTGATATTAAAGGTTTCCACGACACGATCTTAAACGGCGGAGCTTTACCTTTGCATATTCTCGAGCGGCGCATTGACCGCTGGATAGAAAACCACGATCAACGGCTATGAGGGCAACACAGTGCGACGGGGTCGGGCAATTAAATTGCCCGGACCCGGAAGCTGCGGCCTTTAATCTTGCCATTATTAAGTATATCGAGCGCCTGCCGGAATTTTTCACGTTTTATCGCTACATAACTCCACATGGGTTGCAGCTGAATCTTACCAATATCATCCACGTTTAACTGTTTATCGCTGGTTAGCGCGCCGACAATATCTCCCGGCCGCAACTTATGCTTTTTGCCACCCTGAATCTGGATAGTAACCATGGGTGCCTGCAGTGGCCGGTTTTGTAGCAATTCGGCGCCGGGCAGAGGCTGAAGCACAACTTTCTCATTGAGGCGATCCTCGATCAGGCGAAACTTATAGTCGTCTGACGGGCCAACCAAAGTCAGTGCCAGGCCCGCCTCACCGGCGCGGCCCGTGCGGCCGATACGGTGGATATGGGTATCGGTGTCATGGGCCGGTTGCAGGTTGATGACCAAGTCCAGACCGCTGATATCCAGACCTCTGGCGGCGACGTCTGTTGCGACCAGAACACAAGCGCTCTGGTTGGTGAACTGGATCAAGGTCTGATCACGATCTTTTTGTTCCAGATCGCCATGCAGCGCGAGCACACTAAACTGGTTGTACTTCAGGCTGTCTGCGAGCTCCTGAGTTTCACGTTTGGTGTTGCAGAACACCAGACAACTTTCGGGGCGATAGTGCTGTAGCAAGCGCATGGCGGCTTCATCACGGGGGATGCCATTAAGCTGAAAAAAGCGCTGAAGGGTAGCTGATTGACCACTGTCATCGGTTACTGTGATACGCAATGGCTGGCGCATCAAACTGGCAGCCAGGCGTTCAATACCGGCCGGATAGGTGGCACTGAATAACAGCGTCTGCCGCTCAGCAGGAGTCGCATTGATGAGGGCCGCCAGCGGCTCCTGAAAGCCCATCTCGAGCATGCGATCGGCTTCGTCCAGCACCAGGGTACTGAGCTCTGAAAAATCCAGCCGTTGTTGCTGCAGATGATCCAGTAGTCGTCCAGGGGTACCGACCAGTATATGGGCACCATGCTCAAGTGAAATAATCTGTGCTTTAACCGGCACTCCACCGCACAAGGTCAATACTTTAACGTTATGCATAGTGCGGCAAAGCTTGCGGATTTCTTCTGCGACCTGTTCCGCCAGCTCGCGGGTGGGGCAGATCACCAGGCTTTGAATGCGAAAGCGCTCAACCTTTAGTTTGGCTAGTAAACCTAATGCAAACGCCGCAGTTTTCCCGGACCCTGTTCTGGCCTGAACGATCACATCACGGCCCGCAAGTATAGCTGGCAGGCTCTCAGCCTGTACCGGAGTCATCTCTTGATAGTTCAGATCAGTCAGGCTGACGAGCAATTCTTCAGGAAGCTTAAGCTGATTAAATTCGTTGGTGAGCATAGTCAAGGGTATATCCTGCCGGTGCCGGCATTTGTGGTTTTAATGGCCGTTAGTATAGCAAATCGATCTCTGTGGGTAATGGTTTGATTTTGGAGAGGAAAAAACCGGAATTCCTGTCTATCTTTAAGTAAAGATTAAAAAAAGCACAACAAAAAACGCAACAAGAGGAGCGCATATGCTTGCTTATATTCAGTTTATTACGGTGTTCGCTGCTACGCTTTATGCCGGGGTGGCAATCTATATTAACCTGGTAGAACACCCCGCCCGGATGAATTTAAAAACCAAGCCGGCTGCACAAGAGTGGGCTCCAAGTTACCGTCGGGCTACTATTTTGCAAGCGGTCCTGGCCGCGTTTGCGAGCGCTGGTGGGGTAGCCACCTGGTTACTCCTAGGTGGCACCTGGTGGGCGACTGGAACCATCATTATGTTACTGGTTATACCGGTGTCGTTAATATTAATATTACCGATCAACTATCGTCTGACGGATCCGGATCGCGACAAAAGTTCTGATCGTACCCGCGAATTGCTTAGCCAGTGGGGGTATCGCCATACGTTGCGGACGATTTTAAGCCTGGTCGCAGCGATTATATTTACCTGGCAGGTGGTATCTGCCTTGCCTAAGTCTGACGTCGTTGATCCTATTATGAGCTCGACTACTATCAGTCATGAGATATCCGCAGCGTAATACAAGATTACGGGAGCCGCTCTAATCGACCGGAATGTCGAAACGTTCCCGGATCTTCCGGCGAAGCTCCCGCTGCGCTGCAGCTTCGCCATGAGTAAGGCGAACCGCAGCCACAGCTCCGCCCGCACTGCCGATGAAGTCCAGTAGTCCGGCCTGATCAGCATGGGCGGAATAACCACTTAACGTGTGAATCTGCGCTTTTATGGTAATGCGCTGTTGGTCGATTTCCACATATCCGCCGTTGGGGCCATACTGCTGAATAGCCCGGCCCGGAGTTCCGGCCGCCTGATAGCCAACAAAAAGGATGTCAGTGCGCGGATCGGGCAATAAAGCCTTCAGGTAATTTGTGATCCGCCCACCGGCACACATCCCTCCCGCCGCAATGATAATCACCGGCTCTGCGGTCGACTGCAGTCGGTGAACCAGCTGCTCATGCTGGCTATGATGCTCAATTACATGCAGTTCATCAAAAGCTAACGGATGTCTGCCGTCACTCAGTCGCTGTTTTGCTTCGGCGTCCCAGAGGGCTTTCAGATCACGGTACTTTTCCGTGAATCGCGCCGCCAACGGCGAGTCCAGCACCACCAGGGGAAATTGCGCGGCGCTGTTGCGTTGTTTGAGGTCATAAATGATGGCTTCAAGTTCGTAAAGGAGTTCCTGAGTTCTGCCGATGCTAAAGGCAGGGATCAACACTGCACCACGGTCGCTGACACAGCGTTCGATAATCATTCGAAGTTGAGTCTGTCGCTCACTGCGATTTTCATGCAGACGATCACCATAGGTGCTTTCTAATAGCAGCAAATCAGCATATTCCAACGGCGTCGGGTCGGGCAGCAGTGACGTATTTTTACAGCCGATATCACCGGAGAATACGACTCGCCGGCTGGCAAGCTGACATTCAATATAAGCTGAACCAATAATGTGTCCGGCCTGGCGAAAGCGTACTGACAGCCCCTCAAAAACGTCCTGCCATGAATCATAGGGGACTGGCCGCAACAGGCGCCGGAGAATGGACAATAGGCCGTCGATAATGTGTTCCTGACGGGTTATTCCCACTTTAACAGCATCTTCCATAACCAGCGGCAATAGGGTAGCTGTAGCTTGAGTGCAGTAAATGGGGCCCCGGAATCCGGCAGCTAGTAACCAGGGCAACCGGCCGACATGGTCAAGGTGGCAGTGAGTGATCAACAGGGCTTTGATTTGTTGGGTATCAAAGTCAAGCTGTTGCTCGTTCGCTGAAGGGGCGTCAGTTCCTTGTAATAAACCGCAGTCGATAAGTACTGATAGCTCTCCGTCGAGCCGGAGCTCGTGACACGACCCAGTTACACTAAACCGACCGCCGTGATGCAGAATTTCCATTGCGTTGTTCCCTATGCAAAAGTAAAGTATCGAGAATAATGCGAAATCTTTGCTGAGAAAAGAAAAACCGGCTCCATCAGTTAGTTAGGTGAAAGCACCATCGATGAGTGACGCTATAATCTTGCAAAAACTGAGAATACATACCGCAGACCTGCACCGGCAGGTTGAAGCAAGCCCGGTTATGTCAGGGTTGTTGCAGGCTGATTTGACAGCAGAGCAGTATCTTGCTGCACTGCAAGTGCTGGCAGCGCTGATTGCGCGCTATGAAGGCGCGCTTTTGCGGGTTTTTGACCAACAACATCAGTATCAGTATATTCCGCGTCTATCCATCGTGTACGCAGATATCAGAGCTATCGGTGGCGCTCAGCCCGCGATTGAAACAGAGCAAGACACCACAGCTTTATACTCGGATTGGGAGCTGGCCGGGGCGGCTTATGTTATTGAGGGCTCTACTATGGGGGGCAGGATTCTGGCGCGCCGGATTGAAAACGTTCTGGGGCCGTCTCTGAAGTTAACCAGTACCTGCGGTATTAGCTACTTTCACTTTTACCAGCGGGGTAGCTGGGATAAATTTAAGAACTGGTTGGAACAAGCTGAACTTAGCCCGGTGCAACATCATGAGGTAGTAAAAGGAGCGCAGTCTGCCTTTCACTATTTAGCAGAAGAATTGGCCAACAGACAACAAAGCGGGGTTCACTGATGAGTGATATTAGCGCAGAACAGCTTGCAGAAGCCTTGCGTAACTGTGCCAATGAGCCCGTACATATACCGGGTACAATTCAGCCGCACGGCTATCTGCTGGTATTTTCTAAAGATCTCAAAACAATATTGGCTATTAGTGAAGGCGTTCAGCGCTTATTTAACCTAGCTGCGACAGATATCTTTCGCTGCGCGCCACCCGATTTGTTACCAGCGGCGTTATTTGAAGCGATGAATAATGCTGTAAAACGGCTTAAAGCGGGGGTCCCTAACTGGAGCTTTGATTGCAGCCTGGCCAAAACTGAACTGAATGAGTGTTTCTGTACCTGTTATCTGTCAGATTCAGTACTGGTGGTTGAAATAGAGCCCGTCTTGCATCGGCCAGCCGATGATTACGTCGCTGAAATCACCTATCAGCTCGAACGTATTCGTGAAACCAGTTCGATCCAACAGACCCTTGAACAATTGACGAAATCAGTGGCGGTGTTGACCGGTTACGAGCGGGTTCTGGTCTATCGGTTTGATAATGACTGGAACGGCCAGGTCATTGCGGAACATCGTGATACGGATGATATTCACAGTTATCTGGATCATAATTTTCCTGCCAGTGATATACCGGCGCAGGTGCGGGCGCTTTATCAGAAAAACGTAATGCGTGAAATTACTGATGCGACAGCGGAGCCGGAGAAAATCATTGCTAATCCTGATAAACCGCAAGCGCCGGATATTGACCTCACCGCCGGGGTACTGCGAGGAGTCTCGCCGATACACCTTAAATATCTTGCCAATATGGAGGTGAAAAGGGCGCTTTCGGTCGCAATTTTTGAAGACAGTAAGTTATGGGGCCTGTTGTCATGCCATGGCCTTAACCAGAGTCAGGTGCACCCATATCAGCGCCAGGCTGTTAAAGCTCTGGTGGCTGTTGCGAATGAGCGGATGTTATTGCAACGCCAATATGCTGCAGAACGGTTCTATGCGGCGACAGAAAAAAGTCGTAAAGCCTTACTGGATCCCAAAAAAGAGATCATGGCACCGGACGAACTGCTCAGCGCCGAAGGGCATGCCTGGTTAAAGCTCTTTCATGTCGAAACGGTAGCTTTGGTACACGGGCGTCAAACGACCATAATCGGGGGCAAATGTGATCGGAAGGTCCTTACTGAAGCCACACAATGGCTAGTCGAAAAACACTCAACAACAGGATTATTCAGCACCTCAGAAATAGCGTCAACTGAGTTGAGATCGGCATTTGCGGAAACTGGATTTTGCGGACTATTAGGCGTTGCCTTACCCTATGATCGGTCTAAGGATGCTTGGTTGCTGTTTTTAAGAAAAGAAATTCTGGAAGTAAAAAACTGGGCCGGTCATCCCGAGAAAAAGCAGGTTGAACGCTACAAAGGCAAAGATGTGCTGTCGCCAAGAGAGTCTTTTGCCAGTTGGCAGGAGATTATCAATGGAAAATCATCAGAATGGCTGCGGGAACAAAAACAGGCAGCCCGATTTTTGGCGGAGGATCTTGCTATTGGTGCCTCAGCGTATCAAATCGAACAGCTTAATGAGAAGTTGAAGAAAGCCAACAAACGGCTGCAACATCTGGTTCATACTGATGCGCTGACACAAATTTGGAATCGCTACCATATGGAACAGAGTATTGATGAACAAATATCGGCAGCAAAGCGGTATAACCGCGATCTGGCAGTGATTATTTTCGATATTGATGACTTTAAAGGGGTGAATGATACCTATGGTCACGATGTCGGAGATTCGGTGCTAAAGAATCTGGCGCGCGGACTGGAAGATGTGGTGCGCGAAGGCGATATCTTTGGCCGTTGGGGAGGGGAAGAATTTCTGGTCGTGGCAATTGAATCCGATCTGAAAAACGCCACCAGGCTGGCTGAGCGATTGCGGGAAAAGCTCCTGTCGATAGAATTCCCCAAAGTAGAAAAGATCACGGCAAGTTTTGGTGTGGCCGAGCTTCGGGAAAGCGATTCCCGCACCAGCTTAGTGAAACGTGCTGACGAGGCCCTTTATGAGGCCAAGAACAGTGGCCGTGACCGGGTGATCAGCAACACTTGATTCATTGTATTAGGGTACAAAGAAAAAGGGGTTCAGTAGCCTGAACCCCTTTTTTGATTCGATTTGTTGGTCGGCGTGAGAGGATTTGAACCTCCGACCCCTGACACCCCATGACAGTGCGCTACCAAGCTGCGCTACACGCCGACCGAGCCCGCTATATTACTGAAATATCCTGAATTCGCAAGGCGAAAGCCCGTTTCAGTTGGAAAAACTTATGCAACTGATGCTTTATTCGCCATTAGCCTGGCTGAAGCGTTTTAGTTTGCGCAATCCGTCTACCAGTACCGGGGTTGCTGGTACCGCTCCCGTTAACTCAGCATGATCTTCGTTGGAAAAAACCCGGATGGCCGCATTGGAATCTATGATTGTGGTGCGTGTTTCTTCATAGATAACCAAATCGCGGCCATAACTGGTCATCAATGGCAGTTGCCGCTGTTTATTCGTCAGATCGATACCAACGGAATAATTTGCTGTGCCATCAGCGCACGAAATATACTGGCTGAGAACTGTGGGGATAATATCCGTCAGTAACGTCAGCGGTTGTTCCTGAATCGTCAGATTGGCACTGGTCCATAGCGGCACCTGCATGGCCTCAACAGAATAGGCCGGGTGTGCCGATGGTACTGGCGAAAGTGCTGTTATCACCACCTGGTATCCGTCCTGCAGAGCGCGGCGGATTTGCGCCATTGCAGTCACATCGACGGAATCGCGCAGGCTCAAACCTATATAGGCTGATGGCGAAGTGATATCAAACCGTTGAAAATCAGCGATTGCGTCGGGTAAACCGGCAGCGGTGCTGGCAATCTCTGCAACCAGTTCAATCTGATAATCCTGCAGTGGTGCGAAGTAGGCGGGCTCCTTATTCTGCTCCGCGATGGCCGTCATATACAAATCGGGCAGCCCGTAAACCAGCTCAAACACACCGCTCTGGGTATCAAGCTGGCCAAGCACTGGGCCCTGAAACTGTTCTAGTGCAGGGAATAATGCATTTAACTGATCCTGCTCAGCGGCATTAAGCGACGAGAATGCGACGATGAGCGTTGTCGGTGCTTGCGGCACCCTGGCGCACATTAGCGGTGCAGACGGATAATTCAGATTAACGTGGGTGGTTTCTCGCAGCAGCCGCCCCGCGGCTTCCGTGCGCTGATCAACTAACAGCCCGTGCTTGCTCATCAGCGTTTTAGCTGTAGTCGGATAGGACACCGGGAACAGATCATCCTGCTTGGTAATCGGGGTATAGACCACGGCATCGGCCCATACATGAACGCTGTGGCTGGCCAGAAAGCACAACACGAATACTGAACTAAAAGCCGCTCCCCAGTGTTTCTCCTGCAGTTTATCCAGACGCTTCCAGGCAATATTAGCGAGCGCCAGTTCAAATATCAGTAACACCACAAAAATCAGCAACATGCCGATTAATAAGAGGAAGCTGGCGCCAGCAAATACGGTTTCGGCATCAATGGCCAGTTGCGACAGGGAGTAAGTATTCAGGTGATAGCCGTATTGCCGGAAGAAGAGCGCATCAGCAACCAGCGCGATTAGCCCGATTGACGCAACCAGCGTCGCGATACCCCTTAGTACCCGGGAATAAGGGACAATCAGGCAAAACGGGAATATCAGGATAATAAAAACGACGAACGGCAGAAATGCAAAGTGCCCGAGCCAGCTGATCAGCATGTAGATAACACCGAGTGCAGAACCTGGCGGCTCCGCGGCTTCTATATACAAGGTGCCGATGGCAAGGACGAGCAAAATATTGAAAAACGTAAACCAGTGCCCCCAGCTGATGAGGCGGGCAATTTTATCGCGGCGTTGCTTGCGTTGTTTCATAGCTTGCTCGTGGTTAAGGGCTGACTATTTTGTTAACGATTGTAGCAGTACTTTACCAAATTGTTCAGCTATCTTCTGAGCCACTTCTGGCTTATAGCGTGTCTGGATCACGTGGGTCACAGCGTTACCCAGAGTCATCAGCGCCAGATCTGCTGGCACGTCCTCTGACTGCACCACGGAAAGAACTTCCTCGAGCAGGTGTTGCTGGGTGTTTACGTCGTATTTTGAGACAATCGGCATGGTTTTCTTTCTCAGCATGGTAGAATGCGCGTCATCTTATCACAGGGAAACGGACAGGACACAGAGACAACCATGCAAGCTGATGTTAAGCACAGTATTATTCACCAGTTTTACACCAGTGACGGCCAGATCGGGCTGCGTGTAGCGCCCGCCACTCTCGCTATCAATGACGAAGTAGGTTTACTGCTGACCGAGCTGACCGATGTTTATAATGCCAAACCGACTAAAGGCTATGCACGTTTTATCACCGCCGAAGATGATGTCGATGAGCAACAGCTAAGCGAGTTTCCTGAGCATCTGCAAGCCTGGCGTAAGTCTGCAATTGATTTTATCGAGTTTACTCAGCAGGGAGCCAAGTTATTGCATGCGCAGCTGCAACATTACGGCATTCTTGAGCCGGGCTTTCTGTTATTCGCTGGCTACACTCAGTTGGGGCAAGACTATCTGGTGGTAGCCTTTCTGCCGAGTAAAGAAGGCGTGACCATAGCGCCTGACTTATCAGTCGACCGATCTTCGCAGCTTGATATCAATAAAGTTCAGCTGGCAGCCATGATTAACCTGACTGAACTTGAAGAGCAGCCCGATTCGAACGCTTATATTTCTTTTATCAAAGGCCGCGCTGGCCGCAAAGTTTCAGACTTCTTCCTGGATTTTCTGGGTTGTGCAGAAGGCGTTAATTCGAAGCGACAGTCGCAGCAATTGGTTGATTCGGTGCAGCAGTATGTGAAAGAGCAAGAGCTGGCACCAGAACAAGCAAGCGTAGTGCGGAAGTCTGTGTATGAGATTTGTGACAATCAGTGGCAGCAGGGCGAACCGGTTCGTATTCGCGATTTGTCTGACCAGCTTCAGGCACAGGTGCCCAGCAAGCGCAGCTTTGCGGACTTCAGTGCGACACAGAATAGTGGGCTGGCTGACGAGTTTCCTACCGACCGGACGACGTTGCGTAAGTTGGTTAAGTTTCAGGGCCAGGGGGGTGGCCTCAGTGTCGGTTTTGATCATACGCTGCTGGGCGAACGAGTCGAATACGACGCGAACACTGATAAGCTGACTATTCATGGTACCCCACCGAACTTACGGGACCAGCTGCGGCGCTATTTTGGTATCGATAGCTAACATAAAAAACGCCAGCAAAGCTGGCGTTTTAGTCGTTCTGTTAAGTCCAGTATCGCAGCGGGCTTTACTTCGTCTGCACCGGAGTAATGTTGGTGGCGTGCAGCCCCTTTGGACCTTCCTCGAGCTGGAATTCGACATCCTGACCCGCTTTAAGGGTACGATATCCTTCCATCGCTATGGTTGAATAATGCGCAAAGATATCGCCTTCGCGATCTTCCGCCTCAATAAAGCCGAAGCCTTTTGAGTTATTGAACCACTTCACTTTGCCGGTAGCCATACTTCTACTTCCTTTATTCTATGATTTAATTATTGTTAGAATGACATCGCACCACAGTAAAAATGTGCGCAGCTTGAAAAACTGCATTGTCGACGCCATGTTTTACTCTAGGGCAGATCTACCGATAGTCAAGCCTATTTTGTTTAAATTGTGACCACAACATCAGGTTAAGCAAATTTCTTAAGCTATTTTCATCAATAACGACTATATATAAATAAAGGGATGTCATGAGCGCAGCCAACCAACACCAGCAGGGGGCCACGCAGCAGCAGGAGAAGAAGCAAGCGCTGCAGCCGCCGCCGATGTATAAGGTGATTTTAAACAATGATGACTATACGCCAATGGATTTTGTGGTCGAAGTTTTAGTGAAGTTTTTTCGGATGGATGAGGAGCGGGCAACGGATACGATGCTCACTATCCATTATAAAGGTCGCGCCATATGTGGGGTTTTTTCTGCGGAAGTTGCGGAAACCAAAGTAGTACAAGTTAACCAGTATGCCAGGGAACACCAGCACCCGTTGCTGTGTTCCATGGAAAAGGCATAAGGGGTCTGGTTCTTAAGAGGGGTGCCTGTATGTTAAATAAAGCGTTAGAAATTACCTTAAATGACGCATTCCGGTTAGCACGTGATCGCCGGCATGAGCTCATGACTGTTGAGCATCTCCTCCTGGCTTTACTGGAAAATCCCGAGGCGGCCCAAGCTCTGCGCGCTTGCGGGCTTGATTTCGAGCAGCTGAAGAATGAGCTCATCAGTTATGTCGATCGCAGTACGCCGAGTTTCGATGCCGAAACCGTAGATAGTGATACCCAGCCAACGCTTGGCTTTCAGCGGGTATTGCAGCGTGCCGTATTTCATGTGCAGTCGTCGGGCAACAGCGAAGTGTCGGGAGCCAACGTGCTGGTGGCCATTTTCAGTGAGCAGGAATCGCAAGCGGTCTATCTGTTGAATAAGCATGATGTTACCCGGCTCGACGTAGTTCACTTTCTGTCCCACGGTTTGTCCAAAATTGACGACGATGCCATTCGACCGGATGACTCTGACAGCGCAAACGTCGAGGGACAGTCGGAAGAACAGCCGAGCTTTCTCAAGCGATTTTGTACCAATTTAAATGCCAGAGCGCGGGAAGGCCGGATTGATCCTCTGATCGGACGCGAACTTGAGCTGGAGCGCTGTGTGCAGATCTTGTGCCGGCGGCGTAAGAATAACCCGCTACTGGTTGGTGAGGCCGGAGTAGGCAAAACGGCGATTGCCGAAGGGCTGGCGTATCGAATTGTAAATAAGGACGTGCCAGAGGTTATCGCGGATTCCGTTATCTACTCGTTGGATATGGGCGGATTACTGGCCGGAACCAAATACCGGGGCGATTTCGAAAAACGCTTTAAACAGTTACTAAAAGAAATTAACGAGCAACCGGACGCGATCTTATTCATCGATGAAATCCACACCATCGTGGGGGCGGGAGCGGCCAGTGGTGGCGTTCTGGACGCGTCAAATCTGCTGAAGCCGATGCTTAGCAATGGCGAGCTTAAGTGTATCGGCTCAACTACCTATACTGAATTTAAGAATATATTTGAGAAAGATCGCGCACTGGTGCGCCGGTTCCAGAAAATTGACGTGGTGGAACCATCAGTGGATGACACCACCCGTATATTGCAGGGTCTGAAAGAGCGCTATGAACAGCATCATGGTATCCGTTACACGCAACCAGCGATCCGCGCTGCAGCAGAGTTGTCTGCGCGTTACATTAATGAGCGGCACTTGCCCGATAAGGCCATTGATGTCCTGGATGAAGCGGGTGCCAGTCAGCGCTTGTTGCCGCCATCGCGCCGCAAAAAGACAGTTGGCGTTAGCGATATCGAGGCTATCATCGCGAAAATAGCGCGCATTCCGGAGCAATCAGTTTCCCGTTCGGATCAGCAGATACTACAGCAACTGGATCGTAATCTTAAACTGGTGGTATTTGGCCAGGATCAGGCCATTGATCAGCTCACCGCTGCGATCCGTTTATCTCGCTCGGGCTTGGGTAGCGAAGCCAAACCCATTGGTTCATTCTTGTTTGCAGGGCCTACCGGTGTGGGTAAAACGGAAATTACCCAACAACTGGCCAAAGCCCTCGGCATAGAGTTTTTGCGCTTTGATATGTCTGAGTACATGGAACGTCATGCGGTGAGCCGCCTGATTGGAGCCCCCCCGGGCTACGTGGGGTTTGATCAGGGAGGCTTGTTGACTGATGCGGTCAGTAAGCATCCCCATAGCGTGGTCTTACTTGATGAAATTGAAAAAGCGCATTCAGATATCTACAACATCCTCCTGCAGGTAATGGATCACGGTACGTTGACGGATAACAGCGGACGAAAAGTTGATTTCCGCAACGTCATTCTGGTGATGACGACCAACGCTGGCGTTCAGGAAACCTTACGTCAGTCGATTGGCTTCCGGCAGCAGGATCATGCGCCGGATGCCTTGGCCGAAATTAACCGGACTTTCTCTCCCGAGTTCAGAAACCGGCTGGATAGTATTGTCTGGTTTAATCATCTTAGCCCTGAAATCATTGAGCAGGTGGTTGATAAGTTTATCTGTGAACTGCAGGCGCAACTTGATCGTAAACAGGTTTCGCTTGAACTTGATCATGAGGCCACGGAATGGTTGGCGGCTAAAGGCTATGACAGAACCATGGGCGCGCGGCCGATGTCTCGGGTCATTCAGGAGCATCTGAAGAAACCACTGGCCAATGAAATCTTGTTTGGCCAACTGGCTCAGGGCGGCTCAGTGCAGGTTCACGTGGTTAACGGCGAACTCAAGCTGGATATCAAGGAACGGGTAGCCCGTGGTTCCACCACGGGCTAAAGGAATCCGGTAGGGGGTATTAGCGGGCGCGGAACACGATGCGACCTTTGGTCAGGTCGTACGGAGTTAACTGAACAGTAACGGTGTCACCGGTTAAAATGCGGATATAGTGTTTCCGCATTTTTCCGGAAATATGCGCAGTCACCACGTGACCGTTTTCCAGTTCAACGCGAAACATCGTATTAGGCAGTGTGTCTAGCACTGTGCCTTGCATTTCAATACTGTCTTCTTTTGCCATTCAAATCCTCGGAATATACTGATTATAATTAATCCAGCGCCCTTAAAAATATTAGCAGCGCCGCTAAAGTGGTCAGAATTTTAGCTGTTTTCGAACATGATTGCCACTTCAAATACCCGTTAGGGTCCGTTTTTGCCAGAAATCTGCAGCTAAATTAGGCTTATGGGAAGCATTCTGCTGGTTTAACAAAGCCAAATACTGAATCCTTGGCAATGACCAAGCTCCCAGGCTCTGCAAGTGTGGATTATCGACCTGTGCATCAAGCAACTCTCCTCCGGCAGCAAAAAAGTTCTGGCAAAAAACCAGTAACGCGAGCTTTGAGGCGTTGGTGCGGTAATGAAACATGCTCTCACCACAGAATATTCCCCCAACAGCCACGCCATACATGCCACCAACCAGTTGATGCTGGTGCCATATTTCGATTGAGTGAGCCTGGCCGAGCGTATGCAGTTCTATATAAGCTGAAATCATTTCCGGGTGGATCCAGGTGCCGGCCGTCTTATGAGCATCGGCACAGTGTCGGATCACCGCGGGGAAGTCGCGATTCAACGTAACCTTTAATTCGGTTTGTCGTATGAAACGACGCATTGACCGACTGCAATGCAGCGATCCTGGCGTGAATACAGTGCGTGGGTCGGGGCTCCACCAGAGGATGGGGTCGTCTGCCCCGTACCAGGGGAAGATTCCTTGTCGATAGGCAGCTTGCAGGCGTTCGGGGCTTAAGTCACCACCAAACGCCAGCAAACCGTCCGGCTCCGTCAGAGCAAGCGCCGGATTGGGGAAGTAGAGGTTATTTTCGCTAAGCTGAAACAGCACTCTGACTACCCCGGCAAATAAAGCCGTATCAGGCTTTGGTTAAACCATCCAGATAACGTTCTGCGTCAAGGGCTGCCATACAGCCGGTACCTGCAGAAGTGATCGCCTGACGATAAATGTGATCCATCACGTCGCCGGCAGCAAAGACGCCGGGTACGCTGGTGGCAGTGGCGTTGCCCTGCAAGCCTGAGCTGACCAGAATATAGCCGTCGGCCATATCCAGCTGACCGGCGAAGATACTGGTATTCGGCTGATGTCCGATAGCAATAAAGCAGCCCATCACCTCTAATTCTTCGAGCGCGCCGTTTTGGGTGTCTTTAATACGCACGCCGGTTACACCGGTGTCATCGCCCAGTACTTCGTCCAGGGTTTTATTCAGATGCAGTGTCACGTTGCCGTTAGTTGCCTTATCGATCAGCCGATCGACCAGAATCTTCTCGGCGCGGAAGCTATCGCGACGGTGAATGACATGCACTTCGCTGGCGATGTTCGCCAGGTAAAGCGCTTCTTCTACCGCGGTATTGCCACCGCCAACTACACAGACCTTCTGGTTACGGTAAAAGAAGCCGTCGCAAGTAGCGCAGGCCGATACACCTTTACCCATAAAGGCTTCTTCTGATTCAAGCCCAAGGTATTTTGCCGAGGCGCCGGTCGATATGACCAGGGCATCGGCAGTGTACTCGCCGTTATCGCCAAACAGGCGCAGCGGGCGGGCGCTGAAATCGACCCGGTTTATATGGTCAAAAATAATTTCGGTATTAAATTTCTCAGCATGCTTCTGCATCCGCACCATCAAATCCGGGCCGGTCAGCCCTTCAGGATCGCCAGGCCAGTTTTCCACGTCCGTGGTGGTGGTCAGCTGACCACCTTGTTGCATGCCGGTGATCATAACCGGGTTGAGATTTGCGCGCGCCGCATACACAGCGGCGGTATATCCAGCCGGGCCTGAGCCCAGAATAAGTAAACGGCAGTGTTTGGCTTCAGCCATTAGTTTGATACTCCATCATTCATTAAAAGTTGCATTTTGCTTCTGACAATAGGCTTAGCTTTTAATGGCTTCCAGCGGATCCATGTAGTCCAGATCCAGCTGCTTACCTAAATCGTCATGCACAGCTTTATAAGTAATCTTGCCTTTATGCATATTCAGACCGTTCAACAGGTGCGGGTCATCTGCCAGCGCTTTCAGCCCTTTGTTGGCTAACGCCAGACCAAAAGGCAAGGTAGCATTATTTAAAGCAATTGTTGAGGTCCGGGCGACACCACCTGGCATGTTAGCAACACAGTAATGAATAACATCTTCAACCACGTAGGTAGGATCCTGATGCGTGGTTGCTTTAGAGGTCTCAAAACAGCCGCCCTGATCAATAGCAACGTCAACCACTACTGAACCTGGCTTCATGTTTTTCAGATGGGTGCGGGTCAGCAACTTGGGCGCCGCAGCACCTGGAATAAGTACCGCGCCAATAACCAGATCAGCTTCACGGGAGAATTTATCAATCGCGTCTACAGTTGAGTAAATGGTTTTGATGCGGCTACCAAAAATATCATCCAACTGGCGCAGACGCGGCAGCGAACGATCAAGAATAGTCACTTCAGCGCCCATGCCAACAGCCATTTTGGCTGCCTGGGTACCCACAACACCGCCACCAATGATCAGTACTTTAGCTGGCTCTACGCCCGGCACACCACCTAACAGGGTGCCGCTGCCGCCATTGGCTTTTTCAAGATTGTGCGCACCAGCCTGAATGGACATCCGGCCAGCGACTTCGCTCATCGGGGCCAGCAAGGGCAGGCCACCGGCGCGATCTGTTACGGTTTCATAGGCAATAGCAGTAACGCCAGCTTCGGCCAGTAACTTGGTTTGCTGCGGGTCCGGCGCCAGGTGCAGATAGGTATACAGAATTTGGCCTTCACGGAGTTGCTTACACTCTGCTGGCTGTGGTTCCTTGACCTTAACGATCATATCTGCACGGGCGAAGATATCTTTGGGGTCAGCGACAATTGACGCGCCTGCTGCTTCATAATCTTCGTTGGTAAAGCCAATAGCGGCGCCGCCATCGTGTTCAACGATAACGCTGTGGCCGTGCGCAACATACTCACGTACCGCCGCCGGAGTCAGACCGATACGGTATTCGTGGTTTTTAATCTCTTTAGGTACACCTATTAACATGGACTTTGCCCCTTAAAGTAAGCTGTAACTGTGCGTTCAGGTCGATAATCGGATGGCGGGCATTATAGCGAATTCAGCTGATTATTTTCGTACTTTTTTTATCCATTTAAATAGCGTATAAAGAGGTTATAACTACTTAAAACTGGATAATTCAATGTTTAATGCCGAAGAACCGGTGAAAATAACTATTGATCGGATTGACCGTAAGATCCTCCGGATTCTGCAGGATGACGGCCGCTTAAGTAATGTGAATCTGGCCCGCAAAGTGGGGCTGAGCCCGACCGCGTGTAACGAGCGCGTACGCAAATTGGAACGGGAAGGCGTGATTGAACGTTATCAGGCGCGGCTTAATCCGGCCAAGCTGGGCGCTAACCTCATGGTATTTGTCGAGATCACCCTCAGTCGGACATCGCCCGACGCCTTTGCTGATTTTAGTGAGGCGGTGCGCAACACTCCGGAGATACTTGAATGCCACCTGGTGGCCGGCGATTTTGATTTTCTGATCAAGGCGCGCGTGCCGGACATGCCCGCTTACCGGAAGTTGCTGGGCGAAACCATCCTGACTATGCCGGGAGTAAATGAGTCGCGTACCTATGTGGTTATGGAAGAAGTGAAAAATGAGAATAAGGTTCTGATTAAAGGTTAAGAAAAGAATGGCAAAACTGCTGAATAACCCGCTTAGTCAGGCTACAATGGGCGAAAATTATTATAACAACAACAGGGAGCCAAGTGCCTTATGAGCGGTATACAACGTATGCTTGAAGTGGGCCTGATCCTGTGCGGCGCGTTTGCAGTCTTTTTGTTTCTGGCGTTGGCAAGCTTCAGCCCGGCAGATCCAAGCTGGTCGCAGACCGGTTACGAGGGGACTATTGAGAACGCTGCCGGTGCTATCGGTGCCTGGTTTGCTGACGCCCTGTTGTTTGCTTTCGGCTTCGTTGCCTACCTGATTCCTTTTGGTTTTGCTGGCCTTGGTTACCTGATGTTCCGTCAGCCGCGGCGCTTACTGGAACTGGATTATCTTGCCGTTGGCCTGCGGGTGATTGGCTTACTGCTGACACTGGTTGGCGCTTCGGCGCTGGCGTCACTGAATTTTAATGATATTTATTCGTTCTCTGCCGGCGGGGTAGTGGGGGACATGATCAGTTCTTCACTGTTACCTTACTTTAACTTGATCGGCACCACGCTGTTGCTGCTGACGTTTCTCTGTACCGGCCTGACGCTGGTAACAGGCGTTTCCTGGGTGTGGTTGGCGGACTCCCTGGGCGCCATTACTATCCGGGCAACCCAATGGCTGGTCGGTGTTAGTCGGCGAATCGTTACCTGGGCTATGGACAGTCGTCGTGAAGCGGATGACGACAATGAACCGGCAGTAGCCAGTGGTCTGAAGGCGAAACTCAAAAGCAGCCGTAAAACCGCCGAAGCGACTGAGCCGCGACGGGAGCCAGCACTGACCTTGCCGGCAGATGATGTTGACGACTTTGACCTGCCGTCGGTCGACGCGAGCGCGGACGACGATGAGGAGCCAGCGAGTAAGCCGAACCGGTTTAGCCGCGAAGCGCGTAAGGCGAAAGCAGCACCAGCGGCGGATAATGACAATGTTGACGAGGAGTCCGACAGCGCGTCACAGGCGCCTCTGGATCCGTTGCCATCAATAGAATTACTGGATCGACCCAATAAAACGGGTAACCCGCTTACTCCGGCAGAACTCCAGCAAATCAGCGATACCGTGGAAGCCGTACTGAAAGATTTCGGCGTAGACGTTAAAGTCGCCAACGTTCAGCCGGGGCCGGTTATCACCCGGTTCGAACTGGACCTGGCGGCGGGCGTCAAAGTTTCTAAAATCTCGAATCTGGATAAAGATATTGCCCGCTCGCTATCCGCAATCTCAGTGCGGGTCGTCGAGGTTATTCCGGGCAAATCCTATGTGGGGCTCGAACTTCCCAATAAGAGCCGCGAAACCGTCTTTTTCCGTGAAGTGGTAAGCTGCGACGCATTCCAGCAAAGTAGTTCACCACTGACGATGGTGCTTGGTAAAGGTATTTCTGGGCAACCGGTGGTGGTCGACCTTGCAAAAATGCCGCATTTGCTGGTGGCCGGTACCACCGGCTCGGGTAAGTCGGTCGGGGTGAACGCGATGATCCTCAGCTTGCTGTATAAGAGTTCACCGGAAGATGTGCGGTTAATCATGATCGACCCTAAGATGCTCGAGCTTTCGGTTTATGAAGGCATTCCGCACTTGCTTACGGAAGTCGTGACCGATATGAAGGATGCCGCCAATGCCTTGCGCTGGTGTGTGGGGGAGATGGAGCGGCGTTATAAGCTGATGTCCTCACTTGGAGTGCGTAACCTGAAGGGTTACAACACCAAGGTGCTGGAGGCGAAAGAAGCTGGCGAGCCGCTGCGCGATCCGCTCTGGAAGCCAGGTGATTCGATGGACGAATTACCGCCTTTATTGGAAAAGTTACCCAGTATCGTGGTGGTCGTAGACGAGTTCGCCGACATGATGATGATTGTTGGCAAAAAAGTTGAGGAACTGATTGCCCGAATTGCTCAGAAAGCCCGGGCTGCCGGGATCCACCTGATCCTCGCAACCCAGCGGCCATCGGTGGACGTCATAACGGGCCTGATTAAAGCCAATATCCCGACCCGGATTGCATTTCAGGTGCAGTCGAAAATTGATTCGCGGACCATTCTCGATCAGGCCGGCGCCGATCAGTTGCTGGGGCAGGGCGATATGCTCTACTTGCCGCCAGGCAGCGGGGTACCGACCCGGGTTCACGGTGCTTTTGTCGATGACCATGAGGTGCATGCGGTGGTTGCAGACTGGAAAAAACGTGGCCGGCCTAACTATCTGGACGAGATACTCAAAGGTGATGCCGGTGAAGATAGCCTGCTGCCGGGAGAGCAACTGGATTTGGGCGATGACGAAAGCGACCCGCTTTATGACGAAGCCGTGGCTTTTGTTACTGAAACCCGCCGGGTATCTATATCCAGTGTGCAGCGTAAATTCAGAATTGGTTACAATCGCGCCGCCCGTATTGTGGAACAAATGGAGATGAGCGGTGTCGTTAGTAATGCCGGGCATAACGGGCAACGCGAAGTTATAGCCCCTAAGCCACCAAAAGATTAACCAAGAGATAAATTCATGATGAAAAAAGCCGTTATATCTGGTTTTACCCTGGCACTTACCTTGATGGTTAGTAGCCTGAGCCAGGCCCACGCAGCAACTGCTGACAAGGACGCGCTGATTGAACGTCTGGCCGGGCTGGCAACGTTGCAGGCAGAGTTTAGTCAACAAGTTACCGATCCCGCGGGTGAACTGGTTCAGCAGCTGCATGGCCGGTTGGCGTTGGCGCGCCCCAGCTACCTCTACTGGCAAACCGATGCGCCGGATGAAACCCTGATGGTCGCTGATGGCGGTAATCTCTGGTATTACAATCCCTTTGTCGAACAAGTCACAGTGTACGAGCAGGCTGAAGCAATGGAGCAAAGCCCGTTATTGTTATTGCTCGATGCTAATGCGCAGGCCTGGAGCCATTATACTGTTAAGCAGGAAGGCAACAGTTTTGCACTGCAACCGAGCCCGTCCGCGGATACTCAGCAGAGCCTGCAACTTATCTTCGCGGAGGATCAGAATAATGCAGCGCTACAACGCATTATTCTTGATGACGGCCAGGGTCAGATCAGCACAATTGAGCTGGAAAACCCACGGTTGAATCAACCTGTTGAGCGCGATTTATTTGAGTTTACTCTACCTGAAGGCGTTGATCTTGATGATCAGCGAAACTAGTGCTCGATTTTAGTCCTGACTTTCGCCCGCTGGCGGCGCGCATGCGCCCGCGCAACCTGAACGAATATATCGGCCAGAGTCACATTCTCGGCTCAGGCAAACCCCTACGCGAAGCCATCAGCCGCGGCCATTTGCATTCAATGATCCTGTGGGGACCGCCGGGTACCGGAAAAACCACGCTGGCCGAACTGCTGGCCAGCAGCGGTGCCGCTGAACTATCGCGTATCAGCGCGGTAACTGCCGGTGTAAAAGATATCCGGGCCGCTATTGAAGAGGCAAAATCCCAGGCCATACAGAGTCAGAAACGCACCGTGCTTTTCGTTGATGAAGTGCATCGCTTCAATAAGAGTCAGCAGGATGCGTTCTTGCCCTATATTGAAGATGGCACTGTTATATTTGTTGGTGCCACTACCGAGAACCCGGCCTTTGAACTCAATAATGCCTTGCTCTCACGTACCCGTATTTACCGCCTCCAATCGTTAACCGATGACGACATCCGCGAAGTTATAACTCAGGCGCTGAATGATGCCGAGAGGGGGCTGGGTGAGCGCGACTTGCAGTTATCAGATGAAGCAATGGATTACCTGTTGCACGCAGCCGCGGGAGATGCGCGTCGGGCGCTGAACTATCTGGAGATCAGTGCTGATGCTACTGACGATAAGCTGCTGTCGCTGGAGCTCATAAAAAATGCCGTTGGCGGACGCCAGGCGTCTTTTGATAAACAAGGTGATGTGTATTTTGATTTGCTGTCGGCACTGCATAAGTCAGTAAGAGGCTCCAGTGCCGAAGGCGCGCTTTACTGGTATGCGCGCATCTTAAACGGCGGCGGCGATCCCCTGATTGTGGCGCGGCGGCTGTTGGCGATCGCGTCAGAAGACATCGGCAATGCAGATCCGCGCGCGATGCAACTCGCATTAAACGCCTGGGACACCTATACGCGGGTCGGTCCGGCGGAGGGCGAGCGCGCCATCGCCCAGGCTTTGATATTTTGTGCCTGCGCGCCGAAGAGTAACGCAGTATATAAGGCTTTCAACCAAGCCAAGCAGCTGGCCGCAGAATACCCGGATTTACCGGTGCCTAAACACCTGCGCAATGCGCCCACTAAACTGCATAAGGCGGAAGGCTACGGCGCTGACTATCGCTATGCTCATAATTACCCTGGGGCGGTGGTGCCAGGTGAGCGTTATGTGCCTGTTGAAATCAAAGATATACAGCTTTATCAGCCCAGCGACCGAGGTCTTGAGAAGCAGTTAGCAGATAAAATTAACTGGCTACGGCAGCAGGATGAAACCAGTGACTGGCAGCGCAGCGATGATGAGTAATCTGTTATGGGTTGCAGCAGGTGGTGCACTGGGCGCTATGGCCCGCTACGGAGTCGGCCTGTGGCTTGTCACTGAAGCTGGCAAGGCATTCCCTTTCGCCACCTTAATCGTTAACATAACAGGGTCGTTCTTACTGGCCGTGTTATTTGTCTGGCAACAGCAACAATTGCCAAATCAGCAAGCATGGTTGTTTCTGGGAGTAGGACTGCTCGGAGCCTTCACCACGTTTTCTACTTTCTCACTGGAAGTAGTCCTGCTGGCACAAGCCGAAGCCTACCTGAAGGCCGCCTTGCACGCCGGTTTGAACCTTGTATGTTGCCTGGCTGCGGTGAGTATCGCGCTGTGGCTAAAACCCTATTATTCATGGATTTGGGACTAACATGTTAGACGCTAAGTTATTTCGTAGTGAACTCGGTGATACCGCCGCTCGCCTTAAGCACACCCGCAATTATCAATTGGATGTGGAACGGCTCGAGCTGCTGGAGCAACAACGCAAAGACATTCAGGTACGAACCGAAACCCTGCAGGCTGACCGCAACGCCCGTTCAAAAGTAATTGGCCAGGCCAAAGCCAAAGGCGAAGATATCGGGCCGTTGGTGGCTGAGGTTGATGAACTGAATGTGCAGCTGGATGTGGCGAAGCGCGAACTGGCTGAGGTGCAGGATGAATTACACGCGATTATCTCCGGCGTACCAAATTTGCCTGACGAAACCGTGCCGGTTGGCGCTGATGAAGATGATAACCAGGAAATCAGCCGCTGGGGCGATTGCCGCAACTTTGATTTCGAGCCAAAAGACCACGTCGACGTCGCTAATAAGTTTACCAATGGGATGAACTTCGATCAGGGCGCTAAATTAGCTGGTGCCCGCTTTGTAGTATTGCAGGGGCAGATTGCACGCCTGCATCGCGCCCTGGCGCAATTTATGCTGGATTTGCATACCAGCGAGCATGGTTATACCGAAGCCTATGTGCCTTACCTGGTGAATCATGACACGTTGTTTGGTACCGGCCAGTTACCAAAGTTTGGTGAAGATCTCTTTCATGTAAAAGGGGCGACGGAAACTGAGGTGGCCTTATCACTTATCCCTACCGCGGAAGTGCCGCTGACCAACCTGTGGCGTGATGAAATCGCGGAAGAAAGCCAGTTACCCCTTAAATACGCGGCCCATACGCCGTGCTTTCGCAGCGAAGCCGGTTCGCACGGGCGTGATACCCGAGGCTTGATCCGGCAGCATCAGTTCGACAAAGTTGAGCTCGTCTGGCTGGCCCGGCCTGAGGAATCGATGGATGCACTGGAGGCACTCACAGGCCATGCTGAGAAAGTTTTGCAGTTACTCGAGCTGCCATACCGCAAGATGTTGCTTTGTACCGGTGACATGGGCTTTGGTGCTGCCAAAACCTATGATTTGGAAGTATGGCTGCCGTCTCAGCAGAAGTACCGTGAGATCAGCTCCTGCTCAAACATGGTGGACTTTCAGGCGCGGCGGATGCAGGCGCGTTTTCGTCGCCAGGGCGCGAAGAAGCCGGAACTGCTGCATACACTGAACGGTTCCGGACTTGCAGTAGGGCGGACTCTGGTGGCCATTCTCGAGAATTTCCAGCAGCAGGATGGGTCAGTAACGATTCCGGCAGCGCTACAGCCATATCTTGGCGGTAAAGCAAGTTTGTCACCCTACGAGTAAATCTTGCTGGTAAGCACAAAAAAGCCCGCATCAGCGGGCTTTTCTATATGCATTTGGCGGGCTTTGGCAGACCAGCAATACGGGTCGCCTGTTTAGCCGGGCCTTTTGGAAATAACCGGTACAGGTAACGACTATTGGCTTTATCCGGGCCAAGCCGTTTGCCAATGGCTTTCACCAGCACCCGCATGGCCGGGCTGGTGTCATACTCCTGGTAAAAATCCCGGACAAAATGAATAACTTCCCAGTGCGCATCGGTTAACTCAATCTGCTCAAGCTCTGCGATATGGCGGGCGAGTTCCGGCGACCATTCTGAAAAGTTGGCCAGGTATTCATGTTGGTCCGTCTGGTATTCACGATCAGCGACGATGAACATGGCCTTACTCCGCTTTGTCCCAGGTAATTACCGGCGCGCATTGCAGCGTCAGATCTACCCAGCGAGCATCACTGATCTGAATCAGCGACAGGGGCAGATCTTCGGTTACAGCGCCGCGCTCAGCCAATAACGCAAGCTCAGTAATAAGCACATAGCTTCTGCCTGGTAACAAGTCAGCAAGATCAGGCTCAACCAAACAAAGTTCCAACGCCTTTTCGCTGATCACAAAAGCGCATTCGTCATGTTGCCAGTTTGCCAGCCAGTCAGCTGAAGGCCAGTCACGGAGTAAGTGCAGTGGGGTAGTCATAGCCGTTAATACCTCAGCACTTTTTGCAGGTTCTGCAGACGTTCCTGCAGTTCGACCCGGTCAATCACCTCAATCGGCGCAATGAAGTCATCGCGCTGCCAGGCCCGTTCTGCCAGATCGGTATCCAGCACCCAGGGCGCAGGACAGTCATATAACTCCAGCAGGCGGTAGCGTTTATGTAATGAGCGGTTATTCCGTTCGACATCAAAGTTTTTATGCCAGAGGCTGAGGCCATGGCCATAGAGAATAAGCTGTGGATTCAGATCAACGCTGGCCAGTGCCAGCAGCATGTCCTGACCATGCCAGCAGCTGGGATCATCGGGCAGGGTGCTCTGGATGATCGCGATCGCCATCAGAACTGCACCACCTGGTCGGCCAGCGCTGTGGCCTGAGCGAACTCGGTCAGGCCACCATGATGGAAACCGCTGCAGATACGCGTCTCATTCAGACCGTATTCGGTTTCGGCAACTGTGGTACAGAGCACCAGCGGGATATTATGACTGGCAGATAATTCGAGCCATTTATCGGTTAACGGATGGGTGCAGTCGTCAGCGCCAAAACGCACCGCAGACTGATAAAAAAACACCATATCAATCCGGTGTCCACTGGCTACAGCTGCCTGGGCGTAATGATAAGCCAGCAGGCTGCGGTAAGAAGGGGATGAAGCGCTGTCATCGAAAGAATGCAGCGCTAACACAAGCTGAGCCAATTGCGGCGCCTGTTACTCGTCGCCGCCAAACGCCGTGAGCAGGTGAATCAGGCTCAGGAAGATATTGTACAGTGACACAAACAGAGTAACGGTTGCCAGAATATAGTTCCGCTCGCCGCCGTTAATAATGGCGCTGGTTTGCATCAGAATCGCACCTGCTGAGAACAGGATGAACATTGCCGACAGGGCCAGGCCCAATGCCGGAATATTCAGGAACAGGTTAGCGACAAACATAACAATAATGGCGACAAAGCCGGCCATCATCATACCGCCTAAGAACGACATGTCCTTCTTAGTGGTCAGCACATAAGCGGACAAGGCAAAGAAAATCAGCGCCGTTCCACCCAGTGCCATCATAATGATTTCACTACCGCGTGGACCAATTGCATTCACCATGCCGAGGATCGGTCCCAGGGTGTAACCCATAAATCCGGTCAGTGCGAATACCGCCAGCAGGCCGGTCGCGCTGTTCGACGTTTTATGTACCAGAAACAACAGGCCATAAAAACCAACCAGGGTAACGATCAGGCCCGGATGGGGCAGATTCATACTGGCCGAAAGAAATGCGGTAAACGCGCTGAAGGCCAGCGTCAGACCAAGCAACATATAAGTGTTGCGTAAAACTTTATTGGTCTGCAGAGCTGATTCGCTGCGCTGTGTAGTCGAAATGTGAGCTTGGTTACTCATCGCTATCTCCGTATTGTGGTACTGCAAAGTTATCTTGCATCTAGTCTAACCTAAAATGGGGGGGAACAGGCAATGATTTCAAGAGCCTTCAGAGCGAAATATACGACGAATTGCTTAAAATCACAGCAAACAGTATCAGCAGTGTGAATTTTTCCTTTACAAGCCGGTTTCCGCTCTTTATCATTCGCATCGTCTTAAGGCATTGAGCTTAATGACCGCGGAGAGATGGCAGAGCTCGGTTTAATGCACCTGACTTGAAATCAGGCGTGGGTTTGCGCCCACCGGGGGTTCGAATCCCTCTCTCTCCGCCACATTCCAGAAAGCCCGCTGACAAATCAGCGGGCTTTTTTTTGCCTTTCCGGCAGCCTGTGCATCTGGTCGTACCTGTGTATAATTGACGATATCAGACCCACAGGAAAGTACAACACTGAGACCAATATGCAGTTTTCAGAAATTCTGGCGCAAATTACCCCGCCTGCCGAACAGGCGATACAATTACCGGAAGGTTGGGGCCAGGGCCGCGCCTTGTTTGGCGGAATCACTGCTGCTATTGCATGGCAACATGCTCATTACGGTGCTAGCAGCGAACAACAGCTGCGCGCCTTTACCGTTTCTTTCGTGGGGCCGGTACAGCCCGGTGTTGCAAGGCTAAAACGGCGCATCCTGCGGGAAGGGAAAAATGTCACCCAGATCGCGGTGGAAATTATCCAGAATGAACAGGTCGTATTATCAGCCCTTGCCAGCTATGGTCGCAGCCGCAGCTCGTCGATCGAGGTCCCAGCAGAGGCTCCCCGGGGAATGCCCGGGCCGCAGCAGGGGATCAGCTTTCCGCCGGTCGATATACTGCCCGAGTTTACGCACTACTATGATTACCGCATCTGTGTCGGAAACCTGCCATTTACCGGTAATAAGTTGCGGGAACTTGGTGGCTGGATGCGTTATCGCGACGAAGACAAACCCATCGACATAGGCTTGTTGCTAGGGCTGGTCGATGCCTGGCCACCGGCTCTGCTACCCCATTTATCAAGCCCGGCCCCCGCCAGCTCGCTGACCTGGACCATCGAATTTCCCGATAACCTGCCGCAGAACAAACGCAGCAGTGATTGGTGGCAATATCTGGCCACCATTGACCATGCCGCAAATGGATACGGCCATACGCATGCCTATATATGGGATGACCGCGGTCAACTCGTTGCTATCAGCCGACAAACGGTCACGGTGTTTGGCTAGCCCTGTCACACGCACAGTTTTTACCTGTCAAATGACACAAAAGAGGGTGGACATATCCCAATTCAACATAATTTATCAATTTGATCTTGCCAAACGGCGAAAAATTATTGATATCTGTTGTTCTCTGAAATGGTTTCAGAGCATGAAATTCACATTGGATACGTGGATATGACAGACTTTATTGTTGCT
>NZ_JAWVYM010000004.1:0-128792 GCF_033722695.1 Pseudidiomarina sp. | reverse complement strand
TGTAGGTAATGGATCGCTCATAGTCGTCTTCCCAGGGCTCGACATCGCGCTGCTCAAGCTGGCCGACTATGTCATCAACGGCCTGCCAGAGCGCTGCGATCAACACCAGCAGAACGACCAGCATTATCAAGCGACCGATTAGTCTCATGGCCTCACCTCCGCATGCAGCCATTGTGCTCTGGTGTCGATAAAGCGACGAATAACGGCTTCTTCGGGCCGGCCATCGCCGGGCACGGTAACGGTAGCTGTGGATAGCGGGCTGATATTTTTTACCGCCGCTATAGTAGCGGGTTGTTCAGGGGCCAGCAGGACCAGATAGCTTTGCAGTGACTCGGTGTCCGGCCAGAGTTCGGTTTTATACCCAGCAAAGCGCTGCTGCAACGTGGCCAGAGCCTGGATGTTCTGCGACTGCTCGAACGCATTGAGCAGTTGCCTGATGCTGTTCAGTGTTGCCGAACCGACGCGGGTAAAGCGGTATTCGCTCAAGGCCGCTGCGACATCCTGCTCTTTAACCGGGATATTCAGCGCGAGGATCTGCTGATACAGCACCGAATTTTCTTCCAGAGTACGGAAGCTCTCGCGGATACTGCGTGGTAGCCATATTTCGGCGTAATGTGCTGAGGGCACAAAGCGGGTGAATAGCGCTTGCGCCGTATACGTAGGAGACGCCACTTCAAGCAATTCGTCGGCGGCCGGTGCCCCAGCGCGCGCCAGAATTGACTTCAGATAAGTGCGCAGCTGAACAAAGGCGGGCTCCTGCGGAGCGAAGGGTTTGTTCAGTTCATAGAAGCTAAGGCGAACCCGATCAATACGGGTTGCATCTTCGGTGCTGTAACCGCGCACCTGCACCGCAGTCGGGCCCTGTTCTGTGTAGTGGCGCAGGGTGGCCTGATGCACGAGGTTAAACAGCGACAGCGGATTGTTGCGCGACAGCACCCGCGCTGAGCCGTCGGTATTGGCCATGGGGTGCGCACCGCTGACCAGCAGGGCGCGTGATTCCATTTGCTGAAATAATGAGCCGGCGAACTCAAAGGTGCCGGTCTCAAACAACGGCGACGGCGCTTCAATCACGTAGGGGCTCGCTGGGCCAAGCTTAAATACATAAGTGCCCCAGTGGCGGAGGCTGGTTTCCTGTTTATCCAGTTGCTCGCGCAGAATAAAGTATTCCGAGCCGCTGGAAAGGTGCCGGTAAAGAATGATTTGGTAGCCAAGCTGCGCTGCCGACTCCGCGATCTGGCTGATCAGCGGCCGTGATTGCGCCAGCCAGTCAGGTTGCTGGTAGCGTTCAATGACCATAAACAGCGGGCCGAGTACTGCCTGATCAAAGTAAAGCAGTTCGGCCTGCTGAGGAACCACATACTGCTCGGTATTTCTGCCTGCCACCAGGCTTTTGTTTTCCTGTAAAAATGACAGCAGGTAACCGGCTATTTGCTGCTCATTAGCGACAGTCTGCACGCCATTGGTGACTGAGGCTTTGGCCAGAATTGACAGCATGGCTTCCTGGGTCAGGAATAACTCGGCAAAGCCGTAACGCGCCACTTCACGTTGCCGGTTTTGAAAATCAGGTTTGCCAAAAATCACCTCATAATCACTGACCAGCCGCTCAATTAATTGCAGCGATAAGTCGGCCGGTGGCCGATCTTTCACCCACATGGTGGTTTCGGAGCCGCTGACATTGAGCTCGCGTTCAAGGCTTTTTGAGTACTCCCGAACCTGCAGAGCATTATTTACCGACAATGACTGATGAAAGACCTGGAACAGAGTCTGCGAGTTAAAGAGTAACTGGTCGCTGCCATCCCGTGCCCGCTTTGCCCGCGCCGAAGCCACCGCAAGGTAGCGGGCCTGCAGGCGCTCAAATAAGGGCACCATCGCTAATGCCGTCACGCGTTCGTCTACTATGGTCGGGAACTGCAGGGCCAACTCGCCGCTACTGTCTAAATCAAATACAAAAAAGCCCCAGCCTCGCTCTGGTCGGCTATCGCGTAATACGATGTAGCGCGATTGCACCCATAAAGCTTCATAATCAAAATTACTCGCCAGCCCGGCGACGGTATTAAGCTGTGACTCTGACGGTGCGGATGGCAGCGAATCAATCGCTAAAATAGTTTCGCGGAACTGATCGAGAACGATTGGCGAGATGATAACGCCGCGTTTGACAGCTTCTGAGGCATAGCCCATCTGGCGGGTACGCTCGATCACATCGGATAACGGCTGGGAACTGGTCCGAATGGGCTTTTGCTCGGCAACGGGGGCGGCGGCCAGCGGATTAACCGGATTATAAAGGGTCAGTGAAAAACCAATCAGGCTGGCCACCACAGCGGCATAGAGCGAGGTCTGCACTGTGGTTCGGGTTAATTTGATGGCGATATCTTTCTGATACATCTTTAACGCCAGTAGCGTTGCCAGCAGGTAGCCGAAGCCATAGAGATCGGTGATCTTCTGGCCCGGAAACCAACTGATCACGATAAAGCCAAGCACCAGCTTATAGACAAAACTGATATTAAAAAACAGCAGTAGCTGGCGCGCCCCTTCAATATTCTGGTTGCGCACTATCGGTAAGCGGAACAGGGCAATGGCGATAAATAAGATTACGAACGCTTCCACAAAAGTCGTGAATATTTTGATCGGGTTATACCATTGCAGTGCCAGCAGACTGGGAATCAGGATACCGTTAAAGTCCCAACCATAGCGCAGATTTAGCCGCGAGGATAAAAAGGCTGCGGTGATCAGAATAATATAAGCTTTCGGACTCGCCAGGATATTGGTGGCGATGTCTTCATACATGTAACTTAAGGTGCTGATATTAAAGTTGGTCAGCGGGATCAACAGGTAGCTGATGATGGCATAAGTGATTGCCAGATGGACGATTAAGGTCGACAGACCGCGTTTCAGACCACTGTTCCAGAACTGGTTTGCGCTCAGAGCAATAATGACCAGGCCAAAACTATGCAGGTTGCTGCGGAACTCATATTCAACGCCACGCTGCATTAAAAACTCGTCGAGTTCGACCAGCAGGTAAGCATCAAATATCACTCGTACCAGCACACTGACCAGGATCAGAATAAAAAAACGGTCGCGGCCGAAAAACTCACCCAGCCCAAAGCGCACCAGCATGCGGTCAGCAATGGCCCGGGTGAGCAGGTAGGTAATAATACTTTCGACAATGATCACCACCGCAGCAGTCGGCTTAACCAGCAGCAACGGCACGATATAACCCGGCACCACCAGCCCCGATAGCGTGGTGCCAAAACGCAGGTTCAGAAAAGCCACCACTATTACGCCAATCCAGACGGTGGTGACGACCGAACTGGCCAGGCCTCCGGTCGGGAAAATTTCTAATGGGAACCAGCTGTTCATTATGCCATCAACACTCCCTGCTCATTTGCGTCTGCATTCTCATCCGTTGTTCGGTCTGCTGATATCGGCCTCAAACGTCGGCAGGAACAGGCTGATCTCATAACCTTTGCCAAGGCCGGTGGAGATTTCCAGACTGGCGCCCCATTCTTCAATCTGACGGCCCAGATACAGCGTTTGAAACAGCGGGTTGCTTTCGCTGGCCAGCTCGATATTGCTCATTGCCTGGGTGTTTTCCAGCTGCTCCTGCGGCACCCCAAAGCCCTTATTGGCGAAGTGAATTTCGATACGCCGGCAGCTGCCCTGCTTTAAACAGTCACGCATCGTGACCTGAATGACGCCATCGGCGCTATCGGAATCGTTAATCAGCAGGGTCAGGATGGTGTCCAGCAGGTGTTTGAAGGGTTCCACTGACACCAGGGCAAGCACGGGTATTTCAGGCCAGTCGTATTCAAACCGGATATTTTTATCTTTCAGCAGGTCCTGTAACTTCTGTTCGCGCTCAGCAATAAGTTTGGCTGGCTTGACCGGGAATACTTCATTGTTGTGCTGCTGAATTTCCAGCATTTTTTCGACGGAACTGCTGCGTTCCAGCGCTTTTACCAGCACGGTATTAAGCTGCTTGATGAAACCACGGTGCTGTTCGTCGATGACCTGGCCGAGCTCTTTAGTAACCTGGCGCATGGTATTGAAGTCTGCTTCGAGCCGATCAAAATAGTAGCGGTGCAGTTCGCGCCGGCCTTCCACTGCCTGCTGCACCGAATGCACATCGACAAATTCAAACAAAATACCGGCCAGCAAAAAGGGCGATACTTCTTCGTTATGCTGGGTTTCGCGCTCAATGGGCAGAACCCGCAGAATGTAGTCCGATTCAAGTTTGGGGCTGGATATCGGCCACTCGATAACGCGGTGATGCAAGGTAAGCTGCAGCATCATTTTCTTTACGGTAACCGATGGCTCGCCGGTCAGCTCAACCAACAGATCATGGGCGCTCATGGTAAAGAACTTAAGATCCAGCGCGCTGGCGATTTCATCCATCTCGCGATTGGAGGTCAGCACCTGACCGAACAGGTTGTACAGCACCAGCCCCGAGCTACTGCGGCTGAATACATTCTGTAACAGCCCCAGTCGGCGCTCCAGCAGCTCAATAGCGGAATCCAGCTGGCGCTGCTCACGCAAGGCGTAGCTCATCGTCAGCAATTGGCGCAGCGTACGACTTTCTTTTTTGCGTGTCTCGAGAAACTTATCGCGGTGATAAAGCAGCTCCGACAGCTCCCGCGCGAAGCTCTGCAGGTTCTGCTCAAAGACCACCGGATTCCAGCCTGTTTCTGGTTTTATGGTCAGCGCCCAAAAGCCCAGCACGTCGCCAGCAAACATCAAAGGAGCCATGTATTCGACCTCCTGTTCGCTGACGTTTCTGAAGTAATTCGTCGATTTGAGCTGGATCGGCCGCTGCGTGCGCACTGCGGTGCTGTATGGCTCGCGGCGGAAATCCCGGCGGCGCTCTTCGATGTCATCGGTGGTGCAATTCAGCGAGTGAATCGCCACGACCCGGTTATCTTCTTCGACCCGATCCAGCAAAATCGAGCGACTCATATGCAGATGTTGATCAATAAACAAATGCAGGTTCTTCCAGGGATCGTCGGAGTGCATAAAGGAGCCCGGCAGCATGCGCTGGCTCAGACGAGTGTCCAGTTTTGCTGCGCGAGCCGTTAAGATCTGCGTTTCACGGCGGCGTTCGCTCATTAAAAAGTGCAGCAAGGCCACCAACTGAATCAGGAACAACTCGCCAAATGGGAACACCAGATGGAAACCAGCAAAAAGAACATACGCCAGCAATAGGGCGACCAGAAGCTGCGCCCCTTCAAACAGCAAAATTCCATTGCTGTTAAATACCTGAAGTAAAAAGAAGGCAGCAAAATAAGCGACCAGCAAAAATAACGCGATCAGGACCAGCGGAAATGTTTCCAGGTCTAAATTATGAATATAGGTTTCAACCGCCAGAGCCTGCATTTCGGGATAGGTCAGATAGGCGGTTTCCACCGAATCCGGCATGTCGAAGCGTTCATATTGACTGCTGGGACTAACCTGAATAAAGACCAGCTTGTCAGCCACCAGGCTTTTGATGATGCCACCAGCAAGTGCTTGTTCTGCCGTCACTTTTGGCAGCATGCCGGGGCGGATGGAAAAATTGAAGTAGCCCTGGTAGGAGTCGGGCAAAGCTTCACCGGATCTATTGTTGTCAGTAAGCAGAGATAAAATCGAGTTGTCGCTTTGCTCAAGCGTAAATGACCGGGAACTTTGACCAAGCATGATTTCAAAAAGCTTCAAAAAACTGGAATCTTCGTCAATGAAATCCTGGTTCATAGAGAATGCCACATGCACATTGCCGGGCCAGCCCGAAACGTTTTGAATGGTGTTGGTCGAATTATCCAGGATCAGAATATGCTCGGCACCGGCAGCGTTTAAATTTTGTACCAGATAGTTGATGTCGGCGTTAGCGAGATTGGCGCTGCCCCGGTTCTCAATCAGCAGGGTCTTTGGCGAGAAATCCGGTGCTGGCGAAACGTAAAGAAATGAATCAGCCAGCTTCGCATTGAAGATGCCAAGAGGTGTACTCGCCGACAGCATCAGGACAGCCGCCACCGTCATGGCTCCGATAAGTAAATCAGTGATTAAACCCGTTAATCTCACATCAACGTCCCATGGTAAATTTTTTGCACGAACAGGCTTTTGGTCAAGCGCTCGCCAATAGTTAAAGATTTGTATGTTTAGCCATTACTATAGCGTTTTAGATCACTGATACCAATTTATTGTTCGAGCTGGCGTTAATGATTAAGCGATTATCAGCTGAATTCCCAACATTGCCAGAAAAGCCAGAACAATGATGGCCCCCATTTGCTCCGAGGTCAGATCCTCTTTGGCGTCAGGTACTAACTCGGCAAACACCATCCAGATCATGGCCCCGGCTGCCACGCCGAAGCCAAAGGGGAGCACGGGTTCGAAGATAGTGACAAAGGCATAGGAGGGAATCGCCATCAGCGGCTGCGGTAAGCTGCTAACGACTGCCCAAAACGCCGCCCAGGGAACAGATACTCCCCGCGGTACCAGAATTAAAGCGATGGCCAGGCCTTCAGGAATATTATGTACCGCGATAGCCGTGGTAATGAAAACACCCAGGGTTTCGCCACCGCCGTAGGAAACACCGACCCCCACGCCCTCAGCAAAAGAGTGGGCGATCATTACGCCCATAATGAGAAAGGCTTTTTTCGCATCAGCACCTTTTAACTCACGCACATGGGGCGAGCCTTGTCGGTCAATCCAGCGATATGCAATGACAATCAGTACCAAACCCGTCAGCATCCCTGCCATGGTCAGTACAGCGTCTTTATGAAACCCCTCAGACGTCAGGCTATGGCTGGCCGCCAGCATCAGGCCGGCGGCGATCGCCGAACCTATACTAAGCCAATGCTTGTTAAGCTGCCGGGTTAGCAATAAAGGGATGGCACCCAGCCCGGTTGCCAGCGCGGTAATAAGCGCTGCAATAAATACGCTAAAAAGATTGACCTCCAGACTCATAGTGACTCCTGCTAAAAATGAATACCCTCATAGTAGTAAAGAAAAAAACAAATGCGGTATTGCGAATCATTCGCATTTGCGATAATATCTGCGCCCATCAATTCGTAACCAGCAAAATGAAAGGGTGCACACCGTGAAAGCATTATCAGCGATCGCTTTGGGAATGGCAGCTACCGGAATTTCCATTACAGTAGCTCACGCTGCTGATCCACAAACCTATGAAGTCATGGAGCGGCTGCAGATCACCGGTCAGCAGCAAAGCGGCTATCTGATTGAAGAGCAGGAATCGGCCTCTAAGCTCGACATTACCATTAAAGAAACGCCGCAGATGGTGACTGTGATCACCAGCGAAGAGCTGAAAGATTTTGCATTGCACGATTTGAACAGTGCGCTGGAAAACTCCGCGACTATCAACGTTGAGCAAGTTGAAACCGACCGCACGTATTTCTCGTCACGGGGTTTTGAACTGAACAACTTCCAGGTTGATGGCCTGGGCCTGCCACTGATTAACAGCAACACCCACGGCCGCATGGATGCCGCTCTTTATGACCGCATTGAAGTGGTGCACGGAGCCAATGGCGTTATGACCGGTGTCGGTAGCCCGGCAGCAACGGTTAACCTGATCCGCAAGCGGCCAACGTCAGATTTTCGTGGCTCAGTAAATGCCACTGTCAGCTCCTGGAGCGGTACGCGCCTGGAAGGTGATGTATCCGGCGCCTTTAACGATTCACTGCGCGGCCGCTTAGTGGTTGTTGGTGATGAAGGCGAATCCTATCTGGATCGCTATGAGAACCAGACTCAGGTGGTTTACGGCGTGATCGATTACGCGCCGACAAACAACACCCTGATCACCCTTGGCCACAGCGAGCACGACAGCGAAGCGGACGGCAACATGTGGGGCGCGGTTACCCTCTACTACGGCGATGGCACCCCGACTAACTTCGACCGCTCGACGAATATTGCGGCTGACTGGTCTGAATGGAACGTTCAGGAAAGCCGTAGCTTTGTTGATATCGAAACCGCGTTAAGCGCGCACTGGAACCTGCGGATAGCCTATAACCGCGTGCGCACTGATGAAGACAGCTTCTTGTTCTACACCTATCTGCCGGACCCTGCCGCAGGCCTGGACCCCCAGACCGGACTGGGTCTGGTGGGCTATGCCAGCGAGTATGATCTGGATGATAAACAAGACACGATCGACGCTTATGTCAGTGGTAGCTTTGCTGCCTTTGGCGCGCGCCATGAACTGGTATTCGGTGCCAACTATGCGCGCCTGGACTACACCGATAAGTCACTTTATGACTTTCATACCGGCAACGGATTTCCGGCAATGCCAGCTTTGCCTGACTGGAACGGTAACACGCCATTCCCGGAGTTCACCGATGGCCTGAGCGGCAGTGAAATTGATAACACCCAACGGGCAGTTTACGCCCAGGCGCGGTTCTCAGTTAATGCTGACACGAAGGTGCTGGTGGGTGGCCGTTACAATGAATTCACCACCGATGGTATTGGTTATGGCGTGGATCAGAGCCGTGATGACGCCCAGTTTATCCCGTACTTCGGCGTAACCTACGACATCAGCGATGCGACGACTGTGTATGCGTCGTACACCGAAACCTTCATGGCACAGAACCAGCGTGACGCGAATTTCGAACGTCTGCCACCCCTGACCGGGACCAACGCTGAAGTGGGTGTGAAAATGGAACTGTTCGAAGGCGCCATGTTGTCTGCGGCTTACTTCGACACCGAGCAAAAAGACCTGGCCGTTGCGGATGGTACGGTGATGAACCCGAACACTGGTGTACCCGAAACGGTATACCGCGCAGCAGCGGGTGTAAGCAGCAAAGGCTTTGAAGCTGAGCTGGCAGGCGAAATCGTGAACGGCTTACAAGGTAGCATCGCAGCCACTGTATTTGATGTAGACGGTGATGAAACCGTTGAAGACTACACCCCGGAGAAGTTGTTCCGCGGCTCGGTAACCTACACGCCGGCGACCATGGAAAATCTGAAGTTGGGTATGAGCTATCAGTGGCAGGACAGCATCTCGCGCTTCCAGGGGTTGGTTGGCAGCATGTATGCTAATGCCGGTGAAGCGATCATCACCCGTCAGGATGCCTACGGGCGCCTGAATCTGATGGCGAGCTATCGCTTCAATGATGCACTGAGCCTGAGTCTGAATGCCAATAATGTGACTGATGAGAAATATATTAACAGTCTGCTGTGGCCAACCCAGGGTTTCTATGGCGCCGAGCGGAACTACTCAGCTACCCTAACCTGGTTATTCTAAAAGATAGGTTTTCTGACTGATGCGAAAGACGCTTCATAAATGGCACGGTTGGGCGGGGATCATTTTTATGGTCCCCTTTCTCGTTGTATGCCTGACCGGCAGTATCATTGTTTTCAAAAAAGAAATCGACGCCTGGCTGCTCTCGGATCTGGCTTATATGGAGCCCACCGACCAGCCACGCTTGTCACTGACTGAACTGAACCGGCAGATAAACGCTCAGCTGCCCGATTATGAAATGGGCAGTTGGGAAATCTTCCCCGCCGGCCACGATGAGGCTGATCGCATCTTCGTGATTGAGCGCGGCACGGATGAGTGGTCGAAAAGCTATCTGAACCCCTATACCGGCGAAGTGCTCAGTGCCCCGGCTGAACCCGGTCATTACCTGACCGACTGGTTGGTGGAGCTGCACTACACGTTATTGCTGAACGACATTAAGGGCCTGGACGAGCACTTAGGCCTGATCATCAGCTTTATCCTGGCGCTGTTTTTAGTATTCATGGGCATTTCGGGGCTGATCATTTACCGGCGCTTCTGGGCGCGGCTGTTTACCCTGCGCTGGAACCAGCGGATGCTGATGGTATTCAGTGATCTGCACAAAATGTTCGGTACTTTCGCTTCGCCAGTTTTGCTGATTCTGGGTATTACCGGTGGCTACTACAGTGCGATTATCTACTACGAAGAGTGGAAAGAGCACGGGGACGGCGCTGAACACCACATCATGGCCAAGCGGCTGTATGCGGACGATCTGAATATTGACGCCCTGGTTATTGACAGCCAGCAGCGCATCGACGGCTTTAAGCCAACTTATCTGTTGTATCCGTTTGAGCCGGAGCTGCCGTTCACCGTGTTCGGTCGGGCGCCGACGGAAAACCCACTGCTGAGCAACTACGGCAGCGTGTCGAACTACGATCCTTTCACCGGCGAGTATCTGAGCACTTATAACCTGAACGAGCAGGGCATCGGCGCCAAAACCCTCGACAGCTTCCGGCGCCTGCACTTTGGCACCTGGGGCGGGCTGACCGTCAAAATCATCTGGTGCATCGTGGGCCTCATCCCGCTGCTGCTGGCCATCACCGGCACCTACCTCTGGTACCAGCGCCGCAACAAACGCGTCCGCAAGAACAGGTAAAATAGTCGGGCGCAGTATCTATACCAGTTGCGCCCGGCCTTCCCACCACCTAAACTGAACGCCTCAACAACCGCAGTAAAAAGGTATACACCCTATGAAACTCACCGTAGAAGTCAGTAAGTATCCACTTGCGGACGAGTACCTGGAGCCGATTAAGGGCTTTATTGAAGAGCTCAATAAACATAAGAACGTGCACGTGATCACCAATACGCTGAGTACGCAGTTGTTCGGCGATTACGACGATGTGATGGCGGCATTGCAGGGCTGTATTCGCTGGTCGTTTGAGAAGTATGGCAAGGTTGTCTTTGTCTGTAAGTTCCTGCATGGTGATTTGCGCCCGTAAAATAATAAGGCCTGTATGAGTACGCGATTTCATAAGAAAGTCGGGCGGATGCTGCGGCAGCCGTTCCGCAATAAGATTTTGTCTAAATATGGCAAGGCGGTGCTGGCCGATACCTGGAACGGGTTGCTACTGGTTGAGGCCGGCGATTTTGCCGTTGCCCGAAAGCTGCTGGATAAAGGCGAATATGACCGCCAGGATATCGAGTGGTTGACGAAGAACCTTGGCGGTAGTGCCGGCCACATTGTGGTAGTGGGTGCTCACATCGGCTCACTGCTGATACCACTGTCTAAAATCAGCGAGCGGGTGACCGGCTTTGAAGCCGACCTGACAAACTTTGAACTGGTCAGTCGCAATCTGCTACTAAATCAGGTCACCAACGCTAAGGTGAATAACAAAGCGGTGGGAGCATCAGCGGGTGAAGTGACGGTGCGCCGAAACAGGCTGAACACCGGCAATTCGTCGATATCACTGAAGCCGATTAAAGATCTGCCGACGGTTGATATGGTTACGCTGGATAGCTGGTTAGCTGACGACAAGGATCCTGTCAGTCTCATGGTAATGGATATCGAAGGCCACGAGCTGCACGCTTTAAAAGGCGGCAAAAACACGCTGGAACGAACCGAGATGCTTTACATCGAGTATTCACCGTCGCTGCTAAAAAATCATGATTCGACAGGTGTTGACTTGCTGGAATACATCGGCAGATTCTTCTCCGATATGTATATTCTGCATGGTGGCGTGCAGCATTACTCTGTTAAGGAAGGTATGGAGTTTCTGGCTTCGATATCTGATAAACGTGGCCTGCTGCGAAATTTATTATTCACCAAAAAGCCCCTGCATAGCGCCTGATCCAGCCTGATCAGGCCGCGTCCGTGTTGGGCTCGCCTTAATTTTCAGGCCATTTTTTGCTATACTTGCTTACGAAAAGCACTTATGAAATTGGCACACGAAAGTTAGCTAAGCAAAAGGAGACTTTATGACTAGCCCAACGAATCCGAATGCCCGCAAAAATGAAGAAGGCCTGACCGAAGAAGAGCGTCGCCAGCAACAGGCGAAGCAGGATAAAGAAAACCAGAGCCGTGAAGATCATCGTCGGCCAAACAAGACCCACGATAATCATTCACAGACTGATAAACAGATTGCCCCCGAACAACGCGGGCAAGACTCACAGTAAGCCTACCTTTGAACCATATTTCGCGCATGTTTGACCAGCTCGTCCGGATCTTTAATCCGTTCGGGCTTGGTCACGCCGCTTTTACAGGCGGGCCGTTGACCAACCTGTTCCAGCCAGCGCTGCAGATTGTTAAGGCCCTCCGGGCTAACCCCTGACCACTCCCAGGTGCGTACCCAGCACCAGTTGGCGATATCCGCCAGGCTAAAATTCTCACCCGCCAGATAAGTTGATTCACCGAGCCGCCGATCCAGGACTTCAAACAATCGCCGACATTCATTCTGATAGCGGTCAATGGCTGGCTGAATTTTCTCCGGAAAATACCGGTAAAAGACGTTTGCCTGGCCCATCATGGGGCCGATGGCGCTCATCTGAAACATTAGCCACTGCATCACCTGCGACCGTTCTTGCATATCCGCAGGCCATAGCTTGTTATATTTTTCTGCCAGATAAAGCATGATGGCACCTGACTCAAATACCGCGAAGTCGTTATTATCACGGTCCACAATGACCGGGATCCGACCGTTCGGATTGCGCTTTAAAAACTCCGGCTGTTTCTGCTCGTTCTGGCTGAGGTCAACGGCAATCAGGTTATAGTCCACCCCCATTTCATCCAGGGTCACTGTGACTTTATGGCCGTTGGGGGTCGGTGCTGTGTAAAGATCAATCATATCAGTCCTCCTGCTTTGCTCTGACTAAACACTGGCGGACGAACGCCCTTTAATACGCTGATACCAGTCCGCGAGATGGGGCATTTCGAGTTCAGTTACCCGAATCTGCACCACCCGCGCAAATTCGACGGTGGTGAATGCGTTAATATCTGCGGCGGTGAAGCGGTTACAACAAAGATAGTCGCGGTCGGCCAGCTGGCTGTTCAGAAACTCCATAAAGCTAATAATATTTTTGCGGCACTCTTCGCCCCATTCTGGTATCGGTTTCATGCGATCTTTGAAGTAGCCGGTGGAATGCTGGAAGCACATGCCGGTTGGCATAAAGAAATAAAATTCAATCCAGCGCAGCCATTGCTCAATCAGGGCTTTTTCATATGGTGTATCACCAAGCAGCGTTGGAGTATCCGGGTAGGCCGCTTCAAAGTAGCGGCAGATGGCCATGGTTTCAGCGATGTGGCTACCATCATCCAGTTCCAGTACCGGCACCTTTTTCATCGGGTTGCGCGCGGCAAATTCGGCGGTGCGGTTTTCGCCTTTCAGCAGGTCTATTTCAACGAATTCGACCTGATCCAATAGCTCTTTCTCAGCAAGAAACATCCGCACACGGCGTGGGTTGGGCGCTATAGCCGTTTCATATAATTTCATACAACCTCCCTTTGTTGGGTTTGTGGCTTGTCAGTAGTCTGCTCAGCCTATCATGTTGGGTAATCTGTGCTAGGCTTAAATGCGAACCCTTACTATATGAAGGAGTAACTATGGATATTTTATATACCGCAAAAGTCACTTCTACTGGTGGCCGCGATGGCCGTGCAAAATCTGACGATGGTCTCCTTGACGTTAAACTGGCGCCACCTGGCGCGCTTGGCGGATCCGGCGGTGCGACTAATCCTGAGCAGTTGTTTGCAGCAGGTTTTTCAGCATGCTTTCTGGGCGCGATGAAGCATGTGGCCAAGGAAGAAAAGATTAAGATCCCTGGTGACGCCCGCGTCCAGGCGAAAGTCGGTATTGGCAAGCAAGATCCCGGTTTCGCGATTACGGCGACCCTGGATATTTATGTGCCGGGCATGGACGATGAAACGGCAGATAAGCTAGTCGAAAAAGCCGATAAGGTATGCCCTTATGCTACCGCTATTCGGGGCAATGTGGATGTTAAACTGAATATCCATACTGACAGTTAGGCGAACTGTCATCATCATGACGCTGCGAGCTGATACACTAAACTGAACCACTGGTTTATGGGTATGTATGAGTCAGCATCAGACATTCGTTCGCAGCACCTCATTACCCGGCGCCATATTACTTGGCCTGGGTTCTATTATCGGAACCGGCGCTTTTGTCAGCGTCGGTTTTGGCGTTGAATTAGCCGGAAACTGGATTATCTGGGCTATCCTGATCGCCGCATTTGTTGCCACCTGCAACGGGCTTTCCAGCGCCCAGTTGGCCGCCATTCATCCGGTGAGCGGCGGGACCTACGAATACGGCTATGAATTTCTCACTCACGATTTAGGCTTCACTGCGGGCTGGCTCTTTATTTTAGCGAAAAGCGCCTCGGCAGCCACTGCTGCTTTGGCGGTCGGCTTTGCTATTACCGGCTGGTTTGGCGGGCCGGGCTGGCTGGCGCAGCTGATTGGCGGCATGGTGTTGCTGCTTCTGACCTTACTGGTACTTGGTGGTTTGCGTCGCTCCAATCAGGCCAATGCGGTGCTGGTAGGGCTGGCGATTCTGGGTTTACTGGTTTTTATTGGCTACAGCTTCAGCACTCCGGCGCCAGGCCAGCTGCAGATGCCCATCCCACAGGGAGAGCCTGGTGGGCTGTTCGCGGCAGCAGCGCTGTTGTTTGTGGCTTATACCGGCTATGGCCGCATCGCGACCATCGGTGAGGAAGTGCAAAATCCGCGGCAGATCATACCGCGCGCTATTGTCGTTACCATGCTAGTTGTGACATTGCTGTATCTGGCGATTGGCTGGGCGTTGCTGCAGTACCCGGGCTTTGCCGGCAGTGAGGATTTTGTGCTGGCGAACCTTGTCGACGCAGCCCATCAGGCGGGGCTGACCCGTTGGGTGGTCACCCTGGCTGCACTGATTGCTATGTGCGGCGTGATTCTTAACTTGCTGTTAGGGGTGTCGAGGGTGATACTGGCTATGGCCCGCCGCAATGATCTGCCCAGAGGGCTGGCTCTGCTAAATCCGGAACGCACTTCAGCTCCTGCTGCTGTATGGCTGACCTTTGCGGTGATGGCGGCACTGGTTGCGATAGGTGATCTGCGCCTGGCCTGGTCGTTCAGCGCCTTTACTGTATTGATTTATTACTCTATAACTAATAGTGCAGCACTGCGGGTTTTACCGGGCCAACGCTTTATCCCTCGCTGGATTTCCGTTACGGGCCTGCTCAGTTGCCTCGGATTGGCCTTTTTCTTGGATTTGACCGTAGTGATTACAGGAGTTGCACTCATTCTTTTAGGGCTAATTTGGCACAGGAACCGCTATCGCCCGCATTAAGCTGGGGCATATATGCCGACAGAAATGTTCGACCTAATAGTTACCGACATTATTTTTGTTGCTCTGCTCGTCGCTGTTATTTTTGTGGGTATAAGTTGGTTTCGCAGTCACCGCGCCCGCCGGCGGTTAGAGCGCCTGCTTGATGCTAAATACAAAGCCCTTAGCACTATTGTCACTGGCCGATCGATGGATGATCAGCTAACTGAAATCTGTGCCCTGATTGAATCCCAGATTAAAGGTTCCTTTTGTACTATCATGCGGGTCGATCGCGAGCGTTGCGTACTCGATGCGGTCGCCGTCAGGAGCCTGCCAAAATCCTTCCAGGACGCCCTCCAGGGCTTCCCACTCAGCAAATGTGCCGGCGCCTGTGGGCCTGCAGCGGTAACCGGAGCACCCGTGATTGTGCCGGACATGAGAGCCGATGAGCGGTTTGATGATTATCAGGCGCTGGCGGCAGAGCACCGGCTGCGAGCCTGCTGGTCGTTTCCCTTCTTTGCCGCGAATACTGGTGAAGTGATAGGTACCTTTGCCGTTTACTTTCGCCGGAAGCGTTCGCCGACCGGGAATGAGCGTTTGTTGATTGAGCGTAGTCGCGATTTAGTCTCGCTGATGGTGGAACAGAATGCAGCGCGTGCCCGCCGCAAGCGCAGCGAACAACATCACCGGTCACTATTTACCTACAATCCGGACCCTGTGTATACCCTCAGTTTGGACGGCCATTTTCTTAGTATGAACGCCGCTGGCGGCATGCTAATTGGCCTTGATGAGGCCAGCCTGATTGGGCAGCACTATGAAATGGTGGTGTCTGAAGACGACCGTGAACTGACCCGGAAGCATTTTGAGGCAGCGAAGGCAGGCAAGCCCCAGTCTTATGAAATTACTATTATTACCGCTAGTGATGAGCAACGCCGGATCGAAGTAACCAACACCCCAATTTATATTGATGGCAAGGTCACTGGTGTGCACGGTATAGTTAAAGATGTCACCCAGCAGCGTGAGAATGAAAAACAGCTGAAGTTACTGGAACGGAGCGTTGAGGCCAGTGTCAATGGCGTCCTGATATGCGATGCCAGTAAGCCTTATTTCCCGATTATTTATGCAAATCCGGCTTTTACCGATATTACGGGCTTTACCGAAGAAGAAGTGCTCGGTAAACCCTGCAATATGATCCAGGGTGAAGAAACCGATCCGGACACCGTAGCAGAAATTCGCGAGGCCCTGGACAACCGGCGTGAAATCCGCACCGTGATTCGTAACTACCGTAAGGACGGCACGCCGTTCTGGAACGAATTAAGAATTTCGCCGGTAAGCGGAAGCAGCAATGAGGTAACCCATTTTGTTGGATTGCAGACGGATATCAGTGAGCGCGTAGAGCGGGAGAACGCACTGGCGTATCATGCCACCCATGACGTATTGACCGGGTTGCCGAATCGCACGGCGCTTGAGCAAGGGCTTGAAAAGGCCATGGCCGCAACCGATAACGAATTGGACTATCAGGTTTATGTCCTCTTTATCGATTTAGATGGCTTTAAGCCAATCAATGACAGCCTCGGCCACGGCTTAGGTGATGAAATTCTGGTCGAGACCGCCAACCGGCTGCGTGCTGCTTTACCCAAAGCCGAATTGTTAACCCGCTTCGGTGGCGATGAATTTGTTGCGGTGGTAAGCCATCTGGATCATCGGGAGAAGGTGTTGGGCTTGGTCGATCAGCTGCTTGAGCAGTTTCATAAACCCTTCGTTGTTGAGGATTTTGAAGTATCCCTGTCCGCAACCATGGGCATTGCCGACAGTGGCTTGCCATTTCACCGGCCGATGGAGTTAATTCAGCGCGCTGACGTAGCCATGTATGAGGCCAAGCACCGTGGTGGCGGTTCTTGTCAGTGGTTTTCACATGCTATGGATGAAGGCATGCAACAGCAGGTTGAGATGCGCGCTTATTTGCATGAGGCCATCAGCCTGGAGCAATTTGAACTGTTTTACCAGCCGATTATTAATCAGTCGCAAGAAGTGGTTGCAGTTGAAGCGCTGATTCGCTGGAATCACCCCGAGCGGGGCTTTATTTCACCAGCCGAATTTATCCCGCTGGCTGAGCGAAGCGGTCAGATTATTGCGATCAGTGAGTGGGTTCTGCGCCAGGCCTGTCAGGACCGGGCGCGACTGAATGAGCTTGGCATACCTACCATTTCTGTCAATTTTTCGCCGATCCAGTTTTATCGTGAAGACTTCATCGAAAAAATTACTGCGGCGGTAGCGGCGTATTCAATTGAGCCGGGGCAAATCGTGGTTGAGATCACCGAAAACGTGTTGATGCGCGATAGCGATCAGGTTCAACAGCAGCTCAGGCAACTGCAGGCGATCGGCTTTAGCATCGCAATAGATGACTTTGGTACCGGCTTTGCCAGTTTGAGTTATCTGGGTAGCTTGCCGGTCGATATCCTGAAAATTGACCGCAGTTTTGTGCAGCATATCGACAGCAATAAGCGCAATGCAGCGATAGCCCGGGGGGTGCTGGCCATGGCTTCAGAGCTGGGTATAAAAACCGTGGCGGAAGGGGTAGAAACCGCCGCTGAGTATGAGTATTTGCTTGAACATGATTGCAAGCTGATGCAGGGGTTCAGGTTTTGCCGGCCTCAGCCTATAAATAAACTGGCCGAGTGGATGAAGACGCAAAAAAAAGTGGCCCGTAAAGAGCCACTTTAATATGTTGTCCAGGGAGGCAGACCTTAGAAGTTGTATTCCAGCCCAACGGATACCGTTTGCGGTTTATTCGGCCGCGCACCTTGTGGTGAGCGAGAGATAATCACTTGCTCATCAAACAGGTTGTCGACTTTCAGAAATACCGTGGCTGCCGGAGTCAGTGGGTAGCGACTGATGAAATCAACGGTAAACAGTGATTCGGTTTCATCGAACGCGTTGTTGCTGCGATTACAGCCCACACTGACACAGGTTTCGCTCATAAATTTAGCGACGATGTGGTTATCCCAGCCGCTGTTGTGCTTAAGTCCCAGCTGCAGGCTGAATACCTGCTCAGGAATATCCGCCAACTCATCGCCATCCATTACACCGGTTACGCTGTTATCCGCGCTGATTTCGGCGCTAGACCAGGTGTAATTCAGGTGTGCCGGCAGAACAAAATCACCAAAGCTCCAGGCATTACCTAACTGCAGCTCCATACCCTGTACCAGGGCCTCGCCAGTGACGAAGTTTCCTGAAGTCGCGCCATTACTACATGGGTTACCTACCGAACAGCTTTCAGCCTGGTTGTTGAAGTCGCTACGGAAACCAATGACTTCTGCGAACAGGGCACCGGCCTGGTATCGGGCACCCAGTTCATAATTGGTACTGGTTTCGGGCTCGTCAGCCGCCGTAGCGCCGCCACCAAGCGGAGCGAAGCCGCGGTGTACACCACCTAACACCTGCCAGTGATCATCAAGCGTGTACGTAAAAGACGCGCCGGGTAATACTTCTGAGGTGCTGTTACTGCGCTGGCTGCCTAATACCGAACGGTCAACGGTACTGTACTGCTTGCGATAGCTGTCAACGTTTTCATAGCGCACTGCCAGGTTCACTAAGAGATCAGCTGTCGCCTGCCAGGTATCAGTGACCCATAATGAAACCGCATCGGCTCCTTCCAGGCGGTTATTGCCACCGGTGGGCTGAATAACATTCTGGAATACCAGGCTACCGTTCACCTGGTCATAAATTTCCACCGGCTGAAAGCGATCCATCTCGTCGCTATGATCACGGGCGCCAACTTGCAGCTGATGATCGCCAAGATCCACGCCAAGGTTGAGTTCGATACCATAGGATTCATAAGCACGGTTATTGTGTTTGTAATCCAGGCCCTGCGCGTCCTGCTGACCGTGTAAAATGGCTAGGGCGTTGGCATCACCGTTGTTGGCGGCGTTGATCAGCGAGCCGAAGCTGCCTTTGAACCAGTCGCGTTTGAATTCGTTACGGTAACCGATAGCGGTCAGGGTCATGGTGTCGGTTAAATCGACGTCATAGGTCAGAGTGAAACTATTATGCTGGTTATCCATCTGATCAATTTCGGTCAGGCCATAGCGACGGTTCGGGTTCTGGGCGAAGTCGGCATCGGTCAGGCCAGCGTAGGTTTCATTGGAAACCTGCTCAGAATACTGAAACTTGGCCAACAGGCTCTGGCGCTGGCCGGTCCAGCTTAGTTTCACCATGTAGTCTTCAATTTCGAAGCCGGAGTCACGGCTACTGCGGTCGATATCTTTAAAGCCATCGGTGCTGCGCTGAACGGTATCAAACAGGAAACCGAAATCGCCGTGACGGCCGCCGTAAAAAGCGTGGATGTCCTGGGTATTATATTCCCCGAATTTGGTGGTGACCTGGCCGCTATTCTCTTGTGGGATTGGGGTGGTGATCATATTGATCACGCCGCCCGTGGTCTGTGGGCCATAACGCAGTAAAGGCGCTCCCTTCAAAACTTCGAGGGTATGCAGGCGATAGGCTTCAGGGAAATAGTAAGCTGCTGGGTTCGAGTAAGGAGCCGGCGCGATCATGACGCCGTCTTCAAGCAACGTCACTTTGCTGCTACGGCCGCCGGCGGCAGCGCGGATGCCGATATTCGGGCGCAGGCCAAAGCCTTCTTCTTCACGCACGTAAACACCGGGTACAGTTTTCAGCAACTGATTGATGTCGGTGCTGTTTTCGATGGTGATCTGTTCTTCGTCAATAACGGCGCTGGAGCCGGCGACGGTGCGGGCATCGGCTTTACTACCGATGATCTGGATGATTTCCAACTGGCCGGCTTCGGTAGTCCGGTCGCGGTCTGGCTGGTCAGAAGTATCCTGCGCAACGGCAGAAGCGCTTAACAATGCCAGTGAAATGGCACTGGCTATAACAGAGCGGTTCATAACTTTCCCCGAAATGATTAGTGGATTATTGTTTGCGGGGAAGATTATAAATGAGAACTATTCCCATTATCAATACCAAATACGAGTTATTCTCATTTAGTTAAACCACGAACAGATTCCGGTACATCCGCTCGGCATAGTCGTCGGTCATACCGGCGATGTAGTCACACAGAATACGGTCGGCACCTTGCTGGCCTTCCTGCTCATAAGCTGTCCGCCAGCGGGCCCGGGTGTTCTGCGGTAAGAGTCGCAGCGGTTCGGTATGGAATGCAGTAAACAGATCGCCCAGCATAGTCTGGCTGCGGTACCGCAGCTGCTGAATTTCCGGCTGGTTAATCACGTGTTCAAACACGACGGCTTTAAGGCTATCGAGCAGGCGACGTTCGCTCTGCGGCAGGCAGGCATTGTAACGCACCAGCGGCTCACTGGCGTCGGGTAGAACCTGTTCAAACCGTACTTTGGTAACAAAGATATTGACCAGTGCGCCGATAGCGTTTTTACGCAGGTGGTGTTCGGTACCAAATAACTGGTCACCGAGTTTTTGCATCAGTTCAGCCAGCTCCGGATTCAGCTGTTCAAGCACCTTATCGAGGTGATTATGCCACTGGGTTTCATTCAGGGTTCCGGTAACGACAGCATCCTCGAGGTCATGCACGCCGTAAGCGATGTCGTCGGCCAGCTCCATCAGTGAGGCGTCCAGCGATTTGTGTAGCGAGCGCTGCCAGGGGCTGACGTCGAGTGTTTCAACTTGCTGAAAGCGGGCACGGTCCTCGTCGCTGAGCGGTTCCAGTACCCAGTCGAGCAGGTCCGCGTCGCAGGCGAACAGGGCTTTGGCAGGCTTCCAGCGGCCCAGGCTGCCGGGGCGATCAAAGTCGTCCGGCGCCGGCAATGGCGGCATCAGCACCGGGTACTTCAACAGGCCCAGCAAACTGCGGCGGGTGAGATCCATACCGTGCTCGGGGTGATAGGCTTCGAGCTTACCGACAATGCGGAAGGTCTGGCCGTTACCCTCAAAACCACCGGATTTGAGCATCTTAAAATTCAGCGCGGTTTCACCACCATGACCGAAAGGCGGGTGACCGATGTCATGGGCCAGGCACAGGGTTTCCATCAAATTGAGATCAGGCAACAGGGGTTGCATTTGCTCATCGCACACATGTTGCAGTTGATTAATCAGCGACGAGCCGATCTGCGCGGCTTCCAGTGAATGGGTCAGGCGGGTGCGGTAGAAGTCGTTTTCGCCCACGTTCATGATCTGGGTTTTTGACTGTAACCGGCGAAAAGCGGCTGAATGGAGGACCCGGGCACGATCCCGTTGCCAGGGCGTACGGCGGTCGCCGGGGCGATTCAGGGGGATTTCTGAGCGGCGGGCTTGCCAGTGCGCATTCATGGGCAGACATCCTTGCTAGGTTTGTTGCCTATAGTACGGGACGCTGCGCCCTGCTGACAACCTCCAGTTATTTGTAAAATAAGCAGTTATCTACCAGACTTAGTTTTTAATATCAGCAAACAGAACAACTTAGTGAAAAAGGAGTGCCTGTGGAATCCGTTGATCCGACCTTCTGGCAACTTTATGGTGAGGCCGCCAAAACGGCTTTGGGGTTTTTCTGGAAGGCTGGCTGGGCTTTTATTCTGGGTTATGCCATATCGGCTATGATTCAGGTATTCGTTCCTAAGCACCGGCTGGTGCGGCATATGGGTGAAGCCTCGCTGCGCAGCACGGCGCTGTCTACCGCTTTTGGTACTATTTCGTCGAGCTGTTCTTTCGCTGCTCTGGCAGCTGCGCGGTCCCTGTTTGTGAAGGGCGCGCATTTTATTCTTATTGTGGCCTTCATGTTCGCCTCCACCAATCTGGTGATTGAGCTGGGTATTCTTATCCTGATCTTTCTGGGCTGGCAGTATCTGGTGGCGGAGATCATCGGTGGGCTGATACTGATCACGATCAGTGCTGTGCTGATTAAATTCACTTATCCCAAGGGGTGGATCAAAAAAGCGCGTAAGAAGGCTGAGGGTGATGTTCCTGAAGAAGAAGACTTCTCGCCCCTCGAGCGCATGCGCAGCGCCAAGGGTTGGCGCATGGTCGGCAATCAGTTTGTGATGGAATGGCAGATGGTCTGGAAAGAAATCCTGATCGGCTTTACGGTGGCTGGTTTTATGAAGGTATTTGTACCCGATGCGTTCTGGAAAGCGCTATTCCTGCAGGGGTATAAAGACACCCTGCCAGAACTGCTGATTGTACTGCAGAACGCCATCGTGGGCCCCTTTGTGGCGGCGCTGACCTTTATCGGCTCTATGGGCAATATCCCGTTAGCAACAGTATTAGCCGGCTCTGGCGTGACGTTCGCGGGAGTCATGGCCTTTATCTATTCAGACCTCATGGTGCCGCCTCTGGTGCGGGTAAATGCCAAGTATTATGGCTGGCGGGTGGCTCTCTACATTGCCGGTATCATGCTGCTATCTATTGTGTGTACCGCACTGATCCTACACTTTGGCTTCGCGGCTTTTGATTTGATTCCTGAGGCGACCAAAAGCGCAGTGATGAATGAGCAGTTTGCCATTGATTATACGTTTTTCTTCAACATTGCCTTCGTAGCGTTGGCAGCGTACATGGTGTATTTGCACTGGCGTCATAAGCAGCACAGCGGCCATGGACATGATCATGACCATGGCGGTGATGGTGCCGGCTTTTCGTTTCAGGATTGGGTGGTGCTGATCTTTATTCTTGGTCTGGGGGGCGGCATTATCGCTTTTGCTACAACCGGTGGCGTGCCGCCTGGCGCGCAGTAAGTAGTGAGCCTAGCTGGTAAAGATTACGACATCATCGCTGATATAGTCGATGCGCAACTGATATTGGCGGGCAAGCCAGTGCAACGTGTCGCGATGGAAAATACTGATATGGGTTGGGTCGTTTTTATAGGACCAGCCGCCGAACCGGGCCGGGTCTTGCCAGCGCTTGGTCATGATCAGTAGCCGGCCGCCAGGCTTAAGGCAGCCGAGCAATTGTTCGATGGTGCTGCGCGGATCACTCAGATGCTCGACCACTTCAGTGGCGGTGATAAAGTCATAGGTTTTGCTCAGTAACTCGGGGTGCCGGGCATAGTAGTAATCGTAGTCGGCGCAGGCAAAACCTTTATCCCTAAGCATACCCGACAATGCAGGACCGGGGCCGGATCCAAAGTCCAGGCCCTGAGCGCCCTTCGGTAAACACCCGATTAAGGGGTTCAGTGCCTTGCCCAGAAAGCGCCGATAGCCAGGGTCTTCGGGATTATTCTCATGTAAGTCGTAAATGGCTTTTTCGGCGCTTTCGTCCAGATGTTGTGGTTTTGGCACCCACACCAGCTGGCAATTGAGGCATTGCCAGAACTCGCGCCCGGCCAACGGCGCCCTGGGTTGCCGGTAGAATAGTTCCGACTCAGTGCCCAGGCATAGCGGGCAGCTCACCGGGCCGGGCCCGGTTCATATCCGCCTAAACGGACGCAGTTGCGGCCTGAGGTTTTGGCTTTGTACATGGCCTGGTCGGCGACTTTCAACAAGATGCTGCTGACGATGCTGTGAGTGGGAAAAACCGCAACACCAATACTGGCAGATACATTAAGGGCTAAGCCATTGATGGCAAACGGTCGGGCCAGCTCAGCACGGATCCGCTCAGCAATTTTGAGCGCCACGGTTTCAGCCTGTTCCGGCGAATCCAGATCATTCAGTAGCACGATGAATTCATCGCCTCCGGCCCGACAAGCAATGTCCCCCTGCCGTAACGCCGATTTCAACCGGTCGGATACATCGACCAGTAGCAGGTCACCGGTATCATGGCCATGTTGATCATTGACCGCCTTAAACTTATCCAAATCGATGAAAAGTACCGCCAGCGAGCGGTTTTTGCGCGTGGCGCGGACCAGGTTATGTTCCAGCATTTCGTTGAAATGGCCGCGATTAGGTAAGCCGGTCAACATATCCGTATGGGCCATCAGTGCGAGCGCATTGAGCTGCTTGCGGCCCTCTGTGACGTCGTGGAGATAGCCAGCGCGAATCTGAGTACCATCAGCCAGTATTTTGCCGCGCTCATAGGCTTCCAGCCAGACCAGACTGCCATCGGGTTTCTTTATACGGAACTGAAAATGACGGGGCTCTTCGTTGGCGGCGGCCTCATCACCCTCTCTGAGCAGCAGGTACACATCCTCCGGGTGAATGAACTCCAGCATCGCGCTGGCGTCTGCTGCAACCTCGGTGAGGGATATACCAAACCACTCAGCCATAATCGGGCTCATAAACGGAAAGCTCATGTGCCCGTCTGGCTTTTTCTTAAACTGATAAATAGCGCCGGGTATATCTTTGATTAATTGCTGCCAGTCCACGGTTACAGCTACCACGTTCAAAAATTTTGTTAATAATTAATCACGAAAGTTTTCAAACTGCAATGGCTGCTCAACATCGGCTTGCTTTAAAATGGCAATAGCTTGCTGCAGATCATCTCTTTTCTTGCCTGTAACACGAACTTTATCGCCCTGAATTGAAGCTTGCACTTTGAGTTTCTGATCTTTGAGAATTTTCACAATCTTCTTCGCCACTGGCTGTTCGATGCCCTGCTTGAAAGTAATCGGCAGGCTATGGAGTTTACCGCTGTGAATGGGCTCATCAGGCATATCAGCAGCGGCCAGGTCGATATTCCGCTTGGCACAGTGGTTGTTAAAGATATCCTGTAACTGGCGCACCTGAAACTCCGACTCTGAGGTCAGGGTCACAGTCAGATCTTTTAACTCAATGCGGGCTTCAACGTTGCGAAAGTCAAAGCGGGTGGTGACTTCACGGTTGGCATTATCGACGGCGTTTTTCAGCTCCACTTTATCGACTTCAGAAGCGATATCGAAACTAGGCATAGGAAGGCTCTCATCACAGTTGTATGGATAGCTGTAAATGCTATCCCACAACGACAGAGGCCGCAACTGTTGGCGGTTGCGGCCTTTGTTTCAGGATGGCGCAGATGCGCTTAGCGTTTTAAAGCGGCTTCGTTGACAATGCCGTCTTGCTTGTAGATCACGCCGTCTTTCATCACCATGTCGACATCGCGGGTCAGGTTCATGTATTTCAGTACGTCACCACGGATAGCAATAATATCCGCGACTTTGCCTTCGGTAACCGAACCATAGCGATCCTGCACGCCCATCATCACCGCCGGCCAGTAGGTGGCTGCGCGAATGGTTTCCATTGGCTCAAAGCCAAGGTCATCAACCCATACCGCCATTTCATGCCAGGTGCTCTGGCAATGGAACTTCATCGGGATGCCTGAATCTGTGCCAATCAACAACACCACGCCCGATTCTTTCAGCTGCTCGATTTTGCGCTTCAGGGTCGGTTTGCGCAGGGGGACGAGCTGCGAATAACTCAGATGGCCGGGCTCTTCGATGGACTGCTCGATGTCGGCGATGGTGTCAGCCTCAAGGCCACGATGCCAGCACTTGTCGTCCAGATGCTCGGGGTTTTTGATGGTTTCTTCATAGCTCCACAAGCCTTCGACCGTAGGGGTCCAGAACAGCAAGCCATGGAAGATGCCGGTAGCGGTACGTTCTTTGAGTGCAGTCATGACATCCTCAGGGTATTCCGGCGCGGTGGTCAGGCCGGTGTGCTCAAAGTTATCCACACCCATTTCGACGCCAAGACGGATTTCATCTGGCTTATGCGCATGGGCAACAACTTTCATGCCACGCTTGTGTGCCTGGTCGATGATGGTCTGAGCGATTTCCCGCGGCAGGTCGTCCTGATCAATCAGCTTAACAATTTCCATGCCGGCGTCGGCCAGCATATTGACCTTGGTTATGGCATCGTCGACTGTTGGTACGGCCCAGCGGTAGTGACTTTGCCAGTCATCCACTTCATATTGCAGAAAGGGCCCTGAGGCATATAGGTTGGGCCCTGGAATGGCGCCGGTTTCGAGCCGTTCTTTGATGATACGGGTATCTTCTAAAGGCGCGCCCAGGTCGCGGACGCTGGTAACGCCGGCAAGCAGCAATTGCACCAGGCTGGCGGGCATAATTTCATCCACAAAACGGTCCTGATAAGTACTCTGCCAGTGGACATAATCGGAATGGCCGGTCAGCTGAATGTGGGCGTGATTTTCCCACAAGCCGGGCAATACATCGTGGCCTTCAGTAGAGACCACCCGGTAGCCGGGGGGAACAGGAAGGGAGTCGCGTTGGCCGACCTTCTGAATGATGCCATCATCAATCAGGATGACGCTGTCGCGTACCGGCAGCGCGGCGGTGCCGTCGATTAGGCGGCCGCCGACCAGGGCAATCTTCTCAGCCTGGACAGTACCGCTGGCGGAGGCCAGCAGTGCGCCAGTTATCAGAGCCGTGAGCAGTTTGTTCATTATTATTCCCGTTTTTTTGTTTATCATGTAACCAACTTAACCGCAGCTAAGGGGTAATGCAATGCGAACTACCGCAGAATACAAGCCATTGGAAGGTCCGCAATTTGCGATTCTGGTGGTGGGTGTGGGGCAGGTTGGTAGCTGCTGGCTCACTAAGTTCGCGCCCACCTTGCCACCCTACGCCAGCGTACACAGCACCCACAACTCCAGCCACCCCCTCACCACGGCTGAGATAAAAAAATTAAAGAATAGGGGGCTGACACCACTTGTGTTGGATCTGACTGCTTCGGAAGCAGTGAGCCGTTGCTATCCGGATTGGCTCTGCGCTGGCGCTGACATTATCAGCGCCAACAAATACGCAGGTGCTGCAGATACAGCTTTTTACAAAGAGGTTCAGGATGCGCTGCAGCAATGTCAGCGGCAGTGGCTGTATGCGGCCACCGTTGGCGCCGGTGTTCCCATTCCTCAGGTGGTGCGTGAATGCCGTGAAGCTGGCGATCCGGTGGTTCGGGTTGAGGGCAACTTTTCGGGGTCACTGACCTGGATTTTTCAGCAGTACCGGGCCGGCGATAAACTCTCAGACTGGCTGCGAAAAGCCAGCGATGCAGGTATTACTGAGCCCGATCCGAACATCGACCTGGGCGGTATGGACGTGGCGAAGAAGCTGCTGATTGTGGCTCGCGAGGCTGGCTGGGATTTTGATCTGGCTGATGCGGATATTCAGAGTTTGGTGTCAGCCCCCCCTTCGATGGTGTCAGCCCCCTCCTCTTTGGATGAGGGGTTTGAGGCTTGGCGGGTGGGGCATTATCCGCAGGCGCGGCGGTTTTGTTATATCGGTCGGCTGGAGGCTGATGGTGAAGGGGGCGTAACAGCCAGGGCGGCGCTGGAGCCGGTGGCTGAGGATTCGGTCTATGCCGGATTAGCACCGGAGCGGGCATATTTCAGGGTCTGGACGGCGCAGTGCCCGGCGGGCACTATCACTGTTGAGGGCCCGGGCAGCGGGTTGGAGGCGACTGCCGGGGCCGTGCATAAAGACATACTAAAAGCGATGGCGCACTATTGCTGACGGGTGCTAATCCAGTTGTCAAAATCGTTAATCGGTAGTGGTCTGGCGAACCAGTACCCCTGTACTTCGTCGCAACTCAGGGATTGCAGTATTTTGTAAGCTTCCTCAGTTTCAACGCCTTCGGCGACCACGCGGTAGCCCAAATCGTGGGTCATGGAAATCATGGAGCGGACCAGAGTTTGGTTACGGTCTTTGTCTTCAAGGCCGTCAATAAAGGACCGATCGATCTTAACGATCTGGGCCGGGATATTCTGCAGGTAGGCCAGGCTGCTGTAGCCGGTACCGAAATCATCAATGGACAGTGTCAGGCCGCTGTCGGCAATACATTCAAGCTGACGGCGAGCTGCCCTGCTGTTGTTCATCAGGCTGCTTTCGGTTAGTTCGAGTTCAATCGCCGTCAATGGCAGTTGCTCTGCTTTAAGATAGCGCTGCAGGCGCTCGCAAAAGCCGTCTTCTTCAAGGTTGGCCGCGGCAATATTTACAGAAACAGTGAGCAGGTGGCCTTCGCGCTGCCACTTGCCTGCCTGACGGATCGCCTGCCGCAGTACCCAGTCAGTCAGCCCTCTGGCCAGCGGCGTCTTCTCAACCAAAGGCACAAATTCGGCCGGCGATATAGCGCCCAGGGTGCTGTGGTTCCAGCGCAATAGTGCTTCAGCGCCAAGGCACTTCCCGGACACCGCGTCCAGCCGCGGTTGATAGACCAGATGTAGTTGATCATCGGCCTCCAGCGCATCGGCGAAGTTAGCAATAAGGCCGAAACGCCGCTGATGATTCATATCGGTTTCTTTGTTGTACCAGCCCACCGCACACTCGTCCGTGCGCGCGTCGCGAGAGGCACTGTGTGCTATGCGCAAAATATTTCCTGGCTGGTTTACGCCCAGCTGAAAAGGAGCCACGCCAATCACCGGGCGCAGCATAAAGGGCGAGGCATTCTTAAGACGGATGTCCAGCAGAGCCTGGTGCAGCTGTTGTGCCTGCTCGAGCACTCGTTCAGCGGGACCAACTTCGATATAGGCAAACTGCCCGGGGCCGATATGGTAGATGCGTTTATTCTCGCCAAGCACCTCTTGCATGAGCTCGCTGCCGGCCAGTGACAGATCTTCCAGGTACGATGGCCCCATCACCCGTTGCAAGGTGCTGGCTTCGCTGAGATCGATTAATTCGGTGCTAAGGGCATAGTAGGTCTCATCGGGATAATCACGCGCCAGATCTTCCAGATCTTCAACAAACTGCAGGTAATTAGGCAGGCCGGTGCCGGAGTCGACGCGACCTACAGTGTGTTGCAATTCGATCTGCGACATCACCATCGTGGAAAGATCCTGTAGCGCGGCTAATTCTTTTTCGCTGACTTCACGGGGCTCGGTACCGAGCACACACATAGCCCCCAGCGAAAAACCATCGCGGGTCATCAGCGGGGCGCCGGCATAAAAGCGAATTCCGGACTCGGCTAACAGGCTGTTTTTGTAGGTATCAGAAGCCAGCAGATCGTTGACAACCAGCACATTGGCGGTATCGGCGACTTCGCCGCAGCAGGCTTTTTCGCGCGGAATCTCCCAGTGCTCAACGCCGACCCGAGATTTGAACCACTGGCGATCCTGATCCGTCAGTGAAACCGCGGCAATCGGCAGATCAAAGAGCTGACTGGCCATGCGGGTAATACGATCAAAGCTTTCACTTGACGGCGTATCAAGCAAATCCAGTTTCCGCAAGCGGGTGAGACGTGCTTGTTCATACTCAGTTGTCATTCGCTATCCTTCTGCTTACTTCCAGGCCACTAAAGTATAGTCAATCAGCAGCGCTGTGTATTTCGAGGATGCGAATATTAAGGTTATTCAAGAAAGAAACAATCGAAAAATACCGACCTCTTTAATAGGTTTTACCGATTAACTAAATCAACTGCTGTAGCGATGATTTGCTGAACGATTTAATCTCATCCTCACGACCTTCACGCACCTTAATGACCCAGTCCGGGTCCTGCAACACCGCACGGCCGACGGCGATAAGCTCAAATTCACTGTTGCCCATACGTCGGGTCAGTTCGTTGATACCGGATTTTTCCACTTCAGGCTGGTCTGAGGCGAAGGTGCCGGTGATAAAATCTTCGGTGAGGCCAACACTGCCAACAGATATAGTTGGTTTACCGGAAAGTTTCTGGGTCCAGCCGGCCAGATTGAGATCTGAACCGGTAAATTCCGGTTCCCAGAAGCGCCGGGTGGAGGCGTGAAAGATGTCGACGCCGGCGGCCACCAGTAAATCCAGAATTTGCCCAAGCTGTTGCGGTGTTTCGGCTAGCCGGGCATCAAAATCCTGCTGTTTCCACTGCGAGAAACGGAACACGATGGCAAAATCATCGCCAACGGCTTTGCGCACGGCTTCGACCACTTCTACGGCAAAGCGAGTGCGGTTTTCCAGCGAACCACCATATTCATCATCACGCAGGTTGCTGCCGGCCCAGAGGAACTGGTCAATCAGGTAGCCGTGGGCACCATGAATCTCGACGCCATCGAAACCGACCGCTTTTGCCAGCCGGGCCGATTCAGCAAAAGCGCTGATGACTTCGTCGATATCCGCCTTGGTCATGGCCACGCCGTTGTACTTCTGCGGGGCGAATATGCCCGACGGGCTATAGGCCGGCGCATCGCCTTCTTGTTTGGGGCGGCGCACCGCACCGACATGCCAGAGTTGCGGGATAATCTTGCCACCAGCCTGATGTACTGCATCGACGACTTGCTTCCAGCCAGCCATAGCCTGCTCACCATAGATATGCGGTACATTCGGGTAACCGCTGGCTCCGGCGTGACGGACTTCAGTTCCCTCGGTGATGATCAGACCTACCTCACCCCGGGCACGACGCTGATAGTAGGCGATGTTCTTTTCGTTAGGCATATTGCCGGGCGAAAAGCTGCGCGTCATTGGCGCCATTGCGATCCGGTTTTTCAGCTTCAGACTTTTGCATTCAAAGGGTTTAAACAGGGGGGCTAACTCGTCAGACATTATGTCTCCTTTATCAGGTAAGCATTTCATCAGGCAGAGGCACTTCAATACAGGCGCATAAAGTGGCCACGAGCTTTTGTTCAGTTTCAGAAATTATTTCGTCTTGCTGAACGGTCTTAAGCCATTGCGAAACCAAACGTGCTTTGGCTTTCGGCGACCAGTTGCGGCAGGTGGTCAGAGCCCGACTGAGTTTAGCGAGGTCTGGGGTCTCGCCATTTTCTGCCTGTTCCAGCGCGGTGATAGTGGTCTCGGCGGCTTCTTTATCGCCGAGCTTATTGCTGAAGTGATTACGCGGCAGCAGTTGGCGAGCCAGTAATTGGTAAAGGCACCACGGGAATAAGCGATGTTGGGCTCCCATGCTATCCAGCTCGCGGAATAACTGTGTGCGTTCGCTGTCGCTGGCCTGGCGCAGGGCGGGCACGGCGATCTCCACCAGGGCGAGGATCTGCGCAGCGCTGAGTTTGGTGCCTGCCCCCTGCTCGGTGGTGTCAGCCCCCTCCTCCATATGACTAAAAAGCAGGTCCTGGATTAGGCTTGGGGCTTGTTTGGGTGAGTGGGCTTGTTCGAGTAGCAGGGCTGGCAGGGCCAGCGCGGCGAGGCGCGAGAGGGCGTTGGGCTCTGGCTTGCTGGCGACTTGTTCTTCTTCGGTTTTGCTGAAGGCTTGGCGGGGTTCGGGGAATTTGCCATTCCAGCCGGGCTGAATGCGTTTGATGCGTTTTTCCAGGGGGGGATGAGTCGCCATCATGCCAAACCAGTGGGACAGCGCTTCGCCGAAGAACAGGTGGGCGGTCTGGTCGGCATTTTTATGCGCTACCTTGCTGCCCGAGTTGTCATCATTGTTACGGGCACCAATTTGTTTCAGCGCACCGGCCAGGCTGTCGGGGTGGCGGGTAAACTGCACAGCGGCGGCATCAGCAAGATATTCACGTTGGCGGCTGACGGCGGATTTGATCAGGTTGCCGAATAGGATGCCGATACTGCCGATAACAATCAGCGCTATGCCTAGCAATGGCAGGGCGTTATTGCGATTGCGGCTGCCGCGGCTGAAGTGGGCGGAGTAGAGCAGCATGCGACCCAGATGGGCGACCACCAGAATGCCGGCCAGTGCCGATATCAGCCGGATATTGAGCCGCATGTCGCCGTTCAGGATATGGCTGAATTCATGGGCTACCACGGCCTGCAGTTCTTCCCGGGAAAAGGTCTCGATAGAGCCTTTAGTGAGGCCAATGACAGCATCGCGGGTCTGATAGCCGGCGGCAAAGGCGTTGATGGCAGATTCATTGGGCAGGATATAAACATCAGGCACTGGCATATTGGCGGCGATAGCCATTTCTTCCACAACATTTTGCACCCGCCGCTCAACCGGGTCCTGAGTATCGGGCGAGAGTCGCACACCCCCCAGGCTTTCAGCCACCACATGGCCACCGGGCCGCAACTGCAGCCACTTCACGCCCATCACCAGTAAAATGCCGATGCCGACGAAGAAGGCTGTCCAGCTAAGCATGGATGGTTCGGCGGTAAAGTCGCCCTGCTGAGTAGAATCCACCACGCCAAAAGCAATGGCGACCACAGCAGTGACGAAGATGATGATCAGCGTGAAGGCGACGATGAACAGGCCAACCAGCAACCAGGTGTTGCGGCGTGCCTGTTGCTGGTGTTCAAAAAAGTTAACCATGCGCGGCAATTACCTGCATCAGAATTCCACTTTCGGAGCGGCCTGAATTTCAGCGCTGTCCTCAAATTCCAGCAAGGTTGCGTCATTGCCATGACCAAAGAAGCCGGCCACGGCGACCGGCGGGAACGACTGCCGATAGCTGTTATAGGTCATGACCGAATCGTTATAGGCCTGGCGTGAAAAGGCTACCCGGTTTTCGGTGCTAGTGAGCTCTTCCGACAGTTGCATCATGTTAGTGTTGGCTTTCAGATCCGGATAAGCCTCCATCACCACATTCAGCCGGCCCATGGCACCGGTCAACGCGCTCTCGGCGCCACTTAGTTGTTCCATTGCCTGGGTATTGGTTGGGTCTTTGGCCGCCTTTGGCAGGGCTTCGGCAGCCTGATTACGGGCTTGCACCACAGCTTCAAGGGTTTCGCTTTCGTGCTTTAGGTAAGCCTTGGCGGTATTGACCAGGTTTGGGATCAGATCGTGCCGGCGTTTAAGTTGCACTTCGATTTGCGCGAAGGCGTTCTGAAATTGGTTCTTTAACCGCACCAGCTTGTTGTAAATGCTGATCAGATAGACCAGCGCCAGTACCGCTATGATAATAATAATCCATCCGATAGACATGAACGGGATCTCCTCTGGTTAAGGTATCGCACCTGTTACATCAACATGCTATGATTCCGCCTTATTAGCAAGCCATATATATGTAAGATTTCATGACCAAACCCATTGCCACTGACGGAAACCTGTTTATTATCGCTGCGCCGAGTGGGGCCGGTAAATCCAGTTTAATCCGTGCCTTATTGGAACGCCATAGCGATGGCAGCATGCAGGTGTCGGTTTCATGCACCACCCGGGCGCCGCGTCCGGGTGAGCAAAATGGCGTGCACTATCACTTTCTCAGCGTTGACGCCTTTCAGAAAAAGATAGCAAATAATGAGTTCTATGAGTGGGCGCAGGTCTTTGATAACTATTATGGCACCTCGCGCACGGTAATCGAGCAGACGCTGGCGCAGGGCATCGACGTCTTTCTGGACATTGACTGGCAGGGTGCGCGGCAGGTTCGCGAAGCTTACCCGGCCTGTCAGTCGATTTTTATCGTGCCACCCAGTCTGGACGCGCTTGAACAGCGGTTGCGTAACCGCGGTCAGGATTCTGATGAGGTGATTCGTGGGCGTATGGCGAAAGCCCAGGCCGAAATGTCTCATTACCATGAATTTAATTATTTATTAGTCAACGATGATTTTGACAGTACCCTGCTGAATTTAGAGCATATTGTGCTGGCGCGACGGCACCGAATGGCATTGCAGCAGACCCGGCATGCCGCTACACTCAAAGATCTCTTGGCGAACGAGCGTTAAATCCGTATAATTCCTGTCCCGTTTTTGCACTCGCATGCACGTAATATAAGTGGAGTAAGTATGGCTCGCGTAACTGTAGAAGAAGCTGTTGACCGTATCGGCAACCGATTTGACCTGGTGCTGGTAGCATCTCGTCGTGCCCGCCAACTGGCAACTCAAGGTAAAGACGCCCTGGTGCCGTGGAAAAATGAAAAAGCCACCGTTATTGCTTTGCGTGAAATCGAAGAAGGTTTGGTTGACGCAAAACGTCTGGACGCGCAGGAGCGTACTGAGACTGCACAGCAGGATGCTGATGAACTGGCAGCGGTTGACGCTTTGCGTGGTATTGAGTAACCCGGGTGTATCTGTTTGAAGGCCTCAGGCAGCAATTAACTGAGTACCTTCCACCAGAACAGGTGGATAAAATCGCTGCGGCCTTTAAGCTGGCCGCGGACGCCCACAGCGCTCAAAAACGCCATAGCGGCGAACCTTATATTACCCATCCGGTCGCGGTAGCCGGCTTGCTGGCAGAGATGCGGCTTGATTACGAAACCATCATGGCAGCGCTGCTACATGATGTGATCGAAGATACCCGTTTTACCTATGAAGACTTAGCCGAGCAGTTTGGCGCTACTGTCGCCGAGCTGGTTGAAGGTGTATCTAAGCTGGACCGCCTGCAGTTTAATTCACAGGAAGAGCTGCAGACTGAAAACTACCGCAAGATGATCATGGCCATGGTGCATGACATCCGCGTCATTCTGATCAAACTCGCTGACCGTACCCATAATATGCGTACTATCAGTCACCTGCGGCCGGACAAACGCCGCCGCATTGCCCGCGAAACCCTTGAAATTTACGCCCCGCTGGCGCACCGCCTGGGTATCCACGATATCAAGAATGAGCTTGAGCTATTGGGCTTCCATGCGCTATACCCATGGCGTGCACGGTTGCTGGAATCCCAGGTGAAGAAGGCCCGCGGCAATCGCCGTGAGTTGCTCGAACGGGTGCAGAAGGAAATCGAAAAGCGCCTGGCTGATGCCGGTATTGAGGCCCGGGTAATGGGCCGTGAAAAGCATCTGTACAGCATTTATCAAAAGATGCTGCACAAAGAACTGCGCTTTGAGCAGGTGATGGACATTTACGCCTTCCGTGTCATCGTTGATGAAGTGGATACCTGTTACCGGGTGTTGGGCTCATTGCATAACCTGTACAAGCCGATTGAGACGCGCTTTAAAGATTACGTGGCTATTCCCAAGTCCAATGGCTATCAGTCACTGCATACCTCACTGAAAGGCCCGCACGGCATTCCGGTGGAGGTGCAGATCCGCACTGAAGAGATGAACCTGATGGCGGATCGCGGGGTTGCTGCGCACTGGTTATATAAAACTGAAGAAAGCAGCGGTACCACAGCGCAGGTACGTGCGCGTCGCTGGATGCAGAGCTTGCTCGAGCTGCAGCAAAGCACTGGTAATGCGTTTGAGTTTATTGAGAACGTCAAATCCGAACTCTTCCCGGAAGAGATATACGTGTTCACTCCGGAAGGCCGCATTATCGAGTTGCCTCAGGGCGCCACGCCGGTCGACTTTGCTTATGCGGTGCATACAGATATCGGCAATACCTGCATCGGAGCCCGGGTAAACCATCGGGTGTACTCCCTGAGCAAACCGCTGGAAACCGGTCAGACTGTTGAGATTAAGACCACGCCAGGCTCTCGGCCGAATATTGCCTGGCTGAATTTTGCCGTAACCGGCAAAGCGCGCGCCAAAATCCGGCAGTACCTGAAAGGGCAGGAAACCCGTGAAGCCGAGCAGTTGGGCGAGCGTCTGCTGCGCGCCGCGTTGGGGGCTGCCAGCTACGATGATATTCCGGAGCGCGAATTTAAGCGCGTGCTGAAAGAAACCAAGACCGAATCGGTGCCCTTACTACTACGGGAGATCGGACTCGGCAATATGATGTCGGTGGCGATTGCTAAACGCCTGCTGGGTGAGTTGCAACAGCTGAAAGATGACCAGATTGGCCCGGCCCATCGTAGCCTGGCGATTCGCGGTGCTGAAGGGTTGCTGGTTAGTTTCGCCAAGTGTTGCCGGCCGATTCCAGGCGACGACATCATTGCCCATGTGAGCCCGGGTAAAGGCCTGGTGATTCATCGCCGTGAATGCAAGAACGTCCGCGGCTTTGAAGATGAACCCGGGCGTTACTTTCCGGTGCAATGGGACAATAAACCTGAAGCTGAATTTATTACTGAAGTGCGGGTTGAAATTGTTAACCATCAGGGCGCGCTGGCGAAGCTAACTTCTGCCATCGCGACTACCGGCTGCAACATCCACGGCTTGAAAACCGAAGAGGTGGACGCCAATATTTACTATATTGATGTAGCCCTAACTGTTCACGATCGCAAACAGCTGGCTGACGTTATCCGGCATATCCGAAAAATGCCTGATGTGCAGCGGGTTGCGCGACTAAGGAAATAACATGTCAAAAGTCATTATCAGTACCGACAAAGCGCCTGCAGCTATCGGCACCTACTCCCAGGCAGTCAAAATTGGCACCACGGTTTATTTGTCCGGCCAGATCCCGCTGGTGCCGGACACCATGGCGTTCATCAGCGAGAACTTCCGTGATCAGGCGGTGCAGGTATTTAAAAACCTGAAAGCGGTTTGTGAAGCCGCCGGCGGTGAACTGCAGGATATGGTTAAAGTACAGATTTACCTGACTGACTTAAGCCAGTTCGCGGTGGTTAATGAAGTGATGGCGGATTTTTTCCGCGAGCCGTACCCGGCCCGCGCCGCTATCGAAGTCAAAGGCCTGCCCAAAGGCGCGCAGATTGAAATCGATGGTGTGATGGAGCTGCCCAGCACTGACTAGGCAGCTCGCCTGAAATCAGGCCGGCACCACTTCAGCCCGGCCCTCCAGCGGCCGGCGCCAGATAATCATGGCAACAGCCACTCCGGCCAGAATAAAACAGTAGCCCGTGTGGATACTGACCTCCAGCGGCGATAAACCGAAGCTCGCGCCCATCAGCAGGGCCTGGGCGCCGTAGGGTAGTGCACCCTGTACCACACAGGCAAAGATATCCAGCAAGCTGGCGCTCTGCCGTGGTGCCAGGTTACCTTCTTCAGCCAGCCGTTTGCTGACTTCACCGGAAAGAAGAATGGTGACTGTATTGTTGGCTACGGCGAAGTTTGTCAGGCCAGTCAGGCCAGCGACCCCAAACGCCGCCCGCTGTTGCGGATGCTTAAAGAGTTTACTGGTGACCTTACCGACGGTTTCAGACAGAAATTTCAGACCGCCCTGTTCACGAATCAAGGCCGACAGGCCGCCAATTAGCAGCGATAGCAGGAAAATTTCCTGCATACTGATAAAGCCGTCGTAGATGTCCTTACTGAAGGCAATCCATTCATAACCGATTGCCACCATGCCAAAAGCGGCTGCCAGAATAATTCCCAGCATTAATACCGCAAATACGTTCAGACCCATTACCGCCAGCACGATAATCAGAAAATACGGCAGGCTCAGCCACAGATTCGCTTCCGGGATGGTTGGTGGGACCGCGCCGGTATCGTAACTGAACAACCAAATCAGGGTAATCGCAGCAGCCGGCAGGGCGATCTTTAAGTTGGCTTTAAATTTGTCGGCCATGTTGCAGCCCTGGGTGCGGGTGGCGGCAATGGTGGTGTCGGAAATAATCGACAGGTTGTCACCGAACATCGCACCGCTCACTAACACACCGGCCAGCAGTGCCAGATCGATTTCGGCGGCCTGGCCCAACCCTAAGGCGACCGGAGCCAGGGCCGCCAGGGTGCCCATGGAGGTGCCCATGGCGGTAGAGACCACAGCTGCGATAATGAATAAGCCGGGCAGCAAAAACTGCGGGGGAATAATCTGCAGCCCCAGTGCCACCATGGCATCCACCCCGCCGGTCGCGGCGGCGACCGTCGAGAAAGCCCCCGCCAGCAGGTAAATCATACACATAGTGACAATATTGCGTTCACCAACCCCGGCAACAAAGGTATCTATGCGATCGTCGAAATGCTGCTTACTGAGCAGTACCGCCAGGATGATGGCCGGCAGAATAGCTACCGGACTGGCAAGTTGATAAAACGCATAGTCAACGCCGGTCAGCTGAAAATAAATTCCGGTGCCGAGGAACAACGCGAGAAATAGGCCAAGGGGTAACAGGGCCTTAGCGCTGGCAGACTGAGTCATAAAAATCCTTAAGCAGTTAGCGTTTTTGTTATTTGGACGTCCAGAAGTTTATACGGCCTAAACTCGGGCTGCAAGCAATTGCGGTTGCCAATTCTTCCTACATCGTCATACTTATAAGTTCGTTTTACACAGGAACCGATAGGAAGTCTATGACCCCCGATGATTTGCACCTACAGTTGCGTAACTTGCGCAATGACGATTATGAACAGTTAAAAGCACTCATGGATAAGGTCTACCCGGATATTGGCGGCGCCTGGGGTGAGCACACCATCCGCAAGCTCGTGAAAGAGTTTCCTGAAGGGCAGATTTGCCTGGAAGATGGTGGCCAGATCGTTGGTGTGGCGCTGACGGTAAAGGTCAAGTACGCCCGTTTCAGTAACCCGCACACCTATGAAGATCTGATGGATGCCCGTGAAAACATTCTTAACGACCGCAAGGGCGATGCCCTTTACGGCCTGGATGTACTGATTCATCCCGATTATCGTGGTTTCCGCCTGGGCCGGCGTCTGTATGACGCACGTAAAGAACTGTGCCGGCAGTTGAACCTGAAAGCGATTCTGGCGGGCGGGCGCATCGTCAACTATCACAAATACGCCGATGAATTATCGCCGGGCCAGTACATTGAGCAGGTGCACCGTCGCGAGATTTACGATCCCATTCTGACTTTCCAGCTGGCCAATGATTTCACCGTCAAGCGGCTGCTCGGTAAGTATATGCCTGAGGACAAACGTTCCGCCGGTTTTGCGACCCTGCTGGAGTGGGATAACTTTTTGTATGAACCTTCGGATAATATTCTCGGCAGCCGCATCCGGAACGTTCGGGTTGGCGCCCTACAGTGGCAGATGCGGGAAATTGATTCAGTCGAAGAAATGTTGCGCCAGGTTGAGTATTTCGTTGATGCAATTTCCAGTTACCAGAGTGACTTTGCGGTATTTCCGGAATTCTTCAACGCGCCGGTGATGGGGCTGACCGATCAAAGCCGCCAGAAAGATGCGATTCGGTTTCTGGCCGGTTATACCGAGCGTTTCAAGCGTGAAATGTCACAGATGGCGGTGAGCTATAACGTCAACATCATTACTGGCTCTATGCCGATTAATGAAGATGACACCATTTATAACGTGACTTACCTGTGCCGCCGTGACGGCACCATCGAAGAGCAACGTAAGCTGCATGTCACCCCGCACGAAAAACGTGACTGGGTTATTGAAGGCGGCGATAAGGTGCAGGTATTTGATACCGACGCCGGGCGGGTCGGCATCCTGATTTGTTACGACGTCGAATTCCCGGAGCTGGGCCGCATGATGGCGGCAGAAGGCCTGGAAATTCTGTTCGTACCGTTCTGGACCGACACCCGTAACGCCTACCTGCGAGTGCGGCATTGTGCGCAGGCGCGGGCGATTGAAAACGAATGCTACGTGGTGATTTGCGGTAGCGTTGGCAACCTGCCACAGGTAGAAAGTCTGGATGTGCAGTACGCCCAGTCGGCGGTGTTCTCGCCGTCTGACTTTGCCTTCCCGTACGATGCGGTGCTGGCTGAAACCACGCCCAATACCGAGCAGTTGATCTTCTCCGATCTGAATCTTGATGAATTACGTTATCTTCATCATGAAGGCTCAGTAACCAACCTGAAAGATCGTCGTACTGATTTATATGAGGTTATCCGTAAGCGCTAACCGCTAACATAAAGATGAGGATGTACCATGCCAGTAAAACTGCTCGCGCCTGCTGATGAGGCCTATAACTACCCGCTGCTGATCAAGCAGCTGTTGCTGTCCAGCCAGCGCTATGCCGGTGATAACGAAATTGTCGGCGGCAATAATGGCAAGCGCTACAGTTATGCCGAGTTTAATGAGCGCGTGCAGCGGCTGGCAAATGTACTGACCGAAGCCGGCGTGAAGCAGGGCGATACGGTCGCGGTGCTCGACTGGGACACCCCTCGTTACCTGGAGTGTTTCTTTGCGATTCCGATGATCGGTGCGGTGCTGCATACGGTTAATGTGCGGCTGGCGCCTGAGCAGATTGTTTACACCATGAACCATGCCGAAGATGATCTGGTGCTGGTTCATGATGATTTCCTGCCCCTGCTCGGCAAGGTTAAAGAGCAGCTGAGCACGGTGAAAGGTTATATCCAGCTATCGGATGCTGATGAGCCGCCGACAGCGCCACTGGACACCATCGGTGATTATGAAAGCCTGCTGGCCGGCGCCATGAAGGAGTTCGATTTTCCGGACTTTGACGAAAACGCTATTGCCACGACGTTCTACACCACCGGCACTACGGGTAATCCAAAGGGCGTGTTCTTTTCACACCGGCAACTGGTGCTCCACACCATGGCATTAGCGGCAACCACCAGCATGAATGACAACATGCAGCTGTTGCAGGCGAGCAGTGTCTATATGCCGATTACACCGATGTTCCATGTGCATGCGTGGGGTGTGCCCTATGTGGCCACTATGATGGGCTTAAAGCAGGTGTATCCGGGTCGCTACGAGCCGGCCACACTGCTGAAGCTGTATATGACTGAAAAAGTGACTTTCTCGCACTGTGTACCGACTATTCTGCAGATGATCTTAAGCAGCGAAAAAGCCAGCAGCATTGATTTTAGTGGCTGGCAAGTACTCATCGGTGGCAGCGCCCTGACGCAGGGGCTGGCACGGGCGGCGTTGGATCGGGGCATTCAGGTGTATACCGGTTATGGTATGTCGGAAACCTGCCCGCTGCTAAGCACTTCGTGGTTGCCGCTGGATGCTGCCGATCTTGATCTGGATGAACAGGTACAGGTGCGGACCAAGGCCGGTCGTCCGGTACCACTGGTGAATATGCGCATCATTGATAACAAAGGCCGCTTTGTGCCGCACAACGGTGAAGATATGGGCGAGGTGGTGGTGCGCACGCCTTGGCTGACCCAGAGCTACCTGAAAGAGCCGGAAAAAGGCAATGCGTTATGGGAAAACGGCTGGCTGCATACCGGTGACGTAGGCACCATCGACAGTTCCTATACCCTGGAGATTCGTGACCGCATTAAGGATGTCATCAAAACCGGCGGTGAATGGGTGTCGTCACTGGATATCGAAAACCTGATCAGTAAGCATCCGGATGTGGAACTGGCTGCTGTGGTTGGTTTACCGGATGATGAATGGGGCGAGCGGCCCCACGCGATGGTGACTGCGCGTGCCGGTGCTCAGGTTGACCGCGAGGTCATCGCTGAGCATCTGCAGCAGTATGTTGATGATGGCGCCATCGAGAAGTGGGCGATTCCCGACACGGTGACCGTAGTGGATGACCTTCCACGCACCAGTGTCGGCAAAATCGACAAGAAAGTGATACGCCAACAAATCAAATCATAGGCTGGCGTAATCCAGCACCCAGTTCACGTACAGCTCAGTCCCGGTTTTCAGGGCAGCTTCGTCAGCATAGAAATGCGGCGAGTGGTTGCTGGGCGCCGTGGCTGGATCCTGGCCTTCCGGGGTAATGCCCAGGAATACAAACAGGCCGGGCACTTCCAGCGCGTAAAACGAGAAGTCTTCAGCGCCGGTCACTAACGAATTCACTTTTACGTTTTCCTTGCCCGCAACCCGCTCCATGGTGGGTAACATGCTACGGGTAAGTTCCGGATCGTTGATGGTCACCGGATAGCCTTCGTCGATGTGTACGTGGGCGGTGGCGCCGCTACTGGCGGCGGTGGCTTCGGCAGTCAGCTTGAGCTTCTTAAAGATCTGCGCGCGGTTGTCCATATCGAAGTTGCGGATGGTGCCTTCCAGATAGACTTCGTCCGGAATGATGTTATTACGCACCCCACCTTCGACAATACCGAAGCTAATCACTGCTGGTGCCCGGGTAATATCAACCTGGCGCGCGACGATGGTTTGGGTGTTGTTAATGATCTGCCCGGCCGCGACAATCGGGTCGACGCCGCCCCAGGGACGCGAGCCATGGGTCTGACGGCCTGTCACGTTGATTTCAAAACGATCCGAAGAGGCCATCAGTGGCCCCTCACGGTAGCCAATTTCGCCGGTATTGCCGGCCGACCAGACGTGAATACCAAATACTGCATCGGGTTTATTTTCGGCAAATAGACCCTGCTCAAGCATCAGTTCCGCGCCGCCTTCTTCGCCTTCAGGGGCACCTTCTTCAGCGGGCTGGAAGATAAACATCACATTGCCCTGCAGCTGATCCTGCATGGCCACCAGTTTTTCCGCCGCGCCCATCAGCATAGCAACGTGCAGGTCATGGCCGCAGGCATGCATCACGCCTACTTCTTTGCCGCGATATTCACTAACGACAGTCGATTTAAACGGCACGTCGGTTTCTTCAGTTACGGGCAGGGCATCCATATCAGCGCGCAGCGCCACAGTCGGGCCCGGCTTAGCGCCCTTGAGCATAGCGACCACACCGGTATGGGCGATGCCGGTTTCGACCTCCAGCCCCAGGCTGCGCAGATGATCGGCAACCACTTGTGCGGTGCGGAACTCGCGGTTACTGAGTTCCGGGTGTTGATGAATATCGCGTCGCCACGCGATTACCTTCTGTTCGAGTTCTGGCGAGATCTGAACAATGTCTTGTTGTGCCGCCGCGCTGCCGGTAAAGCTGATGCCGGCAAGCAGTGCCAGCGATAAAGCAGAATGTTTGAACATGAGATAACCTCGTTGTGTCGTGTTTTGGTGTTATTCAGCCGCTTCGGCGGCTTCATTTGCGTCATTTGCTTTAGTGGCATTCCAGTTAATCGCCTGCCAGCGGCCGTCGCGTTTAACCAGCACGCCGGTATTCAGGTATTTCTGGGTAGGCGCGTCGGGAGCATGATCCGCTTCGGCAAGCAGGGTGAAATTCACGATCACGGCGTCAGCCAGGGGTTTTATTTCAATATCTGCCGCCCGATACCAGATGACATCTCCGCCTTCATCCGGTTGCTCCGCGTCGCGCATGCCGGCCATCAGCTGGTCTTTGCCAAAACGCAGCCCGCCCGAACTGGTATAGGTGAGTTCCTCTGCCCAGAAGTTTTCATGCGCTGTGGGGTCGTTAATACTGGCGCCAGCGAGAAAGAGCTCCAGGTCGGTAACAATGTCTGCTTTATCCTGTTCGGATATCGCCGCGCTGACCGGCGGCGCAAGCGTAACGAGCATAACGGCAAATGACAGGGCTAATACACGCAGCATGACGGGTGTCCTTATAGATAAAATTAGTAAGAACTCCAGATTAAACTGACGGCTCTGTGCTAGCAAGTCAGTTGTTCGGGGATCTGCAGATCGGCGGGTAACAGGCGGAAGTAGTCGTAATCCGGCAGTGGCGCGGTCACTGCGAAGTGCTGGCCCTGATAGTCGAACCGCAATTGCCAGGCATGAAGTTGCAGATGATCAGCCGGCGTTCCGCCATAGCGGGTATCGCCGCAAATGGGCGCGCCCAGACTTTTCAGCGCAACCCGTAACTGATGGGTGCGGCCGGTCAGCGGCCGCAGGATGTAATAGCGGATCCCGGGTTCCAGTGAGTAACTGATAAAACGGGTTTGCGCGGGGCTATTCTGACTGCGCAGCAGGCGCCAGTTGCCGCGCCGGACTTTATCCATATCGCCACTGATCAGCCCCTGTTTTTTGTTGGGTTTGCCGGCTGCAATAGCCAGGTAAAACTTGGTGATGCTACGCTCGGCAAAAAGTGCGCTGAGACTGGCCGCTGCAGCCGGGTTGCGGGCAATCAGCAGCGCCCCGGACGTAGGGGTGTCGAGCCGGTGCACCGGGTACAGGGTTTCGCCGGTTTGCGCGGCCAGCTGATGCACCACGCTGCGCTCATCATCGTTGGCATGCATAGGTGCGCCGGCAGGCTTATTCAGCACATAAAAGTCAGGGTGCTGAAACACTAGGGTTAACTCGCGCATACCGCTATACTGGCCCCGAACGTTTCGAAAATGTGTTGGAAATCATCATGTCACCTGAACGCTTTGCGCGAATTAATGAACTGCTGGATCAGCGCCAGCCGGATCTGACTCTTTGTCTTGAGAGTGTACACAAAAATCATAATTTGTCGGCGTTAATTCGTACTGCCGACGCGGTCGGCATCCCCGAAGTACACGCAGTCTGGTATGACCGCCGCGAACGTATCCGCAAAGGCACGGCGATGGGTAGCCAGAAATGGGTGCAGGTGCATCACTACGACAATCTGAAAGAGGCCGTTGACCGGCTAAAAAGCGAAGGCAAACAGGTGGTGGTGACCAACCTCTCCGCCCAGGCCGTCGATTTCCGCTCACTGGATTACACCAGGCCGACTGCCGTTATCATGGGGCAGGAACGCCATGGGGTAACTGACGAAGCCATCGCGCTGGCTGATCACGAAGTGGTTATTCCGATGGTGGGTATGGCTGAATCACTGAATGTTTCAGTAGCCGCTGCTATTGTGCTTTACGAGGCTCAGCGCCAGCGCGTGGAGGCCGGCATGTATCGCCAACCGCGGCTGGCGGCCAGCGAGCGCAACCGGGTGCTGTTTGAGGGCGGGCATCCGATTTTCGCGAGAATCTGTAAGCGCAAGAACCTGGCTTATCCAGACCTGGATGAGCAGGGACAGATCGTGGCGGATGACAGCTGGTGGCAAGCTGTAAAGGCGAGCCGCTGATGGCTGATGGCCTGCACCGCATCCCGCTAAGCGCCCTCAAGGGCGTCGGGCCAAAAATGCAGAGCCGGTTGGAAAAGCTCGGTCTGCTGAATGTGCAGGATATTCTGTTGCACCTGCCGCTGCGTTATGAAGACCGCTCGCGCATCTATCCGATCAGCGCGCTGCAGCCGGGCAGTACGGCGACCGTGGTCGCGGACGTCATCAAAGCTGAAGTTGTTTACGGCCGTCGGCGCATGATGCGCTGTCGGGTGCGTGACGACAGCGGCGTACTTAATCTGGTGTTTTTTCAATTCAGCGCGGCGCAGTTGCAGCAACTATCCCAGGGTACCCGGTTGCAGCTGTTCGGCGAAGTGCGCCGTGGCTTGCAGGGGCCGGACATGATTCACCCCGAGTACAAAATCATTACTGACGAGCAACCGGTGCTGGGCGATGACGCCTTGACGCCAGTTTATCCCACCACCGAAGGTGTGCAGCAAGCCACCTTGCGCAAGCTCAGTGAGCAGGCACTTACTTACCTGAACAGCAAGGCACTGCCTGAGTTGTTACCTGAGTCGCTGCGCCCCGAAGGGCTGTCGCTGGAGCAGGCGCTGCGAACGCTGCACCGCCCGCCGCTGGACGTCAGCCTGGAGCAATTACAGCACGGCACCCATCCGGCGCAGACCCGGCTGGCAACCGAAGAGCTGCTGGCGCATCAGATGAGCTTGCTGAAACTGCGCGCCCTTAAACAGTCCCACCAGGCCCGCAGCCTGATCCCGTCACCCCAATTGCAACAGCAGTTTTTGCAACAGTTACCCTTTGCTCCCACGGCCGCCCAGCGCCGGGTGGTGCACGAAATCCAGCAGGATCTGGCACACGAGGTGCCGATGATGCGGCTGGTGCAGGGCGATGTCGGTTCGGGTAAAACCCTGGTGGCGGCGTTAACCGCCCTTACAGCTATTGGTCAGGGCTATCAGGTTGCGCTGATGGCCCCCACCGAAATTCTCGCGGAACAGCACGCGCTGACGTTTCGGCAATGGCTGGAGCCGCTGGGTATCGCCGTGGGTTGGCTGGCTGGTAAGCAGAAAAGCAAAGAACGCCAGGCTAACCTGGCTGCCATCGCAGCAGGTGAGGTGCAATTAGTGGTGGGTACCCATGCTCTGTTTCAGGCGGAGGTTACCTATAAAAATCTGGTGTTAGTAATTATTGATGAGCAGCACCGTTTTGGCGTGCATCAGCGGCTGGAACTGCGCCAGAAAGGCGTCGATCAGGGCTATCAGCCGCATCAGCTGATCATGACCGCTACCCCGATACCACGCACCCTGGCGATGACCGCCTATGCCGATCTGGCCACCTCAGTGATCGATGAGCTGCCCCCCGGGCGCACCCCGGTTACCACTGTGGCAATTCCTGATACCCGCCGCGATCAAGTGATCCAAAGAGTGCAACAAGTCTGTACAGAACAAGGACGGCAAGCTTATTGGGTCTGCACCCTGATTGAAGAATCCGAAGCCTTGCAATGTCAGGCCGCCGAAGATACCGCCAGCCAGTTGCACGAGTTGTTACCCGGATTACGCATCGGGCTGGTGCACGGACGCCTGAAAAGTGCTGAAAAAGAAGCGGTAATGGCCGCCTTTAAAGCCCATGAGCTGGATCTGCTGGTGGCAACTACCGTTATTGAAGTGGGCGTGGATGTGCCGAATGCCAGCCTGATGATTATCGAAAACCCCGAGCGGCTGGGGCTGGCTCAGTTGCACCAGTTGCGTGGCCGGGTTGGCCGCGGCGCGGTAGCCAGCCACTGTGTCCTTTTGTATCACGCCCCGTTATCGAAAACAGCCACTCAGCGGCTCGGCGTGTTGCGCGACAGTAACGATGGCTTCGTCATTGCTCAACGCGACCTTGAACTACGCGGCCCGGGCGAGTTGCTGGGGCAAAAACAGACCGGCCTGACCGAAATGCGGGTAGCGGATTTGATGAAACATGCGCATTTGCTGGAGCCGGTTCAGGAACTGGCCCAGATCGTCTGGAATAACTACCCTCACACCGCCGATGCGCTGATTCAACGCTGGTTACCGCGCCGCGATCACTACGCCCAGGCGTGATTTCGTAGTACACTTATGCAAAGCACGTACAGAACCTAAACGAAGGCAGTGGTATGAAAGAATCAAATTCAGAAACCATAGATTTTGGTTACAAGAAAGTCGCAAAAGCCGAAAAGCAGGGCCTGGTCGCCAATGTATTTAACTCAGTGGCGCAAAAATACGATGTGATGAACGATGTGATGTCGTTTGGCATCCATCGGCTCTGGAAGCGTTATACCATTGACTGTAGCGGCGTCCGTACCGGCATGAAGGTACTGGATATTGCCGGCGGTACTGGTGATTTAACCGAACAATTCTCACGCCGCGTGGGCCCGACCGGTGAAGTGGTGCTGGCGGATATTAACAATGCCATGCTGGAAGTCGGACGCGATAAGCTCCGGAATCGCGGTATCGTGGGTAATGTGCGCTACGTTCAGGCTAACGCTGAAGAACTGCCTTTTGCTGACAACAGTTTTGATATCATCACTATTGCCTTTGGCCTGCGCAACGTTACCGATAAGCAAAAAGCCCTGGAATCCATGTTACGGGTGCTCAAGCCCGGCGGTCGCCTGCTGGTTCTGGAGTTCTCAAAACCGGTGTTACCCGCGTTGTCCGGCGCTTACGATTTCTATTCATTCAATGTGCTACCGCAAATGGGCCGGCTGGTAGCCGGTGATGCTGAGAGCTATCAGTATCTGGCCGAGTCTATCCGTATGCATCCGGATCAGGAAACCCTTAAAGGGATGATGGAAGCTGCTGGCTATGAGCAGGTGACTTTTACTAACCTGACCGGGGGCATAGTCGCCTTGCACCGGGGGTTTAAATTCTGATGTTATGGACGGTACTCCCTACCGGTGCCATGGAGGCACTGCTAAACCAGCTGCTCGGCCTTGACGCGGGCTCCCGTGCCCGACTGCAGAAGTTGCAGGGCAAACGGTTACGGGTAACGCTGGGCGAACTCGGCAAGCCCCTGACACTGACGGCGACGGATCAGCAGTTGCTTCTCAGCTGGATCGATCAGGAGCCGGTAGACTGTCATATCATCACACGCCTGGCGGTGCTGCCGGAGCTGCGGGACACCGCTAATATTACCCGCCTGATCAAAGCTGATGCGCTGGATATTGAAGGTGACCCTTTGTTGGCGCAGGGCTTTAGTAAGCTTATCGCTGACCTTGATATTGATTGGCCGGAGCAGCTGTCGCAGCGGATTGGTGATGTGCCGGCCCAGTTTGTCGTGCTGGCGTGGCAGCGCAGCCAGCGCTGGCTGCATCAGCGGCGCGCAGATCAGGAGCAGTGGGTACGCGATGTGCTGATTGAAGAACAGCGCCTCGCCCCCGGAAAGCAAGAATTTGCCGGCTTTAGTGAAGAGGTCCAGGCGCTGCGGGCGCGCATTGATCGTATTGAATTTGAACTTAAAGAACGGCAGCGAGGGCAATGATGCGGATTAAACGACTCTATACCATCGCGCGAACCTTCCTGCATTACGGGTTGGATAATGTGATTCCGGCTCGCTGGTTGCCCTGGTCGGTACGTTTGGCTCGTTACACCTTATTCTGGATGCCGAACCGGCATAAAGACAAAGATTCGGGCGTACGGCTGCGGCTGGCGCTTGAGTCGCTGGGGCCGGTGTGGGTCAAATTTGGCCAGATGTTGTCAACCCGCCGTGATTTGTTGCCGCCGGACATCGCCAATGAGCTGGCGCTGCTGCAGGACAAAGTAAAACCTTTCCCTGGTCCACAGGCGCAACAATTGATCGAAGATGCGCTGGGTATTACAGATATTCATGACGAGTTCGATAATTTCGAAGTGCAGCCGCTGGCCTCGGCTTCCATAGCGCAGGTTCACACGGCCACGCTCAAGCACGGCGACGACGCCGGTGAAGATGTCATCATCAAAGTTATCCGGCCGGATATTTTTAAAGTCATCAGCGCTGATTTGCGCCTGATGGAGACCCTGGCTGCGGTGCTGGCAAAACATCTGCCAGACGGCCGTCGCCTGAAGCCGCGTGAAGTGGTGCGGGAATACCGGAAAACGTTGCTAAATGAGCTGGACCTGGCTCGCGAGGCCGCGAATGCCATGCAACTGCGGCGTAATTTTGAAGATTCAGAACTGCTATATATTCCCAAGGTTTATGGTGATTACACCCGGGTTTCAGTGTTGGTTATGGAGCGTATTGATGCGATCCCGGTCAATGACGTGGAAACGCTGAATATTATGGGTGTGAACATGAAAATGCTGGCCGAGCGGGGAGTAGAGGTGTTTTTTACCCAGGTATTCCGTGACAGTTTCTTCCATGCGGATATGCATCCGGGCAATATTTTTGTGTCACGTCAACATCCTGAGAGTCCGCAATATATCGGCATCGATTTTGGTATCGTCGGCACGCTGAATCGTGAAGATAAGCGCTATCTGGCCGAGAACTTTCTGGCCTTTTTTAACCGGGATTACCGCAAAGTAGCTGAGCTACACGTGGACTCGGGATGGGTGCCAGCGCATATCAACGTGGAAGAATTTGAGTCGGCGATTCGCACCGTCTGTGAGCCAATATTTAATAAACCCCTGGCAGATATTTCCTTCGGTCATGTGCTGGTAAACTTATTCAATACCGCCCGCCAGTTTGAAATGGAAGTGCAGCCGCAACTGGTGCTGTTGCAAAAAACCTTGTTGTACGTTGAAGGCCTCGGGCGTACCCTTTACCCCCAGTTGGATTTGTGGCAAACCGCCAAGCCTTACCTTGAGCGCTGGATGAAAGAGCAGCTGGGCTGGCGTGCAGTGGTGCGGGCGATGAAAGAAAATGCGCCGTACTGGGCGGAGAAACTTCCCGAAATGCCAATTCTGCTGCATGATTACCTGAGTTCGCAGAAGCAGCAGCAGGACTTTCAGCGCCAGGCATTTGTGCAGTTTGAGGCCGATCAGCAGCGTCTGCAGCGCGGCATATGGTGGGGTTTTATAAGTGGCGCCTTGTTGATTAGCACCACCTTACTCTGGATTGATGAACAACCCTGGTGGTTGGTTGCTGGCAGCGGCGGCGCCACGCTGATAAGTGGCGCAGTGAGCTGGTATCGCAGTCGCCGGAAAACAGTTTAATGACGAGGTGTATATGGGTATTAGCATTTGGCAGTTATTGATCGTTCTGGCAATAGTCGTATTGCTGTTCGGCACCAAACGTTTGCGTTCGATCGGCAGTGATCTGGGATCGGCGATCAAAGGCTTTAAAAAGTCAGTCGGTGACGACGACAAAGAGAGTCCGGCAGTGAGCGATAAAAGCGACTCTGACCGCAAGGACAGCTAAGCGGTATGTTTGATATCGGCTTTTGGGAGCTGATGCTGATTGCCCTGCTGGGGTTACTGGTGTTGGGTCCGGAACGATTACCCGGGGCGCTGCGCGCAATGCAGCGGGGCATTGGCACCGTGCGCAGCTATACCAGTAAAGTTCAGGCTGAACTGAATCACGAATTACGCATTAAAGAGCTGCACGATCATCTGCAGCAGGCTGAGCGTCTGGACATGGATAAGTTGCCCCCCGAGCTGCAGCGGTCGGTCGCTGAGCTGAAAGCGGCGGCGTCTCAGGTGCAACGACCCTATCAGAAAAAAACTGAAGATAAACCTGATGAGTGATTCGCCATTGCTCGATCATCTGTTGGAATTGCGCAGCCGTTTGCTGCGTAGTCTGGTGGCGGTTTTGTTGGTATTTTCAGTACTGGCTTTTTTTGCCGATGAACTGTATCAGCTGATAGCAGCGCCCCTGCTGGCCAGTTTGCCGATTGGCAGCAGTATGATTGCAACCGATGTAGCGACACCGTTTTTCACGCCGTTCAAGCTGGCACTGGTGGTAGCTATCGCGCTGGCGATACCTTTTTTGCTCTGGCAGCTGTGGGCGTTTATCGCGCCGGGTTTGTATCGCAAGGAAAAGCGCCTGGTGGTCCCCCTGCTGGTATCCAGCACCTTACTATTTTACGGTGGCGTTGCTTTTGCGTATCTGGTGGTACTGCCCTTAGCCCTGAACTTTCTTGCTGGTGCCGCCCCTGAAGGCGTTACCGTAGCAACGGATATTGCCCGTTATCTGGATTTTGTACTGGCGATTTTTCTGGCCTTTGGGATTGCCTTTGAAACCCCGGTGGCTATTATCTTATTGTGCTGGAGTGGCGTTACCAGCGTACAGTCGTTGCGTAAAAAGCGTCCTTATGTCATTGTCGGTGCCTTCGTGGTCGGGATGATACTGACGCCTCCGGATGTCATCTCTCAGACATTGCTGGCGATTCCGATGTGGCTGTTGTTTGAACTTGGGCTGGTGATCGCTGGTCTATATCAGAGCTCGGAAAAAAAGCCGGAACACCAACCGGGAAAACAGTAATTTAAATTAGGAAAGATTAGTCATGCTAAAAACAGTATGGATCGGCAGTGTGATATGCAGTACTGCGGTCGCTGCGCTCTTTAGTCATCCGGTAGTGGCGCAGTCGGTGTCCGATGAGCAGCTCGCAACCTGTGCGCAAATTGAAAATCCGCTGCAGCGGCTGGTGTGTTTTGACGAGCTGGCAGCTAATGGCAAGTACCGGCAAGCAGAACAAGCTCAGGCAAATAATCGGGCCCGTGGCCAGGGGCGTGGTGCTGAGCGTAGCCAGGGCCGTGGTCAGAGCGAAAGTAACCGGGCTGATGACTTTGGCCGCGAACATCGCCAGGAGCGCCAGTCTGAGGATGAGGATAAGCGTTATATCGAGATTGTGAAAACCACAAAAGACCCTTACGGTCGTTGGATTTTTGAATTATCCAATGGCCAGCGCTGGCAGCAGACGGACAGTAAAACCTATCAGCTTCCTGATGGCGTTGACTACTATATTGAGCGCGGCGTACTGAATAGCTTCTATCTGGGCCGTTCAGATGTAAACAGCCGGATCAAGGTTAAACGTATCGACTGACAGGGGTGCTATGGCTTGGTTTGATTGTGGGGTAAATCTTACCAGTTCACGATTTGCCGGTGACGTGGAGCAGGTTATCGCGCGTGCTCAGGCAGCTGACGTGAACCGGCTACTGGTTATTGGTACTAACCTTGAGCAAAGCCGCGCTGCGGTGCAGCTGTGTGAGCAATTTCCCCGGCAATTGGTGGCAACGGTTGGCATTCATCCCCACGATGCCGCTGAAGTCCCCATAGATTATCTTAGCCAACTGGCCGAACTGGCGGGTCATCCGGCGGTGGTCGCTATTGGTGAATGTGGTCTGGATTTTAACCGTAACTTCTCACCGCCCGATGCGCAGCGCCGGGTTTTTCAGGCGCAGCTTGATTTAGCCGCCGAAGTGGGTAAACCGGTTTATCTGCACGAGCGCGATGCGCTGACCGATCAACTGGCGATACTTAAAAATTATCAGAACACCATCCCCAACATGCTGGCACACTGCTTTACCGGCGGACGTGAAGCGCTGGCTGCTTATCTGGATCTTGGCTGCTACATTGGCGTCACCGGCTGGGTCTGTGATGAGCGCCGTGGCCAGGAGCTGCGTACTGCGGTTCCGCTTATTCCGGCAGATCGCCTGGTGCTCGAAACCGATGCGCCTTTTCTTATTCCGCGCACACTGAAACCGCGCCCGGCTATGAACGAGCCCTGCTGGTTACCGGAAATAGCCGAAGTGGTTGCTAACTTACGGCAGCAGTCAATTAGTGATCTGGCTGCGGAAAGCTGGCAGGTGAGCCATAACTTGTTTGGCCGCCCGGTGAGGGGGCGCCCCTGAACCGCGTTGCCGCAACCGTACTGGCCTGCGGACTGCTGCTATGGTCAGCATTTGCTGTTGCGGCAAAGCTTGAGCCGACGGTTTATTATCAGCCTGATCCGACCCACCAGTTGCAACTGGCTGATCTGTTAGTGCAGGAGCAGTGGCAGAGTCTGCCGCCCGGCGCTGAAGTTTCCTTTGGTTATACGCCAGCCACATACTGGTTTAAAAGCTATCTTCCCGCTGCGGACGCCGATCGCATCCTCTATCTGGGTTATCCGCTACTTGACTCCGTTGATATCTTTTTTGTGCGCGACGAAGCGGTTATCCAGACCTATCATGTTGGTGATAAGCAGCCATTCGACGCGCGGCCTGTAGAGCATAAAAACTTTATTGTGCCGCTGCCGGATCAACAGGCGGTTGAGGTTTATCTGCGAGTGCGCACTGAGAGTTCTATGCGGTTCCCGTTGGAAGTATGGCAGCCGCTCGAGTTCATGCAGGACCAGCAATATCTGGTAGCCGCTACCGGCTTATACTTTGGCTTGTTGTACTGTATGGTCATTTATAATTTATTCAGCTTTGGTGTTACCCGCGATCCCACTTTTCTTAAATACTCCGCTTATATAGTCAGTATTGGCCTGTTGCTCGCCGGACTTGACGGTACCGGTTATCAGTATATCTGGTCGGACTGGCCCTGGTTGCAGGATCGTATTGTGACCATGATAGGCAGTCTGGTATTTCTGTTTGCCGGTTTGGTGGCCGCGCAGCTACTGCAAACCAGAGAGCGAAGCCCCGCACTGCACAAGGGACTGGTCAGTTTACAGTTCATCTATGGGGTGATTTTCATTCTTAGTACCATATTGTCCTACGCGACCTTAATTCCTTTTGTGCTGGGGCTGGCCGTATTTGGTTGCTGCTACCTGATGGTAACCGGTGTCGTACTGTGGCGACGTGGGCTGGGGTATGCGCGGATTTATACCATCGCGCTCGGCAGTTTATTATTCGCGGTTATCTGCAACGCGCTTGGTTATCTGGGCTTATTTGAGTCGGTGTTTGTGCAGCGCTACGCCATTATGATTGCCTCGGCGCTTGAAGTAATGCTGCTATCATTGGTGCTGGCCATTCGCTTTAACGAGGATCGGCGCGAACGGCTGCTGGCCGAACAGCAACTGACAACCGAACTTGAAGCTATGGTCGGCCAGCGCACCGCGGAACTTGAAGCGGTAATGATAAAGCTACGTAAAGCGAATAACGACCTTGAACAGAAGAGTAATGAGGATCGGCTGACTGGGCTGTACAACCGGGGATTTCTGGACGATGAACTGCCGCTGGAGATTCGTCGCGCCCAACGTAACAAGCACAGTCTGGCGCTGTTAATGCTGGATATTGACCATTTTAAGCCGATCAATGATGAGTTCGGACATCTGGCAGGCGATGAAATTCTTATCCAGCTGAGCGAGCTGCTGAAAGGCGTTTTTCAGCGCGGAGGGGATCGAATTTTTCGCTATGGCGGCGAAGAATTTGTTATCCTTATGCCGGCTATCGATGAAGTCGGTGCTCGCGAGATTGCTGAACGGCTTGTGGTGACCATCCGCGAGCATATTTTTACCACCGGGCACGGCGTGATGCGGCTCACTGTCAGTATTGGCATCGTCGCATACCATCCGACCGTCTATGACGTCAGCGAAAGTGAGCTGCTTGCAGTGGCCGATGATGCGCTTTACCGCGCCAAACATGCGGGTCGAGACACCGTTCGCACGGGTCATGTTAACCCCTCGAATTCAACTATTACTAAGCGTACTGAGAGCTTTTAAATGCAAACATCAGCACCATCATCGTTTCCGTTTCGTCGTCTGCGTCGCTTGCGCCGCCATGAATTCAGCCGGCGTCTGGTAGCCGAACATCAGCTGACCGCCGCGGATCTGATCTACCCCATGTTCGTACTGCCAGGTGAGCAGCAGCGCGAGCAGGTGCAATCGATGCCGGGTGTCGAGCGATTATCGGTTGATATGCTGGTCGAAGAGTGTCGCGAAATCGCTGCGCTAGGCATTCCAGCGGTAGCACTGTTTCCCGTTACCCCCGCCGCCGACAAGTCGCTGACGGCTGAGGCCGCCTGGGATGACGATGGGCTGGCGCAGCGGGCAGTGCGTGCCATCAAAGCAGCACTGCCCGAGCTGGGCGTAATCACCGATGTAGCACTGGATCCTTTTACTACCCACGGGCAGGACGGAATCATTGATGATTCCGGCTATGTGCAGAACGATGTGACTGTATCGGCACTGGTGCAACAGGCGCTGTCTCATGCCCGCGCGGGAGCCGACGTGGTTGCGCCATCGGACATGATGGACGGACGTATCGGTGCCATTCGCGAAGCGCTCGAAGAGCATGGCTTTCATCATGTCCAGATCATGGCCTATTCCGCCAAGTATGCTTCAGCGTTTTATGGCCCCTTCCGTGACGCCGTGGGTTCAGCATCGAACCTCAAGGGCGGTAATAAGAAAACCTATCAGATGGATCCGGCCAATAGTGACGAAGCGCTCCACGAAGTGGCGCTGGATATTGAAGAAGGCGCTGACATGGTAATGGTCAAGCCCGGCATGCCGTATCTGGATATTGTGCGACGGGTAAAGGATCAGTTTGCGGTGCCTACGTTTGCTTATCAGGTTAGCGGCGAATACGCCATGATGAAGGCAGCTATTGCCAATGGCTGGCTTAGTGAAGAGGTGATTATGGAATCGCTATTGAGCTTTAAACGTGCTGGTGCCGACGGCATTCTGAGCTATTTCGCCAAGCACGCGGCGCAACAGCTTAAAGCCTAGGAGTCGCTGGTCGCCGGTGCTGAGGCGCTGGTGACCAGGTTATGTAACAAGCCTTCCCGCAGTGCCCCCTGGGCGCGAATAATCTCCTCAATACCAAGCACCCTGACCAGGGCGACCAATATCGTGAGTCCGCCGATGAACATCGGCTGGCGTTCGCGGCGCACGCCGAGCTGTCCGAGGCGGCTGATTTTGCCCAGACGAATGCTGCGCTGTAAAACGTCTTCCAGCCAGTCGTCCCCGATAGCTGTTTTGTTTTCCCGCTGCAGAATGTCGTACAGCGCTCGGAAGGTGCCTGAGGCACCACAGGCGAGTTGCCAGGGATGTTGCAGGAAGTCGCTGACGTGGGGTTGCAGAAGTTCGCTAGCGGCCTGGATAGCGTCGTCACAGGCTGAAGCCGTTATTGTTTTATCGCTGAAAAAGCGGTTGTGCCAGACCACACAGCCCATATCCAGGCTACGCAAGTGGCTGGGCCGGGTGCCTGTACCGACAATAATTTCAGTGCTGGCGCCGCCAATGTCCAGTACCAGCATACGCCGGGCCGCGCTTGCCAGCGATAAAGTCGCGCCCTGATAAATCAGCGCGGCTTCGTCTTCACCGGAAATAATTTCGACCGGAAAGCCCAGGACCTGTTCAAAGGTTTTAATTACGTCGGCACGGTTAGTGGCAATCCGCAAGGTGGCCGTTGCCACACAGCGAACCCGCGCTTCCGGAATGCCGCGCAAGAGTTCGGCAAAGCTGGCCAGGCACGCCAGCCCGCGGTTAATCGCTTCATCACTGAGTTGATTATCGCGATTGAGGCCGTCAGCCAGGCGCACTTTCTGGCGTTGCCGGGAAAGCACCTGAGTGCCACCCGATCGATTGGGTTGGGCCAACAGTAAATGGAAACTGTTGGACCCGAGGTCAATTGCGGCCATGCGCGACGAGTGCGCCATGTGTTGTTACCTGGAGTTGCCCTGACGATTGCCACCACGACGTTGCTGACCACCGCCACCACCGCCTGCACCACCGCCACGGCGGCCACCACGAGTACGACGGCGCACGGGACGCGGTGTTTTAATATCAGTCAGCAGTGCTTCCGGCGCATATTTAGTCACCGGAATAGCATGGCCGATATATTCTTCGATAGCGGGGAGGTTATAAACGTACTCTTCGCAGGCCAGGTTAATGGCTTTACCGCTGGCGCCCGCTCGTCCGGTACGGCCTATCCGGTGCACATAATCCTCGAAGTCGTCCGGCAGGTCATAATTATAAACATGGCTCACTTCCGGAATGTGCAGACCGCGGGCAGCGACATCGGTTGCGACCAGAAAGTCCAGTTGCCCCTCAGTAAAGTCGTCCAATATCTTCAGACGCTTGCGCTGCGGTACATCACCGGTTAGCAGGCCAACACGGTGGCCATCGGCTTCCAGCCAGTTAAAGAGCTTTTCGCAAACATGTTTGGTATTGGCGAAAATAATAGCTTTATCGGGCCAGTCTTCTTCAATCAGGGTCAGCAGCAGCTTAATTTTGTCCTGCTTGGACGGATAAAAAAGCTCTTCACTGATTCGTTCTCCCGTTTTTTGCAGCGGCTCGACTTCCAGCTTAGTAGGTGAGTTCATGTGGTCGTAGGCCAGTTCCTGCACGCGCTGTGACAAGGTAGCGGAGAACAGCATGCTCTGGCGCTCTTTGGCTGGAGGCATTTTGCTGAGCATAAAGCGGATATCTTTAATAAAGCCGAGATCGAACATGCGATCGGCTTCATCAAGCACCACCACTTCAATTTTATCCAGCGGATAAATACCTTGCTTGTAGTAATCCATCAGGCGGCCGGTGGTGCCAATCAGAATATCTACGCCTTCTTCAAGTGACTGGCGTTGACTTTCGTAACCCTCGCCCCCATAAATAACACCAATGCGCATATCGCAGTGTTTTGCTAATAATTCAGCATCATTTGCGATCTGAATGGCAAGTTCTCGCGTAGGAGCCATAATAATAGCGCGTGGGTAACGTTTTTCACCCTCGCGTGGCTTATTCAGCAGAGTGGTGAAGGTGGCGACCAGAAAGGCGAGCGTTTTACCGGTGCCCGTCTGGGCCTGGCCAGCAACGTCTTTACCCGTCAGTGCGACAGGTAAGCTAAGCGCCTGTATTGGCGTACAGTATTCAAAACCGGCGTTTTCTAACGCGGTTAAAACCTGCGGATGCAGGTCGAGATCGGCGAACCGTGTCTCTGTCAGGTGTGTTTTACTCATGGCGTAAGCATATCAGTTTGCGCTAACATTCAAAAACAGAAATAATAGTGTTTTATTATTTCACGCGAATTCAGCAGCGGAGATTATCATGAGTGATAAAATTGTTCAGCTAAGTGATGATAGTTTTGAGGCAGATGTCCTTAATTCAGATAAACCTGTACTGGTCGATTTCTGGGCCGAGTGGTGCGGACCATGTAAAATGATCGCGCCAATACTGGACGATATCTCAAAAGAGTACGGTGATCGCATTACTGTTGGTAAACTGAACGTTGATCATAACAATCAGACGCCACCAAAATACGGCATCCGCGGCATTCCTACCTTGCTGTTATTTAAAAACGGCGAAGTAGCGGGTACTAAAGTGGGTGCATTGTCGAAAGCCCAACTGGCAGAGTTTATTGACCAGCACCTGTAAGCAGCGAAGCATAAGGTGACAGGCCGGAACTGTCGGGTTCCGGCTGCCCCTGTCTGGCGCAGATTTAAATAATCGATGAAAAACTGGACGTTTTAATTTTTAGGTGTTACTTTTCGTACATTGCTTTTCTTCAGGCTGCCAGCCATACGGTCGCCAGATAGTCAGACCCCAGACAAAACTTTAATCAAACCTTATTCCCATTGGCCAAATAAAAAAGTCATCAGCCCCCCTATGAACTTAACAGAATTAAAAAATAAACCTGTCAACGAGCTGGTTCAGCTTGCCGAAACCATGGGCCTCGACGCCATGGCGCGTACCCGTAAACAAGATATCATTTTCGCTATCCTTAAGGCGCACGCCAAAAGTGGCGAAGATATCTATGGCGACGGTGCCTTAGAAATTTTGCAAGACGGTTTTGGCTTTCTGCGGTCAGCCGATTCCTCCTACCTGGCCGGACCGGACGATATCTATGTATCGCCCAGCCAGATCCGCCGCTTCAATTTGCGGACCGGTGACACGGTTGCCGGCAAGATACGACCACCGAAAGAAGGTGAACGCTATTTTGCCCTGCTTAAAGTCCGCGAAGTTAACTACGACAAACCTGAAAACTCCCGTAATAAAATTCTGTTTGAGAACCTGACACCTTTACATGCCGAAGAGCGCATGGTGATGGAACGGGGTAACGGCAGTACTGAAGATATTACGGCCCGGGTTCTGGATTTGGCCTCGCCAATCGGTAAAGGTCAGCGTGGCCTGATCGTGGCGCCGCCAAAAGCCGGTAAAACTTTATTACTGCAGAACATTGCCCAGTCGATTGCCGCTAATTATCCTGAGTGTGTACTCATGGTGCTGCTGATCGATGAGCGTCCTGAAGAAGTAACCGAAATGCATCGCCTGGTGAAAGGCGAGGTGGTTGCCTCTACCTTTGATGAGCCGGCCAGCCGCCACGTGCAGGTTGCCGAAATGGTCATCGAAAAAGCCAAGCGCCTGGTTGAGCACAAAAAAGACGTGGTTATCCTCCTTGACTCGATTACCCGTCTGGCCCGTGCCTACAACACCGTGATTCCAAGCTCAGGAAAAGTACTGACCGGTGGTGTGGATGCCAATGCCCTGCACAAACCGAAACGCTTCTTCGGCGCGGCCCGTAATGTGGAAGAGGGCGGCAGCCTGACCATCATTGCTACAGCGCTGATCGATACCGGCTCAAAAATGGATGAAGTCATCTACGAAGAGTTTAAAGGTACCGGTAACATGGAGCTGCACCTGAATCGTAAGATTGCTGAAAAGCGCGTGTTCCCGGCGATTGATTTCAACCGCTCAGGTACCCGTCGTGAAGAATTGCTGACCACCCAGGAAGAACTGCAGAAAATGTGGATCCTGCGTAAAATTGTTCATCCAATGGGCGAAACCGAAGCGATGGAATTCCTTATCGATAAGCTGCAAATGACCAAGACCAACGAAGAGTTCTTTGAGTCAATGAAGCGACAGAAAGGCTAATGGTAATGCGGGCGCTGCGACTCAGTTTATTTGGCGTCGTGGCCGCCCTCAGTGTGCACGCTCCGCTAACCGCGAGTGCTGCCGAAACTGAAACAACGATTCAAGCCTATGCGGCCGGTTACAAAGCCGCGTTTACCTGCAGTGCCACCTTTAATGGCGGTAAGTCGATGGAGCTGATTAATGCTCATGAGCTGACCGGTATTTATCCGCTGGTGCAGGATCTGGTTACTCAACTCCCCGTTTTTATTGACCCTGAACTGCGTATGGTGCAGGTGGCTTATGATGATCTGCCACCGCGTACGGTAGTCTGGCGACCACAGTTGGGCTGCGTGCAGCTACCGGTTGGTGCTACTGCCGATGTCGCTGCTATGATGCCGCGGTTAGCCGACCCGCAACCCAAACCGGGTAAGGATAGCGGCGCTCCCTGGGTGCAACTGAACCCAATTAATAGCTCTACCGGCAATGATTTACTAGATACTGCTATTCGCGGTGCCTTTAGCGATCACTATGGCGCTGGCGCCCGCACCACCGCAGTGCTCATTGCCACGCCGGAGCAAATCATAGCCGAGCATTATCTGGATGGCTTTACGCCGGAAACCTCACAGCGCACCTGGTCCGTAGCCAAAAGTATTGGCGCCAGTGTGATCGGTGTGGCGGTGCAACAGGGTTTAGTCAAAGTAAATGAGCCGGCCGGCCTGGAAAATTGGTCCTATCCTGCCGACCCGCGCGGGCAGATTACTCTGGAGCACCTGTTGCACATGGCATCGGGGCTGGATAGTAATGTCGCCGGCAACCGTACCGATCGGGTTTATCTCGGTGGCGGGCTGGTCAGCGATACCGCCACCCAAACCGCGCTGGAAGTACCGCCCGGCACGCGCTGGAAGTACGCCAATAACGATACCCTGCTGGCTCTGCGCACGTTGCGTGAACGTTTCACCGATGTAAACGATTACCTGGCGTTTCCGTTTAAGCAGTTACTAAACAAAATTGGTATGCAGCATACCTTCCCCGAGACCGACTGGCAGGGTGACTTTATTTTGTCGTCACAAGTGTGGACGACGTCGCGAGATCTGGCCCGGCTGGGCATACTGCATCTGCAGAATGGCCGCTGGAATGATGAGCAAATCTTGCCGGAAAACTGGCTCAGCTATATCAGCACGCCAGCGCCGGCGCAGCCGCCCGCACAATCCTCAGCGGGCAGCCCAATCCCCGGTTATGGCGCGCAGTGGTGGTTGTTCAATGAACGCTTTCCGGAACTGCCTGACGATACTATCGCTGCCCGTGGTAATCGCGGCCAGTACCTCTTTATTATTCCTTCTGAAAACCTTGTGATTGTGCGCCGTGGTTATGATTTAGCTGGCGAGCCGCCGTTCCGGGAGCATGAATTTGCCCGCGATGTGCTGCGGGCGCTTAAGGCTGTTGAATAATTCCGGCTTAGTCGTCACTGCGTAATGCCAGTTCCACCAGCAACGGAAAGTGATCCGAGCCAAATCCCCGCAACCGTTTGATCTCCACCAGCATAAAATGCTCGCTGTGAAAGATGTGATCCAGCGGCCAGCGCAGCAGCGGAAAGCGGGCATGATAGGTGTTATAGATGCCGCGACCCAGGCGCGGATCCAGTAGTTTACTTTCCCGCAAAAACTGCCGGGTCGTATGCGACCAGGCGACGTCATTTAAATCGCCGGTAACGATGACAGGGCCGCTTTCTTCGGCGGTTTTATCCGCTACTTTTAACAGCTCAACATCCCGTTTTCTGGTTTTTTCCGGATCGATAATACTGGGTGGCGATGGATGCAGGCAGTGCATCCGCACCTGGCGACCACCAGGCATTTCAAGATCGAAATGCATGGAAGGAATGGTTTCGTGTACCAGAAACTCAATTTCTTCATTTTTAAACGGCCAGACAGAGTAAACCAACATGCCGTAGCTGTTGGTCTGCGGCTGGCGCAGGATGTGGGCGTAGTCATCTTCGATGTCAGTGAGCTGTTCCATCCACCATTTATCAGCTTCAACGACCACCACCACGTCCGGACGCTGTTGGTTAATCATGCGTACCAGGCCCACGGCGTTGCGATTGTACTGAAACACGTTGACCACCAGAATGCGCAGATGCTCGTCGACATGTTCGCCGCTATGGCCGCGCTTATAACGTGCTACTTCGCGTTTACCAAACACGGTATAGGGAAAAATCCACCAGAGTTGCCAGGCGCCACAGAACAACTGCACGCCAATCAGTGTCCAGGTATAAGGGCTGCCCGGGTCTAGCCAGAAGCCGCTGGCGATGAGAAGTGCCAGTGCCACAACTGCCTGCTGCAAGCGGGGGAAATCCCACAATCTCGCCCACCAGACTGCTTTGCGGGTTAGCGGTAGCAGCGTGGTGATCAGAAGCAGCAGGGTAAATCCGGTAATAATCCAGTTCGCTAACATAGACCTCGTGTCTCATTTTTTGGGGTATATATATAAGGCTAGCCTACTTAGCAGGCGCTGAAAACTTTTATAAAACTGCGTATACTGGGCGCATATCACAAGCCAACAACGAGTGCCTGGTGTGAAATATCAAGATTTGCGTGATTTTATCACTCAGCTGGAGCAGCGCGGTGAACTCAAGCGTATCCGGCAGGAAATTGATCCTTATCTGGAAATGACCGAAATCGCCGACCGGACTTTAAAGGCCGGCGGGCCTGCTTTGCTGTTTGAAAATGTGAAAGGCCATAGTATGCCGGTGCTGGCGAATCTGTTTGGCACACCGGATCGGGTTGCCCGTGGCATGGGGCAGGAGTCCGTTGAAGCGCTGCGTGATGTGGGTAAGTTGCTGGCCTTTCTGAAAGAGCCGGAGCCACCCAAAGGTTTCCGCGACGCGCTGAATTTATTGCCGGTTTATAAAAAAGTGCTGAGCATGTCGCCCAAAGTACTAAAAAAAGCGCCGTGCCAGCAAGTTGTGATGAGCGGCGATGATGTCGACCTGACCACGCTGCCAATTCAGCATTGCTGGCCTGGCGATGTGGCCCCGCTGATCACCTGGGGACTGACGGTAACCCGCGGGCCGAACAAAGAACGCCAGAACCTGGGCATTTACCGCCAGCAATTGCTGGGGCCGAATAAACTGATTATGCGCTGGTTGTCCCATCGTGGCGGCGCTCTGGATTTTCAGGACTGGCAACGCCAGCATCCGGGCGAAAATTTTCCGGTCGCCGTTGCGCTGGGGGCGGATCCCGCGACTATTCTTGGCGCCGTAACGCCGGTACCCGACAGCTTGTCGGAGTATGCTTTTGCGGGTTTACTGCGCGATGGTAAAACCGAGGTCACTAAATGCGTGAGCTCGGATCTGCAGGTGCCGGCCCATGCCGAGATCATCCTCGAAGGTTATATCGCGCCGGGCGAAACCGCGCCTGAGGGGCCTTATGGCGATCACACCGGTTACTATAATGAGGTGGATGAGTTCCCGGTGTTTACCGTGACCCATATCACCCACCGCAAAGAGCCGATTTATCACAGCACCTATACCGGTCGCCCACCGGATGAACCCGCCGTGCTCGGGGTGGCTCTGAATGAAGTCTTCGTGCCGTTATTGCAGAAGCAGTTTCCGGAAATTGTTGATTTTTACCTGCCGCCTGAAGGCTGCTCTTACCGGGTTGCGGTGGTGACCATGAAGAAGCAATATGCGGGCCACGCCAAACGGGTGATGATGGGCGTATGGTCCTTTTTGCGGCAGTTTATGTATACCAAGTTTGTGATCGTCTGTGACGATGATATTAACGCCCGTGACTGGCAGGATGTGATCTGGGCCATGACCACGCGCATGGACCCGGCGCGGGATACTGTGCTGGTTGAGAATACGCCGATAGATTACCTTGATTTTGCCTCACCGGTGTCGGGCCTTGGCTCAAAGATGGGTATGGATGCCACTAACAAGTGGCCGGGTGAAACCGACCGTGAGTGGGGCGTACCTATTGTTATGGATGAACAGGTGAAAGCGCGCATTGACGATATCTGGGATGAGCTGGATATCTTTTCTACCGCAATAACTAAATAAGCTGACAGGATACGCTTTATTTATGAAACAACTGCATTGCCAGGTCGCCTCCATTGAAGCCCTTACCCCCGCCGTATTCCGGGTGCTGCTGGAGCTGCCTGAAGCGATTCGCTTTGCCGGTGGCCAGTACCTGCAGGTGGTGATGGGTGAGCGCGATAAACGGCCGTTTTCAATCGCTTCCTGCCCGTCCAAAACCGATACCCTGGAGCTGCATATAGGCGCTGCCGACGATAACCCCTACGCGCGGGAAGTACTGCAAAAAATGCGCACTGATAAGGCGATAACTGTTGAAGTCCCCTTAGGTGACGCCTGGTACCGTGAAGATAGTGAGCGCCCGCTTATCCTGATCGCCGGCGGCACTGGTTTTTCCTATACCTGGTCGATTCTGCAGGACCACCTGCGCAAGGATGACAGCCGGCCGGTTACGCTGTACTGGGGCGGCCGTAAGGCTGATGACCTTTATTTTGATACGAAGCTGCAAGACCTCAGCGAACGTCACCCGCAGTTCTGTTACCGGCCGGTAATTGAAGAAGCGCAGGCCGGCTGGCATGGCGCCGTTGGGCTGGTTCATCATGCGGTACTGGCTGAGCAGGGCGCATTAACTGATGCCGATGTTTATGTGGCGGGCCGCTTTGAAATGGTGCGCTGCATCCGTGATGACTTTCAGTCGCGCGGGCTGCCGCCCGGGCAATTGTACGGCGACGCCCTGGCGTTCATCTGAGTATTTAACAACCTATTTAACAACCTATTTAACAAACAAGGGCGAGCTGTTATACTCGCCGCGCTTTACCAAGGGGTGCTGATCGCGCAAGCGACTAGCTGAGATGCTTCAAAGCAAACCCTTTGCACCTGATCCGGTTAATACTGGCGTAGGGATGGTAGCTATCATACTCCATTGCAAGACCTGCCCGACCGGATTATTTCTGACTGTAGACGTAGAGGAAATGATCCATGTTTGTTACCCGCAAAACCCTATTAAATTCGGCTATAGCTTTGTGCCTCGCACCTGCGGCACTGGCTGACGAAGTACTGCCGGAAGAACCGCTTGAGCGCATTACTATTCGTGGCGAATACCGCCAGATCCCGATAAACCAGGCCGCGACCAGTGTCAGCGTATTAGGCCGGGAAACGATCGAAGAGCGCGCTGCGGTGCATATTGAAGATGTACTGAATGCCATACCCAATGTGAATTTTTCGGGCGGCACGTCGCGCGCGCGCTTCATTCAGATTCGTGGTATCGGCGAACGCAGCCAGTTTGTTGACCCTATCAACCCTTCCGTAGGCCTGCTGATTGACGGTATTAACTATAGCGGCCTGGGTCAGGCGGCACAGCTGTTTGATATCAGCCAGGTTGAAGTCTACCGTGGGCCACAAAGTGGCCGTTTCGGCGCCGATGGCCTGGCGGGTATGATGGTGATGGAAACTACCCGTCCGGGTAAAGAACTCAGCGGCATCTGGGAACTGGGTGTTGGTAATTACGACGAGCTTAAAGGCGGCGTGGCCGTTGGTGGTTCACTGGGAGCCCTTGGGCAGGCCCGGGTCAGTATCTATCAGCATAGCGATGATGGTTTTACCAATAACATCTACCTGAACCGCGATGATACTCAGCAGCGCGATGAACTGACCGCGCGTTTTAATCTTTACAGCGATCTTGGCAACGACTGGCAGCTGCGCACCACTCTGCACGCGTTGAACCAGGATAATGGCTATGATGCCTTCTCGCTGGATAACAACCGTAACACGCTGTCGGATCAACCGGGTGAGGATGATCTAAGCAGCAATGCTGCCCGGTTTGCCCTGAGCTATACCGGCCTGCAGCACAGCGAGCTGCAGCTCAGCTACAGCACCCTGAGCGCCGACAGTACTTACAGCTACGATGAAGACTGGAGTTACGTGGGCATCGCCCCGGGCTGGGAGTATTCATCTTTTGACAGCTACGTTCGCGATCGTCGTGACCATACCCTCGAAGCGCGCTGGTTAAGCACCGCACCCATGGACTTTGCCGGTGTGCCAACTGACTGGGTGCTGGGCTTATATGGTTATCAGCGCGACGAAGATCTGCGCCGGGATTTCTTTAACTGGGATCTCTATACGCAGGCGACTTTTCTGAGTAGCTATGAAAGCGATCACACTGCGATTTATGGTGAATTAACTCAGCACCTGAGCAGCTCCTGGCAATTGGTGACCGGCCTTCGCGCTGAGCGTTATGAAAACGACTATGCCGACAGTAATGGTATTACTGCCCAGCCGGAAGATACCATGTGGGGCGGTCGTATTAGCCTGAGTTATATGCCTGATAACAACTCACTGTGGTACACCACGCTGGCCCGCGGTTATAAGCCAGGCGGGGTAAATGGGGCGGCGCTTGGCAAAGCGAAGGATCAGCAACTGAGCGAAATCGAAGACTTTTTACTGGCCCGCGCGACCTTTGCGCCGGAACTGCTGAGCAGCCTTGAAGTGGGTTACAAATTTAACAGTGACGATGACCGTCTGGTGTTGCGCAGTGCGCTGTTTTATCACAGCCGCGATGATGTGCAGCTGAAAAGCTGGATTAACCGTCAGCAAAGCTTTGTGGGCTATATTGAAAACGCCGCCAGCGGCGAAGCCATGGGCGCCGAGGTGGAACTCAGTTATCAGGTCAGCGAGCCGCTGCGCAGCTTTGTGAACCTGGGCTTGCTGAATACCGAAATTGAAGGCTTTGTGACTGAAGATGGTATGGATATGAGTGGTCGTGATCAGGCTCACGCACCAAATTATCAGGTCAATGCCGGCTTTGATTATCAACTGACAGAAACGCTGCAATTAACGGTGCAGGCGGATGCCAAAGACAGCTTCTACTACTCGAACTCGCATAATCAGGAGTCCGATAGCATGGTGTTGTTGCACGCGAACCTGGCCTGGCAACTGAATAACTGGCAGCTTAGCCTGTGGGCCCGTAACCTGACCGATGAGGAATACGGTATTCGTGGTTTCTACTTCGGCAACGATCCCCGTATCGGTTACGAGCCAGAACTGTTCGAGCAGTTTGGCGAGCCGCGTCGCTTCGGTGTTACCGCCAGCTTCCGGTTTTAAGCTGATGGGCAGGCAGCAGCAACGAATGGAGCTCCGCAGATGGATTGGCTGATTACGCAGTTAAGTTTAACTTCGCCGTGGGAAGCTGCTGCCATTGTCCTGGCAATTCTTTACTTGCTCCTGGCAGCGCATCAGTCCCAGTGGTGCTGGGGCGCTGCCATTATTAGCTGTAGCATTTATGCCACGCTGATGTTTTCAGTGCAGCTCTATATGGAATTCCTGCTGCAGCTGGCCTATATCGCTTTGGCGGTATACGGCTGGTGGCAGTGGCAATATGGCGCCGGTACGGAACCCGCCGTAGAGCGTCCGGAATATAGCTGGCGCTGGCATATCAGCTGGATCATCGTGCTGTCAGGCGTTGCTGCCCTAATTGCGGTTTTACTTGAGCGTTACACCGACGCCGATGCCGTATGGCTGGACAGTTTTACTACTGTGTTTAGCCTGTTTGCCACCTGGCTGCTGACGCGAAAATTATTTTCGAATTGGCTATACTGGCTGGTAATCGATAGTATTTACGTTTACCTTTATGCCAGTAAAGGTTTCGTGGCCACGGGCGGACTTTTCGCGGTCTACGTAGTGCTGGTATTCTACGCAATGTGGCAATGGCAGCGAGGGAAGACGGCAACCTGAGACGACGACATAGGAAAGCAACAGAGACATGCAACAGCAGTGGCTAAGCGAGTTACCTGTCCACGGTGTCATCAGCACCGAACCCCTGCTACGCGGTGTCGCGAATGATGTCTATAAAATAACCACCACCGGGCACAGCTACGTACTCAAGCATTTTCGTTTTGACCATCCTTATGGGCTCGACCGGGCACAGGAAGTTGCGGTGCAGCAACAACTGGCAGCTGAACAACTGGCCCCGGAAGTCCTCTATTTCGACCCGGTCCAGGGGTTGATGCTGCAGCCTTTTCTGGACGGGCCTGATTTAGCCCATAGCCCGGAACCTATTAGCGATAAAATTCATGTGCTGGCCGATGTAAGCGCTCGTATTCATCGCGCCCAGGTTGAGGTGCCACCCTGGTCGCTGCACAGCCGATTGCAGCGTTACTGTGACCATCTGCGAAACTTTGAGCCAGAGCGCGGGCGGCAGTTCACCAAACGCTTGCAGGGCTATCATAAGCTCATTGACAGCTTTGGTGCTCACCCGGTCTTCTGCCATAACGATCTGGCCTTTCACCATGTCTTTAAAAATGGTGCTCCTCTGGTTATCGACTGGGAGTACTCGGGGCTGGGCGAGCGTTACTTTGACTTAGCCAGCGCTATTCAGGTGAATCAGTTCGACGAGACGCAGCAGCGCGCCTTCATCAACGCCTATGAAGGAATCGCGGGGTTTCAGGTAAACAGTAATCTGATAGCCGACTGGTTGGAACTGGTTAAGGTGGTTAGCCAGTTATGGTACGAACTACACCATCACTTACAACAAAAACACATTTAACCGGGTAAACTTATACCATGGCTAAAGACAAACCGCTTACCGACCGGATGTATGGTTTTCTGGCCGAAGATGAAGACGCCAGAGTCTGTAAAGATATTCCTGAAGCAGCCTGCAACGACCAGCCCCGGGCCTTTATGGCGCATATTTTTGCGCTCACCCTGACGAAACTTGGTGATTCGCTGGTGAGTGCCCGCCTGGTGCTCCCCTGGATGCTGTCAACGCTGGGCGCGCCGGCGGTGTTTATCAGCGCGCTGGTGCCCCTGAGAGAATCCCTGGCTTTACTACCTCAGTTGTTTATCGCTCAGCGGCTGCGCGAGCGGCCCGTCCGCAAATGGTTCTGGGTGGCCGGTAGCTTCGGCCAGGCATTGGCGTTGGTGGGGATGTTGTTGGCAGTCATTTATCTACGTGCGACGGCCCTGGGCTGGGCGGTTGTCACCTTACTGGCACTGTTTAGCCTGGCGCGGGGCGTTTGCTCGGTCACCATCAAAGATGTTGAAGGCAAGACCATCTCGAAAAGCCGCCGCGGCCGGTTGTCCGGCATCGCCGCTGCGGCAGCAGGTCTGCTATCAGTGCTTACCGCGCTGGTAATTATTTTCTCGCCAGCGTTGTTCGATGAGCAACTGAGTAACGGCAGTACCACTCTGTTCGTAGCGCTGCTGGCTTTTGCCATTATGCTATGGACCAGCGCTGCGCTGATCTATGCGCAGGTGCCAGAGGTTGCCGGTGCCACCGAAGGCGGCGGCAATGCCATTGTCGAAGCGCTGAAATCGGTCCGCCTGTTATGGACCGATAAACAGTTCGGGCAGTTTGTTTTGACCCGCTCACTGTTGGTGTCCTCGGCGTTCTCGATCCCCTATATCGTGGTAATGATTCAGCGCAGCGGCGAAAGTTCACTGACCAATCTGGGCGGCATGATGTTGGCAAGCGGGCTAGCGGGACTGATGGCCGGACGGTTCTGGGGCAAGTGGTCCGATAGCGCCAGTCACCATGTTATGGCTGCCGCCGCTTTACTGGCGGTACTGGTTATGGCCGTGGCACTGGGGCTGTTTGTATACGCTGATAACTGGCTGCTACTGCAACCGGTGGCGGCCTTACTGATATTTACCGCTGCGGTAGCCCACCACGGTGCCCGTGTTGGCCGTAAGACCTATCTGGTGGATATGGCCACTCAGGAAACCCGTGCCCAGTTTACTGCTGTATCTAATACGGTCATTGGCCTGGTGCTGTTGCTGGGTATTCTGCTGGGCCTGGTCGACACCTATTTTGGGGTAGCGGCGGTGATGTTGCTGCTTATCGGCTTGGGCCTGACAGCAGCGGCGCGTGCGATGCGCCTGCCGGCGGTGGAGTAATGTCAAAATCCTGTGATTGTGGCGAATCGCCGGCAACAGTTTCTGAACGTCATGAGGCCAGTACTCTGCGTTGGCTGCTGGCTATCAATGCGGTGATGTTCGTGGCTGAAATGGCCGCTGGTATTTGGGCTGAATCGACCGGGCTTATCGGTGATTCGCTGGATATGTTCGCTGATGCCGCTGTCTACGGTCTGGCACTCTATGCGGTGCGCTTTGGCGTCAAGATGCAGTTGTGTGCGGCAAGGGTGGCGGGAGTATTGCAGTTGATTCTGGCGCTGGGCGTGCTGGCCGAGGTGGTGCGGCGCTTTGTGTTCGGCAGTGACCCGCAATCGGCCATGATGATGGGCGTCGCTTTTATCGCGCTGATAGCAAATGTCAGTTGCCTGCTACTTATCTTCAAGTACCGCAAGGGCGGCGCCCATATGAAGGCCAGCTGGATCTTCTCGGCCAACGACGTGATCATCAACCTCGGCGTGATAGGCGCCGGCGCGCTGGTCGCCTGGACGGGCTCTCCTTATCCGGACCTGGTTATCGGTATTATCGTGAGTCTTATTGTGCTCAATGGTGCCCGGCGCATTTTGTCCCTTTAAGGATAAAATGGCCGGACGGAAAGCGGACTTTATTGCTTTGTTGGTGCTCTCCACGGCGAAAACGCGATGAAATAAAGCAAAATAATATTTGCGATCGGTACTAACGCCAGTAAACCCAATGGCCCGGGATAGCCAATTCGTTGACAAATCCGCCAGAATGGCACAACGAGGAGGATTCCAAAAAGTAACATTCCTAAGAATCCCATTCCGCCGAACATCGTATGACCGTCCATAATTCGTCTCCTTTTGCAGCTTCCATTATCTTGCAGACTCTCAGTCTAGTCCCGATTGTGTTTGTTTTCCATTTGCTCCTGAAATGCCTTCTTAAGTTAAAAGCTTTCTTATAAAGCTAATAATGTGCACTAAGCTGCTACCTTTTAATAAGTAACCAGAGGCAATTTTTATGTATTTGCTAGCAGATCGCTAAAGCATGGGGGGAGAATCAATGGCAGAGCACTCTGATAGCCACGGCAATGACTATCGCAAAAACAGCTTAAGTGTATGGGGCGCTGTATCGTTGGGGACGGGCGTGATGATTGGTGCCGGGATATTTGCATTGACCGGGCAGGTCGCCGACTTAGCGAAAGACTGGTTCGTTATGGCATTCATGGCCGGCGGCGTTATTGCCGGGTTTAGCGCGTACTCATATGTGAAGCTGACGCAAGCGTACCCATCTGCTGGTGGTATCGCTATGTTTCTTAGTAAAGCTTACGGCAAAGGAAGCTTAACAGCGATATTTGCGCTGCTGATGTACTTCTCGATGGTCATCAACGAAAGCCTGGTTGCCCGTACTTTTGCCTCTTATACCAGCCACGTCATTAATTACGAAGCACAGTGGCTAATCCCATCTCTTGCTGTCGGATTGATTGCTTTCGCTTTTTTTATAAACATCCTGAACAACGAATTCATTCAAACGTTTTCGTTTGTTATGGCGGTTATAAAAGCATTAGGGCTAATTACTCTGGCCATCGGCGGGCTCTGGGCTTCCGGCATCGACTTCGAAACTATTTCAGTTGTCCCGCGCGATGCAGGTGCTGGCGGTGTGTTAGCAGGAGTCGCCTTAAGCATATTAGCTTATAAAGGGTTCACGACCATCACGAATAGCGGTGATGAAATAAAAGAGCCCAAAAAGAATGTTGCGCGAGCCATTGTTATCTCGCTACTTATCTGTGGTGGCGCCTATCTGTTGGTAACACTAGCCGTTGGGTCGAGCTTGTCGATCAATGACATTGTTCAGGCTAAAGATTATGCGCTCGCTGAAGCTGCCAGGCCGGTCTACGGAAAGTTAGGGCTTTGGATAACAGTTGGGTTTGCCATCATTGCTACGGTTTCAGGAGTCATCGCCAGTGCCTTCGCCGTTTCGAGAATGCTTGCCATGTTAACTAAGATGGAACTGGTTCCGCATAGCCACTTCGGTATGCCAGGAAGCATTCAAAAACACACACTGGTTTATACTGTGGTAATGGCAATGCTATTGGCGGCCTTTTTCGACCTGGGCCGCATTGCGTCGCTGGGCGCGATATTTTATATCATTATGGATATAGCCATTCACTGGGGCGTATTCCGCTATTTACGTAAAGACGTAAGTGCGAATCCGGTCATACTGTTGACAGCAATTGTTCTTGATATTGTGGTGCTCACTGCGTTTATCCATATAAAATGGGAAAGCGACCCACTCATTATCTGGACAGCTCTGATCGGCATATTTTTGATATCGGTTGGCGAGGTTATCTTTTTAAAATATAAGCAAAAAGCTGACACATAGACAAAAAAATCGCTGCGTGCTACTGATAGGTTATCAGCAACACACAGCGATTTCGCTATATGCTTATTTACCGCGGATGAGCCCGTAAAGTCCGATGATCACGGCCACGGCACCACCAATCAGGTACCACATGGCGTTATCCGTCGGCTCACCAGTCAGTTCCTGACTCATTTCAGATAAAGGTGCGTTGTAGGCCTCATATCCGAAATAAAGCAGAATAATACCAACCACCAGCAATGCAAGTCCTAATACTTTATTCATAGTTCGCTTCCTTTTCTTTTCAGAGGGTTAAGGTACTACTACGAATCAGCATAGCAGGTAATGTTGATTTTAGTTACCTAAATATGAGGTCAGCATCCAGGCGGTTTTTTCCTGTTCTTTAATATAATCGCTCATCAGTGCGGAGGTCCCTTCATCGTCAGCATCACCCGCCAGCGCCAGAATTTCGCGTTGCAGGCGGATGGTGGTCTGATAGCTGTTCAGAATCTCGCGCACACAAGACGGGCCGTCATGAACGTCTTTCACTTCCTGAATGTCGCTGTTGCTGATATAGGTTGAATAAGCGTGCTGGGGGCGCTGACCCAGGGTCAGAATACGCTCGGCAATTTCGTCAATTTTAGTCAGCAGGTCGTTATAGGTTTCTTCAAACTTATTATGCAGTTCAAAAAATTGCTGGCCTTTAATATTCCAGTGAAAACCGCGCACGTTCATGTAAAAGATCTGATAGTTAGACAGCAGCAGGTTGAGGCGCTCCGCCAGCTGTTCAGTGTCTTTTTGCTTTAATCCGATTACGTTTAACTGTTGCATAGAAACTCCTTATCATCGCGTTTAAGTTTTTCAGAATGACGATGCCAGCAGTATAACGCGCCGCCCTATAAAGAAAAACCGATTAAACTCGATTGCTTAAATCGATTTTCCCGTCCCGAATATGCTCTTCACCCCGCTGCTTCGCAAGTTGGATCTGCTTTTCACGTTCGGCAAAGCGCTCTTTCTGTTCTGATGTGGTCTTATCATGACAGTGCGGGCAACTGACGCCTTTGACATAAAATTCAGAGGCTTTTTCTTCTTCAGTTATAGGCATGCGGCAGGCGTAGCACTGGTCGTAGCTACCCTGCACCAGGCCATGACCGACGGTAACGCGCTGGTCAAATACGAAACAGTCGCCGTTCCAGGTGCTATTCTCCGCGGGCATCTCTTCGAGGTATTTGAGGATACCACCCTTGAGATGGTAAACCTCTTCGAAGCCTTGCTGCTTCAGGTAGGCAGTAGATTTTTCGCAGCGAATACCACCGGTACAGAACATGGCGACTTTCTTGTGTTTGGCCGGGTCCAGATGATCCTGCACGTACTGGGGAAAGTCGCGGAAGCTATCGGTTTTTGGATTGACCGCGCCTTCGAACGTGCCAACGGCGTATTCATAATCGTTACGGGTATCGATGAGCAGCACTTCCGGGTCGCGAATCAAATCGTTCCAGTCCTGCGCATCAACATAGGTGCCGACGATATTTTTTGGATCGACCCAGTCGACGCCCATCGTGACGATCTCTTTTTTAAGCTTCACTTTGGTGCGATAAAAAGCCTGGGTTTCGCTGGGGGATTCTTTGTGCTCGATGTCGGCAAACTCAGCACGGGAGCGAATAAAGCGAAGCACGTTGTCGATTCCTTCGCGGGTGCCGCAAATGGTGCCGTTAATACCTTCGCGTGCGAGCAGCAAGGTACCTTTTACCTGGTTCTGAACCAGCGCTTCATACAGCGGCTGACGGTAAGCTTCAAAATCGTTTAACTCCACAAACTTGTAGAGTGCGGCGCAAATATACATCAATGATCTTCCTTCTTTTGGCGGTTCGGATCGCAAATCCGAGGTCAAAAATTGCACACGTATTTTACCACAAGCGAAATCTTAACTGAATGGATTTGTACGCGGTGCTAGTGTGGCGGAGGCTATTTGGGTAGGATGATCAATACGGTCTGCAGGGGATAGCAAATGAGCGAGTTAACACCAGGATTTATTGTTGCGCACAGTCACAGGTTAGAGGAACTGACGGATCTGGTAGTGCAGCTGACCAGTAACTATCCCCTGGCGCCGCTGGCCACGGAAACCATGTTGGTGCAGTCCAATGGTATTGCCCAATGGCTCAAGATCCACCTGGCTGAAGAAGCGGGTATCGCGGCGCTGCTGCAGGTGACCTTGCCGGCCCGTTTTCAGTGGCAGGCCTACCGGTCGGTGCTGGGCCAGCAGCTACCCAAAACTTCCCCCTTCGACAAAGACCGTCTGACCTGGCGCATTTTGCGGATCCTCCCGGCTCATTTGCAGGAGCCTGAATTTAAAGCGCTACGTGACTATGTTGCCGATGATGACGATCAGCGCAAACTCTACCAGCTTAGCGAGCGGCTGGCCGACTTGTACGATCAGTATCAGATGTACCGCGCCGACTGGCTGGCTGACTGGGCCGCCGGTGGTCAGTTGCAGGCCGGTGAAGATAATCACTGGCAGCCAAAGTTATGGCGTTACCTACTGGCCGACGTGGGTGAGCAGAGCTGGAATAACCGGGCTGAACTGCACCGACAGTTTATTCAGGCTGCATCGCACCTTACGCCAGCAACGCGTCCGGCCGGTATTCCGCCACGCATCGTGGTATTCGGGATCTCCAGCCTGCCGCAGCAGCTGCTGGAATTACTGGATGCTCTAAAAGGCTGCTGCCAGATTGTGCTCTGCGTGCATAATCCCTGTAAATACCACTGGGCGGATATTGTTGATGGCCGCGAGTTATTGCGGCAAATGGATATTCAGGCGCAACGGCATCGGTTTAAGTCGGGTATGTCGACAGCGAGTCCGGATGAACAGCTGCATGCGCAGGCTCAGCCGTTGCTGGCGGCCTGGGGTAAGCAGGGCCGCGATTACATCCGGCTGCTGGATCGCTTCGATGAAACCCGGCTGAAGGCCGCGCAGTTTAACGAACTCAACTTTGAGTTATTCGATCAGCAACCCACGGCAACTCTGCTGCAGCAATTGCAGGACGATATTCTGGAATTGCGGCCACTGGAGGAAACCCGCCAGCGCTGGCCACGACACCAGCAATCGGATCAATCGGTGGCGGTGCACTGCGCCCATAGCCCCCAGCGCGAGGTGGAGGTTTTGCATGATCAGCTGCTGGCAGCCTTTGCTGCTGATGCCAGCTTAAAGCCGCGGGATATCATGGTCATGGTTCCCGACATCGACGCCTATGCGCCCCATATCGACGCCGTGTTTGGCCGCCTCGGCCGCGATGATGAGCGTTATATTCCTTATACCATCGCAGATCAGGGCCAGCGTCATCGCAATCCGCTGCTGATTGCGCTGGAGCAGGTATTGACCATCCGGCAAAGCCGGCTGGCGATGAGTGATGTACTGGATTTACTGCAGGTGCCTGCGCTGCAGCGGCGGTTCGGGCTAAGCAGTTATGATGTCGATCAGTTGCGGGACTGGATTCACGGCGCTGGCGTGCGCTGGGGTTTGCATGCCCAGCACCGGGAATTACTGGGATTACCCGGTGGTGAAGGCGTCAATAGCTGGCAGTTTGGTTTGCGGCGCATGTTGCTGGGCTACGCAGTCGGCGAGCCCGAAGCGATGGCGACAGAAGCGGACTCTGACTGGCTTGGCGATGAACCTTATAGCGAAGTGGCGGGGCTGGAGGCGGCCGCAGCGGGGGGGCTGGTCGAGTTGATCGATACCCTCGACGAACACTTCCACGAACTCGCAACGGACCGCACGCCCGCCCAATGGGCCGATTACCTTACCATGCTACTGGATTCGCTGTTTGAGGCTGAATCGGATGCTGATGTGGTGCTGCTCAGCCGACTGCAGCAACAGCTTGAGCAATGGCTGGCAGCCAGCACCGAAGCTGGCTTCGACAATACCCTGCCGCTGACCCTGGTGATTGAAAGCTGGCTAAGCCGGCTGGATGAACAGAACCTGCAGCAGCGGTTTCTGGCGGGCAGCGTCAACTTTGCCACCCTGATGCCAATGCGGGCGATTCCGTTTCGCTATGTTTGCCTGCTGGGCATGAACGATGGTGAGTATCCGCGGGCCCAGAAACCGCTGGATTTTGATCTGATGGCGCGCGATTACCGGCCCGGGGATCGATCCCGCCGTGAGGACGACCGCTATTTATTTCTGGAAGCGCTGCTGTCGGCCAGAGACTATTTCTATATCAGCTGGCATGGCCGCAGTATCCGGGATAACAGTGAGCGGCCTCCCTCGGTACTGGTCAGCCAGTTGCTGGAGCACCTGCGTTATGGCTGGCAAGCCACAGAACTAGTTACCGAACACCGGCTGCAGCCTTTTAGCCCGGCTTATTTTGAGTCTGCTCAGCCAGGTGCCGGTCAGCTCTTTACTTATGCCCAGGAATGGCGCGCTGCTCACCTGCCTGCGCCGGCGGTGGCGGGTACAGATGGCGGGGAGCTAACCGACTGGGTGCCCGACAGCCCGTTAAGCGCGAAACAACTGGCTGATTTTCTTAAAGAGCCGGCACGGCTGCTGATGAATCAGCGGCTGGGGGTGTATTTCTCGACAGATGATTTCAGTAGTCTGGATGAAGAAACCTTTGTACCCGATGGCTTGCTAAGTTGGCAGTTGCAACAACCACTATTTGAACAGCTAGCTGAATTGCTGCAGCAGCAGGAAACTGCCAACTGGCAGCCCGCTATGCATAAAGAGCTAAGCCGGTTGCAGGGGCAGGGGCTGATCCCGTCGGGTGCCGGCGGAGCGGTGATACGGGGTGAGTTTGAGGCGACCCTGAGCGAACTGGCGCAGGGGCTGAGCGCTTGTTTGTCGGACTATCCGCTGACGATCGACGCTGTCGCGTTAATCGTTGCTGGTACTGGTGAGGCCGAAGCGCTTAGCGTGAGCGGGGTCATTAGCGGGCTGCGTGCAAATGCTGCTGGTGGCTGGCTGCAACTGGCTGTTACTGCCAGTAAGCTGACTGAAGCTAATGGCACGCCGCGCCTCAAACACGCGCTGCATCACTGGGTAAACCATCTGCTACTGAATACCCAAAACCCCACCCATACCCTGGTGCTGGGTCAGGTCGGGAAAATTAGTTTTCTGCCGATGACGGAGCCCGAGGCGCACGACTATTTGCAAGGGCTTCTAGACTGGGTCATTAAAGGATATCGCCAGCCCTTAGCTGTTGAGTTTGGCACCATCTATGCAGGGTGGTGCAGCAGTTATGGTAAAAAGCTTGCTGAAATCATCGATGATCCTGAGCCGAAATTTAGTGCCGAAGCTGCGGCAGAGTTTTACAGCGAAGGTAGCGCGCACAAGGCGGCGCAGGTACAGCGGACACCCTATGTCGGGCGTTTCTACCCCGATTATGACGCGCTGACGAAAACCGACCAACTGTTCACATTTGCCGAACAGCTCTATTTACCTATGGTGCGTGCCGCCGTGATCGGAGCCGCTCATGCAGACTGAGGAGCCACGAATGACGACCGGCAAAACGTTGCAGCCTTTGCGGTTTCCGCTGCATAACAGCCGCCTGATTGAAGCCAGCGCGGGCACCGGTAAAACCTATACCATCGCGGCGCTGTATCTGCGGCTGGTGCTGAACCATGGTAACCAGGACGAGCGTTTCGGCGATTTTCTTACACCCGAGCAAATTCTGGTGGTTACTTTTACCGATGCTGCAACCGAAGAACTGCGCGATCGGATCCGCGCACGCCTGAGTGAAGCAGCGGCTTACTTTCGCCAGCAGACCGACCAGGCTGATGGCTTTCTGCAGGGGCTGCGTGCTGAGTATGCGGACGCCGAAGCCTGGCCCGCCTTGGCGCGCAAGCTGGAGCTGGCCGCCCAGTCGATGGATGAGGCGGCAGTACATACGATCCATGGCTGGTGCAACCGGATGCTTCGGGAGCACGCTTTTGCCAGCGGCAGTCTGTTCAGCCAGCAGCTTAATACCGATACCAAACAGCACTGGCTCACCGCCGCCCGTGACTACTGGCGCACTTTTATAGCTCCGCTGACTGCGCAGCAAGTTGATGCTTACCGGCTATTGACCAGTGAATTCAATAGCCCGGAGGCCATTTATGCCGGCGTACGTAATTTGCTGAATGACGTGCCGACGGCTGACCTGGCACCGCCAGCGCAACTGCTAAGTGAAGTACAGCAAGCAGAGCAGCAATTACGGGAGGAATTTCACAGTAAGCCGTGGCAGAGCTGGCTTGCTGATGCGCGGGTTTTTCTCGATGAGGTTATCGCCAGCAAACAGGCCCATGGCAATAAACTGCGCCGCGACCGGGTAAGCAACTGGCTACAGTCACTGGACGAATGGGCAGCGGCATTAGCGCTCGGAGAATCGGCGGCGCTGACGCCTTCGCTAACTGAGTCAGCCTGGCAACGGCTTACCCCTGACGGCTTGCGCGATGCGCTCCACATTCCTTTACCCGAGCATCCGCTGTGGCAAACCCTGGAGGAGCTTCACCATAGCTCACGCGCGCTACCGACGATTCGCACGCCCTTGCTTCATCATGCCGCGCAATGGCTGCAGCGACGCTTCAGCGCCTTGCAGCAACAACGCGCCGAAATGGGCTTTGACGACATGTTGAGCCGTTTGCGAGACGCGTTGCGGGGTAAGCATGGTCGTTCGCTGGCGGCCACTATCCGGGCGCAGTTCCCGGTGGCCATGATCGATGAGTTTCAGGATACCGATCCTACTCAGTATGAGATTTTTGATCGGGTTTACCAGCTTAAGGAGCCGCTACCGCAAACCGGCATTTTTCTGATTGGTGATCCCAAACAGGCAATCTACTCGTTTCGGAACGCGGATATTTACACCTATTTGCAGGCCCGGCGGGCCACCGCCGGCCGCCATTACACCCTGGCGGTGAACTTTCGCTCCACCGATGCCATGGTGGCAGCGGCCAACCAGCTCTTTGAACGCGCCCGGGAATACCCGCGCGGCGCATTTTTGTTTGGTACTACCGAAGACAATCCGGTGCCCTTTACAGCGGTAAAAGCCAATGGACTGAGCCGGCACTTCGTGATCGGGGATCAACCTGGCCCGGCTCTGCGACTGGACGTATTGCAGGCTTCGGACAAAGAAAAAAAACCGGTGCTGCAGGCTGCGCTGGCAGCACAAACCGCAGAGCAGATAGTTACTCTACTGAACGACCCGAGCAGTGGTTTTAAGCATGACGACGGCAGCTTTGCCCGTATTCAGCCCGGTGATATCGCGATACTGGTAAACAGCGCTAAAGAAGCTGCGGTAATCCGCAGCGCGCTACGTGAGCGGGCGGTACAGAGCGTGTACCTGTCTGACCGTGACTCGGTCTTTGCCGGTGCTATGGCCAGCGATCTGCTGCGTATTCTGCAGGCTTGTGCGGCGCCCCGGGATCCCGGCCTGCTCAGAGCTGCACTGGCCAGTTCGTTGCTGGCGCTGTCGCTGGCCGCGCTCGATTTACTTAATACCGACGAACTTGAATGGGACCGCCGCGCCGACCAGTTTCTGGACTACCACGAATTGTGGCAGCAGCGCGGGGTGCTGGCGATGCTGCAGCGCATATTGCATGACTTTTCGGTACCGGCGCGACTGTTGCGCGAAGACGGTGGGGAGCGACAGCTGACCGATATTCTGCACCTGGCTGAGTTACTGCAGCAGCAATCGGCGTTGGTCGAGGGCCGAACTGGTTTGCTGCGCTATTTAGCCGAGCATATTCAGTTGGCGAGTGATGAGGGCAACCGCACTGATGCAGCTGAGCAGCAGGTACGGCTGGAAAGCGACTCGCAACTGGTGCAGGTGATTACTATTCATAAATCGAAGGGCCTGCAGTATCCACTAGTCTTTTTGCCGTTTATCAGCAACTGCCCCGCCAGGCATCGTCGGGTGAGTTATCCCGCCAAGTACCATAATGCCGCGGATGAGCTTTGTCTGGCCTACGATAAAGATGATGTCGAAGGCAGTCAGCAGGCCGATCTGGAACGGCTGGCCGAAGATGTTCGTAAGCTTTACGTGGCGGTGACCCGGGCGCAATTTGCGACATTCATTGGTTTAGCACCGTTTCAGGAATTCAAAGACACGGCTTTGTGTTACCTGGCCAGCGGTGAATTCGGCAGCAAAGTCGAGTTTGGCGAACTGGTCGCCCAACTGAGCGACTTACCGCAACAGAAATTCGAAATTGATAGTCCGTTAACCCGTTATCAGGCCGACCGCGCGGACGGTGGAACGCTGGTCAGCTGTAGCATGCCGGCCGGACACCGGATGGAACGTTGGTGGGTGGCAAGCTACAGCGCCTTAAAGTACGGCGAACAAATAACCGCTGACGACGCCGATGCGCTGAATTCGCTGGAAGCCCGGCATGAACAGACCAGCGAAGTCGCGGCAACGCCCGAGCGCGAGCCCGACCCCGCCAGCCTGCATGGCTTTCCGAAAGGGGCCCAACCCGGGACCTTTTTACACAATTTACTTGAAGACGCCGCCAACGCCGGCTTTGCTGTACTTGCTGCGGACGGCGATAAACTGGCTCAGCTGGTCAACGAGCGCACCCGGCTGGAGCCCTGGCACAGCCACCAGCAAATGTTGCGGGACTGGCTGCACGACTACCTCCAGACCCCTTTCAAAGCAAGCCCTGAAGGGGGGGCTGACACCACTTTTACGCTGGCCGGGTTGAGCAGTTATCAGCCCGAGCCGGAGTTTTGGTTCGCCACCCATCAGGTTCGTGCTCAGCAGCTTGACCAACTGGTGCGCGAACATATACTGCCAGGCCAGGCGCGTCCGCAGGTGTTGCCGAGCCAGTTGAACGGTATGCTCAAAGGCTTTATCGATCTGGTATTTGAGCATGAGGGGCGCTACTACGTAGCCGATTATAAATCGAATTATCTGGGCCCGGATGCCAGCAGCTACGCCCGCACTGCGATGCGCGATAAGATCCTCGGTAGTCGTTACGATATGCAGTACGTTATCTACACCCTGGCGCTGCATAAACTGTTGAAAGCCCGGATGGGCAATGCGTACGACTACGATCACCATATTGGCGGTGCGGTTTACCTGTTTATGCGTGGCTATCAGGCCGATACCGCAGGCGCTTTTTTTGATCGGCCCCCGCGCGAATTAATCGAGCGCCTTGAGCAACTGTTCGCTGGCTCCCGGGCTGTTGCAGAGGGAGTAAACTGATGGACCTGATGCGGGAACTTGAACGTTGGCACCAACATGGCTGGCTGCGCGCGCTTGATTTAAATTTTGCCCGGTATTTGCAGCAAAAAGCCCCGGGCGATGCACCTTTGGTCTGGCTGTTGGGCGCGCTGGCGAGTCATCAGCTTGGCCGCGGCCACCCGTGCCTGGATATTCAGCTATTGGCGAACGATGCAGATAACTATTTACTCATACCACCGGAGCAAGCGAACAGCGCCAGCCGGTCAGAATGTGTCAGCCCTGTTAAATTGCTGCAAGCCGCGGGCCTTGATGCGGCACCGGAGCTATTGCATGAGGCGCTGGCTGGAGCCGCCGGCGGTACCAATTCGCCGCTGGTGCTAGTCGCCGACCAACGCCTCTATCTGCGCCGGTTCTGGCGATATGAAGATGCGATACGCCGGGATCTGCAGCAGCGTATGGACAGGCTGCCTGAAGTTGATCTGAGCCAGCTGGCAACGGTTCTGGATCAGTTGTTTGGTGCGCCGGGCGAAGGCGTAAGCTGGCAACGGATAGCCTGTGCCATGGCCGTGCGTAGCGGTTTCAGCATTATCACCGGCGGGCCGGGTACCGGCAAAACCTACACCGTTGTGCGGCTGCTGGCTACCCTGCAGCGGATGCATCAAGGGCAGGGTGCACTGACAATCCATCTGGCGGCGCCAACCGGCAAAGCGGCCGCGCGTATGACCGAGTCGATCCGCAAAGAACTAACCACCATGCCTGATATCGATGATATCCGTGAGCTGCTAAGCCCGGCTGCGGTAACCCTGCATCGCTTGCTGGGCACCCAGCGGCATGGTCGCAGCTTCCGCCACAATGCCCGGAACCCGCTGGTGACTGACGTGGTGATCGTCGATGAAGCATCCATGGTTGATATCGAGATGATGGCGGCACTGGTGGCGGCGCTACCCACCCACGCCCGCCTCATTCTATTAGGTGATAAAGATCAGCTCGCTTCGGTCGGCGCTGGCGCCATTTTGGGGCAGCTGTGCACCGGCGCCGAGCAGGGCAACTATGCCCCGGCGGTGGCGCAGTGGCTGGAGCAAGCCAGTCGGCAAACGCTGCCGGAGGCGATGTTGGCTGAAAAGCCGCCGCAGTCAGGCGCTGATCATTACAACCAGCATACTGTCATGCTACGCACCAGCCGCCGCTTTGATGATAGCCGTGGTATTGGCAAGCTGGCCGCTGAAGTGAATCATCAGCGCACCCAGTGGCTACGCAGCTGGCTGGCCGATAGCGCTGGCCTGGCAGCAACCGATGCACGATTCGCGAATATTGCGTTCCTGCAGATAGCGCAGCCCGGTATCAACGCCATGAAGAAATTAGTCAGGGAGGGCCTCACCCCCTTTCTGGACAGTCTCAAAAAGCGTCCGGCGGGTGAGGCTACGGATACCGAATTTGATAACTGGGCCGGCGCAGTACTTGAGCAGTATGCTGCCTTCCAGATCCTGACTGCGGTGAACGAAGGTGACTGGGGAATGCGTGCGCTTAACGAGCGGGTGATGCAGTGGCTGGATCGGGATACCACCGCAGTAGAGCCCTGGTATGCAGGCCGGCCGGTGATGGTCACTCATAATGACTATAATCTGAACCTGAGGAACGGCGATATCGGCATTGCGTTGCAGCGCCGTCCCGGCGACCCCCTGCGGGTAGTCTTTAAAACCGCTGATAATCGGGTCCGCTGGTTACTGCCCAGCCGGCTGACCCAGGTTGAAACCGTCTACGCGATGACGGTGCATAAATCGCAGGGCTCAGAGTTTATTCACACGGTAGTGGTGTTGCCCGAGCGCGAGACGCCGGTACTGACTAAGGAGCTGCTGTACACGGGCATAACCCGGGCCCGGGAGCACTTTACCCTGGTGGCAGCCAGCCCGCGGGTGGTGCTTGAAACGGTGACCAAACGAGTCGAACGACGAGGAGGACTGGTATGAGCCAGATTCAGATCTCGCAGCGGGTAAGTATTCCCGAGAGCGAAATCGAGTGGCAGTTTATCCGCTCAAGCGGCGCGGGCGGTCAAAACGTCAATAAGGTAGCCACTGCCGCGCAGCTCATTTTCGATATTAACGCCTCGTCGCTGCCTGACTACTATAAGCAACGACTGCTGCAAAAAAGTGATCACAGAATTACGCAAAGTGGCAAGATCATTATTAAAAGCCAGGAAACCCGCAGTCAGCTGAACAACCGTGAAACGGCGCTGGCGCAGTTTATTGAGCTGATTGCCAGCGTTAATGTGCAGCGTAAGAAGCGCATCCCCACCAGGCCAACCAAGGCCAGTAAAAAACGCCGCATTGAAGGGAAGAAAAAGCGCGGCGACGTAAAAGCCTTGCGAAAAAAGCTGATCTGATCATCGCTTGCACGTCCGACCACATAGCGCCATACTGATTGACGACAAGAACCGTTAACAACAAAACACGAATAATCAACAAAATAATAAAAAGGTACCCTTATGGCTAAAGCACAGGTATTCAATCGCAGGTTGCTGGCAACTCTGTTGGCAACCGGAGCCTTGATGACGCTCGCCAGTTGCGGCAGCAGCAGCGATGAGCAGGTGGTTGTTGCGCCGCCGCCGCCTACCGGGCTTATTGCTTTCGCCCCCGATGGTAATCTGGATGCGTCAATTAAGTGGACCAGTTATGGCGTCCCTTACATTACCGCCGATAACCTCGAGAGCCTGGGATATGGCGTTGGTTACGCGTTCGCGCAAGACAATATCTGTATCATCGCTGATCAGGTGATTAAGTTTAACTCGCAGCGGGCCAAATATTTTGGCCCTGACCGGGTGCCTGGCTCCGGCGATTCCGACAATATTCTCAATGACTTTGGCTATCTGACCCTGGGTATCCGCGAGAACGCTGAGGTGGGCTTTGAGCAGATCAGCGAACATTCTCAGGCGCTGGTAACCGGCTACGCAGCGGGATATAACCGTTATCTTGAGGACACCGGGGTGGCAAATATCGACCCGGCTTGTGCTAACCAACCCTGGGTGCAGCCCATTACTCCAATTGATATTATGACCTACGCTCAGGGCGTTGCCCTGTTGCCCGGCGCGGCTAACTTTACCGGGCCGCTATTTTTGGCGATACCGCCGGATGAAACGGCCGCTGTTACCAATAAAGAAACCGGGCAAGCTTTTAGTACTAAGGATCTGGAGTTGGCCCATAACCATATTCCTGATACCAACCCCACTGAAGCGGGCTCGAATGGCTGGGCCATTGGCTCTGATTTGTCTGCCACGGGCCAGGGCATGCTGATTGCTAATCCGCACTTCCCGTATACCGGCAATCAACGGTTCTGGCAGTTTGGTATTGAGGTTCCGGGTGAAATGAAAGTTGTCGGCGGCTCACTTTCCGGCATGCCGGGCATCATCAATATTGGCTTTAATGAAAATGTTGCCTGGACCCATACCTTCTCTACCGCTGCGCGCTTTACTGTACATCGTCTGACCCTGGATACGGCCGATAGCGATCGCACCACGTATATGCTGGATGGTGAGCCTGTTGCTATGACCAGAAAGCAGCATGAAATTGAAGTCGCAAGTGGGCCTTCGTCCTCGATTTTGCTGCAACGTAGCAGTTACCACAGTGAGTTTGGTCCGATTATTGTGATTCCTAACGCCCTGCCTTGGGGTACTGATGCAACGGGACAGGAAGTCGCCTACGCATTGTATGACGCGAACCTGCCCAACTATGACATCCTTGAGCATTGGCTGGGTATGAACCTGGCCTCCAATATTGCCGAGTATAAGCAGACTTTTGTGGATTACACCGGCACCATCTTTAACAACGCTATGGCGGTGGACAAAGATGGCAACGCGTTTTTCACCGATGGTTCTTCGGTGCCGGACATTGACTCCGCAGCCATTGCTGACTGGGCCGCCGACCCTTTGTATCAGGCTTTGACGAAACAGGTGGGTCTGTTTATTTTCCCCGGCGACGAAAGTCGCTTTATACCTCAGGGTAAAGTGCCGTACGAGCGCGCACCAAAGCTGGAGCGTAGTGATTTTGTGCAGAATTCCAATGATAGTTTCTGGCTGACCAACCCGGCTGAGCCGATTACTGGTGTTTCACCGCTATGGGGGCCGGTTGGTAACCAGCAGTCACTGCGTTCACGCATGGGACAGAAGATGCTGGCGGAAGGCGGTTCAGTTGATGGTCGCTTTACTCGCGACGATTTAGTCGATCGCCTGATTGGTAACCGGAACTTCCTTGGTGAAGAAGTGCTGACTGACCTGCTCGCTGCTTGTCAGGCGCGGGGTGAGACGCCCGTTACGACGGCTAATGGAGACGTGAACATCAAACCGGGTTGTGATGCCCTCGCAGCGTGGAACGGGACCATGAACCTTAACAGTGTCGGCGCCATGATGTTCCGTGAGTTTGCGACCGAGTTCAACCGCAATCGTCAATGGCAGGTACCGTTCGATCCCACTCAGCCAGTAACCACACCGAATACGCTGGATGCGAATGATATCGTGCTGCAGCAGTTCGCCGTGGCGCAGGAGCGCATTACCAATAACGGCTTCAACGTGGCGGCGACGCTCGGCGAGGTTCAGTTCGTTGAGAAGAGCCTGGCGGACGGTTCACCATCAGGCATGAAACTGCCGTGGGGAGGGTCCAATAATATCGAAGGCGGCTTTAACGTATTCCGCAGCAATATGGGTAATGACGGAACCTTATTGCCACGTCATACCTATCCACAGCTATCGGGATCCGAGCTGAGTGCCGTCGGTGGTGGCTATCACATTACCTACGGTTCAAGCTGGATGTTTGCAATGGAGTTTACTGATGCAGGTCCGGTAGCCGATGGTTTGCTGACGTATTCTCAGTCATCGAATACGGAGTCTGACCATTTTAACGATCAGACACTTTTGTATTCCAGTGCGCCGCAGTTGCGTCAGTTGTATTTCACCAATGCAGATATTGATGCCAATACGGTGACTGAGCTGGAATTAACCGGAACCCGGCCGGAATAAAGCCGGGTTAATCTTCGTCGTGGAGCTCGAAGCTACCTTCCAGACGTTGCAGGTAGTCTTCAGCCCCACAAATCTGGTAGTTGCCGGCCAGCTCACCCTGAGTGGGCTGTTGCCATAAGGTGATTTTTGCCGGCAATGCTACCGGGCGCTTGAAAGCGACGTCGATTTTTCTGATCGCCTTATCTGCTTGCCGCTCAATTTCTGCATGCGCTCTTGCCGCCATATACATACCGTGGATGATCGGCTGTTCAAAGCCGAACCAGCGTGACAGCAATGGATGCAGGTGGATTGGATTGAAATCACCGGATAAGCGGGCATACTGCCGGCTGGTACTCGCGTCGAGTGACCAACTGGCGACTGACCGCCAGCTTTCACCGGGCGGTGTGGTCGATTTTTTATCACGTGTTTTTGGGGTGCGTGCCGCTTGTTTCGGGCGTACCTGATACTCGCTGACGCAGCTCGCCACATGGCTGTTACCTTGCCAGAATTCCACCACAAAAACGGGACGCAGCCGCCGTGCGGAAACGGCCGGGCCCCGCTCGGGCAACTGGATACTGGCCTGCATAACAAAGTCAGTATCGGGTACAATCGGAGCGTGCTGTTCCAGACTATTGCTGACGTGGACCAAGCCAGGGGCTGGCCAGGGAAAACGTTCATCGAGCATTTGTGCCAGGTGCGCACGCTGCGCCAGACAATACATCAGAGTAAGCGGTACTGTGCTGACAAAACCGTCAAACGCCTGATGATAACGTTTTAACTGATCGCGGGTGAATGCCGGCGCCCGGTATGTACCTTTCAGCTCACTCGCTGCCGCCGTTTGCTGATCGTTGCGCGCAACAGTAAACAGAGAACGAAAAAACATTCCCGGAAGATTTGGTAAATGGCTGGGTGTTTCAATCTGCATATCAGCTATCCTCGCGTACACTGATGCCAATATAACATATTTTTGACTTTGACAGGCAATTCTGGCTAGCATCAATTTCATTAGGTAGTATACACGGACTTACCTAAGGTCAGGACAAACCTCTGTTCACCGTTATGGACATTGAACCAATGAACACCCCATCTGCACTTGAGCAATGTCGTAATTGCGATACCCCGCTGCAGGGCGAATACTGCCATCAGTGTGGTCAGCAAAATCAACAGTATCTGCGCAGCATTTTTGCGGTGGTCGGTAACTTATTTGGTGAAATAGGGCACTGGGACTCGCGCTTTTACCGCACCCTTAGCGGTTTGATGCTGCGTCCCGGGTTCTTAACAAAAGAATTTGTAAACGGGCGGCATGCTTCGTATGTTCCGCCTTTACGGCTCTATTTTTTTATTTCACTGATTGCGTTTCTGACGCTGTCGTTAACCATTGATTATGAGGCGATGACGGCCCCCGGTAATGAGGTGTTCCCTACCGCCGGCACAGAGCAGCCTGCCACGCCATCAACGTCTGAAGCCCGGCAGCCGCCCCCACCCGTGTCATTAGACTTTGGCGATGCCAGAATTTCGCTGCCGTTTCTGGGTGAGGCAGAACAGGAAAAGCTCAACGAAAAACTACGTCATTTGTCGCAAAATCCAAAGATACTGGTGCGGAAGCTGGTGTCGCTGGCACCGCAAATTATTCTGTTGATGATGCCTTTCTGGGCGTTATATCTAAAGATTATTTATATTTTTAAACGCCACTATTACCTGGAACATCTGACCGCAGCCCTGCATACCCATGCGTTTCTGCTGCTGTCGCTGACCATTCTGACGGCTATGTCACAGATGGCAGACTGGCTGACCGCCAGAACCGGGATGGCGGTTTTTGATCAGATATCCGATTGGATGGAAACGATTCTCTTAATGTGGATGGCAACTTATATGCTGTTCACCCAAAAGATTTTTTATAATCAGGGCTGGGGCAGAACCTTAATTAAGTTTGCGCTTTCAGCCATAGGCTATCTGGCACTTTTAAGCCTGGCTTTTGTCGCCATGGTAATTATTGGGGTGATGACTGCCTGATCGCCGCCGGTTAGTTGTTGTCGTCATCCTTGGTATCATCTTTTTTCTTTTTTTCCTTATTCTCTTTGGCTTTTTCTTTGAGACGCTCGCGCTGAGCCTTACGTTCAGCTTTAGCTGCTTCTTGCTCCGCTTTTATTCTGGCGCGGGCAGCGGCAATTTCCTCGCGGCGGCGTTCGGCTGCTGATTTGGCGTCCTCGCTCTGCTCTTTCGCCTGTTCCGCAGTGTCTTGCCCTTTACGGGCTTTATCATCCTGTGCCAGCGCTGTACCGACAGCGCCCAGACTCATCGTAATGATTAAGAGTATTTTGAATAATGCGCTCATGCTAAGTCTCCCTTGCTTTGGTGGTTTACTGTTGCCAGCTGCCTTCGTGTTGTAACAGCCAGAGCTTCTTATCGAGCCCGCCGGCATATCCCGTAAGGCTGCCGTTGCTACCGATAACACGGTGACAGGGGACGATGATTCCTAACGGGTTACGGCTGTTCGCCATGCCGACCGCACGCACGCCTTTAGGGTTTTGCAGCGCTTGCGCGATATCTGCGTAGCTGGCGAGTTTGCCGTAGCCAATCGTTTTCAGTTGTTGCCAGACCTTCTGTTGAAAGGCCGTGCCCTTGGGCCGCAGCGGTAAATCAAACTGCTGTAGCTGGCCGGCAAAGTAGGCTTTAAGTTGCTCCACGGCACGTTGCACCAGCGGACATGAGCCTGAGTCATTGCCTGCCGACCGGTTAAAATGGACCTGACAGATCGCTTCACCATCACTGACGACAGTGATAGGGCCTAAGGGGGAGTCCAGACTAGCCTGATACATACTGAGCCTCGCAATCTGAATGCGCAATGTATTTCTATTATGAACTATAAGCCGGGAAAGCGCATCGACAGCATCACCAAAGCACCATATAGTTGGGGCACGTCAGCCAGTTAAAGAAATAATAAGGTGGATTATGTCCCAGCAGAACCGCTATAGCATCGGGCCGGCAGCCCTGGTAGCAGCAGCTTTTATCGGCCCCGGCACTGTGGTCACCGCGTCGCTTGCGGGCGCACATTTTGGTTATGTCTTGTTATGGGCTCTGGTGTTTTCAGTGCTGGCCACTATGGTGCTGCAGGAAATGGCTGCACGGCTGGGAGTCGTTACACAGCAAGGGCTGGGTGAAAATATCCGGGCGGCGATTACCCATCCGGTATTGCGCTGGCTGGCCGTGGCTTTGGTGCTGGCGGCTATCGTAATTGGCAATAGCGTGTATCAGGGTGGCAACCTGACCGGTGCCAGCCTGGGTCTCAATGACCTGATCGGCTCCAGCCAAATAAGGGGGCTGACACCACTTGCGCTTGGCATCATCGCGGGCATTATTTTATGGATCGGCAGTTACCGCCTGATTGAGCGCGTGCTCATTGGCCTGGTGGTGCTGATGAGCATTGCCTTTGTTGTCACTTTTATGCTGACGCGGCCCGACTGGGGGCCGCTGTTAACTGGCTTGCTGATCCCATCACTGCCGGTTGGTAGTGTGCTGACGGTGGTCGCCCTGATCGGCACCACAGTGGTTCCCTATAACTTGTTTTTACATGCATCCAGCGCAGCGCAACGCTGGCAGTCGGCTGATCAATTGCCTGCGGCGCGGCGCGATTTGCTGATTGCCATCCCCATTGGCGGCCTGATTTCAGTGGCCATTGTCGCTACTGCCGCCTCGGCATTTTTCGGGCGCGCGGTTAGTCTGCAAGGCGCTGCTGATTTAGGCCAGTCGCTGCAGCCATTGTTCGGTGACGCGGCGACATGGTTTATGGCCACGGGACTATTTGCTGCGGGTATTTCATCAGCGCTGACCGCGCCGCTGGCTTCGGCCTACGCGCTTAGTGGTGTGCTTGGCTACCCACGCGATTTAACCAGTTGGCCGTTCCGGTTGACCTGGCTGGCCATTTTAATCATCGGCATCAGCATTGCTTCATTAGGTATCAGACCAGTCAGTGTGATTTGGTTTGCGCAGGTCGCTAATGGTCTGCTGTTACCTGTTATTGCGCTATTTTTGCTCTGGGTATGCAATCAGCCCCGGCTGGGTAGCTTCCGGAATTCAGCCGGCCAGAATTTGCTTGGCGGAACAGTTTGTCTTATCGCGGTGGGTTTAGGCATGCGAAGCTTAGCCAGCGCCTTTGGCTGGCTGGGTTAATTACCGAATAGCATTTCAAATTCAAGGCCGAGGATCCAGCGGGGTGTGCGGGTGTCGCTGATGGTTTCGCGCGGCCAGTGCATCCCGACCCAGCCCTCAAGATATAGCCATTCGCGCATAAAACGGCTGCGGTGGAGCGCCCGCACGCCATAGTCCAGCATCGGGACCTCTTCGCGCGTCTCGCCGTACCACCAGACTTCGCCACCGACTGCTCGTTCCGGGTGATACATTAGATAGAGCTTATTGGAAGCATGCCAGCGCACCCCTTCGGTACGTTCGGCAAAAGTGCCACGGATCCAGAATTTATTGAACCAGCGCTGACTGAACATTCTCTCGTGTTCAATAGTCTGAGCGATACCAAAACCATCACTATCGCGCCAGAACCCCACTGATTGAACCCTGATTTCACTGGCATCGCTTAAGATAGTTTCGAAGCGGTAACGTGCGCGAACATAAGTGTCGAGGTCCAGCCCGCCGCGAAAACCGGCGCCAAAAGACAGGCTTTGGTCGGCCTCCACGTAGGGATCAAAACCCAGACCGACCATCCATTCTTCATCGGCCTGACTCCGACGAATAACAGTCGGCCGGTCAAGTTGTGAGTCGTTAATGAAATCGTCAAAGTCGCCACGACCGATGATGGCGGAAAGGCGCTTTTGTGCATGGGGGAAAACCAGGTTAGCGCGGAAGCTGGAATCAATCTCAAAGCCGTCGTGCTCGTCCCATACCGGGCTTAGGGACAGGCTGCCATAACTGCCCGGATAATCGGCGGGGTCGACCTCTTCAGCAAACAGAGAGTCAATCCACAGCGCACTGCGATCGACTGTATTCGTTAGCCCCTGGCGAAATCTATCAATAACTGCAGTACCCTGCTGAGCGGTTTCCTTTTGCTGCGCCTGTGCCTGTGCCGGGACAAACGCACTGTAGAGCAGTATCAAGCTTAGCGGTAACACGCGATAATACATTAAGCCTCCTCCCGGTCTATACTATCGACGATACAAGGAAACCCATTAACTAACCAGCTAATATTTGTTAAATACTGACCCGTTTATAGCGCCGGTATTCAGGGCTCCAGAAGTTCTTATCAATGCGGCTCTGCAGTGTTTCATCACTGATTTCTAAGGCGAGCCCCTGCTGCTGAGCAACTTTAGCAACAGCAAAAGCAATATCCTTACTTAGCTTGGCAATCGCGGTAATTGGTGGTAGTAAGTGTTCACTTTCGCCACGACCTCTGGGCGATGCATCGGCCAGGGCGGTACTTGCCGCAATCATCATTTCATCACTAATCCGGCTGGCTTTGGCAGAAATAACGCCAAGCCCGATACCCGGGAAAATATAACTGTTATTGCATTGCGCGATAGGGTAGCACTTGCCGTTGTACGTTATCGGCTCAAATGGGCTTCCGGTAGCCAGAATTGCATCACCTTCAGTCCACTCAATCACATGAGCCGGGTGGGCTTCGACCTGGCGCGAGGGATTGGAAAGCGGAAAGATAATGGGCTGGGCAGTATACTGATGCATCGCGCGGATAACTTGCTCAGTAAATAGCCCCGGCTGGCCCGATACGCCGATGAGCACGCCGGGCTTGGCGCAATGCATCACATCGACCAGCGACGGATAGTCGCCGCTGTGTTGCCAGTCAGCAATGCGTTCGCGCGGTTGCACTAAGGCTTGTTGAAAATCATAAAGATCAGGATGTCCTTCAACTAACAGCCCGAGTCGATCGACCATAAAAATTCGGCTGCGGGCCTCCTCATCGGTGAGCCCTTCATTGACCATCTGCTGAATAACTTGTTCGGCAATACCACAGCCGGCGGATCCCGCCCCTACAAATGCGACTTTCTGGTCACTGAGGCGAGTGTTTTTGCTTTTACAGGCTGACAGCAAGGTACCGACGGTAACTGCTGCGGTGCCCTGAATGTCGTCGTTAAAACAGAGAAAGTCATCGCGGTATTTGCGCAGAATCGGCATTGCATTGGGTTGTGCGAAGTCTTCAAACTGAATCATCGCGTCGGGCCAGCGCCGTTTAACCGCATGCATAAACTGATCAACGAAGGCGTTGTATTCTTCCTGGCCGATACGCTCGTGGCGTGCTCCCATATACATGGGGTCCTCCAGTAACTTTTTATTATTGGTGCCGACATCCAGGCATACGGGCAGGGTATAAGCCGGGCTGATGCCGCCACAGGCCGTATACAAGCTCAGCTTGCCGATCGGGATACCCATGCCGCCAATGCCCTGATCACCCAGGCCGAGGATACGTTCACCATCGGTGACCACAATGACTTTTACTTTGCGCTTGGTGGCATTATGGAGAATGTCGTCGAGATGATCGCGTTCTTCGTAGGACAAAAACAGGCCGCGTGCACTGCGGTAGATATCCGAGAACTGTTCACAGGCATCGCCCACGGTTGGGGTATAGATGATCGGCATCATCTCTTCAAGATTATTCTGCAGCAGCCGATAGAACAGCGTTTCGTTATTATCCTGAATAGCGCGCAGGTAAATATGCTTGTTAATCGCGGTATCAAAGCTGGAGTACTGGCGGTAGCAGCGTTCAAGCTGCTCTTCCACAGTTTCGTAACGCGGGGGCAACAGCCCGGTCAGATTAAATTCAGCACGCTCTTCGTGACTGAAGGCGCTGCCTTTATTTAACAACGGGGTTTCCAGCAGATTCGGGCCTGCATAAGGAATATACAACGGATCCTTCATGAATCACTCTCCATACGCTACAAACTAATGCCTTCTATTATTGCAAAAAAATCGACATCGCACATGGAAAAGCCGGCGTCAGTCGCTGCTGCTGAGCTTATTTTTTCAAGTAAACAGCTGATTGCCGGGGTTCATCAGGATCCAGCTGGTCAGAATATACTTGTCATTTGATTCGGGCACGGTACCGCGATGGGTATGGGTAAAATAGCCCGGAGCAATCACCATCCGGCCTTGTTTGGGCTTAATGCTGCGCTGCTGATAATAAAAATCGGTGCTGCCGCCTTTATCAACGTCGTTGAGGTAAAACATGAACAGCAAAGTGCGGTGCAGGGCTTCGACGCCCTGTTTCTCAGGATAGACTTCACAATGCCAGTAATTGTAGTTGCCCTGGCCCTGTTTATAGCGCTGCGCCTGAATCGGCCCCAGGCGGTAAAGCAACTGCATATAGGCTTCCTCGTTGCCGGCCGCGACCTCATCAAAATTTTCATGGGTCAGGTTAACAGGCTGACCGGTTTGCGGATGGCGTATTTGCAAGGCTACCGGAGCAATCAGCGCAAACCGGTACTTTTTAAAATAAGCGACGGCATGTTCGCGGGTGGCGTTACGGATCACTTCAAGATAGGGTTCATAGTCTTTGTGCTGATTTAAATATAAATCCTCACTGACCTTTTTAGTTGGGTCAACACCACTGCCGGTTCGCCCGGGATTTTTATGCGGGCTTTGATCAAATACTTCAATAAAGCGCTGACAGAACTCAGGCGTCAGGGCATCGTCATAAATTTCAATAAAATCGGCGCTCACAAGCTCGTCCTGGCTGGTTGGTAAGTTTTTATCCATTGTCCGCTCATAGTAACTTCATTCAATAATTAGTTACAATTCATTGACTAAATAACATAGCTGTTTCTTATAGATGTTCTATTCTGAGAACTTGCCCGGGCCTTTTGCGAAAGGGTTACTATACAAGAGAGACTAAGTTATGAAACTACAGCGTCTGATCATTGCCACCATCGTACCGGTGATGCTTTATGGATTTTCGCTACCAGCGGCGGCGCTCGCGGAGGCCGACCAGAAATCGCTAGACGCGCTGGTGCAGTCGGTATATCAACCTGATTTGCCCGGGGCGACGGTTGTGGTCGCTAAAGGCGGTGAGCTTGTGTATTCCGGTGCCAGAGGGATGGCCGATCTTGAGATGGGGGTGCCCTTAGCGCCCGAGCATATTTTCCGGCTGGCCTCGGTCACCAAACAATATACCGCTGCGGCTATCTTAACCCTGGTCGATGAAGGCAAGCTAAAACTCGATGATCCTGTCTCCCGCTGGTGGCCCGATAGCGCTTACGGCGATGTGACGGTGCATCAGCTGTTAAACCATACGTCCGGAATTGCCAGTTACACCAGTATTCCGGGTTACATGACCGATGAGCGTATTCGTCGGGATCTTTCGACGGACGAGCTAATCGCCACCTTCAGTGCTTTACCGGTGGATTTTGCTCCAGGCGCTGAATGGCGCTATAACAACTCCGGCTATGTACTGTTAGGCGCTATCATTGAAGACCTGACTGGTAAGCCCTGGCATCAGTACATTGCTGAAAAGCTGTTAGTGCCGCGCGGTATCACGAACACCGATTATTACCCGGATCAGCAGGTGGTCCGGGGCCGCGTGCATGGCTATCATCCCTCTGCTGAGGGGCCGATTAATGCGCCCTGGCTTAGCATGAGCCAACCTCATGCGGCCGGTGCACTTTCTGGAACGGCGCTGGATGTCAGTCAGTGGCAATATGCGCTGCATACCGGCAAGGTGCTGCCAGACGCTCTTTATGAGCGGATGATTGCGCCCAGCGAGGTTTCGGGGCCTTATGGGTACGGTCTGCAAAATGGTTCGGTACGGGGTTTGCCGGTGATTGAGCACGGTGGCGGCATTCATGGCTTTGCAACCTATGCATTGTGGATGCCGGATCACGAAATTTCGGTGGTGGTACTGACCAATTACGTCGGGCATTCCGTCAGACCGGGTGTGGTTGCGCACCGACTGGCTGCAATTGCTGCCGGCAAACCGTATCCGGTGGAGCAGCCGCGTATAGAGTTATCCGCGGAGCAGTTGCAGGCGATAGCAGGCACTTATCGCATCGATGAAAACACTATCCGGACCCTCAAAATCAAAGAGGGTCAGTTAATCAGCCAGCGCCAGGGTGGCGCAGAGTCCATCGTTTATCCGGTTACACCAGATCGCTTTGTAATGGCTGATTCGGTCGTTTATTTTGATGTTGTCCGGGCCGAACAGGGGCTGGTAACCGGTGTGAATTTTTATCAGCAGGGCAGTAACGAGGCTGAGTTCGCTGAGAAGATAAGCGATGAGATCGTTGAACCAAAAACCATCGAACTGAATGCAGATCAACGAGCCCGATTAGTTGGCGATTACCAGCTACAGCCGGGCTTTATCATTAGCGTTCGCGATACCGAAGAAGGGATGACGGCCCAGGCCACAGGTCAGGGAGCATTCACGGTAGTGGCGGAGTCTGCGGCCATTCTGTTCAACGACCAATATGGAATCAAAATGGTATTTGATCTGCCGGCCGATGGCGCCGCCACGGCTTTAACGCTGCACCAGGGCGGCCAGCAACTGCCAGCGCCCCGGGTCGAAGAGTAACCTGAGTGAAAGCCCTATCGCAAAATGAGCATAGGGCTTTTACTGGCCTGTAACATACTGGTGGTGGTGCTACCGACCAGGAACTGACGAATGCGTGAGTGTCCGTAGGCCCCCATCACCATAATATCGATGCCGTGCTCAGCCTGATAGGTATGTAAAGTGGGTTCCACCTCACCAGCGCGCAGCGCGATATGTACTTGGTGACCATTTTCAGCCAGCTGGTGCTCGGCCCACTTCAGTTTTTCCCGGTTGTCACTGGTGTCAGCATCGATCATCACCACATGCACTGGCAGGCCCTTAAATAGCGGGCTTTTGGCCAGCATTTCGACCCCTTTACGCGTGGTCGCACTGCCATCGAAGGCGAGCATCGCACTGCCCGGCGCCTTGAATTCAGTCGGGGTGAGCAGAATCGGGCGATGCAGAGTGCGAATCACCGTTTCCAGCTGACTACCGATATGCTGTGGTTTGTCGCTGGTATCTTCGCCATGCAGGCCAAGCACCACCAGGCGGATTTCGTCTTCCATATCATCCAGCGTCTCGGAAAGATCCCCGTGCCGCTGACGCAGGTTAATATTGACCACACCATCCTCACGGGCTCTGGTTTCGGCGGCTTCGAGCATGACATGACCCTCTTTGAGCGCCACTTTAGCGCGCTGGGCATCCAGCTCGGCAAGTTCTTCGAGCAAATGCTCACGGCTGCCCAGACCGATATTGCCGGTGACATCTGGCGCCACCGGGTACCGGTTCAGATTCAGTACGTGCAGTAAAACTAAAGGCGCGTCGAGCTGCAGTGCAGCCCAGGCTGAGTAATCACATACGCCGGTTGCGGCCGCAGAACCATCGATACATCCAACTACGTTTGTCATTGTCTTGTCTCCTCAGTGTTCGCTTAGTGGCCGCCCATAATGTCTTGTCCGGCATCAGGTTTATCGTGTACGCCAAAACGATCCACAATGGTCGCGCTGGCTTCATTCAGACCGCGCACTTCAACTTCTGCGCCTTCGCGGCGGAATTTAATCACGACTTTGTCCAGTGCCGCCACTGCGGTAATATCCCAGAAGTGCGCGCGGGTCAGATCTATGACAACCCGATCAAGCGCTTCTTTGAAATCAAAAGCACCGACAAACTTATCCGATGAACTGAAAAACACCTGCCCGACAACCTGGTAGGTCCGTTCCAGACCGTCTTTATCAATAGACGACTGTACCTGCATAAAGTGGCCGATTTTATTGGCAAAGAATACCGCTGCCAGCAATACACCAACGCCAACCCCGAGGGCCAGGTTGTGGGTTGCGACCACCACCGCCACGGTCGTGATCATAACGATGTTGGTCGACAGCGGATGCTTTTTAATATTGCGGATAGAGTCCCAGCTGAAAGTCCCGATAGAAACCATGATCATCACTGCCACTAATGCGGCCATTGGGATCTGCACCAGCCAGGCATCAAGAAGCAGGATGAGCACCATCAGGAAGATGCCGGCGACTAAAGTGGAGAGCCGGGTCCGACCGCCGGATTTCACATTAATAATTGATTGGCCGATCATGGCGCAGCCAGCCATACCACCTAATAGACCTGCGCCTATATTGGCCACGCCCTGGCCTTTACACTCACGGTTTTTATCGCTGCTGGTGTCGGTCAGATCGTCCACTATGGTGGCCGTCATCAGTGATTCCAGCAGGCCGACCGCAGCCAAAGCGACCGAGTAGGGCAGAATAATCATCAGGGTTTCCAGGTTAAGGGGGACATCCGGCCATAAGAATATCGGCAGGGTATCCGGTAGCTCACCCATATCACCAACGGTGCGGATATCCAGATTCAAAAATATCGCTACAATAGTCAGCACCACAATGCATACCAGCGGTGAGGGTAAGCTCTTGCCAATTACCGGAACATACGGGAACAGATAAATAATACCCAGGCCCGCTGCGGTCATGGCGTAAACATGCCAGGTCACGTTTGTCAGCTCAGGTAGCTGCGCCATAAAAATGAGAATGGCCAGTGCGTTGACGAAGCCCGTGACCACTGAACGTGACACGAAGCGCATCAGCGAGCCCATCCTCAGGAAGCCGGCGCCAATCTGTAGTAGGCCCGTCAGCAAAGTGGCCGCCAGCAAATATTCGAGGCCATGCTCCTTGACCAGCGTGACCATCAGTAGCGCCATGGCGCCAGTGGCGGCGCTGATCATTCCGGGCCGTCCTCCCGTAAAGGCAATGACAACAGCAATACAGAACGACGCATAGAGTCCCACTTTAGGGTCAACGCCAGCGATAATAGAAAATGCGATTGCCTCGGGAATCAGCGCGAGAGCAACCACAATACCAGCCAGCACATCACCACGGATGTTAGAAAACCAGTTTTGTTGAATGGTCTTGAGCATGAGTTGGATTCACTTTTTTATAAAAACAGAATAAAACAGATACAGGAAAGCCTGAGTCGCGATTGACTCAGTCAGCAATAAAAGGAACGGAACGCTAGGGTGGCGTGATCTGCATGCTGTGTGGTATCTCTTCAGGGTTATGATGAACGTTATCGTCTTTGCGAATGCGGGCGAATAGTACCCTAACCAGGGCGTTCACGCAAACCAGGAGCCGCCACTAAGCCTTGTCAGAACAGGAATTATTGACTACATACAATAGGTTAGTAATGCTGTAAAACAACGCTAATCATCAACCAAATTTAATCGGGTGCAAATTATATGTCCTATATCCATGAGACCATCGAGAAGCTCAAGAAAACCAGTCCGGCGCAGAGCGAATTTTACCAGGCGGTCGAAGAAGTGCTGGATTCGCTGGCGCCACTGCTTGAGAGTCATCCGAAGTATCAGGAGCATTCGATTATTGAGCGGCTGGTGGAACCTGAGCGGCAAATTATGTTCCGGGTTCCCTGGGTGGACGACAGTGGCAAAGTCCAGGTCAATAAGGGCTATCGAATTGAATTTAACTCGGCTCTTGGGCCCTACAAAGGTGGCTTGCGGTTTCACCCGAGCGTAAACGGCAGCATCATCAAGTTTCTCGGCTTCGAACAGATTTTTAAGAACGCCCTGACCGGACTGCCGATCGGCGGTGGCAAGGGTGGCGCTAACTTTGATCCTAAAGGCAAATCAAACGGCGAAATCATGCGTTTCTGCCAGTCGTTTATCAACGAACTCTACCGGCATATTGGTCCGACTACGGACGTCCCCGCTGGCGATATTGGCGTCGGCGCTCGGGAAATTGGCTATATGTTTGGTCAGTACAAACGGCTGGCGAACAGTTTTGACGGTGTACTAACCGGTAAAAGCACGCTCTGGGGTGGCTCGCTGGTGCGCAAACAAGCGACCGGCTATGGCGCCGCCTATTTCGCCCGCTGCATGCTTGAGGCGCGCAGTGAAAGCCTCAAGGGAATGACTTGTCTGGTTTCGGGTTCAGGTAATGTGGCGATCTACGCGATTGAAAAGCTGCTGGCGCTTGGGGCAAAACCCGTAACCTGTTCAGACTCCGGCGGCACTATTTATCATAAAGACGGTATCAATCTGCATACCTTAAAGGAGATTAAGGAAGTGCGCTCGGGCCGCCTGACCGAATATCTGGATTGCCACCCCGAGGCTGAGTATACGGCCCGCGAAGATTATCCGGAAGATGGTCATAAGGTTTGGCGTTATGAAGGCCAGGCTGCCTTCCCTTGTGCAACGCAGAATGAGCTAACGGCCAGCGATGCGGAGATATTATTGCAGAACGGCTGTATTGCCGTCGCCGAAGGCGCCAATATGCCGTCCACCGAAGGCGCTATCGATAAATTTATTGATGCGAAAATAGCGTATGGCCCGGGCAAAGCTGCGAACGCGGGGGGGGTGGCGACCAGCCAGCTTGAGATGGCCCAGAATGCCGGCATGGTGCGCTGGAGTTTTGCCGAGGTGGACGAAAAGCTGCAAGACATCATGCGCAATATCTTCCGCGATGCGAAAAATACCGCGGAAGAATTTGGCTTCCCCCATAATCTGGCGCTGGGTGCCAATATTGCGGGTTTTCGTCGGGTAGCGGATGCGATGATAGATCAGGGGGTGGTCTGATTCCATCTAGCGGAGCGCCGATCTTTTTACTAGGCTTACAGTGTGTGAATAGCTAAAGGAGGTACTTATGGCACATCCAAATGATCCATTGCCAAGGCCCGACACTAAGAAAAAGCGGGAAGAATTAGCTAAGGCCAAAGACGAAGAAGCGCGTCGCGCTGAAGAACGGGAAAAAGAAAAAGAGCATGACCGCGGCGATCGCGCGAACCGCTGATTTGCCGCCGGGTGCGCAAAAAAGAGCCGCATGTATGCGGCTCTTTTTATTTCTGTCGCAGTTATTTACATTTCCCTGATTGACAAAAGATCCACTTCTGCCAATGATGCTCCCCAGCTTTTGTTCCGCGCACCTTTTCGCGCCTTACCTTATTAAGAGCATTTATGAAAAAATCACTGTTACTTCTGGCGTTATTCCCGGCTCTGGCCAGCACCTACGCGGCCGCCGATGAAGGCATGTGGATGCCGCAGCAACTGCCAGCCATCGCTGCCGAACTGAAAGCCGCGGGTTTAGAGCTGGATCCAAATGACCTGACTGAGCTGACTGAATTCCCGATGGGCGCGGTGGTAAGCCTGGGCGGTTGCTCAGCTTCGTTTGTATCGCCACAGGGCCTGGTGGCAACTAACCATCACTGCGTATATAACAGCATTGCCTACAACTCCACGCCGGAAAACGACTTGCTGGCCAATGGCTTTCTGGCCACGACTATGGCCACGGAAGTGCCTGCTGCGCCGGGTAGCCGCATTTATGTTACTAAAGCGGTTGATAATGTCACCGCTAAAATCATCGATGAAAAAACCGATGCCTTAAGTGGCAAAGCCCGGGTTGATGCGATCGAAAACAACCAGAAGGCATTAGTTGCTGAGTGTGAACAAGACGAAGGCCACCGCTGCAGCGTTGCTGCCTATTACGGCAGCCTGGAATATTACCTGATCAAACAGCTGGAAATTAAAGATGTGCGTCTGGTTCATGCCCCGGCTGAAGGCGTCGGCAAGTTTGGCGGTGACACTGATAACTGGATGTGGCCGCGTCATACCGGCGATTACTCGTTCTATCGCGCTTATGTGAGCCCGGAAGGAAAGTCGGCCGACTTCGCGAAGGACAACGTTCCCTATACACCAGACTTCCATCTGACCCTGGCCAGCGATCCGCTGGAAGAGGGCGATTTTGTTATGGCGCTGGGCTATCCGGGCCGTACCAACCGCCACCGCCTGCCATCAGAAGTCAGCAATACCTTTGAGTGGAGTTACCCCAACACGGTCAGTCATTATACCGATACGCTGGCCGTTATCGCCGGCGCGACCAAAGGGAATAAAGACGCGCAGTTGAAGTATGCCAGCCGCGTTGCAGGCCTCAATAACTATCTGAAGAACCGCCAGGGTATGCTCGACAGCTATGCACAAAGCGATCTGCTAGAGCGTAAAAAAGCTGAACACGCCGCGCTGAAAGCCTGGGCAACAAGCACTGAAGCGAATCGCGATGCCTATGCTGCCGATCTGGAAGCGATTGAAGCACTGCTGCAGCAGCAACAGGCACAGGCCCGTGCGGATTATCTGCTGGATAATGCACGGCCACGCCTGCTGGCTGCCGCCCGGGCTATTTATCGTTTAGCTCAGGAACAGACGAAGCCCGATGCTGAGCGTAAAGCCGGCTATCAGGAACGTGATCTGCCGCGCTTTAAAGCCTACGTAACCGGCCTTGATCGCACCCTTGATGTCGCTGTCGAGAAGGCGCTGGATTTACATAATCTGAGTGAATATAGGGCGCAGCCAAAAGCTCAGCGTGACGCCAGTTTTGATCAGGCCATGGGGCTGACTGATGGCATGACCCGGGTTGAACTCATCGCGCTGATCGACAGCTGGTATGACAGCACCAGCCTGACGGATCTGGCGACCCGCACAGCGTTACTGGGAAGTACGCCGGGCGAATTCGCTGACAGTAAGGATGCTTTCCTGCGCGCTGCGGTGGCGCTGTATCCGGAAGATCGGGCAGCGGAAGCTGCAGAAGAAGAGCTGGCCGGTAAAATTCAGCAGGCCTATGCCAGCTACATGCGGGCAAAAATCGCGTTCATGCAGTCCAAAGGTCAGGCGGTTTATCCGGATGCCAACAGCACCCTGCGGGTAACTTACGGTAATGTAACCGGCCGTGATCATGGTACTTATGACGGCACCGCCTGGACCCCGTTTACTACGCTTCGGGGCATTAGCCAGAAAGCGACTGGCGAAGGCGAGTTCAATGCGCCGCAGGCCCAGCTTGATGCCATCGCTGCGAAAAATTACGGCCCTTATGGCGTGGCTTCGCTGGACTCCGTACCAGTGAACTTCCTGGCGACCCTGGATATTACCGGCGGCAACTCCGGCTCTGCGGTACTAAACGGCAAGGGTGAATTAGTCGGTCTGGCTTTTGACGGAACCCTCGATTCAATTATTTCCGACTGGGACTTCAATCTCAACAATACCCGCTCGATTCAGGTCGATTCGCGCTTTATGTTATGGCAGATGCAAATGGTTGACGGTGCCCATCACCTGCTTGAAGAAATGGGCGTAAAGCAAGCCAACTAAGCTTTTGCTTCTGAGTGGCAGCGGAGCTCGCTTATGAGCTCCGCTGCTGACTTAGCAACCGCAACTCCATTCGCTTCAGTTCAAGTAGCAGAGATTTACGATTCGACTCCGTCCAAATCCAGAGTTTCGTCGTCACCTGCATAATCAGCGCTGTCAGAAAAAGCACGCCCCAGAGCACGCGTTCATCTGCTGCTGTTGTCAGGAAATGATAGCCGGTGTAGATCATGGCGGCGGTTAGCAGGATAGCCAGAAGATAACCGATCACCATCACCCACCGCATACCCAGCCTGAAGCCTGCGGCAAGGTGTGCAAATAATCCCCGGTTTTCTGCCATCATGCGATCGCGCTCATGCGCTTGCTCAGACAAATCCTGTTTAATTTTATCGTCGATACTCATAACCTCATTCTCCTCACTATAAGACCTCTGTTATCGTTGGCGCGCTCTGTATCGCGGCGCTTCACCGATAAGATGAGTCATTTTAGCGAAAGCTTCGCACAATAATACAGAAATGCCTACGGATGCTGTCCGGCGGCGGGTAACGACATTTTCTTTGTGGTCGATGACCGGCAGATGCTTCCTGAATAACGTTAAGCAGTTATAATACCGCTGAATTATTGACGAGATGATAAAGGTTTATGCCGGTAAATATCCCCAATTCCGCACGACTGTGTTTTCGCCTGATGGACGACAATGACGGCGATATCATGTATGAACTGGATCAGAACCCTGAAGTTATGCGCTATATAACGCCCGGTCGGGTGCCCAGCCGTAAAGACATCAGCGCCGTCTTTATTCCGCGCATGCAAAAATATCGTAATCCGGAAAAAGGCTGGGGCCTGTGGCAGGTCAATACGATTGCTGATAATGCTTTTATCGGTTTTATTCTGGTGCGGCCTATGTTCTTCTTCTCTGATGAGCGCGACGACACGAATATTGAATTGGGCTGGCGCTTTAAACAACATACCTGGGGGCAGGGCTATGCGAGTGAAGCGGCGTGCCATGTGGCGGGTTTTCTGGCTGCCGGTGACCAGTCGATAACGCGTTTTTCAGCGGTGGCGCACCCGGAAAATAATGGGTCTATTAATATTATGAAAAAGCTTGGCATGTACTTCGTACGCCAGTTTCAGCATAAGGATCCACTCGGTGAGTTTGATGTGGTTCATTATGAACAGCAAGTAAAGGAGCATTCCTGATGAAGTTTGCTTACTTTTATGAGCGTGCGGTGGCCCGCAGCGGCGGCGAAGATGCGCTACAAAAACGCTTACCTGTGGTTGCTACGAAAGCCGAACTGGAAGCGCGCGATGATAGCTTTTACTTATCAGAGATAACCCGCTGCGTATTCAGGGCGGGATTTGTGTGGCGCATTATCGATCATAAATGGCCGGGCTTTGAAGCAGCCTTCAGCGGTTTTGTGCCGGTTTACTGGCAGCAGGTGCCACCGGAGCGGCTGGATTCTCTAAGCGGTGATGAGCGCATTGTGCGTAATATGCAAAAAATCGACACGGTACCGTTAAACGCCCGCATGATCGTTGAGGCCAGTGAAGAATATGGCAGCTTCGGCCGCTTTCTGAGCCAGTGGCCATCGAGCGACCAGGCTGGCCTGCTGTTATGGCTCAAAACCAACGGCGCACGGCTTGGCGGTGTGACCGCTCAATATTTTCTGCGACGCGTTGGCTATGATGGCTTTATTCTGTCTGCTGATGTGGTAACCGCCCTCGAAAACCATAATCTCATGGATGCTTCCGCCACCAGCAAGAAAGGCCTGTTGCAAGCCCAGAAGGCTTTTAATCAGTGGTATACAGAAACGGGTTTACCCTACAGCCACCTCTCGCGAATCCTGTCCTGCACCCTCGATGCGAACGCCTAATATCAGGCGGTGCTGATTTTTCTATAAGTGTATCTTTAATGTAACTTGATCCTTGCCTTTAGGTAGTGCGTAACAATGTAAACAAGGATTGCCTGAGGAGCTCATGATGCTTGATTCGATGACAGGTTTCTGGAAATTCAGAGGCTGGAATTGTGGGCGTTTTCTTTTTACCGGCCTATTGTTTCACTTCATGTTTTCGCCAACTTTCGTCCATGCAAAGCCCGCAACTATTCCAGCAATTTCCCCCCCCTGAAGCGAATATCATCTTTGCCGGAGACTCCGCTTATCCACCGTTCGAATGGTCGGGAGATAATGGTCCTGAGGGCTTTAATGTGGACCTTGCCGGGGCGATCAGTGTACAAGGGGGAACTTCTGTACGCTACCTGCTCGGCGAATGGCGGGACACCATTGAGGCGCTGGAGAGTGGCGACGTCGACGTAGCCGCAATGTTTGTTTCGCCGGCGCGCGAGAAGCTTTTTCATTTCACAACACCGTTTTATGTTGTCAATCATGCTGTCTATGCATCCGAATCGCACCCTCAGGTAAATGGGGCCTATAACTTTTCTGGTCAGCGCGTAGCGGTGGAAGAGCGGTCTGTGGCCCACGAAAAACTGCTCGCTGAAGATCTTGCGGTCGATATTGTACTTACCGCTAGTACCCAGGCGGCGCTTGAAGCGGTCCTCTCGGGACAAGCGGACAGCGTTATTACGACTGAGCCGACAGCAGAATATCTGATCGACAATCTGGAGCTACCCCTTAACCGAGTGAGCCCGCCGTTCTGGCCAAGTAGCTATGCGTTTGCGGTGAAACATGGCCGGGATGATTTGCATTTGTGGCTACAGAATGCGTTGAACGCGGCGATCGCTTCGAACGGTTACCAGGATATTTATGAAAACTGGAAGTCGGAGATACGGCCTGACGGTAATTCGTTGATTCATATTCCTTTTTATGTTGGCTATACGGCCATTACTGCAATCTTGTTCATGGTGACATTTTTTCTCTGGTCGTGGACGTTGCGCCGCAAAGTCATTAACAAGACGTCAGATCTCCAAGCTGCCCTGGTTCGCGTAAGTCAATCAGAGAGCCATGCCCGCTATATGGCCGACTACGAAACGGAAACTGACCTGGCCAGGCCTCACTATTTTAACCAGTTGGTAAATGAAAAGTTGAAGCAATGCCCGGTGAATAGCGAACTTATGATTTTCAGGCTAATTCGCCTGAATGAAGTCAGCGGAACTTTAGGTCAGAGTTACTCCAAAGAACTAATAGAGACAATTACCGCCCGACTAAAAGCAAGGATAACCGGACCCTGCTGTTATTTTGGGCGGGGGACCTTTGCCCTATTTTCCAGTCGCACAGAAGTAAGAAGGTTTTTGGAGGCCCTATCAAACGAGCAAACAAAGCAAATGCCTTACATCCGGTATGTCGCAGGGTCTGCTCGTTTTTCTAAACATGGCCGGAGCAGCGAGGAGCTGCTTGCTAATGCTGATTCAGCGCTGTTAACAGCATTCTTCAATAATAAGGAATGGGTTGTTTATGATCACTCTATGGATCCGAGCCCTAAGGATCAGGAAATAATTACAGCGTTGAGAACCTGTTCGCTCGAAGGCATGTATGCCGTTTATCAACCGCAAATAGATATTGTAACCGGCCAGCTGACAGGTGCCGAAGCCTTAGTCCGCTGGCAACATCCCACTTTAGGTGCTCTTTCACCCTGCGATTTTATCCCGCTGGTGGAAACGCTGGGCTACATTTCGCAGGTTACCGAAAAAATGATCGATGCAGCTGTCGACTTAGCTGTGCGGCTGCGAGAGGAAGGCCGTCCAATGGTGATCAGTGTCAATGTATCAGTCCATGATCTGGCCGATCCAGCCTTTTTCGCTAAAGTAAAAAATGCGATTCAGCGTTGTCAGGGCGCGTTCTGCGATCTCAAGCTTGAACTGACTGAAACCAGTTTCTCCAGCGAAATTGGTACTATCAGTGAAACCTTAACACGGTTAAAGTGCCTCGGTGTCGGAATCTCGATTGACGACTTCGGTACGGGTTACTCGTCTTTGACGTATCTCAGTATGTTCCCGGTGCAGGAGCTGAAAATTGATCAAACGTTTGTTTTTAACCTGGAGGCGAATACAAAGAATTGCGACATTATCCGCTCAACCTTGATGCTAGCTGAACACCTGAAAATCAAAACGGTGGCGGAGGGGGTTGAGGACAAGGAAACATTAAGCAAGCTCCGGGAACTGAAATGCGGTTGCGCACAGGGGTATTTCATTTCCAAACCCCTTCCCGAAGCTGAATTTCTCAAATTTATTAAGGAATACTCAGCCCCGGGGCAAGCCTGACGCAAGACTATCGCAGCGTAACAAACTCCTCAGCGCTGGTCGGATGCAAGGCAACGGTCGCGTCAAAGTCGGCTTTGGTGGCGCCCATTTTCATCGCGACGGCGAATCCCTGCAGGATTTCATCCATGCCTTCGCCCAGGCCGTGGATGCCAATTACTTTCTCATCGGGACCGTAACAAACCAACTTGAAGGTGCTCATGGCCCGGTGCGGGGTAATGGCGTTATACATGGCCGCGAACTGTGATTTATACACTTTGACGTCATCTTTGCCATGCACAGCAATCGCCTCGGCTTCAGTCAGGCCAACGGTGCCAATCGGCGGATGGCTGAATACGATGGTCGGGATCTGGCTGTAGTCCATATGGGCATCACATAAGGCCGGATTAAAGAGACGTTCAGCCAGCAGACGACCGGCTTTGATAGCGACTGGTGTCAGCTGGGCTTCACCGGTGATATCGCCAACCGCATAGATGCCTTTGACATTGGTGTTCTGGTAATCATCGGTACGAATGTAGCCCATTGCATCGACTTCAACGCCCGCGGCTTGAGCATTGATTTTGTCAGTCGCAGGTTTGCGGCCAATGGCCCAGATCACACAATCGACGTCAGTAATCGACCGGCCATCCTTCGAGCAGACAGTTAACTTGCCGTCGTCGTCCTTTTCAATACGGTCAGTAATAAATCCTTTGGCCAGATTCATTCCATCTTTTTCCATGCGCTCAAGTAAGGCATCGGTAATGTCCACGTCAAAGTGGCGTAACGGACGATCGCCGCGCACCAGCAAGTGGGTTTCTGAGCCCAATGCGTTCAGCACGCCGGCGATTTCCAGTGCGATGTAGCCGGCGCCGATAACGACAGCTTTTTCGGGTTGGCTTTTCAGTGCAAAGAAACCGTCTGAATCAATCCCGTATTCCGCGCCAGGGAGATCGGGCATGATCGGCCGCCCGCCAACGGCTATCGTGATGTGGTCAGCGGTAATCTTCTCGCCGTCCACTTCGACGGTATGCTCGTCGACGAAACGGGCAAAGCCGTCAATTAATTCAACGCCATTATTTTCAAAGCCACGCTTGTAGCCACCATGAATACGTTCAATATAGGCTTCGCGGCTGCGCACCAGGCGGCCCCAGTCAAAACCTTTCTGGTCAAGGTCAAAGCCATAGGCTTTGCTGTACTTAATGGCTTCCGCGACATGGGCACCATACCACATGACTTTTTTAGGAACGCAGCCGACATTAACGCAGGTACCACCGACCGCTTTTGCTTCGATTACTGCGGCTTTGGCACCGCGGATTGCTGCGCGATTAGCTGAGGCAATGCCGCCGCTGCCTGCGCCAATAGACAAATAATCGAAATGTCGGGCCATGCTTTGTACTCCTGTTGCGTGGTAAAGTAGCAAAAATATGAGTAACTATGATCGCGCAAAACTGCCGAGGGTGCAACGCGGACTCGGCAAGGGAAGGCTTAATTAAACCGATGACCACTATCTGTGAAACCAATTTATGACGCTGACTTATCAGGTAAAGCGCAGCCGGCGCCGTCGCTCGCTGGCGATTAAAGTGGCGCGTGGCGAAGTGATGGTGCAGGCGCCATGGCGTATGCCTGAAGCGCAGATCCGCGAGTTCGTTGAATTGAAGCGCGACTGGATTAGCCGGCACCTTGAGCGGCAGCAGCACCAATTGCAGGCGTTACCCGAGCGTAACTGGCAATCTGGTGAGCAGATTCGCTGGCTGGGCACGCCCCTGACACTGGTTATTCATGAATCGACCCGGAAAGGCTGCAAGCGGCTGGGTAATGAACTCCATGTGACCATAACGGCGCGCAGTAATCCCGCTACCGAGCCGCAAGCAACAATAGTGCGCTGGTATAAAGATTGCGCACAGCTATGGCTGAATGAGTTTTTCGCTGTCTGGCCGAGGGCAAACGAACTTAATCCCGTGGCCTGGAGCGTCGGCAGCTTCACCGGGAAGTGGGGCCACTGCACCCGCAACGCGGAACTGAAATTCAGCTGGAAGCTTTGGCTGGCGCCGGAGTGGGTGGTACGCGACGTGGTGATTCATGAACTGTGTCATCTGCGTGAGTTCAACCATAGCCGCAGATTTTGGGCACTGGTAGAGCAGCATTCACCGGATTATCAGCGCGCTGAAGCCTGGCTGCGGCAGCACGGCATGACCGTGCTGAACCCGCAGTTTCTAGACTATGTTGAAACCGGCCAAGGGGCTTAACGCCCGCCTGCCGGTAAGTGACGCTGCAGGAACTCAGCCATCATGGTGCGTAAGTGCTGGCTGGTGCCGGCGCCTTCAGTAATGCTGTGGCTGCGGTTGGGGTAAGCGAAAAACTGGAACTGCTTGCCCTCTTCAATGAGTTCGTTAACCAGCCGTTCAGTCCCCTGAAAATGCACATTGTCATCGCCGGTGCCGTGGGCCAGCAGCAGGTCACCCTGCAGGTTAGCCGCATGGGTAATAGCCGATGTTTCCACGTACGACTCGGCGGCTTCAGGCAACAACCCGGAATAGCGCTCCTGATAAATAGTGTCATACAGCGTCAGATCAGGCACCGGCGCGATGGCCATGCCGACATGGTAGCTCTCAGGATAGCGGAACAGCGCATTCAGCGTCTGGGTACCACCACCGCTATGCCCCCAGATGCCGACGCGGTCACCATCAATGAAATCCCAGCGCTCGAGCATGGCTTGTAGCGCGTCATACTGGTCGCGAACCGTGACCACGCCCAGCTGCTGATAAATTGACCGTCGCCATTCAAAGCCGCGCGGGGTATTCGTACCGCGGTTATCAACCGATGCCACTAAATAGCCTTGTTGCGCCAGGTAGGTGTGGTACAGGAAGCGCTCGCCACCCCATTTATTGGCAACCGTCTGGCCCCATGGCTCGCCGTACACGTAAAATAGCACCGGATAACGCTTGGAGGGATCAAAGTTCGGCGGCTTCATCAGAAAGCCATCCAGCTCCAGCCCATCCCGTGCGGTAACCTGGAAGAACTCAAAATCCGCTTGGGCAACCTGATTAAAGGCTTGTTGTGCCGTGTTATTGTCTTCAATCATGCGCAGCGATCGGTGATCAGGCAAGGTGACCATATCGGTCTGTGGCATCTGCTCGACACTCGAATAGGTATGCACCGCATAGTCGGCATCCGCCGAGAGCTGATAACTGTGCGTGCCGGGCTGATCCGGAGTCAGGCGCTCGAGCTTGCCGCTGCCGTCCAAGCTGGCGCGGAACAGATACCGCTCAAGGGGCGACTCCGGGGAGGCAATAAAATAGACCCAGCCGTTTTGTTCATTAATTTGTAAAACCTGGACGACGTCCCAGTTGCCGCGGGTAATAGCCGTCATGCGGCCGGTATCGCGTTGCACCCGGTACAGATGGCGCCAGCCACTGCGTTCGCTAAGCCAGGTAAACGACTCACCGTCGTTAATGAATTTTACGTCATCGACATAGTCCGCCCAGCTATCGGTGGTTTCACGTACCAGTTCTTTTACCTTGCCGGTATCAGCCGAGGTAATAAAGGCGCGATTAATGGCCTGCGACCGGGTTAATTGCTGGACAAGTAGCTGTTCACTGTTACCAGCCCACTGCATCCGCACCAGATAATGCTGGCGCGGGTCGCCGGGGATCTGCATCCAGGTGGTATCACCACCGGTGGCCGGAATCACACCGATGCGCATAGCGGCGTTGGTTTCGCCCACCTTGGGATAGGGAAAGGTTTTCAGCGTCGGATAAAGTTCATCGGTGTTGTTGATCATGGTGAATATCGGCGTGCCGGAGGTGTCCAGCTGCCAGTAGGCAATGGTGCTGCCGTCCGGGCTCCAGCGAAAACCGTCACGCAGGAAAAATTCTTCTTCATTTACCCAGTCGAAGGTGCCGTTGACTATTGTGGAGGTGCCATCATGGGTCAGAATGGTGATTGCTGAGCTGGCCAGATCTTCCACATAGATATTGTTATTCATAACGTACGCTACCCGCTCACCCTGTGGGTCAAACTTGGCGAACTGCAAAGTTGATGGCGCCGCATCGCCGCCCAGTTGCTGCAATTGACGGGAGTTCAGATCAAATACCCAGTAGTCGCCAAGGGTATGGGTACGCCATGAGCGTTTGGTGTTGGTAAAAATCAGCAGCTTACTGCCATCGTCTGACCAGCTGTAATCGGCCACCGACAAGGGCTCGCTGGCTCCGGCCGGCTGTAATTCGGCGGCTGTAACCAGCACCGTGCGTTGCTGGTTTTCGGGGTGGTAGCGTACCAGGTTCTGCCCGGCACCATTTTCAGCTTGCTCCAGATCGGTATAACCGCTGCCATCGGGCAACCAGCGGGTCGAGCCGACAGATTTCGCGCGATACGCAGAGCTTTTATAGAGCGCATCAAGGGTAAGTAAGTTGCCCTGAGTGCCGGAAGCCGGTTCTCTTTCGGTCGATTCATTATTGTCAGAAATTGTGCTACAACCGGCGATAGCTAACAGCATCCAGACGCTGACAAGCGCTTTTAAGCCGAATCTGTGGTGCATGATGAATCCTCTATTATGATGGTAGCTAACGCGTGTTTACCTTGAAAAAGCCGCTACAGGTCCGCACATAGTTAGAATAGTTATTTAATTATCACAGGCATTATTCAAGAGGACGTTCCATGAGTCAAAACCCTTTGCTCACTGATTACCATTTACCGCCCTTCGATGCGATCAAGCCTGAGCATATTGTGCCGGCCATTGAGCAGCGTATCGCTGACTGTAAAGATACCATCGCTGAGGTACTGGCGCAGGGTGACTATACCTGGGACGGTCTGGTGGCACCACTGGAAGACGTGGACGATAAACTTGAGCGTAGCTGGTCGCCGGTTTCGCATTTAAATGCTGTCATGAGCTCGGCTGAACTGCGCAGCGCCCACGACAACTGCCTGCCATTGCTATCTGAGTACGGTACTTTTGTCGGTCAGCATGAAGGTCTTTATAAAGCATTTAAAGCCTTGCATGAGCGGGATGATTTCGCGGAACTCAGCGAAGCCCAGCAAAAAGTAATTGCCGATACGCTGCGCGACTTCAAACTATCCGGTGTTGCACTGCCGGCCGACAAGAAACAGCGCTACGCGGAGATCATGACGCGTAAATCTGAGTTGTCATCCACGTTCAGCAATAATCTGCTGGACGCCACCGATGATTTTCACTATCTGGTCGTTGATAAAGAGCAACTTCAGGGCCTACCGGAAAGCGCGATTGCTGCTGCCGAAGAGGCCGCTAAAGAGCACGACCAGGAAGGCTGGCGACTGGGGCTGGATATTCCCAGCTACTTGCCGGTAATGACCTATGCCGATAGCAGTGAGTTGCGCCGTACCATGTATATCGCCTTTACCACCCGGGCTTCGGATCAGGGACCTCAGGCCGGCAAGTACGACAATAGCAAGATTATGAAAGAAACCCTGGAACTGCGAGATGAACTTGCCCAGCTACTGGGCTTTCCGAACTACGCTGAATTATCGCTGGAAACCAAAATGGCGGAATCGCCGGAACAAGTCGAAAGTTTCTTGCTGGATCTCGCCGAACGTTCATTGCCACAGGCACGGATTGACTACCAGGAAGTAGTGGGCTTTGCCCGCAGTGAATATGGCGTTGACAGCATTGAAGCCTGGGATCTTGCCTACTACAGCGAAAAGCTGAAGCAGAAGAAATATGCGATTTCTGATGAGCAACTGCGGCCCTATTTTCCGGAGCAGCAGGTGGTACAAGGCCTGTTTGAAGTTGTTGGGCTGTTATTCGGCCTGCAAATTGAAGAGCAGCCCGATGTTAAAGGCTGGCATCCGAATGCCCGCTATTTTGAGATCCGTGATAGCAATGATGATGTGCGCGGCAGCTTCTGGCTGGATCTGTATGCCCGGGCTGGCAAGCGCGGTGGTGCCTGGATGGCGGAAAGCTCAGTACGTCGAATTAAAGCCACCAAGGAACTGCAACTGCCGGTTGCTTACCTGACCTGTAACTTCAATAAGCCGGTGGGAGGTAAGCCCGCGCTTTTCACCCATGATGAAGTGCTGACACTCTTCCACGAATTTGGCCATGGCCTGCACCACATGTTGTCAAAGGTTGATGTCGCTGGTGTCTCCGGTATTAATGGCGTCGCCTGGGATGCGGTGGAGTTACCCTCACAGTTTCTGGAAAACTGGTGCTGGGAGCCCCATGCGCTGGCATTGATCTCTGGTCATTATGAAACCGGTGAACCGCTGCCCAGTGATTTGCTGGATAACATGCTGGCGGCGCGTAATTTCCAGTCAGCGATGCAAATGGTTCGCCAGTTGGAGTTCAGCTTATTTGATCTGCGCATTCATCGTGACTTTGATGCCAGTAAAGATAACCAGATCCAGGCTATTCTGGACCAGGTGCGTGATCAGGTCGCTGTGCGCAAGCCGCCGGAGTACAATCGTTTTCAACACAGCTTCGGGCATATCTTCGCTGGTGGCTATGCCGCCGGTTATTACAGCTACAAATGGGCTGAAGTCTTATCGGCCGATGCCTTTGAGCGCTTTGAGGAAGAGGGGATTTTTAACCGGGAAACCGGGCAGGACTTTCTGCGGGCGATTCTGGAACGTGGTGGATCACGGGATGCGATGGACTTATTCCGCGAATTCCGCGGGCGTGAGCCGCAAGTGGACGCATTACTGCGTCACTCCGGGATTGTTGACCCGATCAAGCCTATGGCAGCACCCAGTTAACAACCAGAATCAGACTGAGCACAAAGAGTGCGATAAAGACAATGCCAATAGCGATGTAGGTAGCGGGACTACCGCTACCGAAGTCGCGTTGGCGATTGCGTTCCGTCTGAACCCCAAATAAGGCTGCGATAATGCTCAGGGCGACCTGAAACAGGCCGGGTTTATTTTGCTTTTGCCGGGAAGAGGTCATTGGGTTTAGCGTAGCTTATTACCGGAATAGTCTCGCTGAGCGCTGTCGCCAAAGAGTAATTCGAATAAATCGAGATAGTGGAACTGAGTAGAACGGCTACCTGTAAACCAGGAACTCCAGGTCACTTCTTCGCTGGCTGTTTTGCACACCAGTCGGGCCTGATCAGTCTCAGCGCGTTCTAAGAGTTGGTCGCACTGCTGGGTCAGATTGGCCGCTTCGACCTGAGGCGCAGGATTACTCATTGTGCTAAGCAGCACAATTCCGCAAATTACCGCAACTGAACCGAACCGGTACGTCATGGATATTTCCTGAGTAAGACCTAAGTTAAACCTGCGTAAAGACAAGTACTCATAATTTAACAGGAAAAGAGCGCATCTGCCAAGTTTCCTGACGCTTTTTTTGACTGTTAAGTGAACGCCTGTCTGGTACACTATTGCCAATTTCAGACAGGCTAGAGGTTTTCATGGCGGATTATCTGATTGCTCCTTCCATTTTGTCGGCTAATTTCGCGCGTCTTGGCGCCGAAGTTGATGCGGTGCTGGAAGCTGGTGCCGATGTGGTGCACTTTGATGTGATGGACAACCATTTTGTCCCGAATCTGACTATAGGCCCAATGGTGTGTAAAGCGTTGCGCGACCATGGTGTGACGGCTCCGATCGATGTCCATCTGATGGTGCAACCCGTTGAGCGAATGATTGATACCTTTGCGGACGCTGGCGCATCGATTATCAGCATTCATCCGGAAGCCACCGTGCATCTTGATCGCTCGCTGCAGCAAATCAGGGATGCCGGCTGTAAAGCCGGACTGGTATTTAACCCGGCCACACCGCTGCATCATCTGGACTACCTGCTGGACAAAGTGGACGTAATTCTGCTGATGTCGGTAAACCCGGGTTTTGGTGGGCAGAAGTTTATTCCCGCAACTTTGGATAAACTGCGCCAGGCTCGCAAAATTATCGATGACAGCGGTTTTGATATCCGTCTTGAAATTGATGGTGGCGTGAAAACTGACAATATCGCAGCAATCGCTGAGGCCGGCGCAGACATGTTCGTCGCTGGTTCAGCTATTTTTAATGAACCCGATTATGCGAAGGTGATCTCGGCGATGCGCCGCGAGCTGGCTTCGGTAGCAAACACGAATAAGCAGTAACAGGAAACCACGAATCATGAGCGGTAAACCCATTGTATTGAGCGGCTGTCAGCCATCCGGACAACTGTCTATCGGTAATTATATTGGCGCCCTGCGCCAGTGGGTGGCGATGCAGGATACCCATGACTGCCGGTTTATGTTGGTGGACTTGCATGCCATTACCGTACGTCAGGATCCAGCCAGACTGCGTGAAGCAACCCTTGATGGGTTGGCGCTCTATATGGCCTGTGGCCTGGATCCGCAGCGCAGTATTATTTTTGTGCAGTCGCACGTAGCCGAACACGCACAGCTGGCATGGATATTAAACTGCTATACCCAGATGGGTGAACTGAACCGGATGACCCAGTTCAAAGATAAATCGCTGCAGCACGCCGGCAATATCAACGCCGGTTTGTATACCTATCCCGCCCTGATGGCGGCGGACATTCTGCTGTACCAGGCCAATCAGGTACCGGTGGGCAATGACCAGAAACAGCACCTGGAACTGGCCCGCGATGTGGCCACCCGCTTTAACAATCTGTACGGGAATGTGTTCACCATACCGGATCCTTTTATTCCGGAAGTGGGCGCGCGGGTCATGAGCTTGCAGGATCCGACTAAAAAAATGTCCAAGTCAGATGAAAATGAGAATAACTTTATTGGTTTACTGGAAGACCCCAAGCGTATCACCAAGAAGCTTAAGCGGGCGGTGACAGACTCTGATGAGCTGGCGCGGGTCTATTTCAATCCGGAGGAAAAACCCGGGGTATCGAATTTGCTGTCGATTCTCTCAGCGGCCACCGGCAAATCTATTACTGAACTGGTTCCGCAATACGAAGATAAGCTTTATGGCCATTTGAAAACCGATACCGCAGAAGCGGTGGTGGCTATGCTGGAACCGATTCAGCAGCGTTATCAGGAATACCGCAATAATATGGATTACCTGAACCAGGTAATGAAATCCGGAGCCGATCAGGCCAGTGCCCATGCGGCGCAAACCTTAGCGAAGGTCTATGATGTAATAGGATTCGTTCCACGTCCCTAAACTCATCTATTGCAGGCAGGTAGTGTAAATGACAGCTTCAGCGCCGAATAGCTATCAGTATCCGGATCAGGTCGCTGACGCGATTATCCGGCAGGTCGGCAAAACTGTTGTGCTGGGGCTGCCGCTGGGGCTGGGCAAGGCTAATCACATCGCCAATGCCCTGCTTAAGCGAGCGCTGCAAGATACCAGTATTGAGCTCAAAATTGTCACCGCGCTGAGTCTGGCAGCGCCGCGCCCGGATAGTGAACTGACCCGGCGCTTTCTGGAGCCAGCTCGTGAGCGCCTGTTCGGTAACTATCCTGACCTTGATTATATTCAGCTTATCCGCGAACAGCGTTTACCGGCCAATATTCAGGTCAGCGAGTTCTTTTTTATGGCCGGTCAATGGACGACCAATCCAGTCGCTCAACAAAGCTATATCCCCGTCAACTATAGTCATGCCCTTGGTCTGTTGCGCGATCAGGGTGTAAATGTGGTGGCACAATTGCTGGCGCGCGAGGGTGATGATTTTAGCCTTAGTTGTAATCCGGACATCACCGTTGACCTGCTGAAGTTACGCAAGCAAGGCAAGCTTAATTTCGTCCTGGCCGGCCAGTTCAATAGTGAGTTGCCTTTTATGGCTGGGGAGGCGTTGATTGGTGCAAATGAAGTCGATGTTCTGCTTGATAGCGACGACACCGACTTTGAACTCTTTTCAATTCCCAAGCGTCCGGTCAGTTTTCAGGACCAGGCGATTGGTCTGCACGCAGCGCGACTAGTCCGGGATGGCGGCAGCCTGCAGATTGGTATTGGTTCTATTGGTGATGCGATTGCCCACAGCCTGATTTTACGACACCAACAAAACCGCGACTTCCGCCGGTTACTGGCGGAGCTGACTGCCGGCCAGCCAACCGCGCCTGATGTAGAAGACACACCATTTGCGGTCGGCTTGTACGGCGTCAGCGAGATGTTTGTCGATGGCTTTTTGCATCTTGCCGAACACGGTATCCTTAAACGGGAGGTCGACGGAGCCATTTTGCACGGCGGCTTCTTTGCTGATTGCCGCGACTTCTACCGGCGCTTGCGTGAAATGAGTAGTGCTGAACGTGGCCGTTTTGCGATGAAGCCAGTTAGCTTCACCAACCACCTGTATGGCCAGGAACATGACAAACGCGAGGCTCGCCAGAAGGCTTCGTTTATCAATAATGCCATGATGGCTACCCTGCGCGGTGCCATTGTCTCTGATGCTCTGGCGGACGGGCGGGTGATCAGTGGGGTCGGGGGCCAGCATGATTTTGTTGATCAGGCATTTGCGCTTGACGATGCCCGCTCCATTATCACGGTTAACGCGACTCGCACTGACCAAGGTCATGAGCGCTCGAATATTGTCTGGAACTACGGCCATCAAACCATTCCCTGGCATTTGCGGGATATTGTAATTACCGAATACGGCGTTGCCAGGCTGCGCGGCACCACTGAAGCTGAAGCCATTAAGGCCATGCTGAACATCAGTGATTCGCGCTTTCAGGGTGAATTGCTGGAGCAGGCACAGCAGGCGGGAAAACTTGAGAAGTCATGGGAAATTCCGAAAGCCTGGCGCAATAATACGCCTGAACGCCTGAACACACAGCTCTATCGGGCCAGGCAGGAGGGTATGTTGCCCAAGTTCCCGCTGGGAACCGATTTCACCGAGACAGAACAACGACTGCTGGAGCCGCTGGCGTTGTTGAAAAACCGTAGCCACTCGAAATGGAAACTGACCAAAATGCTGATGTCCGGCTTGTTAGCTGGAACGCCACAGCAGCAAGAGCAGACGTGTCTGGAGCGTATGCAGTTAGCGAATCCGAACGGGCTTAAAGAGCGCCTGTATCAGAAGCTGCTGCTGGCAGCACTGGCTGAAACCCGTTTATGACAGGTGTTTTAGCATGTTGTTGATGATCGATAACTACGATTCGTTTACCCATAACGTGGTGCGCTATTTTCGTGAACTTGGCGCGCAAATTCAGGTGGTGCGCAACGATGAAGTCACCCTCGACGCGATTAATAAACTGCCTCTGACCGGACTGGTAATCTCACCGGGCCCCTGCACACCCGACGACGCCGGTATTTCTCTGGAGCTGATTCGGACTGTTGCCGGAAAGCTGCCGCTACTAGGGGTTTGCCTGGGACATCAGGCGATTGGGCAGGTATTCGGTGCCAAAGTCGTGCGGGCAGCGCGTGTTATGCACGGTAAAACATCCGTATTACGGCACGATAATCAGGGGCTGTTCCATGGCTTGCCGGAAACGTTTACTGTGGCCCGCTATCATTCGCTGCTGCTGGATCCAGACAGCATGCCGGCAGATCTTATTGTTGATGCCTGGGTAGACGACCTGAATGGCAAGCGGGAAATTATGGCGATCCGCCATGCCACTTTGCCAATCTGGGGCGTGCAATACCATCCGGAAGCGGTGCAGACTGAGCAGGGCCATGCCGTACTGCAAAATTTCCTCAGAATAACCCGGGCTGAGCAGTAGTTATTCGCCTTCCCCGGGCTAATCCGCATACTTATGCAAAGCCTTTGCAAACTTAGCTAAATCATTGTCAGCCCTCTGTTTTTCTTAGTGCCCGCGCAGACAGCGATGCTTTTTTCTGCGATAATACGCGCATCAGAATAGTTGTAATAAAAGCGAACAAGGGGAATTTATGTCAACGCCTAAGTCAGCAGCTAACTCAGCACAACAAGCAGTCACTCGCGCCATGTTCGATGAGGTCATGGTGCCTAATTACAACCCTGCCAAGATGATTCCGGTGCGCGGTGAAGGGTCCCGGGTGTGGGATCAGGCCGATACCGAGTATGTCGATTTTGCCGGTGGTATTGCGGTGAACTGTCTTGGTCATTGTCACCCGGCGATGGTCAGCGCGCTAACCGAACAGGGCAATAAGCTCTGGCATTTGAGTAACGTATTTACCAATGAGCCAGCTATTCGCCTGGCTAAAAAACTGGCTGACGCCACTTTCGCTGATCAGGTCTACTTCGCCAACTCCGGCGCTGAAGCTAACGAAGCGGCGCTAAAACTAGCGCGGCGCTGGGCGCTGGATAATCACGGTGAGCAGAAGCAACAGATTATTGCATTTACTAAAGGCTTTCATGGCCGTACCTTCTTCACTGTAACCGTGGGCGGCCAGCCCGCTTATTCAGAAGGCTTCGGACCGAAACCCGGCGCTGTTGAGCATGTGGCTTATAACGATCTTGAAGCACTTGAAAAGCTGATGTCTGAGAAAACCTGTGCGGTGATGATGGAGCCTCTGCAAGGCGAGGGCGGTATTATTAGCCCCGATCAGGAATTTGTGCAGGGCGTCCGCGATCTCTGTGATAAGCACCATGCATTGCTGATTTTTGATGAAGTGCAGACGGGCTTTGGCCGAACTGGCAGCCTCTACGCATATCAGCAACTGGGCGTGACGCCAGACATTCTGACTTCCGCCAAGGCGCTTGGAGGTGGTTTCCCAATCGGCGCTATGCTCACTACTGCAACTATCGCCTCGCATCTGAAGCCAGGCACCCATGGCAGCACTTATGGCGGTAACCCGCTGGCCTGTGCGGTGGCTGAAGCGGTATTTGATGTGGTCAATACTGATGAAGTGTTAAGTGGCGTAAAACAGCGCGAATCCATGTTCAAGAAACTGCTACAAGATATCAATGACCGCCATAACGTATTTAAAGATATTCGCGGGCAAGGGCTATTGCTTGGTGCAGAACTAAACGATACCTGGGCCGGTAAGGCCCGTGACTTTCTGAATGCCGGTGCTGATGAAGGCGTTATGGTATTAATCGCAGGTCCGAACGTGGTGCGCTTCGCGCCGTCGCTGATCATTCGTGAGCAGGACATTATCGAAGGTCTGGCTCGTTTTGGGCGTGCGGTAGCAAAACTGGCGGGTTAACCCGGCGGAGATAATTTATGTTAGTTATTCGTCCTATTACGCCTCAGGATTATCAGGCGCTGTATGCCTGTGCGGTGGAGTCCGGACATGGCTTTACCTCGCTGCCGGTTGACGAAGATCTGCTGCAGCGACGGATTGCCCGGGCACAGGAAGCCTTTGCCCGTGAGCAGGTCTCTGAGCCGGGTGAAGAAGGCTATCTGTTTGTAATGGAAGACACCGACACGGGCGAGATTGTTGGCTGCAGTGGCATTGAAGCAACCGTTGGCCGCTCTGATGCCTTTTATCATTACCGCCTGGGTAAAGAAATTCATCATTCGAAACAGCTGGGCGTATACAACGCGCTGGAAACCCTGACCCTCTGTAATGATTACACCGGCGTCAGCGAGCTCTGTACGTTGTTTCTGCGAGAGCCGTTCCGTAAAAACATGAATGGCCGGGTATTATCCCGTTTCCGTATGCTATTTATGGCGGAATTCAAAGAGCGGTTTAGCCAGTACGCGATTGCCGAAATGCGCGGCGTTTCTGATGAGGATGGTAAATCACCATTCTGGCGCTGGCTGCAAAAGCATTTTTTCTCAATGGACTTCACTGAAGCCGACTATCTGACCGGTATTGGGGAGAAAACCTTTATTGCCGAACTGATGCCTCGCCAGCCTATTTACGTGAAGTTATTGGATCCGGAAGCCCAATCGGTAGTTGGTAAAGTCCACAAGAGCACCCGGCCAGCGTTAGGTATGCTTGAGAACGAAGGCTTCCGTTTCCGTGGCTACATCGATATTTTTGATGCCGGGCCGACAGTTGAAGTCGAAGTCAGCAATATTAAAAGCGTCCGCGAGAGTAAGCGCTTACCGGTGAGCATTGGAAATGTCACCGAAGGGCCTGTTTATATTGTTTGTAATACCCGGGTCGCAGACTTCAGGGCGCTGCAAACACGAGTAAAAATAACCTCAGAAGCCGTCACGATTGACGCTGACAGCGCCACGGCGCTGCGGGTGCAACCTGGCGATCAGGTGCGCATTGTCCCACTGACAGGAGAAAATTCATGACAGCAAAGAATTTATTTATTAACGGGATCTGGACCGAAGGCGAAGGGGATCAGTTCAGTTCAGTCGATCCGGCGCGTAATGAAACCATCTGGAGCGGCAAGACAGCAATTGATACCCAGGTTGAGCAAGCGGTTATCGCTGCCCGTGGCGCATTTGTTAGCTGGGCCGACAAAGACTTTGATGAGCGCCTGGCAATTTGTAAAAAGTATGCCGAATTGCTGGAAGAAAATAAAAAAGAGCTGGGTCTGCTGATTGCCCGGGAGACCGGCAAGCCGTTGTGGGAAAGTCTGACCGAAGTTGGCGCCATGATTGGTAAGGTGGCCATTTCTGAGCGTGCTTATCATGAGCGTACCGGCACAGTCGAAAATCCGATGCCGTCGGGCAAAGCCTTCGTTCGGCACAAACCCCATGGTGTGGTGGCTGTGTTTGGCCCGTATAACTTCCCCGGGCATTTGCCGAACGGCCATATTGTGCCATCGTTGCTGGCTGGTAATACGGTTATCTTCAAACCCAGTGAAATGACTCCTTATGTCGCTGAATTTTGCGTCAAGTTATGGGAAAAAGCTGGTTTGCCAGCAGGTGTACTGAATCTGGTGCAAGGGCTAGTCGATACCGGTAAGTCCTTATCCGCCCACCCGCAAATTGATGGCTTGTTCTTTACCGGCTCATCAGGTACCGGACATATTCTGCATAAGCAGTTTGCCGGCCGGCCCGACAAAATTCTGGCACTGGAAATGGGTGGCAATAACCCGCTACTGGTTAAGGACGTGGCTGATGTGGATGCCGCGGTCCATGACATCGTGCAATCGGCATTTATCAGTTCAGGCCAGCGCTGTACTTGCGCCCGCCGCTTGTTCCTGGAACAAAGTGACAACGGTGATGCTATCCTGGAGCGGCTGCTGGAAGTGGCAGAGAACATCCAGGTCGGCGACTACGAAGCGGATCCGCAGCCCTTCATGGGCGCCATGATTTCTGCCAAAGCCGCGAGCGACATGGTGAGTGTACAGCATGAACTCAGCGATGCCGGCGCCACCGTGCTACTGCGTATGGTGCAGAAGGATCACAATCTGGGTTTTGTATCACCGGGCATTCTGGACGTGACTAATGTGGATGAAATGCCGGATGTGGAGCATTTTGGGCCGCTGCTCAAAGTCTATCGCTACACAGATTTTGATGAGGCCATCAACGAGGCCAACAACACTGAATTTGGTCTTTCTGCCGGCATTTTATGTGACGATGAAGACACCTACAGATACTTCTTCAAACGGATACGGGCCGGCATCGTTAACTGGAATAAGCCGATTACCGGTGCCAGCAGTGCCGCACCGTTCGGTGGTATAGGAGCCAGCGGCAACCATCGCCCGAGCGCTTATTACGCAGCCGACTACTGCGCCTATCCGGTGGCCTCAGTAGAAGCGGACAAAGTTGCTTTACCTGAGAACCTGGCGCCAGGACTCAAAATATGACTAAACCCGCTACTATGACTGCCCGCGTCGACTGGACGCAGGGTCTGCAATTTACTGCCACCAGCGGTTCTGGTCATCAGGTGCTTACTGATGGCGATAAAGAGACGGCGGCCAGCCCGATGGAGCTGGTGTTGGTTGCCGCTGGCGGCTGTTCATCAGTGGATGTGGTGATGATCCTTGAGAAAGCGCGGCAGGGTGTGACCGCGTGTCGCTGTGAAGTCAAAGGGACGCGCGCTGATGGAGTGCCGGCAGTATTCACTGACATTCACCTGCACTTTGTAGTGACTGGCAACAACATCGCTGAGGCTCATGTCGAGCGCGCGGTCCGGCTATCAGCTGAGAAGTACTGCTCGGTGGCGAAGATGCTGGATACAACTGTGGTGATGACCCACAGCTACAGCATCGAGCCTGCCTGAGTCAGCGCCGATGAATTATCGCCATAGCTATCATGCCGGTAACTTTGCGGATGTACTGAAGCATTCGCTGCAAATGATTTGCCTTGATTACCTGCGTCAGAAAGACAAAGCGTTCTGGGTGCTGGATACCCACGCCGGTATTGGTATGTATGACCTGCAGGGCGAACAGGCGAGTAAAACTGCCGAGTGGAAGCAGGGGATAGCGCGACTGTTGGCGGCTGACAAGCCGCCTGCGGCGCTGCAGGCCTATCTGGATAATGTCCGCAGCCTGAATCCGGACGGCGCGCTACGCTGGTATCCGGGCTCCCCCTGGTTAAGTACACAACAATTGCGTGCGCAGGACGCAATGGTACTGTGCGAGTTACACCCCGACGATGCCCGCTTGCTGGCTCAAAACGTCCGGCAGGACTTCCGCTGCGCTGGTTCGGTAAAAGTCATGACCGAGACCGACGGCTATGGCGCGCTAAAAGCCCTGTTGCCCCCGCCGGCAAAACGCGGACTGGTACTGATTGATCCGCCTTTTGAGCAACGCGATGAGTTTATTCAGGTTAGCACGGCGCTGGGGCAGGGACTGCAACGCTGGGCTAACGGCACTTACGCGGTCTGGTATCCGATTAAAGATCCACTAAATGTCGGCGTGTTTCATAAACACGCAACCCGGCTGGCTGGTGCTGACAAAGTGCTGGCGGTAGATTTAATGATCCGGGCGCCCCATGACCGCACCAAACTGAACGGTTGCGGGATGTTTTTTATCAACCCGCCCTATGGCCTGCTGCAGCAGTTGACAGAGGTCATGGAATTTCTGACCCCATTACTCGCCCAGGGTGAGGGGGCTGAGTGGCGCGCGACCTGGCCAGCTTAACGGTTAAACTAGTCCAGCTGCCCCGCTCCGGCGTTTTTTCTCGATAATTTCCTCAATCAGCGGCGCCAGAATCAGCTCCATAGCAAATACCATTTTGCCGCCGGGTACCACTAAGGTGTTCATGCGCGACATAAAAGCCCCGTCGATCATTTGCAGGTAATAGGGGAAGTCGACATTCTTAATGCCGCGGAAGCGAATAACCACAAAACTCTCATCGAGTGACGGGATGTCTTTGGCGCTGAACGGGTTCGAGGTATCCACCGTGGGTACCCGCTGAAAGTTTATATGGGTGCGCGAGAATTGAGGCACAATATGGTGAATGTAGTCTTCCATACTGCGCACGATGCTCTGCGTAACAGCCTCGCGCGAATGGCCTCGCTCGGAGGTGTCGCGCAGTAACTTTTGGATCCACTCGAGGTTAACGATAGGCACCATGCCGATCAGCAAATCCACATACCGGGCTACGTCATAGTCTTTGCCACTGACACCGCCATGCAGACCTTCATAGAAAAGTACGTCAGTATTTTCCGGCAGCGGTTCCCAGGGTGTGAAAGTACCTGGCATCTGGTTATAGGGTACGGCATCGTCAAAACTATGCAGATAGCGACGGGTCTGACCCTTGCCACTTTCACTGTATTCACGAAATAAAGCTTCGAGCCGCTCAAAGTCGTTGGCTTCGGGGCCAAAATAGCTGATATGGCGGCCCTGATCCTGAGCTTTACGGATAGCCAGGTCCATTTCTGGTCTGGAATAGCGGTGAAAGCTGTCACCTTCTGCAAAAGCAGCGTTGATGTCCTGGGTTCGGAAAATATGCCGCAGGGCCTGGCTGGTGGTGGTGGTTCCGGCGCCCGACGAGCCCGTCACTGCAATTATAGGGTGGTATACCGACATGAGCCCTCCGCAAAGTTGAATGAATGTTATACGGGCTCAGGTGCGACGGGTCAAGTCAGCTGCGGCTGTTAATAATGCGGCGGGCGTTCATCATCGGGATTCGTGCTTGCGGTCGAACTATGCTCCTGCACTTGCTGAAAGCGTTCGCCAAGCACAGTAACCTTACGTTGAAGTTCGTGCAGCAGGTCAGACTGCCTGGTCAGCAGCTGATTCAATGTTTCTATCGTATCTTCCTGGAATGCCAACTGGCTTTCAAGATCAGCAATACGACGGCTAAGTTCGTTATCTTCGGCGGCAGCCATAGGCAAATGCCCCTGTTTATGTGTAGTATAGGAATTGCGATGAATTACACCTTGTTCTGATAGAAAATTCAATCCTGGAGATAGGCATGAAGCAATTTAAACTACCACTGGCTATGACGGTAATCGCGTTGGCTGTAGTGGGTTGTACTAAACAACAAGAACCTTACCCTGTCAGTGAGCAGGCCCCGACTGAAGAGCGTGGCAAAATGGCTTACGCACTGGGCGCCTCGGTTGGCACCTTTGTCGATTCGAACCTGACCAGTCAGGAAGAAGTCGGTTATGAACTCGACCGCAGCCTGGTTATTGCCGGTTTCGTTGACTCCCTGAAAGCTGAGTCCAAAATCAGCCAGGAAGAAGCGGATGAGCTGTTAGCGCAAATGCAGCAGGAATTTATGGAGCTGCGTCAGAGCGAACTGGGTTCTAAGGCCATGGAAGAAGGTGAAGCCTATCTTGCTGAGAACGCTAAAAAAGAAGGCGTGACGGTAACTGAATCGGGTCTGCAGTACGAAGTCATCAGTGCTGGCCCGGAAGGCGCGCCTACTCCGGAAGCGACCGATATCGTTGAAGTTCATTATGAAGGCAAGTTGATCAACGGCGAAGTTTTCGATAGCTCGTTTGAGCGTGGCGAACCGGCAGTATTCCCTCTGAACCGCGTTATCGCAGGCTGGACTGAAGGCGTGCAACTGATGCCGGTTGGTTCTAAGTACCGGTTTGTGATTCCGGCTGATCTGGCTTACGGCGATCGTGAAGTTGGTGGTGGCGCTATTCCGCCTAACTCTACGCTGATTTTTGAAGTAGAGCTGCTGGATATTAAAGAGCCTGCAGAAGAAGCTGCACCAGCGGACGAAAGCGGACAATAACGCAGGGCAAGTCGCGTTATCCGGACATAAAAAAGCCAGTCATCAGACTGGCTTTTTTTTTGCTGGGTCTTTTATTCCGCTGCCGGGGATGGAGCCGTCAGCAACTGGTGTTGCTCCAGTGTCTGCATGAGTTCGTCTTCAAACTCCATGCGCAATTCAAGGGCTTCACCGAGCTGAGACAGTGCCGCATCAAAGCCGGGTAACGGGGCTTTCGGTGCTAAGTCACCAAAGCTATCGTTAAAATCCAGAGCGACTTCTGTGGTTTCAGCAATTAGCCTGAACAAGCGGCTCGTTAGCTCATGGGTCGCCTTGGGCAACTCCGATGCGCTGCTAATCAGCCGGTCATAAACTTCAAAGTGCCCGGCGGAAACGTAATCGACCAGTAATCCGCAAAAATCGCGTAGCTCACTGGTGCTGGGCAGAACATTGTGATCACTTTCGTATGGCGGTAAACCTGCCAGTTTAAAGTAATCAATTAACAGCAACTGCCGGGCCTGCAGCCAGTTATCTATGACCTGATGAGCTCCACTCCATCGCTCGGTTGCTTGTTCATGACGACTTAACATGATCTTCCCCTTAGCCTAATAATAGCCCCCATAATCCGATGATGCTAAGCTGACGTCAACTCTTTTGTATGTGGTTAAAATAGCTTATGACTAAACCTAATCAACGGCCTGGGCCCGATGAACCCGCATGGTGGTTTATTGTCGCGGGCGGCGAGCTGATTCTGCGTCGTGACGAGCCTTTACCGCCCCACGGTATGGCAGCGCAGATGCCGATGCCGGACTTGTCGGAATATAAGATTGTGTTTCTCGGGGAGCTAAGGGAACGCAGTTGCTATCTGGTGCTGGCGGACTATGGTGACACGCAGTTTGCAGAGCTGGGTGAGTTCGGTAATGTCCGTGAATTACTCACGGTTGGTGACGAAGACATGTTCGCAATCGCTGCCCGTGCGAAGCAAATCAGTGAGTTTTTATCGACTCATCGGTTCTGTGGGCGCTGCGGTGTGCGTATGCATGAAGTGGACTGGGAACTGGCGATGCACTGCCACAGTTGTCAGCACCGCTGCTACCCACGCATATCACCCTGTATTATTGTTGCTATCCGCAATGGGCGGAAGGTTTTGCTGGCGCGCGGCAAGCGCCACCCTGAAGGATTATTTTCGGTGCTGGCTGGCTTTGTTGAAGCCGGTGAAGCTATCGAGCACACCCTTGCGCGTGAGGTTATGGAAGAGGCTGGCATAAAAATCAAGAATCCCCGTTTCGTTGGTACCCAAGCCTGGCCATTTCCCCACTCGCTGATGATCGGCTTTACCGCGGAGTGGGAATCGGGTGAATTACGCCTGGATCCCTTTGAGCTTGAAGAAGGTGACTGGTTTGATATTGATAAGTTACCGCGGGTGCCATTGGCGGGAACCATTGCCCGCAAACTGATTGATCAGCTAAAAACTGAAATTGAGCAGGAAACCAAAAGCAGAGGCTGATAAAATGCCGCGCACTTAAGGTAACGGATTCGTATGGCCATGACTGAATTAAAAAATGATATCTATCTTCGTGCTTTGCTACGACAGCCTACAGCGCGCACTCCGATCTGGATGATGCGTCAGGCGGGCCGTTATTTGCCGGAGTACCGGGAACTGCGTGCGCAAGCCGGTGACTTCATGAGCCTGTGTAAGAATCCGGAATTGGCCTGCGAAGTGACCTTACAGCCACTACGTCGGTTTTCTCTGGATGCAGCGATTCTGTTCTCCGACATTCTGACTATTCCTGATGCAATGGGTTTAGGGCTCTATTTTGAGACTGGCGAAGGGCCTAAGTTTAAGCATCCGGTGCGCGATTTAAAGGCGATAGAACAATTAGGCGTGCCTGACCCGGAACAGGAACTAGGCTATGTGATGGATGCGGTACGCACCATCCGCCGCGAACTCAAAGGCGAAGTGCCTCTTATTGGTTTCTCCGGTAGCCCCTGGACCCTGGCAACTTATATGGTTGAAGGTGGCAGCACCAAAAACTTCAGTCAGGTTAAAAAGCTGATGTTTGCTGAACCTCAGGCTATGCATTTGCTGCTGGATAAGCTGGCGGATTCCGTGGTCCTTTATCTGAACGCGCAGATCGCCGCTGGCGCCCAGGCCGTCATGGTGTTCGATACCTGGGGCGGCGTGCTGAGCCCGCGGGATTATCGTGAGTTTTCACTGCGCTATATGGAGAAGATCGTTAAAGGGCTGACACGCCAGGCCGAGGGCCGCCAGGTGCCAGTCACGCTCTTTACCAAAAATGGTGGCGCCTGGCTGGCTGATATGGCCGCCACCGGTGCCGATGCGCTTGGCGTCGACTGGACTACAGATATGGGCGATGCCCGCGCGGCGGTAGCCGATAAAGTGGCGCTGCAAGGTAATATGGACCCCAGCATGTTATATGCATCCCCTAACCGGATTGAAGAAGAAGTGGGCCGTATTCTGGCTAGTTATGGCAAAGGTAACGGCCATGTATTTAACCTTGGCCACGGTATTCACCCTGAGGTGGATCCTGAACATGCTGCTGCCTTTATCAATGCGGTTCATAAGTTAAGCCCCGCCTATCACAAATAATCATCGTTGATTTGCGGCTAACCCCCTGTATTGAGCGGTAAGCGGAACTTCCGCTCGATACAGCTGCGTTACAATAGACCACAACTGATAGCGTCTATTATTCTGCGCGGTACCTGGGGTGTTTATGGCAATTCGGAAGTTAATTAATCCACTCACATTGTTTGTCGCAATTTTTGCACTTGCCGGCGCTTACTTCTGGTTCATTCATGAACCTCAGCAACAGCAGCAACAGCAACAGGCAGCGGTACCCGTGCGTATTCAGGTTGCGAAAATGGCCGAATACCGGGACGTTATCGAAGCTTTGGGTACGGCCCAGGCCAACGAGTCTATTGTGGTGACCGCTCAGGCGCAGGAAGTGGTCGTGGCTGTGCACTTTGATGACGGCGATATGGCCGAAGCGGGTGACTTGCTGGTTGAGCTGGATGCCCGGGAGGAACGCGCCCGGGTGCAGGAGCTGAAATTCCGTCTGGCTGAAGCACAGCGGCAGTATCAGCGGCTACTGGACCTGTCCCGCCAGAATGCTGCATCGCAGCAACAGCTTGAACTGCAGGATGTCATAGTCAAAGAAACCACCGCGGAACTGGCAGTGGCAGAAGTGCGGCTGGCCCAGAAACAAATCATTGCCCCTTTTGATGGTCGCCTTGGTATTCGTCATGTCAGCGTTGGTTCACTGGTATCGCCGGGCCAGCAGATCACTACCCTTGACGACGTAGCCCCGATCAAGCTTGATTTCAGTGTGCCTGAGTTGTATTTCGCCAGTCTGCAGACCGGACAAAAAATAACGGCCCGCAGCGCGGCTTATCCCGGCGAAGAATTCACTGGCGTTATCCGTAGTATTGACTCGCGTGTTGACCCGCTTACCCGGTCGATTCTGGTACGAGCCAATATCCCGAACGAAGATGGTAAATTACGACCCGGCATGCTGCTACGCGTGAATTTATTGCGCAGCGTAGATACCACCATGATCTTGCCGGAAAAAGCCATAGTGCCGATGCAGGACCGCCACTACGTCTATGTGGTGGGCAGCGATAACATTGCCCGGCAGACTGAGGTCGTTGTGGGTCGTCGTAAACCGGGTATTGTCGAGATTGTCAGTGGTATCAAGCCGGGTACCCGGGTGGTAACTGAGGGCATGGTGCGTCTGCGTGACGGCGTTGCTGTTAACGTCCGGGAGGGCTAACCATGCTGTTGTCTGACGTTTCGGTCAAACGCCCGGTTTTTGCCTCGGTCGTAAATATTCTGCTGATTGTTTTTGGTATTGTCTGCTTTAGCATGTTGCCTCTGCGCGAGTACCCGGATATTGATCCACCGGTTGTCTCTATTGATACCAATTATCGCGGCGCCTCCGCTGAGATTGTTGAAACGCAGGTGACCCAGCTTATTGAAGATCGCATCAGCGGTATTGAGGGTATCAAGAACATTAACTCGAGCAGCCGCAATGGCCGTTCGCGAATCAGCATCGAGTTTACCCTGGACCGCGATATCGACGCCGCCGCCAATGACGTGCGCGATCGGGTTTCACGGGTATTGGACAATTTGCCCGAGCAGGTTGACCCACCGGAAGTCTCAAAAGCGAATTCCGACGAAAGCACTGTGGTCTGGTATAACCTGCGCAGTGAAACCATGAGTATTCTGGAACTGACTGACTACGCCGATCGCTATATCGTCGACCGGTTGTCTGTGGTTGATGGGGTTGCCCGGGTTAACCTCGGCGGTGAACGCCGTTATGCGATGCGCATCTGGCTTGACCGCGAGGCTATGGCAGCCCGCAATATAACAGTGGCGGATATTGAGAATCGGCTGCGCTCAGAAAACGTGGAATTGCC